>WRPH01000054.1 GCA_009773375.1 Paracoccaceae bacterium
CAGACCTCGTGCCCACCCTTGGGCGCCCAGTTCGCAACAGACGCCTTGGCGTCCCTGATTGCATGAGAAAATACTTGAAAAAAGACATCAGAGCGCTGTCTTGACCCCACCTTCCTGCTGAATCTGTAAGGTGCGATTGCGCTTCCGTGGAGATTTAGACGGGAGGTGTCAGTGGGAGTCCATCGGGAGCGCAGTATGGAGGCCGTTGGGTTTGTGGAGTTGCTGGCGGCTCCGGCAGCGAAGCGGCGATGGTCGGATGAGGCGAAGGGCCGGATGGTTGCCGAGACGTTGGTGCGTGGTGTCACTGTGAACGAGGTCGCGCGGCGGCATGGGGTGAAGGCAAACCATCTGTCGTCGTGGCGGACACTGGCGCGAAAAGGCAAGCTGGTTGTGCCAGAGGTGGCGGGGGCGGAGTTCGCACCGCCGGTGGCCGTGACACAGATATCAGAGCCGCCCATCGTGACTGGCACAATTGACCTGGTCATTGGTTCCGTGATGGTGCGGCTTGATGCTGCCACGCCTGCGGCTCGGGTTGCAGAATTGGTGATCGCACTGCGGGCTTGCGCGTGATCTTTCCCTCGAACCGAGTGCGGATCATGGTGGCAACCAAGGCCATAGACTTCCGTAAGGGCCATGACAGCCTAGCCGCGATGGTGAAGAACGAGTTGCGCAAAGATCCGTTCACGGGGACAGTTTTTGTGTTCCGCGCCAAGAAGGCGGATCGGCTGAAGCTTTTGTATTGGGACGGCACCGGGCTGGTGATGGCCTACAAGCGGCTGGAAGAGCATACGTTTACCTGGCCCGCCGTGACGGACGGGTTGATGCTGATAAACCATGCGCAGTTCGAGGCGCTGTTTGCGGGGCTCGACTGGCGGCGGGTTCGGGCCATCGAGGCGAGGGCTCCCGAAGCGGTGGAATGACCGGTTCAGCCCTGCGGCAGGATGACTCATTCGGTGCTTTCTTGAGGCATCGCTTGTGGTGGTTTGGTAAAAGCCAACCATGCCGAACACCGTCGATCTGCTTGGGGAAATTGCGACACTGAAGGCGATGCTGATCGCCGCAGAAGC
Organism: Paracoccaceae bacterium; assembly: GCA_009773375.1. GTDB lineage: Bacteria > Pseudomonadota > Alphaproteobacteria > Rhodobacterales > Rhodobacteraceae > Cypionkella. The sequence continues at coordinate 1,068 of WRPH01000054.1, forward strand.
GCGTGACCAGCGCAAGGACGAGCGGATCGCACAGTTGGAAAAGCTGGTCGCGGCCTTCAAACAGGCAGCGTTCGGACGCCGGTCGGAGAAGAGCGATCCGGACCAGTTCGAACTGGCGCTGGAAGATCTGGAAGCGGCCATGGCGGAGATCCATGCCGAAGAGGATGCCGAGGATCGGGCGGCCAAACGCCCGGCCAAACCGCGTGCCGCCAACCGTGGATCGCTTCCCAAACACCTGCCGCGCGTCGAAGAGCTTATCGAGCCGGAAAGCTTCACCTGCACCTGCGGCGGCTGTCTGCATTGCATCGGGGAAGATGTGTCGGAACGGCTGGACATCGTGCCCGCCCAGTTCCGCGTCATCGTCACCCGCCGCCCCAAATATGCCTGCCGGTCCTGCACGGATGGTGTGGTTCAGGCTCCGGCCCCTGCGCGGCTGATCCCGGGCGGCATGCCGAGCGATGCGACAGTGGCCCATGTGCTGGTCAGCAAATACGCAGATCACTTGCCGCTTTACCGTCAGGCCCAGATCTACAGCCGCCAAGGCGTCGATCTAGACCGGTCCACCCTTGCGGATTGGGTCGGTCGTGCCGCCTTCGAACTTCGCCCCGTCCATGATGCGCTGATGGCCGACCTAAAGCGGTCCACCAAGCTGTTCATGGACGAGACCCGCGCCCCGGTTCTCAATCCGGGGGCGCGAAAGACCAAAACCGGATACTTCTGGGCGCTTGCCCGCGATGATCGACCCTGGGGCGGCACGGCTCCACCGGGTGTTGTCTTCACCTATGCCCCCGGTCGGGGCGGGCAGCATGCCGAACGGATATTGCAGGGCTTCGGCGGCATCCTGCAGGTCGACGGCTATGCCGGATACAACCGGCTAATCGTGCCTGACCGGATCGGTCCAGCCATCCAACTCGCCTATTGCTGGGCGCACGCGCGCAGGAAGTTAATCGAGATCACCCGCACCGGACCCGCGCCGATTGCCGAGGAAGGCGTGGCCCTCATCCGCGACCTCTACGCCATCGAGGCCGAGATCCGCGGCCGTGACCCCGAAGTCCGACTGGCCATCCGGCAAGACCGCTCCGCCCCGATCCTTACCAACATCGACGACTGGCTCGCCCACCACCGCGCCCGCGCATCCGCCAAATCACCATTGGGCCAAGCGCTGGCCTACGTCGCCAAATACCGCGACGGCCTTGGCCGCTTCCTGACCGATGGTCGTGTGGAGGTCGATAACAACACCGTCGAACGCACCATCCGCCCCATCGCCCTGAACCGAAAGAATGCCCTTTTTGCAGGCCACGACGCCGGGGCTGAGAACTGGGCCGTCATCGCCTCGCTCATCGAGACCTGCAAGATGAACGGCGTCGACCCCCACGCCTGGCTGGCAAACACGCTCACCTCCATCGTCAACGGCCACAAACAAAGCCAGATCGACGATCTGCTGCCGTGGAATTACGCCATCAAGGTGTGATCAGAACAGCGCTCTGATGTCTTTTTTCAAGTATTTTCTCATGCAATCAGGGACGCCAAGGCGTCTGTTGCGAACTGGGCGCCCAAGGGTGGGCACGAGGTCTG
>WRPH01000031.1 GCA_009773375.1 Paracoccaceae bacterium
TGGAAGTGCTTGAGTCTCATAAATTCCGGCGTTCCGACAGATGAAACTAAAACGACAGTCATGCCTCTGAGCATATCTTCTTGATGTCCGATAATGCAAACTTATTGGACATGGTGAAGCCATGAAGGCAGCGGCGCTTAATGCAACTTCTGGTGGCCAAAAGCGCCGCCATGCCTTAGGCTTTCGGCATGAGGAAACCGCCCGAACTGCCGAGCCAAGCAATGCCGGGGCCCAAGCCCTTGCCCGGATGGATTGCTCGGGCGGCGGCTGAACCCCTTGATACGGCGGCGTTCCGGTCGGGGGCGGCGCTGGCGCATCTGGCGCTGGTTGCGGCGGCTGATGTGCCCCTGCCGTTGTGGCGCGACCGGCTGGCGCTGGCGGCTGCGGAAACCTGTGTGGCGATGGCAGGGCGGCGCGAAGGGCGGGGCGCTGCATCTGGCGCGGGCAGGCGACGACCCCGGTCCGGCGGGGCGAATCCTGCGACAATGGAGCCGGGCGGTGGCGCGGCCGATCTCGGTTGCCGGGTTGAACCGCTTGCTGGACGGGATTGCACCCGAACAGATCGGGCTTTGTCTGGACACGGCCGGACCAACGCCGGTGGACCGGGCGGCAGCGGTGATTGAAACCGTGTTGGCTGACACTCCGCGCGCCGAAACAGCCGCATTGATCCTGGCCGATGCGGTGCTGGCGCGGGGATGGGGACAGGATCACGCCGTTCCGCTGCTGTCGCTGGCCCTGAAGCCGCGCGATCTGGGGCTGCGGGGGGACGATCTGCGGCTGGCCTGCCACCGGGCGGTTGCTGCCGGTGCCGCACAGGCGGTGTCTCTGGCGAGTGATCTGGCGCGGGCGGCAACGCGGCTGCGGGCGGTGACGCCGAAGCTGCGGGCCAGGGGGGCCGGGCGCGCAGTCGATCTGTTCCTGTCGCGCGAGGCGCTGACGCCGGCGGCTTTCGACTTCATGTCTGATCGGGCAGCCCGGCGCCTGTGTGACCGGCTGGTCGACCTGGGCGCGGTTCGCGAACTGACCGGTCGCGAAACCTTCCGACTGTATGGGCTCTGACGTGAAAAGCGCTCGCAAAGAGACGGTTTTCGACCGTGGTCTGGCCGATCTTCCGGCCAATCTGCGCTGGCGGGAATGGCTGTGCCGGATCGAGGCAGTGCTTTTTGCCAGCGCCTTGCCGGTGGCGCGGGACGATCTGGCGCGGGTGGTGGGGCCGGGGGCATCGGTCGATCTGCTGATCGAGGATCTGGCCGTGGAACTGGCAGGCCGTCCCTATGAGGTGGCTCAGGTGGGCACGGGATGGATGCTGCGGACCAAGCCCGCCTATGCGCCGGCAATCCGCGCCGCGGCGGATGTGGGGGGGCAGGCCCTGAACCTGTCAGAACACGACCTGGCCGTGCTGGCGGCGATTGCGTTTCACCAACCGATCAGCCGTGACGGGTTGAAGGACATCTTCGGCAAAGAGATCAGCCGTGATCTGATCGGCCGGTTGGCCGAGCGCGAGTTGATCGGAACCGGCCCACGCGAACCCCGCCGCGGCGCGCCCTATACATTTGTCACAACGGATGTCTTCCTGGCCACTTTCGGAATGGCGTCCTTGCGCGACCTGCCCGATCCCGAGCAGCTTGACGACTCCGGACTTGCCGCGCTTTGATTGTGGTCCGGGCACGCCATCTTGCACCGGCTGTCCAGCGCACGCCGTCAGTTGCATTCGGCAACGCATTTTCGGCATCTTGAGGCAAAAGCGGCGACATGTGCGGGACCACTTTGTGCTCTTGCCGTAAAGTGTGCCATCCGACTTGCCGTGCTTGCCGCACAGCGCCCGCACAGGACCGCAGGTCAATCTGCAAGAGGTGCAGAAATCGCTTTTTGACGGTGAGATATTGTCTGAATCCAGCGGCGCAACTCTGCCCCGAACGGCTTTTCCAAAGCTGCCGGGTCCCAAGCGAGTGAGTAGGGATGTGACAGCTTGAGCCGGATGTCGAACGGCACGACAAGCCGCCCCGTGGCGATATCTTCGGCCGCCATTGAAAGTTGCGCCAGGACGAACCCGCGGCCGTTGATTGCTGCATCGATCGCAGCACTGGACATCGAAAACGCTACCTCGCCGCTGGCCTTGCGGCGGGGTACGCCCACATGCGTTGCCCAATCGTCCCAGCCGGGCGCTGCACCCTGAGTGCGGTTCCATTCGATCCCCAGAAGCGGCGCATCAAGGATATCCGCAGACGTCTGCAGCTTCAGTCTTGCAAGAAGCGCGGGTGAACATGCCGGGACGACCCAATCCGTGAACAGTTCGGTCCGATGATCAAAGCGCGTGACCTGGTCGCCATAGGTCAGCCGAAAGTCGACCTCATCAGTCCCGAAGCGGGGTTCGGCGTCATCCCCGATCAACCGGACAGTGGCTGCGGGATGTGACGACTGCCAATCGAACAGTTGCGCCCCAATCCATTTGGAGGCCAGCGAGGGCAGGCACGAAATCGTCAGCGTGGCTTCGGACCGGGATCGTTCGATCCTGGCTTGCGCCTCGCGCAGCGCATCAAACGCAGCTTTGATGTTGTCATGATACTGCCGCCCGCGGGTCGTCAGGGCGATCGACTTGCCCTTGCGCTCCACCAGCCGCAGCCCGGCCTCTGCTTCGGCTTTGCGCAGTTGCTGGCTGATCGCGCCGACGGTCACGCCAAGCTCGATGGCGGCCGCTGTGGCACTCCCAAGACGGCCAAAAGCCTCAAAGGCCTGTAGCGCGCGCATAGAGGGAAGTTTTTGCAAGGTCGCTGATCCAACAGAAGTAGAGTTTAGTTTTTCTAAAATAGAACGCAGGTGCAAGTGGTTTCTGAATCGGTAAAGGCAGGCTGGCAATATGTCTGCACATAACGTCGGGAGCGTATGATGTACCTAACCAACAGCTGGTATGTTGCCGCCTGGGATCACGAGGTCGGCAAGGACCTTTTCCCGGTTAAGATGCTGGGCGAACCAATCGTGCTTTACCGCAAGACCAATGGAGAAGTGGCGGCGCTTGAGGACGCCTGCCCGCATCGCAAGCTGCCGCTGTCGATGGGCCGCATCAAGGGCGACACGGTTGAATGTGGCTATCACGGTCTGACATTCGACAGCACCGGCACCTGCACCCGGGTTCCCGGCGTCGAGAAGATCCCGCATGTCGCCTGCGTCCGCTCTTATCCGATCCATGAACGCCACGGCCTACTGTGGGTCTGGATGGGTGACGCGGAAAAGGCCGATCCGGCGCTGATCTTTCAGGTGGACCACTGGGGCGATCCGGCCTGGGGTCTCAATCGCGGCGACTCGATGGCGATCGACTGCAACTATCTTTACATGACCGACAACCTGCTTGACCCGTCGCATGTGGCTTGGGTTCACCAATCGTCCTTTGGCAATGCCGCAACCGAAGAGGCGCCGCTGGAAACCACCATCGGTGAAAATGGCGTGACCGTCTGGCGCTGGATGCTGGATGTAGAGCCTGCGCCCTTCTATGCGCCCTATCTGAAGTTCAAGGGCAACACCGACCGCAAGCAGCACTACGAAGTGCATTATCCCAGCCATGCCATCATCAGGGCGATCTTCGCGCCTGCTGGCACCGGTGGGGAAGGTCGCCCGCTGCATGAGGACACGTTCCTGATGGACAGCTACAATTTCATGACCCCGATCGACGAGAACACGACCAAATACTACTGGTTCCAGATGCGCAATTTCGCGCCCGACGACGCCAAGATCTCTGCCGAATTTGCCACCTCGGTGCGGGGTGCCTTTGACGAGGATCGCGCCGTTCTGACGGCGGTGCACAAAGGCATGGCCAACAAGCGCACGCCGAACCTTGATCTCAAGATCGACGTCGGCCCGATGCGCTTTCGTCGCAATCTGGCCAAGCTGATCGAGGCAGAGCAGACCAGGAAAGTCGTGGCTGAATGACCCTGGACATTGACCAGCGTCCGCAAGGCAAAGCCGGGTTTCGCGGGCTGAGGGTTGCCGCAAAGATCGTTGAGAGCAATCTCATCACGTCGTTCCATCTGGAAGCGGCGGATGGGACGGCCTTGCCAGCCTTCCGTCCCGGTCAGTTTCTGGTGTTCAAGATCCCGTCGGGCGACCCGAAAGGCCAGGTGCTGCGCAACTACAGCCTGTCCGGCTCGCCCGACGATCCCCGCCACTACCGCATTTCGGTCAAGCGCGAGCCGTCAGCGGGGCGGGGTCTGCCTGTCGGGCTAAGCTCAAATTACCTGCATGACAAAGTCTGCGTCGGCGATGTGTTGATGGCCGACGGCCCGCGTGGCGAATTCGTGCTGGATGAAGCCAGCAACCGCCCGGTGGTTCTGCTAAGCGGCGGGGTCGGGCTGACACCGATGGTCGCGATGCTGCACGCACTGGCGGATCGGTCGACCCGCCGCACCTTGTTTCTGCATGGCTGCGAAAACGGCGAGGTGCATGCCTTGCGCGCCGAGGTCGATGGTCTGATCGGCCGGCGTCCCGGCCTGTCTGCCCATTATTGCTATCGGGCACCCAGCCCAGGAGACCTGGCTGAAAACAATTTTCATAGCGAGGGGTTCATCACCCGCGAAGTGATGCAAAGCCTGCTGTGCCTTGACGATTACGACTTCTATCTTTGTGGCCCACCACCGTTCATGCAGGCGATGTATCAAACCCTGCGCGGCCTTGGCGTGGCCAAGGACCGTATCGCCTATGAATTCTTCGGCCCAGCTACTTTGCTTGACACCGAGGTCAAGCCGAAGATGGTCGCCCCGACGGGCGGTGCCGCTCCTGCAGTCGGAGCGATCACCGTCGAGTTCCGCAAGTCGGGTCTGGTGGCGGAATGGGATAGCGCGGCGCAGTCGCTTTTGTCCTTCGCCGAGGATCAGGGGTTGAAGCCGGATTTCAGCTGCCGCGCGGGCATCTGCGGCACCTGCACGTCACGGATCATTTCAGGCGACGTGGCCTATTTCGAAGACCCGCTTGAGGACCTCGCGCAAGGCGAGCTGCTGCTGTGCTGCTCGCGACCAAAGACCGCCATCGTATTGGATCTGTGATGACCGCTTCGCCTGCGCGCCAGGTCGGCCCCGGCAGCACAGACGCCGGGGCGTGCCAGCGACGGAAACCCAGAGGGTTGTTCGCCTGAACCCTGAAGGGCGGATTGATGGAACCAAGCCCTACTTGCCGCGCTGATAGATGACCGGAAACCAGTCTTCGCGCAGAACCTGACCGGGCTTCATGTCATGGCCCGGAAAGGGCGGCGATGTCCGACCGGGGCGCTCGACATAACGCGCGTCGTCGCCAACCAGGCGCAGGGAAAAAGCGCGTCGCCGAGAGGTCGAGGTGTTTCCGCGCGCACCGTGGAGCGTGGCAAAATTGAACGCCACCGCATCACCTGGCTGCATCTCCCACTCTTTGATGTCCATGCCTTCTGCATCGGGATCTGGCACAGGCATGTAATCATCTTCATTCGGGAAGAAGCTGGTTTCGGACAGCCAGCGCGTCGGCAGCACAGGTTTCGGCCAGGCGTGGCTACGTGCAACGCAGCGTAGACTGGCCGTGGTCACCACATCCAGCGGAGACCAGAAGCTGACGTTCTGGACGCCATCGACAAAGTAATAGGGGCCGTCCTGATGCCAAGGCGTTGGCTTGGTAGTCCCGGGTTCCTTGACCAGAATATGGTCGTGAAACACCTGGACACGGTCTGATCTCATCAGATCCGCAGCAACCTCGGCTGCCCGTGAGTTCCGGATGACATCCTCGAATTCCGGGATGCGCGTCCAGTTGCAGTAATCATCGAAGAACCGCCCGCCTTCGCCCGCCTTGAGGTTTTCGGCCGCAAAGGGACCGGGCTCTGCCATGTTGCGTTCGATCCCGGCGCGGAGGGTTTCGACGTGATCGGCAAACAACCCCTTGATCAGAACAACGCCATCGCTCTGAAACGTGTCGATCTGTTCCTTTGTGACGCAACTTGGCATGAACGGTCTCCTTTGGGGTCGGCCACTGGATACCATCGCCATAATTTAGCTTCCAATAATACCTGGCAATGCCAATAATAGTTCTATGCTATATATCAGCCTTCGACAGTATGAGTACGTCATCGCCGTTGCCGAAGCTGGCAGCTTGACGCGTGCGGCAGAGCGTCTGAACGTGTCTCAGCCGTCGCTTTCGGTTGCCATCATGCGGGTGGAAGAGCGTCTTGGCGCGCTGTTGTTTGTGCGGCGCAAGGGTTCGGCGATTGGGATCACCCCCTATGGGCATCGTGTCATCGAAAGGGTGCGTGACCTGTTGGAAATGGCCGGCCGGATCGAACAAGGACCGGATCAGGCCCGCCCCTTCGTCGTCGGCTGCTTTCAGGACATCGCCCCCTGGTATCTGGTCGCCGCCGTGGAAAGACTTCAGTCCCGGTTCCCGATGATGACTTTCCAGCCGCGGGAAGGCCGTTTCTCCGAACTGGCGTCTGACTTGACGCAAGGTCTTGCGGATGTCGTGATTTCCTATGACATCGGCTTCACGGGCAAGTTCGACCGTCAGGTCATGCGGACCATATCGCCGGTTGCCTTCCTGTCTTCGGAACATCCACTTGCCAGCCGGTCAACCGTTGAACTGGCCGAGCTGGTTGCCCATCCGCTCGTCCTGTTTGAAGAGGATCTGTCAGCAGGCTTTGTCCGGGATCTGTTTGGCAAGCTGCGGCTAAGCCCGAACATCAAACAACGGGTAACTTCGCTGGAAATGATGCGATCGTTGACCGCGCACGGTTTTGGCGTTGGCATAAGCTATTCCTGCCCACCCGGAGGCCAAAGCTATGACGGCAGGCCTTTGGTCACTGTGCCGATTTCCACACCCGAGGCCGCAACGGATATCGTCCTGTTGTGGTCCCGCTTGAGGGAACCGGATCCGAATTTCTCTGGGATTATCGACCTGTTGTCCCGGTTCTAAGCCAAGTCAGCTGGGCCAAGGCGAGCCTTCGAACCGGGGCTTTGAATGGCCTGTTTCGTCCGCATCGACACATTCAGTGCCAAAGACCGCTGCGCGACAAAGCGCTTCGGAACGACAGGTGGGCGGCGTGATCTGGAGAGGGCTGACCGCGCACAAAGCAATGTTTGCATAAGGCCGGCAGATTCTGACTCGTATACATAGGATTCCTATGTATACTGGGCGTCGAGGAGTCATAGATGCCCACAGTTCAGATCGCTTACGCCCTTGCCCGGATCGGCACCCTGCTGAAATCCCTTGCCTGGGAGGATGCGGAAAAGCTCGGGGTCAACCCGACGCAGGCGCAGATCCTTGTGCGGTTGGCCGCACGCGGACGATCACGGGTCAGCGACCTGGCCGCCGAGCTTGGAGTGAGCCAGCCGACGCTGAGCGATGCGGTGGCGGCACTGTTCCGCAAGGGGTTGCTGGAGCGGCAACCGGACCCCGAGGATGGCCGCGCCGTGCGGCTGCAACTGACCTGGGCGGGGCGCGCTGTGGCCGAGGCGGCGCGCGTTCCGCCTCCGGCGATGCTGGCGGCGCTGGAAGCGCTGCCAGAAGCTGACCGCGATGCGATGCAGCGCGGGTTGGTGGGTCTGATCCGGGCATTGCAACTGGCGCAAGTGATTCCGGTGCAGCGGATCTGCGTGACCTGCAGGCATTTTCGCCCCCATGCCCATGACGACGCGGCGCGCCCGCATCACTGTGCCTTTGTGGATGCCGCCTTTGGCGATGCCGCGCTGCGGATCGACTGCGGCGACCACGAAACCGCCGCCGACCCGGACCTCCTGCCCCTTTGGGCGAGGTTCTCGGCAGCGGCCTGAGACGGGCGCCCGGAACCGCGGCAACGGTCCGGACGCCCTGATGCCCACCAATCCAACGGATGAAAAGGAAGCCCCATATCATGACACGAAAATCCAACCTTTACCATGCCGGAGCCTGCCTTGCGGCGCTGCTTGGCGGCAGCGCGGCGCTGGCCGATGGCGCACATGACCACACCGGCGGTATCACGGCCACGGCGGGCGACCGCGCGCCTTTCGACATCGTTCACGCCCGGATCACCACCGAAGGGCGGGTGGCGACCTTTCACATGGCCGTCTCGGGCGCGGCCGGGGAAAGCTGCCCCGCCGCCATTGGCGCGCTGGCGGGGTCGCAGGTCTTTGCCTATGTCTGGCCGACCACGCTGGACAGCGCCACTGTCGGGTTCGAGCCCGGCGCAGGCATCCTGGCGATGGTGGCGACCGCGCATCCTGATTTCGACGACACCCCTCTATACGACGAGAACCGAGATGGCGACCGGGGCAATGACGGCGATCTGTGGCACAGCCATTGGGTCGTTCTGGGGCAGGATGACGCTTGCGGCGCGGGCGCGCTGAAAGTGATCGACATCCCCGAAGGCAGCACGCCGCGCCTGCCTGCAACCTGGCCGGGTCTGCCCTTGCTGATCGACAGCCCCGGTTGGCAACCGATGCTTGATGCCGAGACCATCGAGATCGCGGTGGCTTTCGACGACATCGGCGCGGTCGGGACGGTGGGCTTTGACGGTGTGACCGCAGGCTTGCGGGTGAATGCCGATGTCCATGCGCCGCTTCTGTGCGTCACCGATGTCTTTGACGTGGCCTCGGGCGATCTCAGCCTGCCGGGCAAGGTCAACCAGTAATCAACGGCCGGCGGCGCTGGTGGTGCCGCCGGCACATTGTGGAGAGTGAACGCCATGTCCGATCTTGCCCCGCCGATCCTGGCCTCCGAATGGCTGAACACGCCCGAACCGTTGACGCTGGAAGGCCTGTGTGGCCGGGTCGTGGTGATCGAGTGTTTTCAGATGCTGTGCCCCGGTTGCGTCAGCCACGGGTTGCCGCAGGCCCAACGCATCGCCCAGACCTTTCGCCCGCAGGACGTGGCGATGATCGGGCTGCACTGCGTGTTCGAACACCATGCCGCGATGACTCCGCTGTCGTTGCGAGCCTTCCTTCACGAATACCGTATCCGTTTTCCGGTCGCGGTGGACATGACCGGCGAACGGGGCCCCTTGCCACAAACCATGGAAGCCTATGCGCTGGAGGGCACGCCGACACTGCTGCTGATCGATCGCGAAGGCCGCCTGCGCGCGCGCCATTTCGGGACGATTTCCGACCTTGCGCTGGGGGCCGAGATCATGGCGCTCGTGCTGGAAAGCACCGATGCCGGTTGATCCCGCGCCGCCCTTCCGCCGCGTCAGATGTCAGCGCCAAGACGAAAGGATAGCCGGAAAGTCGAAGCGGTCCCGATGTTGACCTATGGGGGCGCTTACGAAGTCACTTTCCAAAGAAGTTCTTGCGCCTCAGGTCAGCGATCACGCGATCGGCCATATGGGTGCAGCGCGCGCCGTCGAAGGGAAATACGGTTTCGAAACCGCCCCTTAGCCGGACTTCAAGCCCCGCGCGCAGGCGCTTGCGGGCGCGGAACAGCCGCGTCCTGACCGTGATCGGATTCAATGACAAGGTCCGCGCTATGGCCAGCACACCCAGACCCTCGGCCTCGTGCAGAAGAAAGACAAGCCTCAATTCCGCCGGCAGCCCGGCAACCGCAGCCTCGAGCATGGTGGAAATCTGCGTCCGGCCAAGCGCCGCTTCGCTGCCTTCAAAGCCGTTGCCGGGAAAGATCACGACGGCGCTGTCTGCCGCATCCCGCTCAAGCACGGTATCATACTCCTCTTGCGGCCGGGCGGCTCGGGCGCGCATCCGCGCCGCGTTGATGGTGATGCGGACGAGCCAGGTTGAAAAGCGCGCTTCGCCGCGAAACTGATCCAGCCGGGTGAAGGCCGCAAGATAGGCGTCCTGCACCGCATCTTCCGCCTCGGCATTGGTGTCAAGGATCCCGCGCGCCACCCGGAAAAGCCGGGGATTGAGGCGGCGGACAAGTTCGCGCACCGCCGCCTCGTCCTGCGCCCGCGCCGCCGTGACCAGTGTCGCTTCGTCTGCATCGCGCAGGCTACAGGCCGGGGCCGGACGTGGAGCGGGGTTCATGGCTGCCCCGGGGGCATCACGCGCCCGGCCTTCAGAATGGCCTCGACAGACGGAAACCCGTCAAGAGCAACCGCGGACAGATCGCCCGCCTCGGTTGCCGCCCCCTGCCAGCCCGCGTCACCCGGCGTTCCGACCACGATCCGGCCGACCATCCCAGCGTGTTCGTGCGGAAGGCAGTAGAAGTCGTAAACGCCGGGGAGGGTCAGCAAAACCTCGAAACTGTCGCCGGGCAGCAGGAAGTCGCTGTCCCAGGGCGTCGCCCCCGCAGGAATGCGTTGCGGCCGGTCGAAGAGGGTGGGGTGATAGCAGGTTGCGGTGTGGCTGTTCCCGGGATCAAGGTTCACAAAGCGCAGCGTCGTGCCAGCGGCAACCGCAAGCCCGACCGGGGCGAACCAGACATGCTCGCCCCGTGACGTGCCCTGCATCCTGATCTCTTCCACCGGACCCGCAAGCACGAAGGCTGGCCCGATGAGAGCGACGACGCCGCCCCCACCAACCGCCAGCACCTGCCGACGGTTCGGCATCACTCTGCCAGCCTCGCCTTGGCATCCGCGCCGTGGAACAGCACGACATGCGCGTGCGGCTTTTCCACACCCGGATGCCCGGCGTTGTAATAGATGTCGACGGATGAAACATCATTCGATCCGACAGCCAGGTCGTTGTAGGACGTGCCGCCCTGCAAATCCTCGATCGGGGTCATGAAGATTGTGGCGGCCAGTTTTCCGTCCCGATCATAGCCAAGAAAGGGTCCCGCCGGCAGGGTCGCGGGATCGACGAAAAGCGTGCCGAGGCCGGGCAGGAAATCAGGCAGCGCCACAAGGTCGCTGACCTTGGCATACGGTGCCGGCGGCGGCGCGGCTTCGGGGACGTCTTCGGCTTGGGCAAGGCCGGGGGCAGCAAGCATCAGGGCGATGCCAAAGGTTGCGGCGGACAAGTTGAGGAACATGGTCGTCTCCGTGACTGAGCGAGACCCTTTCGTGCGGTCTCGGCTATTGGATGCGGCAACGCCCGAAATGTTCCCCGCTTTCAGGACTATTTCTTCGCGGGTCTTCCGGTCATGTTTCAGCCGTTGGGGCCTGAGGCCGATCGTGTTCCCTTGGCGTCAAAAGTGCTTCGTTTGAGGATGGTGCCTGCGTCGTCGACCGTCAGCCTTAAGACGCGCCCGGCATGGCGAAACGTCAGCCGGAACCGGCCTGCGTCCGCATCAACGCCCTTTTCGCACAGGCTTGTCACCTTTCCGGCCCGCATCTTTTCCTGCAACTGCGCGGGGTCCAGCCCGAAGGCAGCAGCCACCGTCACCGCATCGACCTCGAACCCCTGCGCGGTGACAGTCACGCCGCTCATGTGGCATCGCGCCAATGGTTGTTGGCGGCGGCGATGGTGGCGAAATGGGTGGCTATCACAGCGCTGACCGCGATCAGCGCATCGGCATCTTCGGCATACTCGGGGCGCAGCCGGTCACGCACAGCGGCGTCGGGCTGGGTTTTCTTGATCGCCATGCGCGACAGCTTGACGGCCAGGTCATAGCCTTCGGTCGGGGTTGGCGTGATCAGCGTGGGCAGCCAGTTGTCCATTGGGGCTTTCCTTTAACGGGATGGGGATATCGGGGGCAACCAGGATGCGGAGCGCGTCTCCTTCAAGGTCGTCATATTGGTCATGGCGCAGCGCCCAGAAGAAGGCGGCAAGACCGGTCAGGCCAAGGCCAATCGCGATGGGCACAAGGATGAACCAGGTCATTGCCCTTGCACCCCTTCCGGGCGCAGGGCGACCCAGGCGTGCCAGGTGCCGTGACCCAGCAGCGGGAAAATCACAATCAGCCCCAGCAGCCCGGTCGCCGCCGACAGCGCAAAGCCCAGCGTCACGATCACCCCCCATGGCAGCACGCTGCGCAGGTTCTGCGTGGTGATCGCAAACGAGGTGCCAAGTGCGGTCAGCGCATCGACACGGCGTTCCAGCAGCATCGGGATGGAAAACAGGCTGATCGCCATCGCGAAGGCGGCAAACAGCCCGCCGATGGCCGAGCCGGTCAGGATCAACGCCCAGCCGCGCGGCGTGGTCAGCAACTGGACAAGGATGTGGTCAAAGCCCGGAAACGGCAGCATCCCGAAGAACAGGGCGTAAAGCAGGTCCGCGGCGCGAAGCCAGAGCACGACCAGAAGGCACAGCAGAAGCCCCGCGAACACCAGTTGTCCCCCCGATGTCGGACGGACCAGCAGCATCTGCGCCAGCGTCGCCGGCTGGGCGTTGTGCAGTCGGCGGCTTTTCTCGTAAAGGCCGATGGCCAGAAGCGGGCCGACGACCAGGAAGCCCGACAGAGCCGGAAAGATCAGCCAGGGCAGGCCCGCAAGGATCATCCCGCCGATGACAAGGGCCGACAGGGCGGCCACCGCAAGCCCGTAGATCAGGCTTTGGGCCGGGCGGGCCCACAGATCGGCCCAGCCGCAGGAGAGCCAGCCAAGCGCCGCGCCCCTTGGCAAATCGCGGGCAAAGGGGCGCGGCGCAGGGAGGCGCGGTTCCAGTGCGGGAAGCGGTTCAAGCATGGCGGCCCCCTTTCAGCATCCGGGTTTTGCGGCAGCCAGGCCCGGCTTTTCGGCCACGCAACCGGGTTGCGACCGAAAGGCCAGGTCGGCAAGATTCCAGTTCGCTCCGATCACCAGCGCCAGGGTGGCGGCAACGCCAAGGGTGATCCAGACACGCGGGCGCAGGCTCATTGCGCATCCTTCGCCCCCTTGTCTGCAAGGCTTTCGATATAAAGCGCCATCATGCGGAGTTCCGCCTCTGCTAGCCGCCCCTGCCAGGCGGGCATCACGCCCTGGCGACCGGCAAGCAGAGTCTGACGTATCGTGACCGCATCGCCGCCATAGATCCAATCGGCATCGGTCAGGTCCGGCGCGCCGGTGCCCTCCAGCCCCTTGGCATCCTCGCCGTGGCATCCGGCGCAGTTGTCCTGAAACAGGGTGGCGGCCGCAGAGGTGTCGCCGGGGATCACGCCGTTGCCAAGCGTCAGCACATATTCGGTCAGCGCCAGGATATCGGGCCGGGGCAACAGACCGTCCCGGCCAAAGGCGGGCATCTGGGCGAAGCGGGTATCGGCGTGGGGGCTGTTGATGCCAAAGCGCAAGGTCGTCTCGATCTCTTCTGCCGTGCCGCCCCAAAGCCAGATGCCGTCATTCAGGCGCGGAAAGCCGGGGCCTCCCGTGCCGCCCGCGCCGTGGCAGACCTGACAGTTCTGGCCGAAGAGAGGCTCTGCCGTGGCCAGGGCGCGGGCCATCAGGTCGGAGTCGGCGCGCAGGCTGTCAAAATCCTGCGTGGCAAGCGCCGACATCCAGTCGGCCCGCGCGGCGGTCGCAGCGGCAATGTCGGCGGCGACGGCTTGTTGCTGATCACCACCCAGCAGCCCCTTGGTATAGGTCTGCCCCAGCGGCCAGGTCGGGAAAAGCACCCAAGCGATCACCGCATAGACATGCGTCACCGCCAGAAACCACACCACGACGCGCGGTATTGGCGAGTTCAGTTCCTTGATGCCGTTCCAGTCATGCCCGGTGGTGGCAAAGCCCGAGACCGGGTCGCGTTCGGTCACGGACATGGCCGGTCCTCCGACGTCAGGATGGAGTTCGCGGCGCGGTCAGCCCCGGCTTTGCGTGTCGGCCAGTAGGTGTGGATCACGATCAGGATGAAAAAGCCCATCAGGTAGAACAGGCCAAAGGTTTTCGCCAGAAACAGCGCAAGATCATGGCTCATGGTGTCACCTCCGGCGCATAGGGGACCTGCGACAACTGCCCCAGCACCTGAAGGTAGGCCACCAGGGCGTCCATCTCGGTCAACCGGTCAGCACCGGAGAACGGGCGCAGGGTGGTCGCCTCGCCGTAGCGGGCGACAAGTCCCGTGGCCGCTTCACCGTCGGGCCGGGTCTGCGCCAGCGCGTCATGCGGGGCGTTGGCGATCATCTCGTCGGTGTAGGGCACGCCCAGGCGGCGCAACACCGCCAGATGCTGGCCCAGATCGGCCACGTCCAGGGTGTTTGTCGCCAGCCAGGGATAGGCCGGCATGATCGAGGTCGGCACCACATCGCGCGGGTTGATCAGGTGGGCGACATGCCACTCGTCGGAATACTTGCTGCCCAGCCGGGCAAGGTCCGGACCCGTGCGCTTGGACCCCCACAGCATCGGATGATCATATTGCGATTCCGCCGCCAGGGAATAGGGACCATAGCGTTCCACCTCGTCGCGCAGGGTGCGGATCATCTGGCTGTGGCAGGCGTAACAGCCCTCGCGGATGTAGATGTCGCGCCCGGCCAGTTCGAGGGGCGTGTAGACCCGCATGTCGGGCAGGGTTTCCACCGTGTCGTCGATAGTAAACAGAGGGGCAATCTCGACCAGACCGCCGACGCTGGCTGCAAGGATGATGGCCACGACAAAGCCGACCGAGTGCTTTTCAAGATTGTAGTGCGCCTTGAACAGGGACATGGGCCTACTCCGCCGCTTGGGGGGCAAGGGGTACATCGGCGGCAGCACCGCGCGCGCCGCGCACCGTCAGCCAGATGTTCACAGCCCCCACACAGATGCCCGCCAGAAACAGCGCGCCGCCGATCACCCGGGCGATGTAGTAGGGGCGCATCGCCTCCATGCTGTCGATGAAGGAATAGTTGAGCGTGCCTGCCGCATTGTAGGTGCGCCACATCAGCCCTTGGGTGATGCCCGCGTTCCACAACGCAAAGACATAGGTCAGCAGCCCGGCAAGGGCCAACCAGAAGTGCCATTCGACCAGCCGCGCCGAATGCATCGCCGTTCGCCCGCAGATCTGCGGGATGACCGAATAGAAGGCACCGAAGGTCACCATCGCCAGCCAGCCAAGCGCGCCGGAATGAACATGGCCTACCGTCCAGTCGGTGTAATGCGACAGCGCGTTGACCGGGCGGATCGCCAGGAACGACCCCTCAAACGTGGACAGGCCATAAAACACCGCCGCCACGAACATGAACCGCAGCGTCGCATCGTCGCCCACCCGGTGCCATGCCCCGTTAAGCGTGGCCAGCGCGTTGCCCGCCGAAGCCCAGCTTGGCACCAGCAGCATCACCGAAAAGGTCATGCCAAGGTTCTGCACCCAGGTTGGCAGGGCAGTGTAATGCAGGTGGTGCGATCCGACCCAGAGGTAGAAGAAGGTGATGCCCCAGAAGCTGATGATCGACAGCCGGTAGGAAAAGATCGGCCGCTGCGCCCGGACCGGCAGGTAGTAGTAGAGCATCCCCAGAAAGCCCGAGGTCATGAAGAACGCGACCGCATTGTGGCCATACCACCACTGCACCATCGCATCCTGCACACCCGAAAAGGCCGAATAGCTTTTCGCCCCGACCCAACTGACCGGCAGGGCGGCGGCGTTCACGACATGCAGCATCGCCACCACGACGATGAAGGCGAGGTAGTACCAGTTCGCGACATAGATATGCGGCTCTGCCCGGCGCTTTAGCGTGCGCAGGTAGAGCACTAGGTAGACCAGCCACACGACCACCAGCCAGAGATCGGCATACCATTCTGGCTCGGCATATTCCTTGGACTGGGTGACGCCCATGAAATAGCCCGTGACCGCCCAGACCAGAAACAGGTTGTAGCCGATCAGCACGAACCAGGGGGAAAGTTGATCCGCCAGCCGCGCCCGACAGGTGCGCTGCATGACGTGGAATGATGTGGCGATCAGGGCATTGCCGCCAAAGGCAAAGATCACGCCCGTCGTATGCACCGGGCGCAGCCGGCCATAGCCGGACCAGGGCTGCCCGAAGGTTGCCTCGGGCCAGACCATGAGGGCGGCCACCCACAGCCCGACCCCCATCGCAAACACACCCCAGACCATCGCCAGCACGATGCCGACCTTGATCGGGTCGTCGTAATACCGCTGAAGACGTGCCGGATCGGGGGCGGGTTCCTCCAGAACGCCGCCCACCGCGAAGACAAGGGTAAGGCCAAGCGCCAGGGCAATGAAGCCGTGCACGGCCATCGGATCGTGCTTGCCGAGCGCCGCCATGGTTAGCCCAAGCAGCGCAAGACAGATGGACAGAAGCAGGCCGAGGTGCCTTTCCGTGCGGGTGAGTTTTGCGATCATGCGAGTGCCACCCTTTCCATCCTTGGCAGGGCCACATCCGCCAGGGTCGAGCGGTCCAGATCGGCCAGAAACGCCGCCTCGGCCGAACGCAGCCGAGCCTTCAGACGGCAACAGCC
Organism: Paracoccaceae bacterium; assembly: GCA_009773375.1. Lineage (GTDB taxonomy): Bacteria > Pseudomonadota > Alphaproteobacteria > Rhodobacterales > Rhodobacteraceae > Cypionkella. The sequence goes on from WRPH01000031.1 coordinate 16,166, forward strand.
CATGACGGTGCAGGCGCCGCCCGATGCCTGAAAGCATTCCACCAACGCCTGACCGGTTTCCAGAAGACGCACGACCTCGCCCAGCCGGATCTGGCTTGCGGGCCGGGCCAGAACCGCGCCGCCTCCACTCCCGCGCCGCGTGGCAACGATTCCGGCCTGCGCAAGCGTCGACATGATCTTGGTCAGGTGATGGCGCGACAGGGCAAACTCTTCGGCCAAATCGGCGGTCGAGAAGGCACGGTCAGGCTCTGACGCCATCCGCATCAGCGCGCGCAGTCCGAAATCGGTGAAGGAGGTCAGGCGCATCGCTGCTCCATTTGAATCGGTATTTACAATACCTATTAGCAGGGTCTACGCTTGGCGCAAGCCCGGAGTCAAGGAACGCCTGCCATGTCCGCCCCCGATGCCCTTCGCAGCGCCCGCCCCGAAGTTACCGCCGATCTGATGCGGCGCACCGGGCTGGACGACGCCATGCTGGGCTGCCTGGTGCACGGGTTCTATGACCGCGTGCGACGTGACCCGCTGCTGGCGCCGGTCTTTGCCGACCGGATCACCGACTGGACACCGCATCTGGAGCAGATGGTCGAATTCTGGTCCTCGGTCGCGCTGATGACCGGGCGCTACCACGGCGCGCCGATGCCCAAGCATTTGACCTTGCCGGTCGAGCGGGAACACTTTGACCGCTGGCTGGATCTGTTCCGGCAGACCGCACAAGAGGTCTGCCCACCGGCCGGGGCGGCATGGGTGATCGAGCGGGCCGAACGGATCGCGTCCTCAATCAACATGAACATCCTGGGCGCACGTGGCCAGAATGGCCGCGCGGCTGCGCTACCCCAGCTTTGAGAGAGGGAACCTGACATGACGAATGATCCGCCGCTGGACGACAACGCCGCCCTGACCACCTACATCGAGACGCGCTATCATCAGACGCACCGCGCGCAACTGCCCGACCTTGCCGCGCTGGCGCTGAAGGTCGAGCGGGTGCATGGCGAAAGCCCGGATGCCCCGGTCGGGCTGGGCGCGCTGCTGCAACGCCTGATCGGCACGCTGGAGGTGCATATGAAGAAGGAAGAGCTGATCCTTTTTCCCGCAATCCGGCGCGGTGGCGGGCCGGGAATCGAAAACCCCATCGCGGTGATGCGGGCCGATCACGATGACCACCAGACCGAGGTGGTCGAGATCCGCAGGCTGACCCATGACCTGACCCTGCCCGAAGGCGCCTGCCGATCCTGGACCGCACTTTATGACGGGCTGGGCGAGTTCCTGCGTGACCTCGACACCCATATCCGGCTGGAGAACGATGTGCTGTTTCCCCGGTTCGCCCCTGCAGCCTGACCCGTCCCGAGCGCATGAGGAAAGGAGACACTGATGCCAGATATCTCGATGCCAAAGGCCACCCGGGCCCACGGCGAAAAGCGTCATGCCCTTGCCCCGGCCGCCGATGACGCCTTCCGCGCCTTCGGCAAGGCGGTCTTTGCACCCGGAGCGCTGGATGTCCGCACCAAGCAGCTGATCGCCGTTGCGGTCGCGCATGTCACGCAATGCCCCTGGTGCATCGAAGCCCATGTCAAGGCGGCCCAAAGGGAAGGTGCCTTGGGTCCGCAGATCATGGAGGCCATCTGGGTGGCCGCAGAAATGCGCGCGGGCGCGGCCTTTGCCCATTCGGTAAAGGCGCTGGACCTGATCGAAGACGACCCCGCACCATGATGTCGGCCTCCGTCTGCGACATCCACCTTTGTCGGGCCCATGACATCAAGGCCGGAGTACGGCCCACCGGCGCGCGGTTGCTGGTGGACAGGCTTTGGCCACGCGGCATCAGCAAGACAGATCTGCCACTTGATGCCTGGCTGAAAGATGTGGCCCCCAGCCCCGCTCTGCGCATCTGGTACGGGCATGACCCTGCGAAATGGGCCGAGTTCGGCACCCGCTACCGTGCCGAATTGCGCGACAACCCCGAGGCTGTGGAAAGCGCTCTGGCCTGGTGCCGCAGGGGGCCGGCAAGCCTGATCTATGCCGCGAAGGACAGGCTTCACACCCACGCGCTTGTCCTGCGCGATCATCTGGCCGAAACTCTTGCCAAGGAATACGCGCAATGACGGACACCCGACTGCACACCCCTGTCTGCACCTTGCTGGGCTGCGATGTGCCCATCCTGATGGCCGGGATGGGGGGCGTGGCGCGATCTGAACTGGTCGCGGCGGTGGCAGAGGCGGGTGGGTATGGCATTCTCGGCATGGTGCGCGAAACGCCGCAACTGATCGCCGAGGAAATTGCCGCCGTCAGGGCCCGTACGGCCCGGCCCTTTGCGGTGAACCTGATCCCGGCAGCCACCGACCCGTCGCTTCTGGATGCCGAACTGGGCGTCTGCCTTGATCTTGGCGTTCCGGCGATGTGCTTTTTCTGGGATGTGGTGCCCGCCGCCGTGGCGCGGACCAAGGCGGCCGGCTGTCTGGTTCTGCATCAGGTTGGCTCGCTCAAGGCTGCGCTTGCCGCCGAGGCCGCGGGTGCGGATGTGCTGATCGTGCAAGGGATCGAGGCCGGTGGACATGTCCATGGCACAGTCTCGGCGCTTGTGCTGGTGGAACAGGTGGTCCGCGCGGTCAAGCTGCCGGTCATCGCCTCGGGCGGCTTTGCGACCGGGGCCAGTCTGATCGCGGCGGTGGCGCTTGGGGCGCAGGGCCTCCATTGCGGCACGGCCTTTCTGGCGACTGTGGAATCCTTTGCCCATGAGGAACACAAGGCCCGCGTTCTGGCCGCGATGGCCGAAGATACCGTCCACACCGATATCTATGCGCTGAACTGGCCGCCGAATACCCCGGTCCGGGTGATCCGCAATTCGGTGATCGACGGCCTTGGCCCCAATCTGATGGGACACCGGCCCGACCTCTTGCCGCGCGAGGTGATCGCCACCGAAGATGGCCGCCCTCTTTTGCGCTACAGCACCGATTCCCCGCTTCGCACCACGACCGGCAACCTTGAGGCGATGGCGATCTATGCCGGCCAAAGCGTCTCGCTGATCGACAGCCTGCCAACGGCCGCCGGGCGCGTGGCGGCGATCATGGACGAGGCGCGGATAGCCCTGGCCCGTCTGGCTGTGCTGACCAAGGGGGATGAGGCATGACCGGCGATGACGACAGCCAGCGGGGCTATGCCTCGCCCCCCTGTCTGGCACATGAAATCGACCCGACCTATTTTGACCCGCTGGCCGTCGATCCGGCGCAGGCGCGTGACGTGGCGCGCTGGCGCAAGGCCGAGCGGGCGCGCCTGCTGGCGGAACGCGCCACGCTGTCGGTTTCGGCGCGACAGGACGCCGCCGAGCGGATCACACCCCGGCTGGACGATCTGATCCGCGCGCGGTTCGGGCGGATCGAGGGTCTGACGATTTCGGGCTGGTGGCCGATCAAGGCTGAACTGAACCTGCGGCACTGGCTGGCCGATCTTGTCGGCCAAGGCGCAACGGTGGCCTTGCCCGTTGTCCTGACGCCCGCCGCGCCGCTGGTGTTCCGATCCTGGACGCCCGATTGCCACATGGTGCAGGGCTTCTGGAAGATCCCCATCCCCGCCGAAGGACCGGAGGTGATCCCGGACGTGAACCTTGCGCCGTTGGTGGGCTGGGACGCGGCGGGGTTCCGGCTGGGATATGGCGGCGGCTACTTCGACCGGACGCTGGCCGCTTTGGCACCACGCCCCTATGCCATCGGCGTCGGCTTGCAGGCAGCGCGGGTCCAGACGATCTTTCCGCAGCCGCATGACATTGCGATGGACGCGATCGTGACCGAGGCCGGTCTGCGCCACCCATGAACTCCTAGGCCGCGGTGATCAGACGCCAGAAAAACACCGCGCTCATTCCGAAACCCACTGTTGCAATCACTTTGCGAACGACGGGTTTCGGAAGCGCGCGGGCCAGTGGGGCACCGGCGTAACCGCCTGCCGTTGCTGCAAGCATCATGATGATCGCTTGCGGCCAGGCGACCAGTCCTGCCACCGCAAAGACCGCCACCGAGATGGCGGACAGAAGAAAACTCAGCCCCGACTTCAGCGCATTCATGCGATTGAGGTCGGTCATGCCCCACAGTGAGAAAAGCGCCAGCAGGACGATCCCAAGGCCCCCATTGAAGTAACCGCCGTACAGCGCGACGCCAAAAAGCCCCAAAGCCCCTTCCGACGACACGTCCCGGGCCTTTGCGGCGGCCCATTGGCGGACCCTGTCCCCGAAAAGGAACACCAGGGTGGCCCCCAAAAGAAGGAAGGGAACTACCATTGAAAACGCCTGGTACGACGACACCAGCAAGAGCCCTGAACCCGCCAGCCCCCCCGCAAGGGTGATCGCCGCCAACCGCAACAGCCGTTTGCGATCAAATCCTGCCAGTTCGTTGCGAAAGCCCAGGGCACCGCCAAGATAGCCCGGAAAAACCGCGACCGTGCTGGTTGCATTCGCCATGACGGGGGGCATGCCGGTGAAGACAAGCGCAGGAAAGGTGAGGAATGTGCCTCCGCCTGCGACCGTATTCAGGATGCCTGCGCCAAAGGCGGCGGCGAGCAACAACGCTGTTTCCATCATGCTGTCTTTCTTGCGCTTCTTCAGAACAGGGTCATGGGCAAAGCAGGTCAGGCTGGGGGTACGGTATCAAGAACAAGCAGCGACTTTACGGAGCCATCTTCGCACAAGAGCGGAGCACGATGACCGGTTCGCATACCAATGAGCGTGGCGCCCAGCAGCGACGCGACCGGGACAACGCCACTTTGCAGTAGTCCCGGCCTTGCTCGGTGGACAAGCAGCCCGGAGGTCGCCGCACCACCGCCCACCGAATAGGTGACGAAGCTGCCGCCAGTCACGATGTCGCGGTCGACTGACGTGCCGACAGGCTCGCAGTTCACAAGCTTGTTCTGCAGAACGTATGCCAACAAGGTCCAGGACGGTCCCCGGTTTTTTTCGCACACCTCAAGATGCTGCAGAAGATGCTGATGGTCGGCTTCCGGCAGGACGGGTCGCTGCCGAAGTCTTGACGGTTCTTTTACAAATGAGTGGACGATGCCTGAATGGGGGCTGATGCTGATGGCCATGACTTCTCCTCTGCCGGCTTGCGCCAAACGCTTTCATGAATGTGAGGAGGCCCCGGGTGGATCAGCAGGCGATCAAGCGCCTTACCCGCCCCGGGGACACGGGCGGTTCAGCAGGGGAAACCGGAAGTGGTTTGCATGCGATACCATAACGCAACGGTAGGAACGCTACGGTCGAAAGTCAATCAACGCGGGCGCATCACGTTCGGTCTGATATCTGATGTGTCAGGAACCCCGCCCGTTCGGCGCCTTCGCGCCGCTCCAAGGCGAGACTAAGGGACGCCGAGATTGCAAACTTGAGTATGAACGCCCATATGACAGCCATGACGATGTTCAGCTTCCATATGAGGTTTCTGCGTTCGGCAGGAATTCTACTGAACCGCCGGTAGCCCCGGGCGGCCCAGGCCGATGTGCTTGGCCAGGCCCCGGGGATTTTCCGAACACGCGTCTCTCATTCGTTCACTGAGAATACGGGATCCCTGTCGGGTCACGAGCGCTTTTGCGACGTGCCCAGAGTCAGTGACCTGAGAGACATCATTCAGTGGATCACAATTGGAGACGCAACATGTCTGTCCAAAAAGAACATCAAATGCCGTACCGCGTTGTCATGCCCGCATCCAACAGCGGAAGGATGAACGTCCTGCTGCGATGGTGGAAGAGCGCGGTGCAAAACTGGCAGCGGCGGAAAATGATCGCGGCCCTGGAAGCCTTGGATGACCGGACGCTCATGGACATCGGCGTCCATCGTGGCGGCATCAAACGGGTAGTTGAAGGGTTCAACGACGCCGAATTGCGGATGGCTCCACTCGCGCCTGAGCCGGCGTCACATGACGTGTCATACGCCGACCTCAGACGCGCAGCGTAAATCGCTCGTTTCAAAAACAGCATCGCGCGCCTCTCGACAGGAGCGGCGCGCGCAATATGGCAGAACCCGTTCAGCTGGGCTTTGGGAGATGACACATGATGCTTTGCAGAGCCGACTTCGAAGAGCTTTTCCCAGACACCTTCAGTCCAGCCAAGGAGGACCCAGCGCAGTGTGAGCCTGGCTTTGGCCGGTGCGATGGTGCGCCATCCGCTCTGCATCCGCCAAGTCCGTTGCTCGTCGTGGCGGGCGGACCACCCGCTCACCTTCCCAACGGCCCAGAGCAGGTAGAGAAGATATCGCAGAACCGCGACTGTCAGCTCAAGCCAGGGTTCGCATAAGCCCCATGAATTTATACACGTCAGCCGACGGGCCATTGACTCCTAGGCCCAAGACTTACAGGTTTAACAGATGATCACCGTGTCTATCCTGTTTCGGATTTTTCTTCAGAACCGCCCCCTGCCCGGGGCGGTTTGAACGCGCAGACGCTGCGCTACTGCTCCGGGTCCTCCACCTCATCCCAAAAACCCTAGTTGAATGATGGCAGAAGTGCCGTCTGAGGAGGAAGTATGAGCATTTCCGGGCAGCAAGAACTTATCGTCGAGTCTACCGAGGTCCGAAAGGACGGCTACGCAGCTTTGTGCCAACTTGCAGTCAGCTGCATCCTGACCAAAAGCGACCGCCGTGCTTTAGCGGAACACATTTTGCGAGCGGACAAGATCGGGACAGGAGCCTTCGAGATGCTGACGCGATTGCTAAGCCAGAAGCTTCTCTATGCGACCGTTCTTGATGACGACAAGGCGTGCTCTGCAATCGCAGTCGGTGGATCACGCGTCACCTATGCGATCGACGAACTTGAACCCCAGACGGGGCAATTGTTCCACTATGACGAATATGCCTTCGGCCAGAACGGGCTTCACGTCGGGTCGCTGTTGGGCGCGACATTGATCGGCATGAAGGTTGACGCCGTCGGGCCCTTCCTTCAGGCGGACGGAACATTCCGGAGCGTACACTTGCTTCGTGTCGGGCACTGATTGCCCGCAATCTGAAATCTCTCACAGAAATCCTGGGGTCTGCCTCGCCGACCCCAGAGACCGCCAACGACTGAAACTCACAAAACGAAGACGTGCCCTGCCGTCAAACTGGCGTCGTGCGCGTTAGACCCCCTTCGCAACAGTTGAGCAGGAGAAGAAATGACGACGTTTCCCACCAACGCTAAGGCGCGGCTGCCCAAGATCCATCTGGATAAATCTCTGGTCGGTCGCCTCGAGGCGCTTGCGTCCTCGATGATGCGACGCTCTCCGGAAGTCGGCGAGCGGCTGATGGACGAGATCGCGCGCGCGAAACTGGTCGCTCCTGATAAACTGCATGATGATGTTGTGACGATCGGAAGCGAAGTCACCTACCGCGATCTCAGTTCTGATCGGATGCAGACAGTCTTTGTTGTGTACCCCGAAGATGCCGACATCGACCAACACAGGATATCTGTTCTGACGCCGGTGGGGGTTGCCCTTCTCGGGCTCAGCCCGGGTGCGGCCATCTCGTGGATCACGCGCGATGACGAGACGCGTCTGCTGGAGGTCGTGTCGGTCAGGCTCCCGACGGCTGAGTAGCCGCAATTAGGCGAAACCACCGCAACATTGTCATTGGAAAATTATTCGATCGCCTCGAATGACAAGTGTTGCGGCTGGACTCCCTGTTTCATTTGCTGAAATTGTCCGCTAAGTGACCAAAAAGCAGGCAATCTGCGCACAATCTCAAGAGGCGGCACTATGAACGGTATCGATGAAAAACTCCAACCCATCCTTGCCGAAGTCATCCGACGCAACGCGGGCGAGACCGAGTTTCATCAGGCCGTCCACGAGGTGCTGGAAAGCCTTGGTCGGGTGGTGGCCAAGCATCCGCATTACCTGGAGCACGCGCTGATCGAGCGTATCTGTGAACCGGAACGCCAGATCATCTTTCGGATCCCGTGGGTGGATGACAGGGGCCAAGTCCAGATCAACCGTGGCTTTCGCGTACAGTTCAACTCGGCGCTTGGCCCCTATAAAGGCGGGATGCGCTTCCATCCATCGGTCAATGTCGGGATCATCAAGTTCCTCGGCTTCGAGCAAACCTTCAAGAACGCGCTGACCGGAATGCCTATCGGCGGCGGCAAGGGCGGATCGGACTTTGATCCCAAGGGCCGGTCCGATGCCGAAATCATGCGGTTCTGCCAGTCGCTGATGACCGAACTGCACCGCCACTTGGGCGAACAGACAGACGTGCCTGCGGGCGACATCGGCGTAGGCGGGCGCGAGATTGGCTACATGTTCGGGCAGTACAAGCGCCTGAACAACAGGTTTGAGGCCGGCGTGTTCACCGGCAAAGCGCTGGCCTACGGCGGATCCCGCGCTCGGACCGAGGCGACGGGTTACGGCAACACCTATTTCGTCCAGGCGATGCTGGAGACCAAGGGCACCAGCTTTGACGGCAAGAAGGTTGTGGTGTCAGGGTCAGGCAACGTGGCGATCTACACCATCGAAAAGGTGCAATCCTACGGCGGCAAGGTCATCGCCTGTTCGGACAGTTCGGGCTATGTTGTCGATGAGAACGGCCTTGATCTGGAGTTGCTGAAAGACATCAAGAACGTGCGGCGCGAGCGGATTTCCGAATACGCCCGCCGCAAGGGCGAGGGCGCGCATTTCATTGACGCAGAAAAGGGTTCGATCTGGGATGTCGCCTGTGACGTGGCGATGCCGTCGGCGACGCAGAACGAGCTTTCGGGCAAGGGTGCTGCGTCTCTCATCAAGAACGGTCTTATCGCTGTGGGCGAAGGCGCGAATATGCCCTCGACTCCCGAAGCCATCAAAGCGTTTCAGGATGCGGGGGTGATGTTTGCCCCCGGCAAGGCCGCCAACGCGGGCGGGGTCGCGACCTCGGCGTTGGAGATGCAACAGAACGCCAGCCGCGACAGCTGGACCTTTGAGCAGACCGAGGCGCGGCTGGCCAGCATCATGCGTGGCATCCACGACACCTGCTACCAGACCGCCGATGAATATGGCGCGCCGGGCAACTATGTTCTGGGTGCCAATATCGCAGGCTTCGTGCGCGTAGCGGAATCCATGCGCATGCTGGGCGTGATTTAACGGATGGCCGTGGCAAGTCGGTTTGATAAGAGCCGATTGTTGGTGAGGCGCGGCCTTGTGCGACTACGCCCCTTTGGCTCAGTCGCTGGCCTGCCCTACCGCTGCGACATGGCGCTTGTGTCGGTGCCCCCCTAGCACGCGCCCTGCCGAACCCTGGATCCAAGGGATTGATTTCGCAATCTTCGTCTGTCGACTGGTGTCGCGTTGTCGTTAAATCGGCTCTGCCTCAATCTGTGTGGCGGAGGGGCAGCATTCTTGCCCTCAACAGTTCTGGCCCGGCTCGGCCGTACATGGCGCGTTTGAGGGTCTTCAGACGATTAATCTGACCTTCTGCTTGGCCGTTGCTCCAGGGCATCTCGATAGCGTTTTTTACCGCATCGAAATCCCGGTTCAATGTGCGTGCGAAGCGCACGATGGGCGCCAGGTCGGTTTCGATCGCGTCGTCGATCCATGCAGGGAGCGGGTCTGCCTCGCGGCCACGCAGGATACCGTTGAACCGCATGACGAGGCAGCGCATCGTTGCGAAGGCGGGAGAGCCAGCCTTGAGCGCGTCGACTTTCCGCGCCTGATCCGGGGTGAGTTTTCCGCGGGGTTTGATACACAGCGCTGCCGCGATGACCGGGGAGATCGCGTGCCCCGTTTCCGGGTCCCGGACCGGTTCCAGGATCTGGTGCTCCAAGGCAGGGCCCTTCGCTTGCTTTTCGGCTCTGCGCCACCCCGCCAGCAGCCGCTGCAAATGCGTCGGGCTCCCCTCGTAGCCACGCTCTCGGATCAGACGGAACAGGGCGCTTCCAGTTCGAATTCCGCCCTTCCAGCTTTGGCTCAGGAACTCTTCAAAGTACCACGGCGAAGTCGGCTTCAAAGCTGCCCGCCTGCGGTCCGGCGGCGTCTCGAACTGCAGCCATTTCGCGATGCTGCGACGAGGGAACCCTGTTCGCCGCCCAATCTCGCTGCAGGTAAGCCCCTGATTTCGAAGCGCATGGATGGTGGTGAAAATCTCTTCCCGAGACGTCCTGTGCGCAAGGCGGGACTTCAGAAGGCTTCCCTCTGCGGTGATATTGTCGGCGTCGGACAGCAGCGCCCTGCCGGTCGCACGGCCGTGAAGGTTCATCTGCTCCTCGATAGCCTGCCGCAGGTTCTGCACGATATGAAACCGGTCGGCGACCTGTTCCGCTTGCGGCGCGCCTTGCCGGGCAGCCTGGGCGTAGAGACCGCAGCGATCTCTGCTGATCACTTCCACCTCGGGATGTCGTTTCAGCCAGTCGGTGCAGGTGACCACATCACGATCTTCGAGAACATCGATGACCGCGCGACGCTCCAGATCGACAATGATCGTGCCGTAGGTCTGCGACTTCCGCCAGCTCCAGTCGTCGATCCCGATGACGGTCGGCGGCTCGGCAGTGTCTTGAGCACGGTTCTTCAGCTGCCTAAGCACCGTGTCATCACTGACCCCAAGGCCCAAGCGGTGCAAGAGCCGCTCGGCAGGCCGCCCGCCGGTCGCGTGCCCAAGATGGCTGACAATTTCCCCGACACGCGAAGTGCGCCGCGCAAAAGGACGCGCAATCGAGCCGATCTGGTCCGAGAAAGTCCGGCGCGGGCAGGCGGGTGCCAAACATCGCCAACGGCAAACCCAGAGGGTTACCGTAACCCCGTCACCATGGGCGGGATAATCCTGCAGCCGCCTACGCCGCCAGCCGTGACGACGTCGCGATTGCAATCCACAGTCTGGGCAGATGCCGTTTGGTGTCAGACTGCCGGATACAGTCCACCCGCCGGAATCGCGCCGCTCAACGCTTTGAACGGAAACATCGCTCCCGGGCGACCAGTGCTTCCTTGAAATCATCACTATCCCTCCTGAATCTTCCCGTTCTCAGGATAGTGCGCCACACAGATTGAGGCAGAGCCCTTAAATGCGGTATACGAAAGTCAACAAAGGGAGTGGACAAAACATGGGGGTCGTCGTCGTCGTTGCGGCCCGTGCTAAGGTGAGTTCTTTGCGTGTGGGGCTGCCATGGACGTACGGATTACAATCGAAACGACCTTCGACAACGGGGAGAAGCGCACTCATCAGCTTGACGGCATTTCACGACCCTATCGGGTGACCTGTCCAGACGGGATCGGGTTGCGCCTTGAGGATGGGAAGAGGGTTGTCGAACAGATTCAGCGGGCAATTCTTTGCGATCAGGTTGAGGAAATCATCCGAGAAAGCCGCGTATGCCCGGATTGCGCCTCGTTTCGTGCCATTCATGACTATCGCACGCGCGATCTCGACACGCTCTTTGGGCGGGTTCGGGTCAAAGCCGCGCGCTTGCGCCGCTGTTCTTGTGATGCCACGTCAGCGGCGATGCCCGGCGGACCTATTTCTCCGCTGGCCTATTTCTTTCCTGACCGGGCTACCCCGGAGCTGCAGCGGCTCCATGCGGAACTCGGGTCCCGGCATTCCTTTCGCGAAGCCGCGCGGCTGATGAAAAGCTTCCTCCCCTGCCATCCGCCCCATCACACCACGGTGCGTGACCGGTTGGGAAGAGTAGCCGCGGGGCTCGAGAAAAGTCGAAGGGCATCAGGCGATCCCGCTGAAGCACTTCCCAAAGGGGGTTTGACGGTTTTTCTGGACGGTGCGCATATCCGCTGTCGACCGGAGTATCAGCAGCGACACCTGGATCTTGTGGTCGGTAAGATTGAAAGTCGCAATATGTGCCGACGATTTGGCTTGGTCGCCAATGCGACGGCATCGCCAGGCAGCCGGATGCGAGAAGAGCTGTCAGACTTTGGATGGAAGCCGGGCCGTCTGTTGACGGTAATCTCTGATGGCGAGCTTGCTCTCCCGAACCTCATACGGAATGCCATGGGTGGCGACGGCCAAGTGAAGCATATCCTCGACTGGTGGCACATCTCGATGCGTATTCGACATGTCGAGGCCGCCGTTCAGGGTCTGGTCCAGATACCGGGATTCACTGGAATTCCGGTGCTGTTCCAGCGCCCCGCGAAAAGCCTTCGCTGGTGGCTGTGGCATGGCAGAGCACGGGTCGCGGAAACTTATCTGAAAGGGCTCATGCACGATTGCACCCGCCTTGCGGAAGAACCTTTGGCTGTCCGCACCGCTGCCGCTCGTGTGCAGGCCCGATGCGGGACACTGTACACCTATCTCGCGAACAACATGGAATCCCTTGTCGACTATGGCCGACGGTACCGTAACGGGCTGCCCATCTCGTCATCTCGTGCCGAAGGATCAGTCGATGACATTGCCAATGCCCGCATGGGAAAGCGCAGAAGGATGCGGTGGTCGCCCAAAGGGGCTCACCGAGTAGCCGTCACAAGGGCCGCAGTTCTCGATGGTCGGCTGACC
>WRPH01000055.1 GCA_009773375.1 Paracoccaceae bacterium
GTATTCGGCAAAACCGGTGTTCATCCAGTCGGGCAGGCGGGTACCGACGGCGACGACCAGCAGCTTCACTTTTCCGGCGTTGCGGCCTTGTCGGCCACATCCCTTTTCGGCTTCATCTGCCAGAGCGACTCAAGGTCGTAGTGCAGCCGCACATTGGGCTGCATGACATGGACGACGATGTCGCCCAGGTCGACCAGCACCCATTCGCCGGCATCCTCGCCCTCCATGCCCAGCACCTCGCCACCCGCCTCCTTGACCTTGTCATGGACGTTGCGGGCCAGCGCCTTGACCTGCCGCGTCGAATCGGCACTGGCAATGATGATGCGGTCAAACAGCGAAGTGAGCTTTTTGGTGTTGATGACTTCGATGTCGCGGCCCTTGATGTCTTCGAGAGCCTTGACGGTGATTTTTTGTAGTTTGCGGATGTCCATGTCAGTTGCAGTAAAGTGAATGTTGATGAATATAGTCGAGAACGTCCGGTGGCACCAATTTTGCCACTGCCGCGGCTGGCGCGTGCGCGGCAAGCAGGTCGCGCACTTCGGTGGCGGAAACCGTGCCGGCGATCAGCTCAAAAGTCAGGATGCGGCCACAGGGAGTGGCGGCGATGGCGTCAGGGTCAAGGCTATGACGCTCCGCCATTTCGGCCGCCAATGGAAGAGAAAGGCTTTCAAGCGGGAAACCCGGGCGAGTGGCCACGGCGAGGTGGGCAAGACCAAACAGTTCCTGCCAGCGATGCCAGCGCGGCAGCCCGAGAAAGGCATCCGCACCCATCAGCAACACCAGCGGGCGAGCCGGGCCGAATTGCCGGCGCAGGCGCTGGAGGGTGTGAACGGTATAGCTGGGCGCATGGCTGGCCACCTCACTGGCATCAAGTTGAAAGCGTGGCTCGCTGGCGATGGCAGACTGCACCATGGCCAGGCGATCGGCTGCCGCCACCTGTGGCGCGGCGCGGTGTGGCGGTAATCCGGCGGGGATCCACAACACCTGCGCAATGCCCAGCCGGTCAAGCGCAGCCCGTGCCAATGCCAGGTGGGCGTTATGCACCGGATCGAAGGTGCCGCCGAGAACGCCCAGGGGGCTTGAATCACTACCGGTCATATCGTGCCGTCTCTGGATGTCCCGGCTGCAAGCGGGGGATGGATACCCGGGGCGTTCAGGCATTCTCGTCCACGGATGGACGGAAAATGTCGCGATAACTGACGTAGATGCTGGCGGTCAGCACCGGCGCAACGAGAAAAACCAGCAACATGCGCACGGCGACAAAGGCAACGTTGGTCGCCACGCCGGCGATCTGGCTGACGAGAATCAACAACAGGCCGGGCACCAAGCCCGCAACGACCACTGCGGCGAGCGTAAACATGACGAACGCGCGCCAGTTGCGCCAGGTGGCAACCGTGCTGAAAAACATCGATTTGAGCGGGCTGACACGATCCCAGCCGGTGAGGAAGGGCGCAAACCAGAAGGCGATGATCAGCGGCGTGGCCAAAAGCATCAGGCGCAGCAAGGCACCCAGCACGTCGGCATCGCGTGCCGCCTCGGCGCCCACCGCCGCCGTCCCTGCCACCCCCGCCATGTCGGGGGGCAAACTCGCCGCGCGCTCCAGACTGGAAAACGGATCGACACCATTGCCCAGCACCGAGTTCAGCCACACCAGGATCAACGCCCCGATGAGTTGCAGCAGCCCCAGGCGGAGCATGGCGAGGGCATTGCCCTCCCTGCCGATCAGGCCGCGCAGCAGGGTGGTTTTCCCGGGTGGAAGTCCCTCATCGACCAGCCGGCAACCATTGGCGACGATCAGGGTGAGGGCCGGCAGCGCCAGCGGCAGGAGGATCGGGCCGATGCCCGGCAACAATACCGCGACGCCCTGTACCAGCAACAGATAGAGCAGCGTCAGCGCGGTGATCAACGGCGGGTTGCGGCGAAACAGCCGGAAGCCCTCAAGCAACCAATAGATCCCGCGCGCGGCGGGCAAGCGGCGCGCCTGCATGGTGCCGCGTCAGAAGCTGCGAATGACCCACATCGGCACGGCAAGCGTCTTGTCGCCGATATCCTGACGCACGAAGCTGCCATCGCCCTTGGGGTCGATCAGATAATAGGGTGTACCGTGGGGGGGCGTCACCTTGACCATGTAGAGCTTGCCGCCCATGCGGAATTCCTCGACCTTGTCCTCGCCGCGCTTGGTGATGGTGACTTGCGGTTCCAGTGCGGGATCGACCAGACCCGGTGGCGGCGGCGGCGGTTCGGGAAGCGGTTGCAGATCGGGTGGACGAGTCTGGGCGGCAGCCGGCAAGGCAATGGCACACAAGAGGGTGAGCAGGGCGAGGCGAAATGAATGGTGGCGCATGGCAGGGACCCGGAATGACAAAACTATTCTAACTTGAAAACGCAGCGTTGGCGCCCCCTCTCCCCAACCCTCTCCCCTCGCGGGAGAGGGAAAAAACCACACCACCGCAGCCCATACCCCAACAGCCTTGCCGCCGGGCCGCCCCAAGGCAAGGCGGCACGCGCTGCCAGGCG
>WRPH01000032.1 GCA_009773375.1 Paracoccaceae bacterium
CCCCGATCGCGATGGAAGAAAAACTGCGCTTCGCCATCCGCGAAGGCGGCCGCACCGTCGGCGCAGGCGTGGTTTCGAAAATCATCGCTTAAGGGCTGCGAATCCCCTTCCCATGGGGGTTCGGACACTATAAGGACACGCGGCGCACCCTTTGGGGTGCGCCGTAGGTTTTAAGCTATCCCCGACACTACCAGACTACCCACAAATGTGAACCTATGGGCCGGGCCTGTTGCCCCGCCTACGTTCCGAAGGAAAAACTGATGCAAGGTCAAACCATTCGCATTCGGCTGAAAGCCTTCGATTACCGCGTGTTGGACGCCTCCACGCAGGAAATCGTAAGCACGGCCAAGCGCACCGGCGCTACCGTTCGCGGTCCGATCCCGCTGCCGAACAAGATCGAAAAGTTCACGGTTCTCCGTGGTCCGCACATTGACAAGAAGTCGCGCGACCAGTGGGAAATCCGGACGCACAAGCGTCTTCTCGACATCGTTGATCCGACCCCCCAGACCGTTGACGCGCTGATGAAGCTCGACCTCGCCGCTGGCGTGGACGTCGAGATCAAAGTGTAAGGGGAGCATCAGAACATGCGCTCTGGCGTTATCGCAAAGAAGCTGGGCATGACCCGGCTGTTCCTTGAAAACGGCACCCAAGTTCCGGTGACCGTGCTTCAACTCGACAATCTCCAGGTTGTGGCCCAACGCACCGTTGATAAGGATGGCTATACCGCCGTCCAGCTCGGCGCTGGTTTGGCCAAAGCCAAGCGGACCACCGCTGCCATGCGCGGCCACTTCGCCAAAGCTCAGGTTGAGCCGAAGCGCAAGATCGCCGAATTCCGCGTGTCGCCGGCCAACCTGATCGAAGTGGGCGCGGAAATCACCGCTGACCATTATCTGGCAGGTCAGTTCGTCGACATCGCCGGAACCACCAATGGTAAAGGCTTCCAGGGTGCGATGAAGCGTCACAACTTCGGCGGCCTGCGGGCGTCGCATGGTGTGTCGGTTTCGCACCGCTCGCACGGTTCGACTGGTCAGTGCCAGGATCCGGGCAAGGTCTTCAAAGGCAAGAAAATGGCTGGTCACATGGGCGCTGTGCGCTGCACCACCCAGAACCTGCAAGTCATCCGCACGGATGCCGAGCGTGGCTTGCTGATGATCAAAGGCGCAGTCCCCGGTACCAAGGGCGGTTGGGTCACGATCAAGGATGCCGTGAAGAAAGCCGCTCCGGCGGGTCTGCCGCTTCCGGCAGCTATTCGTTCGGCTGCTGCGGCTGCACCTGCTGCTGTTGAAGGGGGTGAAGCATGAAACTCGACGTGATCAAACTTGATGGCGGCAAAGCTGGCACCATCGACCTTGACGAAGCCCTGTTCGGCCTCGACCCGCGCGCAGACGTTCTGCACCGTGTCGTGCGTTGGCAGCGCGCCCGGTCGCAGGCAGGCACCCACTCGACGCTGACCCGCGCCGAAGTGTCCTACTCGACCAAGAAGATCTACAAGCAGAAAGGCACCGGCGGCGCTCGTCACGGTTCCAAGAAGGCTCCGATCTTCCGTCACGGCGGCGTTGTCAAAGGCCCGACCCCGCGTTCGCATGCCCATGATCTGCCGAAGAAATTCCGCGCTCTGGGTCTGCGTCACGCGCTGTCGGCCAAAGCCAAGGCCGGCGAACTGGTGATCCTGGATACGGCCTCGATGGCCGAAGCCAAGACCTCGGTTCTGGCAAAACACGCCCAGGAACTGGGTTGGAAGCGCGTGCTGATCATTGATGGTGCTGCTGTTGACGCGAATTTCGCGCTGGCTGCTCGCAACATCGAAGGCATCGACGTGCTGCCGACCATGGGCGCCAACGTCTATGACATCCTGAAGCGTGACACCCTGGTGATCACCAAAGCAGGTGTCGAAGCTCTGGAGGCTCGTCTGAAATGAGCGCGAAACCCCAACACTACGACCTGATCAAAAAGCCCGTGATCACCGAAAAAGCCACCATGGCTTCGGAGAACAACGCGGTGGTGTTCCAGGTCGCTATGGATGCAACCAAGCCCCAGATCAAAGAAGCTGTTGAAAACATCTTCGGCGTCAAGGTGAAGGCGGTCAACACCACCATCACCAAGGGCAAGGCCAAGAAGTTCCGCGGTCGCGCAGGCGAGCGCAGCGACAAGAAGAAAGCCTATGTGACGCTGGAAGCCGGAAACACTATCGACGTTTCGACGGGTCTCTGATACTAGGCGACGAATCTCACGGCCCCGGTTCTCCGGGGCCGTGGAATTTTTACGAATCGGGTTGCTGCGGTCCCACCAAGGCAGCCCATATCTCGGGGATCTACGGAGCCCTATAACCTCGGGTCCAAGTTATCGGGCCCGCTAGCTGACGGAAGACAGAAAGCATGGCACTTAAGTCGTATAAGCCGACGACGCCTGGCCAACGCGGGTTGGTTCTGATCGACCGTTCGGAGCTGTGGAAAGGCCGTCCGGTCAAAGCCCTTACTGAGGGTTTGACCAAGACAGGTGGCCGGAACAACACCGGACGTATCACGATGTGGCACAAGGGCGGGGGCGCCAAGCGTCTCTACCGTGTGGTCGATTTCAAGCGCACAAAATTTGATATTGCCGCGGTCGTCGAGCGGATCGAATACGATCCGAACCGTACCGCCTTTATCGCGCTCGTCCGCTATGCGGATGGCGAGCTCTCCTATATCCTGGCACCGCAGCGTCTGGCCATTGGTGACTCTGTCATCGCTGGCGCAAAGACCGACGTGAAGCCGGGCAACGCCATGCCGTTCTCGGGCATGCCGATCGGGACGATCATCCACAACGTCGAGCTGAAGCCCGGCAAGGGCGGCCAACTGGCCCGCGCTGCTGGCACTTACGCTCAGTTTGTTGGTCGTGACGGCGGCTACGCTCAGATCCGCCTGTCCTCGGGCGAGCTGCGCATGGTGCGTCAGGAATGCATGGCCACCATCGGTGCCGTGTCGAACCCCGACAACTCGAACCAGAACTTCGGTAAAGCCGGCCGTATGCGCCACAAAGGCGTGCGCCCGACCGTTCGCGGCGTTGCAATGAACCCGATCGACCACCCGCATGGTGGTGGTGAAGGTCGCACCTCTGGGGGCCGTCACCCGGTTACCCCGTGGGGCAAAGGCACCAAGGGTAACAAGACCCGCAAGGCCAAAGCTTCGGACAGACTCATTGTCCGGTCGCGTCACGCGAAGAAAGGGCGCTAATCCATGGCACGTTCTATTTGGAAGGGCCCGTTCGTTGACGGCTATGTCTTGAAAAAGGCAGAGACCGCTAAAGCCTCGGGCAAGAACGAAGTGATCAAGATCTGGTCGCGTCGCTCCACCATTCTGCCGCAGTTCGTCGGTCTGACTTTTGCTGTCTACAACGGCAAAAAGCACATTCCGGTTAACGTGACGGAAGAGATGATTGGTCAGAAGTTTGGTGAGTATTCGCCGACCCGGACCTATTACGGCCACGCCGCCGACAAAAAAGCCAAGAGGAAATAAGCCATGAGCACGGAAAAGAACCCCCGTCGCGTGGCGGACAACGAAGCAATGGCGATTTCGCGCATGCTCCGCACCTCGCCGCAGAAGCTGAATCTCGTTGCGGGCCTGATCCGCGGCAAGAAGGTCGAAAAGGCTCTGGCCGATCTGACCTTCTCGAAGCGCCGCATCGCCGGTGACGTGAAGAAGTGCCTGCAGTCGGCGATTGCCAACGCGGAAAACAACCACAACCTCGACGTCGACAGCCTGATCGTTGCCGAAGCCTGGGTCGGCAAGAACCTCGTGATGAAGCGTGGCCGTCCGCGGGCGCGTGGCCGTTTCGGCAAGATCATGAAGCCGTTCTCTGAGATCACCATCAAGGTCCGTCAAGTCGGGGAGACTGCATAATGGGTCAGAAGGTCAATCCGATCGGTATGCGTCTGCAGGTCAACCGCACCTGGGACAGCCGTTGGTTCGCTGAATCGAAAGATTACGGCAACCTGCTGCTGGAAGACCTCAAGATGCGTGCCTTCGTGCATGAAGAGTGCAAGCAGGCTGGCGTGTCGCGCGTGATCATCGAGCGCCCGCACAAGAAGTGCCGTGTGACCATTCACACCGCGCGTCCGGGCGTGATCATCGGCAAAAAAGGCGCCGATATCGAAACCCTGCGCAAGAAACTCGCTGCGTTCACCAAGTCGGACGTGCATCTGAACATCGTCGAAGTGCGCAAGCCCGAAGTCGATGCGCAGCTGGTGGCCGAGTCCATCGCACAGCAGATGGAACGTCGTGTTTCCTTCCGTCGCGCCATGAAGCGTGGCGTGCAGAACGCGATGCGCATGGGCGCGCTTGGCATCCGTGTGAACGTTGCTGGCCGTCTGGGTGGCGCTGAAATCGCGCGGACCGAATGGTATCGTGAAGGCCGCGTGCCGTTGCATACCCTGCGCGCTGACATCGACTATGCTCTGTCCGAAGCCACGACCCCTTACGGGATCATCGGGGTGAAGGTCTGGATCTTCAAAGGCGAAATCCTCGAGCATGATCCGCAGGCCCATGATCGCCGTCTTGCCGAAGCGCAAGAAGGTGCAGCACCGCGTTCGCCTCGCCGCGACCGCGAACGCGCGTAAGGGAGAAGACAGATGTTGCAACCAAAACGGACTAAGTTCCGCAAGATGCACAAAGGCCGTATCCACGGCGAAGCCAAAGGCGGCTTTCTGCTGAACTTCGGCTCCTTTGCGCTGAAAGCGACCGAGCCAGAGCGTGTGACGGCCCGTCAGATCGAAGCGGCCCGCCGCGCGATCACCCGCCACATGAAACGCCAGGGCCGCGTCTGGATCCGGATTTTCCCGGATGTTCCGGTCTCGTCCAAGCCCACCGAAGTTCGGATGGGTAAAGGTAAAGGCTCCACCGACTACTGGGCTGCCAAGGTCAAGCCGGGCCGCATCATGTTCGAGATCGACGGCGTGTCCGAGATCATCGCGCGTGAAGCTCTGCGTCTTGGCGCGATGAAGCTTCCGGTCACCACCCGCGTTGTGGCCCGCGAAGACTGGTAAGGTTACGCGCTTGGCGTAACACCGATCAGATAGAGGGCCCTGCTGGCAACGGCGGGGCCTTTTCCATTTCCCTTACGGAGCCTGCCATGGCCGAAATTTCCTCGTTGTTCGTCACCCGCCTGTATCGCGCCACTTTGAACGATCTGGCCAAGAAGAAGGTCGATTATGCCGAGCTGAAAGCCGCATGCGAGGCCATTGCCGAGGATGACGAGGCGGGGCAGCAGTGGTGCGAGGATAACGGCTATCCGGGCTACACCTCTTACGCATCGCTGAACGATCTGCCGTGGCGCTTTCCGATCTTTGCCGATCTGGAAAAGGCGTTGGACAAACACGTCGCGGCCTTCGTCAAGGATCTGGGCTTTGATCTGGGCGACAAGAAGCTGAAATGCGGCTCGTTCTGGATCAATATCCTGCCCGAAGGCGGCACCCACGCCAGCCACATCCACCCACATTCGGTGATTTCCGGCACCACCTATGTCTCGATGCCGAAGGGCACTTCCGCCCTGAAACTGGAAGACCCCCGCCTGCCGATGATGATGCACGCGCCGTTGCGCCTGAAAGACGCAGCCCAAAAGCTGCAACAGTTCGTCTATGTGAAACCCAACGTCGGGGACGTTTTGCTGTGGGAAAGCTGGCTCCGCCACGAAGTGCCGATGAACATGTCGGACGAAGAGCGGATTTCGGTCAGCTTCAACTACGAATGGGCGTAATGCCTTGCCGGATGGAATTGGCAACTTCGTGCTTGCCCTATCCCCCCAGCTAACCTATACGACCCCATCCACGGTTCCGGGGCGACTCGGAATCGCGGTTTATTATTGATCCACCGGACCCAGCGTAACCTTGCAAACGCAGCAGGGGCGCTCTGGTGATAGAAAAGGAAAAGGCGCATGACCGCCAAAGAACTTCTGGGTAAAACGCCCGAGCAGCTGCGTGAGAGCCTTGTTGCCCTCAAGAAAGAGGCGTTCAACCTGCGCTTCCAGGCTGCGACCAACCAGCTGGAAAACACCTCGCGTATGCGCGCCGTCCGTCGGGACGTGGCTCGTATCATGACCGTGCTGAACCAGAAAGCCGCGCAAGCGACTGCGAACTGAGGAGTAGACCCATGCCGAAACGTATCCTGCAAGGCGTCGTGACCTCGGACAAGAACGAGCAGACCATCACCGTTCTGGTGGAACGCCGCTTCAAGCACCCGTTGCTGCAAAAGACCGTGCGCAAGTCGAAGAAATATCGCGCGCATGACGAGCACAACACCTACAAGACCGGTGACAGCGTTCGCATCGAAGAATGCGCACCGATCTCGAAAACCAAGCGTTGGACGGTCGTCGTAGCGGCTTGATCGCCGTGATCTCTATCCAACTTATTTACGAAACCCTGGGCAATGATGCCCAAAGGTCGGGAGAAACCAAATGATCCAGATGCAGACCAATCTGGATGTTGCTGATAACTCCGGCGCTCGCCGAGTTCAGTGCATCAAGGTTCTGGGCGGTTCACACCGCCGCTATGCATCCGTTGGCGACATCATCGTGGTGTCCGTCAAGGAAGCTATTCCTAAAGGTCGTGTGAAAAAAGGCGACGTCCGCAAGGCCGTTGTTGTTCGCACCGCCAAAGAAGTCCGCCGTGAAGACGGCACCGCCATCCGTTTTGACCGCAACGCTGCCGTCATCCTGAACAACCAGGGTGAACCGGTCGGCACGCGTATCTTCGGGCCGGTTGTGCGTGAACTGCGCGCGAAGAACTTCATGAAAATCATCTCGCTCGCTCCGGAGGTGCTTTAATGGCTGCTAAGCTGAAAAAAGGCGACACCGTCGTCGTGCTCGCTGGCAAGGACAAGGGTTCCAAGGGCGAGATTTCGTCGGTGAACCCGTCGGCCAACAAAGCCGTGGTTGATGGCGTGAACGTCGCGATCCGTCACACCAAGCAGACCCAAGCCTCGCAAGGCGGCCGTCTGGCGAAAGCCATGCCGATCGACCTGTCGAACCTGGCACTGCTGGACAAGAACGGCAAAGCAACCCGCGTTGGCTTCCGCATGGAAGGCGACAAGAAGGTTCGTTTCGCCAAGACCACTGGGGAGGCCATCTGATGTTGGATCAAGCCACTTACACCCCGCGCCTGAAGGCCGATTATCAGAACCGCATCCGTGCGGCGATGATGGAAGAGTTCGGTTACAAGAACGCGATGCAACTGCCCCGTCTGGACAAGATCGTTCTGAACATGGGCGTTGGCGAAGCCGTCAAAGACACCAAAAAAGTCAAGAAAGCCGCCGAAGAGATGACTCTCATCGCGGGGCAAAAGGCTGTCATCACCCACGCAAAGAACAGCATTGCTGGTTTCCGCGTGCGTGAAGAGATGCCGCTTGGCTGCAAGGTGACCCTGCGCGGCGACCGGATGTATGAATTCCTCGACCGTCTGATCACGATCGCTCTGCCGCGCGTCCGCGACTTCCGCGGCGTGAAGCCGACCTCGTTCGATGGCCGTGGCAACTACGCCATGGGCTTGAAAGAGCAAATCGTGTTCCCCGAAATCGAATTCGACAAAGTCGATGAAGTGCTCGGCATGGACATCATCATCTGCACCACCGCTAAGACCGATGCGGAAGCGAAGAGCCTGTTGAAGAATTTCAACATGCCCTTCACGTCCTGATCGCGCGAGGAACCTGACAATGGCAAAAAAATCCATGGTGAACCGCGAAGTGAAGCGCGCCGCACTTGTGAAGCAGCATGCTTCCAAGCGCGCTGCTCTCAAAGCGGTGATCAACGACCAGGCGAAACCGGTGGATGAGCGCTTCAAGGCGACCATCAAACTGGCAGAGCTGCCCCGCAACTCGTCTGCCGTTCGCTTGCACAATCGGTGCCAGCTGACCGGTCGTCCGCATGCGTTCTATCGCAAGCTGAAACTCTCGCGCATCATGCTTCGTGAACTGGCCTCGTTTGGTCAGATCCCCGGCATGGTCAAGTCGAGCTGGTAAGGAGGTCGCAAAATGATGATGAACGATCCTCTCGGCGATATGCTTACCCGTATCCGTAACGCGCAAATGCGTGGCAAGTCGACCGTGTCGACCCCGGCCTCGAAGCTGCGTGCATGGGTTCTGGAAGTGCTCGCGAGCGAAGGCTATATCCGCGGTTTCGAGCGCACCAAGACCGACAACGGTCAGGGTGAACTGGTGATCAGCCTCAAGTACTTCGAAGGCGTGCCTGTGATCCGCGAAGTCAAGCGCGTCTCCAAGCCGGGCCGTCGCGTGTACATGTCCGTCAAGGAAATTCCGACCGTGCGTAACGGCCTCGGTATCTCCATCGTCTCCACGCCGAAAGGCGTGATGTCTGATGCAAATGCGCGCGCTGCCAATGTTGGCGGCGAAGTGCTTTGCACCGTGTTCTGAGGAGGGTGGGATGTCTCGTATTGGCAAAAAGCCCGTAGCACTGGTCAGCGGCGTTTCGGCGTCGATTTCCGGTCAGACCGTCGAAGTGAAGGGGCCGAAAGGCACCCGCAGCTTCACTGCAACCGACGACGTGACGCTCACGATCGACGAAGGCGCCATCAAAGTGACCCCGCGGGGCACTTCGAAGCGTGCTCGTCAGCAGTGGGGCATGGCGCGGTCGATGGTCGAAAACCTTGTGACCGGGGTCAGCGCAGGCTTCAAGAAAGAGCTGGAAATTCAGGGCGTGGGTTACCGCGCTGCGATGAACGGCAATATCCTGAAACTGTCGCTTGGCTACAGCCACGAAGTGAACTTCGACGTTCCGGCCGGGGTGACTGTCACCTCGCCGAAGCAAACCGAAATCGTTGTGGAAGGCATTGATCAGCAGTTGGTTGGTCAGGTCGCCGCGAACATCCGCGAATGGCGCAAGCCCGAGCCCTACAAGGGCAAAGGCATCCGCTATAAGGGCGAGTTCGTGTTCCGCAAAGAAGGTAAGAAGAAGTAAGGGACGCAATCATGGCGAACAAAAAGAGAGAGCTGTTCCTCAAGCGCCGCCAGCGCGTCCGGAACAAAATCAAGGCGACTTCGCACGGGCGTCTGCGCCTGTCCGTTCATCGCTCGTCCAAGAACATCAGCGTGCAGCTGATCGACGACGTCAAAGGCGTGACCTTGGCCTCGGCATCCACTCTGGAAAAAGAGCTGGGTTTCGTTGGCAAGAACAACGTCGAAGCGGCCACGAAAGTGGGCGCTGCGATCGCCGAGCGGGCAAAGAAGGCCGGTTTCGAAGAGTGCTACTTCGATCGCGGTGGTTTCCTCTTTCACGGGAAGATCAAGGCTTTGGCCGATGCTGCCCGTGAAGGTGGTCTGAAGTTCTGAGGAGAGAAAAATGGCAGAACGTGAAAACCGCCGGGATAATCGTGGGGGCAATGACCGCCGCGACAACCGTCCCGAAGAAACCCCGGAATTCGCTGACCGTCTGGTCGCGATCAACCGTGTTTCCAAAACCGTCAAGGGTGGCAAACGCTTTGGCTTTGCCGCACTTGTGGTCGTAGGCGATCAGAAAGGCCGTGTCGGCTTCGGCAAGGGCAAGGCCAAGGAAGTTCCGGAAGCGATCCGCAAGGCGACCGAGCAGGCCAAGCGCCAGCTTATTCGTGTGCCGCTGAAAGACGCCCGCACCCTGCACCACGACATGGAAGGCCGTCACGGCGCCGGTAAAGTGGTGATGCGGACGGCAGTTGCCGGTACCGGCATCATCGCCGGTGGCCCGATGCGCGCTGTGTTCGAAATGTTGGGCCTGCAAGATGTGGTGGCAAAGTCCATCGGCTCGCAGAACCCCTACAACATGATCCGCGCCACCATCGACGGGCTGAAGTCGGAAACCTCGCCCCGTCAAGTCGCGGCTCGCCGTGGCAAGAAAGTGGCAGAGATCCTGAACAAGCCCGCTGCTGAAACTGTGGAGGCCTGATCATGACCGCGAAGAAAACCATCGTCGTCAAGCAGGTGGCTTCGGCTGCCCGCCGCCCGGCTATCCAGACGGCGACCCTCAAGGGTCTCGGCCTGAACAAGATGAACCGCACCCGCGAGTTGGAAGACACGCCTTCCGTCCGTGGCATGGTCAACAAGATCTCGCATCTTGTCACGATCATCGAAGAGCGCGGCTAAGGGATCGGTGCGTGCCAGCACGCACCTTACCTCTTTCAAAACGCCCTGCCGCAAGGTGGGGCGTTTTTTATTTCAGGCTGGGTTTGCCGTCGCAAGGGGTTAAGCGGTAAACCGGAACGCCGCGCAAAACCGCGCCAACTTCGGCATATCCGCCCGCTTCAGCGCAGAGGCAAACGTCTGATCCAGCAGCTCTTGCGCGGCGTTGATCAGATCGCCATCGCGGTCGCCATGCACCTTTGTCTCGCCATGAAACAGGTTGCGCTGCACATCAGCCACCACGGCAAACACATCCGCCAACCCATTCACCGCGCGCGCTTTTTTCCAGGCCACCGCCTGATCTTTCTCGACCTTCAGCAAGCGCGGCGGAGCGACAAACAGCACCGCAAGCGCAGGGTCAGCCCGGCACTCGGCCAGAAATCCGTCGCCCAGATCGCGGGCAAACCCGGCCCAGCCCGCTTCGGCCGAGACGCCCAGCTTGTCATATTTCAGATACCCAGCCATCTTCAGCGCATATTCAAACCGCGCGAATGTGGCGGCAAAGCTGGCCCATTCGCTTTTGAACTGCAGCTTGATGCCAGCGCGGTAGTTGGTGTCAGCGGTCATAACGGCCCCGTTTTCCGATAAAACGTCAAATACGCAGCATTCCGCGCGCAAGTCCATATCGCGGCCCCGGAAACGAATCTTCCCACGCGGAAAACCCGTGTTACTCTGTGTGTACGCCCAACGGGCGCGGATTTCAGGGAGGAAATTATGGCCGCAAAATACGCCGGAGGCTGCGCGCATGTGCATGTCACCTCTGCCGCCGAGCCGATCGACAACCACGAATGCCACTGCAATGTCTGCAAGGCCGTCACTGGCCAGCACAGCACCCATGTCGGCTTCTTCAACTACGGCGATATGAAGGTGGACCACCCCGAAAAGATCAAGCGCGTGCCGTTCAACGCCAACAACCCCGATGGCCCGCTCGAAATCTGCCTTTGCACCGATTGCGGTGCTGTGCTGATGCTGGACGACAAGCAACACCGCATCCGCGTCGCCGTGCCGAACGTGATGGGCTACGATGACGCCGCCTTCCCGAAGGCCAGCTACCACGCGTTCTGGGATGAGACGAAGGGTTATGCCAAGCCCGACGACGGGCGTCCCGTGTTCGAGGGCTTGCGTCCGGAGTTTGTTTGGCCAGAGGGGGCGTAGGGGGAGGGTGCGGGCAACCCGCCATGCGATGAAACAGTGTAGGGTTGGTGGGTTTCACCGGCCCTGCGCACCATTCAGACCACAGTAAACAGCACGATCAGCGCCATCGATATCACGATCAGCGATCCAGCCGTGTAGAACACGGAGCGCAGCTCGTGGCTTTGTCGCGCGGCGTAGGCTACAGCGTGCAAGGCACGGGCGATGACAAAGCCATACATTGTCAGTTGCGCCAGCCAAAGCGGCGGGTTGATCGAAACAAAGGCAAGCCCCACCGCCCAGAATGCCGGAATGTTTTCCAGATCATTGCGGTGCATTCGGCGGGATCGGTCGACATAATCGTTGACCTCCAGTTGAGCTGGGTCGGGGTGCGGATTGTAAGGGCCGGGGCGAAGATCCTCCGGGCTGGCCCAGCCTGATTTTACCCGCATCATCCGAAAGACGGTCATCCAGCCTTGCCCCATCACTTTCAGCACGGTTAATGCGACGGCGATCAGATAGACTCGGAATGCCGGGTTTTCCACGTTCATCAGATCCATTGCGCCTTCCTCCCCGCTGCTTCTGTCTATGTTTCCCGGCTGTTCGTTACAGGTCAAGCGACATGAGCCTTGATCCTTTGGCCCGCGGCCACTATACGCCCCCGATGCCCCCCTATGGGCATAAGAATCATAAACAGCCGTGTTTGCCCCCGCCGTCGCAGCAGGGGCAGTTCCGGCATAGGAGTATGCGACATGAAATTGAATGAACTGCACGACAATCCCGGCGCTGCCAAGAAGCAAAAGCGTGTTGCGCGTGGTCCGGGTTCGGGCAAGGGCAAGACCGCTGGCCGTGGTATCAAGGGTCAGAAATCGCGTTCGGGCGTCGCTATCGGCGGCTACGAAGGCGGTCAGATGCCGCTGTATCGGCGTCTGCCGAAGCGCGGCTTCAACAAGCCGAACCAGGATCGTTTCGCCGTGATCAACCTCGGCCTGATCGAGAAGTTCATCGGCCTTGGCAAGCTCGACATCACCGCCGAGATCACTGAAGACATGCTGGTTGACGCAGGCCTGACCGGCCACAAGCGCGACGGTATCCGCATCCTGAACAAGGGCGAGATCAAGTCGGCGGTCAAACTGAACGTCACCGGCGCTTCCGCAGCCGCTGTTGAAGCTGTTGCAGCTGCTGGCGGCACGCTGACCGTGGCACCGACGCTGGAAGCTTTCACCAAAGCGGTCCGCAAAGCATAACTAACGCCTTGTGAGCGGTTGACAGACCGCTTACATCGGGCGAAGTTTCCCGCGCCGCCGACCGGAAACGGTTCGGCGGCGCTTCCCGTATCGGGTTATGCAGAAAGAACTGGGCATGGCATCTGCTGCAGAGCAAATGGCCGCGAACCTCAGCTGGGGTGCGCTAGGCAAGGCGACGGATCTTCGGAGCCGGATTTTCTTCACTATCGGCTTGCTGATGGTCTACCGGCTGGGCACCTATGTGCCGGTTCCCGGTATCGACGGCACCGCGCTGCGCGAGTTCATGGATAATGCGGGGCAGGGCCTTGGCGGCATGCTGTCGATGTTCACCGGCGGCGCGATCACCCGCATGGGCATCTTCGCGCTGGGGATCATGCCGTATATCTCGGCCTCGATCATCATTCAGCTGCTGGCCTCGATGGTTCCGGCGCTGGAGCAGATGAAGAAAGAGGGCGACGCAGGCCGCAAGAAGATGAACCAGTGGACCCGCTACGGCACGGTGTTTCTGGCGGTGTTTCAGGGTTATGGCATCGCGATGTCGATCCAGGCCGGTGGTCTGGCGCATACGCCGGGGATGTTCTTCGTGATTTCCTGCGTGGTGACGCTGGTGGGCGGCACCATGTTCCTGATGTGGCTGGGTGAACAGATCACCGCGCGCGGCATTGGCAACGGCATCTCGCTGATCATCTTCACCGGCATCGTTGCCGAAATTCCCGCCGCCTTGGCGCAGTTCTTCAGCCAGGGCCGTGCTGGTGTGATCTCGACCCCGGTGATTCTGGGCGTGCTGGTCATGGTGGTGGTGGTGATTGCCGCCGTTGTCTTCATGGAACGCGCGCTGCGCAAGATTCACATCCAGTATCCCCGCCGCCAGGTCGGGATGAAGGTCTATGACGGCGGCTCGTCGCATTTGCCGATCAAGGTCAACCCGGCGGGCGTGATCCCGGCGATCTTCGCCTCGTCGCTGCTGCTGCTGCCGACCACGGTTGCCACCTTCTCGGGCGCGAATACTGGCCCGGTGATGTCCACCATTCTGGCCTACTTTGGCCCCGGCCAGCCGCTCTATCTGCTGTTCTTCGTCGGCATGATCGTGTTCTTCGCCTATTTCTACACCGCCAACGTTGCCTTCAAGACTGATGAAGTCGCCGATAACCTGAAGAACCAGAACGGCTTTATCCCCGGCATCCGCCCCGGCAAGAAGACCGAAGAATATCTGGATTACGTCGTCAACCGCGTGCTGGTGCTGGGCTCGGCCTATCTGGCCGCCGTTTGCCTGCTGCCGGAAGTGCTGCGCAGCCAGTTCGCGATTCCGTTCTACTTCGGCGGCACTTCGGTGCTGATCGTGGTGTCGGTGACGATGGACACCATCAACCAGATCCAGTCGCATCTGCTGGCGCACCAGTATGAAGGTCTGATCGAAAAATCGCAGCTGCGTGGCAAGAAACGCAGCACCGCGCCGAAACCGCCTGCCCGCCGCTAATTCGGGCAACACCGCAATCGGCCCGGCGCAACCACGCCGGGCCTTTTTCACTTTGGAAAGGCTCTCCCCATGGCAAACATCATCCTGCTCGGCCCGCCCGGCGCTGGCAAAGGCACCCAGGCCAAGCGGCTGGTCGATGAGCGCGCCATGGTGCAGCTGTCCACCGGCGACATGCTGCGCGAGGCCAAGACCTCGGGCACCGAAATGGGCAAGCGCGTCGCCGAGGTGATGGCGCGCGGCGAGCTGGTGACCGATGATATCGTCATTGGCCTGATCGAAGAGAAGCTGAACGGCGGCGCAGGCGGCGGCTTCATCTTTGACGGCTTCCCGCGCACCCTGAAGCAGGCCGACGCGTTGGGTGATCTGCTGGCCCGCAAGGGTCAGAAGCTGGCTGCGGTGATCGAGATGCAGGTGGATGATGCCGCCCTCGTTGCCCGCATCACCGGGCGCTATACCTGTGGCCAGTGTGGCGAGGTTTACCACGATTCGACGCGTCCGACCAAGGTTGCAGGCACCTGCGACGCTTGCGGCAGTCACGATCTGAAGCGCCGCGCCGATGATAACGAAGACGCGCTGAAAACCCGGCTGATGGAATACTACAAGAAGACCTCGCCGCTGATCGGCTATTATTACGCCAAGGGCGGGCTGGCTTCGGTCGACGGGCTGGCGGAAATGGACGCCGTGGCTGCCGCTATCGCCAAAGTTCTTGACAAAGCGTAATTAGGCAGCCCGCGACCCTTGACGATATGGTCAAAAGCCCATAAAGCACGGCGTCCCGCAGCGGAATCGCTTGCGGGATTCCTTATTTGTTAAGGATTCGAATCGCCCTCTGAAGGCGGTGTTGTGAAAAAAGGTTCTGGCACTACGGAACCGCAACCATGAAGGAATACACGTTTGGCACGTATTGCTGGCGTTAACATCCCGACCGCGAAACGGGTTCCGATCGCGCTCACCTACATCACCGGCGTTGGCCCGCACACCGCAGAGCAGATCTGCGCTGCTGTGAACATCGACCGCGCCCGCCGCGTCAACCAGCTTTCGGATGCCGAAGTGCTGGCGATCCGCGAATACATCGACGCAAACGTCACCGTGGAAGGCGACCTGCGTCGCGAAACCTCGATGAACATCAAGCGTTTGATGGATCTGGGCTGCTACCGTGGCCTGCGTCATCGCAAGGGCCTGCCGGTCCGCGGTCAGCGCACGCACACCAACGCTCGTACCCGCAAGGGCCCCGCAAAAGCCATCGCTGGCAAGAAGAAATAAGGGGTAGGGCACTATGGCACGCGATACCAAATCATCCCGCACGAAGAAAAAAGAACGCAAGAACATCGCCGCTGGCGTGGTTCATGTGAACTCTTCGTTCAACAACACCAAGATCCTGATCTCTGACGTTCAGGGCAACGCGATTTCCTGGTCGTCCTCGGGCACCATGGGCTTCAAAGGCTCGCGGAAATCCACGCCCTACGCGGCTCAGATGGCTGCTGAAGATGCGGCCCGCAAGGCGCAAGAGCATGGCATGAAGACTGTTGAAGTCGAAGTGCAAGGTCCGGGTTCGGGCCGTGAATCGGCGCTGCGCGCGCTGGCTGCTGTCGGCCTGAACGTCACCTCGATCCGTGACGTGACCCCGCTGGCACACAACGGTTGCCGCCCGCCGAAGCGCCGCCGCGTCTAAGGTTTTTCTATTGGTCGGGCCGCGCGATGACGCGCGGCCCGATTTCGTCATTTCTGAACCTCGGGCGTCGTCTGCTTACGGACATGGGCAGAAGACAAGTATGGAGGCGATCGCATGATCCACAAAAATTGGCTCGAACTGATCAAACCGACACAGCTGGTCGTGAAGCCGGGGGCTGATGCGCAACGCACCGCCACCGTCATCGCCGAACCGCTGGAGCGTGGTTTCGGTC
Source organism: Paracoccaceae bacterium (assembly GCA_009773375.1). GTDB lineage: Bacteria > Pseudomonadota > Alphaproteobacteria > Rhodobacterales > Rhodobacteraceae > Cypionkella. The sequence continues at coordinate 15,893 of WRPH01000032.1, forward strand.
TGACTTTGGGCAACGCGCTGCGTCGCGTGCTGATGTCGTCGCTGCAAGGCGGCGCGATCACCTCGGTGCAGATCGACAATGTGCTGCACGAGTTTTCCAGCGTTGCTGGTGTGCGCGAAGATGTCACCGACATCGTGCTGAACCTGAAAGGCGTTTCGATCAAGATGGACGTGGATGGGCCGAAGCGCCTGTCGATTTCCGCCAAAGGTCCGGGCGTTGTCACCGCTGGTGATATTTCCGAAACCAACGGCATCGAGATTCTGAACAAAGACCACGTCGTCTGCCACCTCGATGACGGCGCTGATGTGTTCATGGAATTGACCGTGAACACCGGCAAGGGCTACGTCGCCGCTGACAAGAACCGCCCGGAAGATGCGCCGATTGGCTTGATTCCGATCGACGCGATCTATTCGCCGGTCAAGAAAGTGTCTTACGAAGTCACCCCGACCCGCGAAGGTCAGGTGCTGGATTATGACAAGCTGACCATGCGCATCGAAACTGATGGCTCGCTGACCCCGGAAGACGCCGTGGCTTATGCCGCGCGCATTCTGCAAGACCAGCTGGCCGTGTTCGTCAACTTCGACGAGCCGGAAGCAGCGGGCAAGGGCGTTGAAGATGCCGGCCTCGAATTCAACCCGCTTCTGCTGAAGAAGGTTGACGAGCTGGAACTGTCGGTGCGTTCGGCCAACTGCCTGAAGAACGACAACATCGTCTACATCGGCGATCTGATCCAGAAAACCGAAGCAGAAATGCTGCGCACGCCGAACTTCGGCCGCAAGTCCTTGAACGAAATCAAGGAAGTGCTGTCGGGCATGGGCCTGCACCTGGGCATGGAAGTCGAAGACTGGCCGCCGGAAAACATCGAAGATCTGGCCAAGCGTTTCGAAGACCAGTTCTGAGAAATGGTAGGGTGCGTGCTTGCACGCACCTTCCACAAAATGCCCGGATTGCCGGGGAAAACTGGGCGCAAGCCCCAAGGTGAGCGGGACCAATCGTAGGTTCTGCCGGACAAAGCAAAACACGCGAATAGGAGATTTCCATGCGTCACTCGAACGGCTACCGCAAACTGAACCGCACCCATGAACACCGCAAGGCGATGTTCGCCAACATGGCCGGTTCGCTGATCGAACATGAGCAGATCAAGACCACCTTGCCGAAAGCCAAGGAACTGCGCCCGATCATCGAAAAGCTGATCACCCTTGCCAAGCGCGGCGACCTGCACGCCCGTCGCCAGGCCCATGCCCAGCTGAAGCAAGACATCCACACCGCACGCCTGTTCGAAATCCTCGGGCCGCGCTACCAGGATCGTCAGGGCGGCTATGTCCGCGTGCTGAAGGCCGGTTTCCGCTATGGCGACATGGCACCGATGGCGATCATCGAATTCGTTGACCGCGACCCGAACGCCAAAGGCGCTGCTGACCACGCCCGCACCGCAGCCGAAGACGCTGCCGAGGCATAATAAGCCCAGCCCTCTGCCTTTCAGATCAGAAAACCCGCCCACTCACCCTGGGCGGGTTTTCCGCTTTTTCACGCAAACCCTGATTGAAGGCAAAATCGAAATTGCCTTTTTCCAAATCCGCTATAGTGCTGAACTGTGGAGCGTCTTAGTTTCTCGGTTAACGGAAAGACCATAAAACATGTCGATTAAGCTTGGTATTGAGTTAGAATTGCACCAACTGTCCCTGCTGGCCCCGGCTGGCTACTTCGTTGGTTTGCACATCCGGTTCACGTCACCGCTGATGACGTTTCAGACCTATGACCAGGCCTGGACGGACCGCTATACCGAGCAAGGCTATGCCATGCGGGATCCAATGATCGCATGGGGTTTTTCCACGACCGGCTCCATCCGATGGAGCGCGATTCCCGTCCCCGACACTTTCGGCATCATGCGCGAAGCGGCGACTTACGGGATGGTTTACGGCGTAGCGATTGCCTGTGGACCACTATCTTCGCGCACCATTGCTGGCATGGCCCGGTCTGATCGGGAATATACCGATCAAGAAATCGCCCGGATCGAGGCTTTGATCAACCGGCTGCACGATGCAACGCAGCCTCCGGAAAGCCTCACCGACGCGCAAGTCGAAGCCCTGCGTCTTATTGCGGCAGGGGAACGTCATACCGGGGCTGCTGCCAAGCTTGGTATATCCGAAAGCGCGCTGAAAGCGCGGCTGAACTCTGCGCGCATCAGGCTTATGGCGCGCACCACAGCCGAGGCGATCCAGCGGGCCAAGGATTACCGCCTGATCTGACGGAACCTTCCGCATCGCGCAGGCTTTGGGATTTCTGCTCACCCCAATGCCGGAGAATAGACCATGCAGACCACAACGCTTTCTTTTGCCAATATGCACAACCACGGCGAGCTTCTAGCCAACCTGTTTCGCGCACGGCGGCAGTCCTTCATTATTCAGAACCGCTGGGATCTGCCCGAAGCGCTGGGGATGGAATACGACCAGTATGATACCCCGGCCAGCCGCTGGATTGCCGTGCATGAGCGTGGCGAGATCCTGGCCGGGATTCGGCTGACCCCGACCACCGCGCGCTGTGGCATCTATTCCTACATGATTCGCGATGCGCAGAACGGCCTGCTTGATTCGATCCCCAGCGACCTGCTGTTTGCCCCGGCGCCGGTGGATGCCAATATCTGGGAATCCAGCCGGGTCTTCGTGTCGCAGCATACGCCGATGGCGATCAGGCGCCGCGTCCATGCGCATCTGATCACCGAGATGACCAAATCCGCCCGCGACCTTGGCGCGCATCATGTCATCGGCATCATCCCGGCGAACTGGCCCCGCTGGGCGCCGCGCTGCAATCTGGATGTCGAAGCGGCTGGCCGCGTGCTGGAATTCGAAGGCTACGAATCGCAATGCGTGTCGATCAACCTGATCGGCAAGCTGCACTAAGCGGTTATCGTCAAGCCAGCGCTTCCCTCGCGGGCGGCGCTGGCCTATCCTGCCCGAATGTCAGATCTGTTCGATACCCCCGGAAAACCCGCGCCAGAGGCACCCCGGCCGCTGGCCGACCGGCTACGCCCGCGCACGCTGGCGCAGGTTATCGGGCAATCGCATGTGCTTGGCCCAGAGGGTCCGCTCGGGGCGATGCTGGCGGCGCACAGCCTGTCGTCGCTGATCCTGTGGGGTCCGCCCGGCGTGGGCAAAACCACCATCGCCCGGCTGCTGGCACATGAATCGGATCTGGCTTTCGTGCAGATTTCCGCGATTTTCACCGGCGTTCCAGACCTGCGCAAGGTCTTCGAATCCGCTAAAATCCGGCGGCAGAACGGGCAAGGAACCCTGCTGTTCGTCGATGAAATCCACCGTTTCAACAAGGCCCAGCAAGATGGCTTCCTGCCCTATATGGAAGACGGCACCATCCTTCTGGTTGGGGCCACCACCGAAAACCCCAGCTTCGAGCTGAACGCCGCTCTGCTGTCGCGGGCGCAAGTCATTGTTCTGGAACGGCTCGATCTGAAAGACCTCGAACTTTTGGCGCAACGGGCCGAAATGGAACTGGGTCGCGCGCTGCCCCTGAACGGTGACGCGCGCGAAGCGATGATCGAAATGGCCGACGGTGATGGCCGCGCGTTGCTGAACCTGATCGAACAGGTCGCGGCGTGGCGCTTGGATAAACCGCTGACCCGCGAGGCGCTGTCCACCCGGCTGATGCGCCGCGCCTCCAAATACGACAAATCCGGCGAGGAACATTACAACCTGATCTCTGCCCTGCACAAATCCGTGCGCGGTTCTGATCCCGACGCGGCGCTTTACTGGTTCGCCCGCATGCTGGAAGGCGGCGAAGACCCGCGCTTTCTGGCCCGCCGCATCACCCGCATGGCGGTCGAAGACATCGGCCTTGCCGACCCGCAGGCGCAGCAGGTCTGCCTTGAAGGCTGGCAAACCTACGAACGCCTCGGCTCGCCGGAAGGCGAACTCGCCCTGGCGCAGGCGGTGGTCTATCTGGCGCTCGCGCCGAAATCTAACGCCGTCTACACCGCCTACAAGGCCGCCCGCATCGCCGCCCGCGAAACCGGCAGCCAGCCGCCGCCGCTGCACATCCGAAACGCGCCGACCAAGCTGATGAAAGACATCGGCTACGGCGCGGGTTACGCCTATGACCACGACGCCGAAGACAGTTTTTCGGGGCAGGATTACTTCCCCGAGGGCATGAAGCGGCCGCTGTTCTACAACCCGCCCGAGCGTGGCTTTGAACGCGAGCTGAAAAAGCGCGTCGATTACTTCAGCAAACTGCGCGCCAAACGCCAAGGCCATTAACCTTAACGGCTTCATCTTGGCATAAATACTCTGGGGTCCGGGGTGACGCCCCGGTCCGCCCGTTGACAAACCGGCGATCAGCGCCCAATGAAACCAGATGTTCTACACGCTCTCACAAGTCGCCCTTGGCGGCGCTGTTGGCTCGGTTTTGCGTTATGCAACCGTCACCAGCCTTGGCGCACCCATCGGCACCGCACTGGTCAATGTGCTGGGCAGCTTCCTGATCGGCATCCTTTATATCGCGTTGTCGAAAACCGCCCTGTCGCCGTTGCTGATCACTGGCGTTCTGGGTGGCTTTACCACCTTTTCCGCCTTCAGCCTCGATACGCTGAAACTCTGGCAATCCGGCCAGATCGCGCAGGCCGCCGCCTATACGCTGGCCTCGGTCGCGCTATCCCTCATCGCTGTCGCCCTTGGTGCAGCCCTCGCCCGTGGAGCCCTCGCATGAGCGCCGTTATCCTTCTGACCGTCACCGAAGAAGACGGCGAGCAGCGTCTGGACCGCTGGTTCAAAAAGCGCTTCCCGCATGTCACCCAAGGCCATGTCGAAAAGATGTGCCGCACCGGCCAGGTCCGGGTTGATTCTGCCCGCTGCAAGGCGTCCGACCGGGTGATCCCCGGCCAGACCATCCGCGTGCCGCCCTTGCCCGACGAATCCGCCCCCGCGCCGCGCCGGGCGGGCAGCATCACTGCCGCCGATGAAAAGATGATCCAGAACGCCGTGCTGTGGAAGGATGACCATATCATCATTCTGAACAAGCCACCCGGCCTGCCCAGTCAGGGCGGCTCGGGCCAAGGTGACCGCCATGTCGATGGCCTCTGCGAGGCGCTGAAATTCGGCTACAAGGAAAAGCCCAAGCTGGTCCACCGGCTGGATAAAGACACCTCCGGCCTGTTGATGCTGGCCCGCACCGATCGCGTCGCCCGCGCCCTGTCCGAGGCGTTGCGCCACCGTCTGACCCGTAAAATCTACTGGGCCGCCGTCGCTGGCGTGCCGCATCCGCGCAAAGGCTCGATCAAATACGGGCTGATGAAGGCCGGCGGCGGTCGCGGTGGCGATGAAAAGATGATCTGCGTCCACCCCGCCAAGATGGCCGATTTTCCCGAGGCCAAGCGCGCCCAGACCGATTATTTCGTGCTGTGGTTCCTTGGCAACCGGCTGTCGTGGATGGCGCTGGAACCCGTCACCGGCCGCACCCACCAGCTGCGCGCGCATATGGCGGAAATGGGCCACCCGATCATTGGCGATGGCAAATATGGCGGTGGCACCACTGAAAACATGGGCGATGGCTGGGGCGCGGGCATGGGCGGCGATCTGTCGCGCAAACTGCACCTGCACGCCCGCATGTTGAAGGTGCAGCACCCGATCACCAAGGAAATGATGACCTGGATCGCGCCCTTGCCGGAACACATGCAGCGCACCTGGAAGACCCTCGACTGGGGCGAAAACGATGTGCCGCTCGATCCGTTCGGGGATACCGAATGAGCGCGTGGAAGGCCAAACGCTTTTGGAAACAAGCCGTTGCCGAGGCCTGTGACGGCGGCTTCACGGTAAAACTCGACGGGCGCGCGGTGAAAACCCCGGCCCGGCGGGCGCTGGTGCTGCCCAGTGTTGCGATGGCGCAGGCGATTGCCGCCGAGTGGGATGCACAACAGGGGCTGGTCAAGCCCGACACCATGCCCGTCACCCGCGCCGCCAATTCCGCGCTCGACAAGGTGTCCGAGCAATTTGCCGAAGTCGCAGACCTGCTCGCCGCCTATGGCGCGTCCGATCTGCTCTGCTACCGCGCCACCGGCCCCGCCGAACTGATCGCGCGTCAGGCCGCCGCCTGGGACCCGCTGCTCGATTGGTCCGCCACCGCGCTGAACGCGCCGCTGCTGTCCACCGAAGGCGTCGTCCACATTGCCCAGCCCGAAGCCTCCATCGCCCGGCTGTCTGCGCTGGTGCATGGCTTCACCCCGTTTCAGCTTGCCGCCGTGCATGATCTGATCGCGATTTCCGGCTCGCTGGTGCTGGCGCTGGCCGTCACGCGCGGCCGGATCAGCGTCGAACAGGCCTGGGATCTCAGCCGAATCGATGAAACCTGGCAGAACGAACTTTGGGGCGTCGATGACGATGCCGCTGTGTTGGAATCGCTGAAACGGCAGGCACTGATCGAGGCCGCGCGATTCTTCGTATTGTGCGGGTAACAATCTATCCGCAATCCGCTGCAAGATTGCGCATTCTGTCAGCCTGAACACTCCAACTTGCGCCGATTGCGCTAACATCCGTCATATTGGCGGTTTTGCTTGACGCTTCGCGCCGCTATGCCCGAAGATCATCGGTACTGGCGACATGCATCGCCACCGGTATCGCACCCGCGACCCACGCGGGGCACAAAACCTTCGCCCAAAAAATGGGCGAAACAGGAAGAGGTACGAATGAAGAAATCTGTATTTTTTGGCGCGCTTGCGGCCACCACCATGTTCACCGGCGCGGCGTTCGCTGGCACGCTGGATGATGTGAAAGCCCGTGGTGAGCTGATCTGCGGCTCCAACGTCGCGCTGACCGGCTTTGGCGCACCGGATGCCGCTGGCAACTACGTTGGCTTTGACGTTGACCTGTGCAAGGCGCTTGCCGCCGCTGTGCTGGGCGATGCCACCAAGGTCAAATACGTTCCGACCACCGGTGAAACCCGTTTCACCGCGCTGGCTTCGGGCGAAGTCGATGTGCTGATCCGCAACTCGACATGGACCTTCTCGCGCGATACCGACCTCAAGTTCGATTTCGTCGCGGTGAACTACTACGATGGTCAGGGCTTCATGGTGAAGAAAGACCTCGGCGTTTCTTCCGCCAAGGAACTCGATGGCGCGACCGTCTGCATTCAGACCGGCACCACCACCGAGCTTAACCTGGCCGACTTCTTCAAGCACAACAACATCAGCTATACGCCTGTGACCGTCGGCGACGATGCCGAAGCCCAGCGTCAGTATGAAGCCGGTGCTTGCGATACCTTTACCACCGACGCGTCGGGCCTTGCGTCCAACCGCGCCGCAATGGCCGATCCGACAAACCATATCATCCTGCCGGAAATCATCTCGAAAGAGCCGCTCGGCCCGCTGGTGCGTCATGGCGATAACAACTGGGGCGATGTCGTGCGCTGGACCTATTACGCATTGGTCGCTGCCGAAGAAAAAGGCATCACCAAGGCTAATCTGGAAGAGTTGGCCACCAAAGCGGCCGCAGACCCGAACTCAGACCCCGAAGTCAAGCGTCTGCTCGGCATCGGCGACGATGATCTGGGCGCGATGATTGGGCTGGATAAAGAATGGGCCAAGCGCGCGATTGCCGCTTCGGGCAACTATGGCGAAATCTTTGAAGCCAACATCGGCACTGCCACCCCGATCGGTCTGGCCCGTGGCCTGAACGCACAGTGGACCCAGGGCGGCCTGCAATACGCCCCGCCGTTCCGGTAATCTGATGTTTCGACCGGGCGCTGACCGCTGGGGGCGACCCCGAACGACCGGCAAAAGCCCGGCATGCGGCAGGGCAGGGGGAAATACCATGACGCTCGCGACCGAGCCGCCGAAGGATAGCTTTCGGCTGAGCATGCTCATTTACGACACCCGCTACCGTGCCATCACCATTCAGGTGATCGTGCTGGCCCTGTTTCTGGCCGGGGTGGCGTGGCTGACCAACAACACCATCCAGAACCTTGCCGCCAAGGGCAAGGACATCAACTTTGGCTTCCTGCTCAACCGGGCGGGCTATGACATCGACCAACAGCTGATCCCCTATACCAACGACAGCACGCATGGCCGTGCGCTGGTGATCGGGCTGCTGAACACGCTGATCGTCGCGTTTTTCGGCTGCATCTTCGCCACCCTGATCGGCGTTTTCGCCGGGGTGCTGCGGCTGTCGAAGAACTGGCTGGTCGGTCGGCTGATGACCGTCTACGTCGAGGTGTTCCGCAACGTGCCGCTGCTGCTGTGGATCGTGCTGGCCTTCGTGATCTTCTCGGAAACCATGCCCGAGCCGAAGGATTTCAAAGTCACGCAAGAGATGATCGACACCGGCACCTCCCCCGCCGCGCAGAAGATCTTCTTTGACAGCGTCGCCATCACCGCCCGCGGCACCAACATTCCGATGCCGATGCTGACCCGACCCTTCGGCGGGTTTCAACTGGCGGGCGTCAATGTCAGCTTTTCCGTGCTGGCCACATTGGCGGTGATCGCAGGCTCGCTCTGGGTCAACCGCCGCATCCGCCGCCACGCCAAAGCGGTGCAGGAGGCCACCGGCGAACGGCCCACTACATGGTGGAAAACCCTCGCCGTGCTGATCCTGCCAACCGCCGCGCTTCTTGTCGCCATGGGCCTGCATTGGGACATTCCCGGCTTTGCCACCACCGAAACCGGCGTGTCCAAGGGCTTCAATCTGGTCGGCGGGCTCAACGTCGCCCACAGCTTCACCGCGCTGCTGATCGCGCTGTCGGTCTACCACGGCACCTATATCGCCGAGGCGGTGCGCTCGGGCATCATGGCGATCAGCCGTGGCCAGTCCGAAGCCGCCTTCGCGCTGGGTCTGCGCCCCGGTCGCACCATGAACCTGATCATCCTGCCGCAAGCCCTGCGCGTCATCATCCCGCCGCTGATCAGCCAATATCTCAACCTGACCAAGAACACGACGCTGGGCATGGCGATCAGCTACCTTGACCTCAAGGGCACGCTGGGCGGTATCACCCTGAACCAGACCGGCCGCGAGCTGGAGTGTATGCTGTTGATGATGCTGATCTATCTGGTGCTGTCGCTGACGATTTCGGCGGGCATGAACATCTTCAACAACGCCATGAAACTGAAGGAGCGTTAAGATGACCAAATCGCTTTCCTTCGTGCGCACCCAAATGCTGCCGCAACAAGCGCCGCCCGTCACCGAACGTGGCGCGGTGAAATGGCTGCGGGAAAACCTGTTCTCCGGCTGGTTCAATTCCCTGCTGACCGTGCTGGGCGCGCTGGCGGTGGTCTGGCTGCTGCAAGCCACGCTGCCCTGGCTTCTGAACGGGGTGTGGACCGCGAACTCGCTGGGTGAATGCCGCAGCATCATCGCCGCTTCGGCAGGCGAGGGGGCAGTGGGCGCCTGCTGGGCGATGATCCGCGAACGCTGGCACCAGTTCCTGTTTGGCTTCTATCCGATCGAGGCTTACTGGCGTCCGGTGCTGGCCTTTGGCCTGTTGTTCGTGGCACTTGCCCCGGTGCTGTATTTCGGCCTGCGCCGGACGAATATGCTGATGATCGGCATTACTGGTGCGCTGACCGTGCTGGCGCTGCTGGGCGTGCATACCGACAGCGCACATGTGCTGCTGGTGGCGGTGATCCTGCTGGCGCTTCTGGGCGTGGCCGCCGTGGCCCCGACCAAACTGCTCTGGTTCACCCTGATTTACCCGGCGGTCGCCTTCTACCTGCTGTGGGGCGGTTCGGTCTGGGGACCGGTCGGCGTGCTTCTGGGCCTGGCGATCATGGCGGCGATCTGGTGGCTGCTGCAAGCCCGGCTTGGCGTCGTCGTGGCCACCTCGGTGGGCTTTGTCGCCGCCTGCGTCTGGTGGCTGGCGCTGCAAAGCTACCTGACCACGCCGCTGGCCAACGCGATGCCCCTGGGCCTCAGCGCGGTGAACAGCGACAAGTTCGGCGGCTTCCTGCTGTCCTTCGTCATCGGCATCGCGGCGATCTCGGCCTCGCTGCCGCTGGGCATCCTGCTGGCACTGGGCAGGCGATCCGATATGCTGCTGGTGAAATCGCTGTCGGTCGGCTTCATCGAATTCGTCCGCGGTGTGCCGTTGATCACCATGCTGTTCACCGCCTCGCTGCTGCTGCAATATTTCCTGCCGCCGCGCACCAACATCGACCTGATCCTGCGCGTGATCATCCTCGTCACCCTGTTTGCTTCGGCCTATATCGCCGAGGTGATCCGCGGTGGTCTGGCCGCCTTACCGCGCGGCCAATACGAGGCTGCCGACGCGCTGGGGCTGGATTATTGGCAGGCACAGCGGCTGATCATCATGCCGCAGGCGCTGAAAATCTCGATCCCCGGCATCGTGTCGTCGTTCATCGGCCTGTTCAAGGATACCACGCTGGTCGCCTTGGTCGGGCTTGCCGACCCGCTGCAAGGCATCACCAAAATCGTCCGCGCCGACATCAACTGGAAGGGCATCTACTGGGAGCCTTTCATCTTCGTCGGTGCCATCTTCTTTCTCGTCTGCTTCGGCATGTCCCGATACTCGATGTATCTGGAGCGCAAGCTGAAGACCGATCACCGCTAACAGGGGCCGCATCATGGCAGAAAACGCAATCGACCGTAGCAAGATGACAGTCTCGGATGAGGTGGCGATCCAGATCACCGGGATGAACAAGTGGTATGGCACCTTCCATGTGCTGCGCGACATCAACATGACGGTGAACAAGGGCGAGCGGATCGTGATCTGCGGCCCGTCCGGTTCGGGCAAATCCACCCTGATCCGCTGCATCAACCGGCTGGAGGAACACCAGCAGGGCCAGATCATCGTTGACGGCACCGAACTGACCTCCGATCTGAAGAACATCGACAAGGTGCGGTCAGAGGTTGGCATGGTGTTCCAGCACTTCAACCTGTTCCCGCATCTGACGATTCTGGAAAACCTGACGCTGGCCCCGATCTGGGTCCGCAAGGTGCCAAAGAAGGAAGCCGAAGAAACCGCGATGTATTTCCTGTCCAAGGTGAAAATCCCGGAACAGGCGCATAAATACCCCGGTCAGCTGTCGGGTGGCCAACAGCAGCGCGTCGCCATCGCGCGGTCGCTGTGCATGAAGCCGCGCATCATGCTGTTTGACGAACCCACCTCGGCGCTTGACCCCGAGATGATCAAGGAAGTGCTGGATACGATGATCTCGCTGGCGCAAGACGGCATGACGATGATCTGCGTCACCCACGAAATGGGCTTTGCGCAAGCCGTGGCAAACCGGGTGATCTTCATGGATCAGGGCCAGATCGTCGAACAGAACGAGCCGCGCGAATTCTTCAACAACCCGCAATCGGATCGCACCAAGCTGTTCCTCAGCCAGATCCTGGGGCACTAAGCGCGGGGTGCGTGAAATCACGCACCCTACCTCTTGCCAACATAAAAGGCGCCCGGTTTGGGGCGCCTTTTTTGATTGAAGTGTTAAGATTTCCTTACTTTTGAAGCCCTAACGCCCTGATATAAAACATCTAAATTTGGTCCCGAGTCGGGACCGCTCAGACGATCAGCTCTTTCGGGATCACAAAGTCATCGACGATGCCATGGCCAAACGCGATCTGATCCCAGCTGTCGGCCACGAAATCCACCACCAAGGTCGCCCCGGTCGGATAGCGGTCAAACTCGGTGTTCAGCGGCGCTTTCGCCACCAGTTTCGCGGCAAACTCGGCAATCCCCGGATTATGGCCGATCATCATCACCACATCCGCCTTGGCATTCTTCAGCACCGCCAGCATCACATCCACCCCGGCATGATACAGCGCCGGTTTCAATTCCAACACCGGGGTAGCAGGCAGCGCCGGCGCGATTCCCGCCCAGGTCTGCTGCGTCCGCACCGCGTCAGAGCACAGCACCTTTTCCGGCACATAGCCGCGCGAAGCCAGCCATTGCCCCAGATCCGCCGCCGCCGCCTTCCCCCTTTCGTTCAAGGGCCGGTCGTGGTCAGGCGTCAACGGATCATCCCAGGCGGATTTGGCGTGGCGGGTCAGGATCAGGCGCTTCATTTGTGGAACATTCCCATGTGATAGGCCGAGTGTTCCGCCAGTCTTGCATACCCTTGCGATACCGGGCAAGCCCGCCGCACGCCGCAGCCCGAATTCATGCAATCCGCGCCGGCCGGTTGCGCCAGAAAGTCGTGACAGGCGGCAACGTTATAGCCTTCACTGCCCAAAGCCCGCACCGGGCAAGCCGATAAACACGGCTGCGTGCACCCATCACAGGGGCGCACTGCGCCGGGCACCTCCACCAGCTCACGCAACGCCAAAGCGCCACGAAAGCTGACCAGCAAGCCCTGCCCGTCATGCACCAGCAGCTTCACCGGGCTTTCCCAAACCCGCCCCGTCCGCAACGCCCACTGATAGAACGGCTGATACGGCGGGCCGCCAAACGGAAACAGCGCCTTCGCGCCCAGCTCGCAGGCCATCCCGCCAATCACCCGCCGCGACCAGCGGTCAATCGGATCAGCCCCGCCCCATTCCGGCTGCGCTTTCACATGTGCCCAATAGCCCGGCTCCTGCGGCCCCAGCAGAATCACGCTGCGCGTTCCGGCAGGCAAGCCCGCCTCGCCGTCGCAGACAAACCCGCCCAGCACCGCCAGAAAATGCCGCGCCGCCAGCGCCTCGATCTGCGTCAGCGAAACGGCAGCCACAGGCTCCACCCCAGTTTCGCCGGTTTCTCGTCCTGCCATTGCAGCCCCACCACCATCGCATCATGCCCAGCCACAGGTTGCGCCACATAGGTGCGGAAAATCCTGTCCCAAACCGACAGTGCAAAGCCGTAATTGCTGTCATGCTCGCGCCGATCTACCGAATGATGCACGCGGTGCATGTCCGGCGTCACCAGAACCAGCCGCACCAGCCGATCCAGCCACAGCGGCAAGCGCAGGTTGGAATGATTGAACAAGGCGGTGCCGTTCAGCAAAACCTCAAACAACACCACCGCCACCGCTTGCGGCCCCAGAGCGTAAACCAGGCCGATTTTAAGCCCCATCGAGGCCAGAATTTCCACCGGATGAAACCGCAGCGCCGTGGTCACATCCATATCGCGGTCGGCGTGGTGCATGCGGTGAAACCGCCAGAACAGCGGCACCTTGTGCGTGATCAGATGCTGCGCCCAGATCGCGAAATCCAACACCAGCACCGCCACCCCGATCTCGACCCACAACGGCCAGACCACCCGGTTCAGCAGCCCCCAGCCCATCGACCAGGCATCCACCGCCGCCCCCACCGCCAGAAACGGCAGCGCTACCGCCAAAGCCCGCAACGCCAGCGTGTTCAGAACCGTGATCGACAGGTTCGTAAACCAGCGCCCACCGCGCGGCAGTACCCGCGCCCGGCGTGGCGCAAACGCTTCCAAGGCGGCAAACACCGCAAACAGCGTCAGAAATACCGACAGACGGATCAAAGCTTCGTTTGGCATGTTGGCCCCCTTTGGAGCAACCTATGTCACCCTGACCCAATGGCAAGACCTTCATCTTGGCTCAAATACTCCCGCCGGAGGCTCCGCTGGTTGCGACGGGAGCCTCCGGCGGGAGTATTTGAGCCAAGATGAAGGCCTTAGCGCTTTACATGCGGCTTGACGCGTGGCTCGCTTGACCGGATTTGCGACCCCGCGCCATGGTCGGTGAACAGTTCCAGCAGACAGGCGTTCGGAATCCGGCCGTCCAGAATCGTCACCGCCCGGGTGCCAGCCTCGATTGCCATCAGTGCGGTTTCGGTCTTGGGAATCATCCCGCCCGAGATCACCCCGTCGGCGGTCATCTGGCGGATTTCTTCCGGTGTGATCTGCGTCATCACCTCGCCTGCTGCGTTCTTGACGCCGGGCACGTCCGTCAGCAACAGCAACCGATCTGCATGCAGCGCGCCTGCAATAGCGCCCGCCGCTGTGTCGCCGTTGACGTTGAAGGTTTCATTGTCGGCCATGCCGGTGGCAACCGGCGCGACCACCGGGATGATTCCGGCGTTATACAGATCGCGCAGCACCTGCACGTTCATTTCCACCGGGCGGCCGACAAAGCCCAGCTCCGGGTCGTCGGCCACGCAGACCATCAGGTCATCATCCTTGCCGGAAATCCCCACCGCGCGGCCGCCCGCGTCCATGATCGCCTGCACGATGCGCTTGTTGACCAGACCGGACAGGATCATTTCCACCACCTGCACGGTGGCCTTGTCGGTCACGCGCTTGCCACGCACGAATTCCGATTTGATGCCCAGCTTGTTCAGCATGTCGTTGATCATTGGCCCGCCGCCATGCACCACCACCGGGTTGACCCCGACCTGCCGCATCAGCACGATATCGCGGGCGAATTCTGCCATCGCGGCATCATCGCCCATCGCATTGCCGCCGAATTTCACCACAACCACCGCGCCAGTGAAGCGTTGCAGATAGGGCAGGGCCTCGGACAGCATCTTGGCGGTGGAAATGGCATCGGTCATCGTCAGGGTCTGCTTTTGCATGGGAAGGACTCCGGGATTTTTGGCCTGATAGCCCCTTTGAGCCCGCGTGCCAAGCAAACTGTTTCTGGTCAGTCCGGTCAGCGGCCAAAGGTTAACTTTTGGTAAAGGAGGCATCGCTAAGCCTTTGAAATTCATAAAGGCAGCGCAGTGTCCACACGCGGACATGGCTTGCATTCGCCGCGCGTTCGCCTACCTTGGCCGCAAAACAGGAGACGCCGATGTCCGAGCAGAAAACCCTCGTCCTGACCGGGGCAAGCCGTGGAATCGGCCATGCCACCGTAAAGCGTTTCGGGTTGGAAGGCTGGCGGGTGCTGACCTGCTCGCGTCAGCCCTTCGATCCGCGTTGCCCGTGGCCGGGGGGCGAGGAAAATCACATTCAGATTGATCTGGGCGACCCCAACAAGACCATCGCCGCGATTGAAACCATCAAGGCGAAAGTCAACGGCAAGCTGCACGCGTTGGTCAACAATGCCGGGATTTCCCCGAAAGGTGACGGCGGCAAACGCCTGAACACGCTGGAAACCGATCTGCGGACCTGGGGTCAAGTCTTTCACGTCAACTTCTTTGCCAGCGTCATCCTCGCCCGTGGTCTGCAAGCCGAATTGGTGGCGGCGAAGGGTTCGATCGTCAACGTGACCTCGATCGCCGGTGGCCGCGTGCATCCCTTTGCCGGCGCCGCCTACGCCACCTCGAAAGCCGCCCTCGCCGCGCTGACCCGCGAAATGGCGCATGATTTCGGCCCGCTCGGGGTCCGGGTGAACGCGATTGCCCCCGGCGAGGTGGAAACCGCGATCCTGTCGCCCGGCACGGACAAGATCGTCGACCAACTGCCAATGCGCCGACTCGGGCAGCCGAAAGAGGTAGCAGACGTGATCTGGTTCCTGTGTTCGGATCAGTCGAGCTATATTTCCGGCGCCGAGATTGAAGTGAACGGCGCACAACACGTTTGACCGTAGCGGAATTTGGAAAGTTCCGCCATGATTTCCCCCCGGAAATCGTCGCCTAGATCAGCGTTGCGATGATTGCCCGCAGGGTTTCGATGCCGTCGCCCTTTTCCGAACTGGTGACCACAATCTCGGGGTAGGCCGCGGGATGCTTGCCCAATGCACCCTTGACCTGTTCAATCGCGGCGTCACGTTCGAGTTTGGAAACCTTGTCGGCCTTGGTCATCACCACCTGAAAGGTCACGGCGGAACGGTCCAGCAGGGTCAGGATTTCTTCATCCACCGCTTTCACACCATGGCGCGTATCAATCAGCACAAACGCCCGCCGCAGGGTTTGCCGGCCCGCGAGATAGCTTTTCAGCAGCGCCTGCCACTTGGCCACAATCGGCTTCGGCGCCTCGGCATAGCCATAGCCGGGCAGGTCGACCAGAAAACGGTTCATCTCGCCCAAGGCGAAGTAGTTGATTTCCTGCGTCCGCCCCGGTGTGTTCGAGGCCCGCGCCAGGTTCTTCCGCCCGGTCAGCGCGTTGATCAGGCTGGATTTGCCGACATTTGAACGACCTGCAAAGCAAACCTCCAGCCGGTCCGGCTCGGGCAGGCCCGACATCGCCACCACACCTTTGACGAAATCGACCGGGCCCGCAAACAACAGGCGGCCTGCCTCGCGGCTTTCGAATTCCGGTTCCGGGGCGAGGGTAAATTGCAGGCTCATGCCAGTCTCCATTCATCGCCGACCGCAATCGGCCCGCTTTCCACCACTATGGCATAGACGCCAAAATCCTGATGGCCAAACCCGGCCTCCAGCGCCCCCAGCGTGTCGGCGTTTGCAGCGCCGGTTTCGGGGTCTACTTTTGTGGCATTGCAGCGGGTGATCCGCTCCATAATCTTCAGCACCGCGCCTCCGATGCGGATATTCTGGCCAATCCAGCCAAACTCGGCCCAAGGCGCAGCTCCGTCCAGCCAAAGGTTGCCGCGCCAACGATCCGGTGACAGATCCATCCCCATCCACGCCGACAAATCCGCCAGCGAGGCCCGGTTCAGGATCGAAACCGACGGGAATTCGCTGTCGGTCATGCCGCGCCCCGCCGTGACGATCCCGACAGGCTGTGCCCGGTTTTCCGGGTTCAGTGGCCGCACCCAAGCCAGAAAACGCGCCACATCTGCCGGGTCATCCGGGCGAAACGCAAGGCTGTCCCGGGTTGGATGGGTCAGCGTCACCACCCCCGTCGCCTCCTCCAGACGCGAGGAAATCGCCATCAACGCCGGAGCCTTAGCACCGCGGGCGAAATTCACGCAAGGGTTCCAGCCGGGTTGTAGATTTGCCGCCTCATGCGCCACCGCCCAATGCCTGTCCCAGGGCAGACACGCGCCCGCCAAAAGACGAACGGACGCGAGGGCTTCGCGTCCGTGTCCCTTGATCGGGTGCCGGCAAATCTGTGCCAGCGCGCCTGTCATTTCTTCTTGGCCTTCTCAACCACCGGGGCCGGGGCTTTCTTGAAGCCTGACTTGATGTTGCTGAACAGGTCTGGTTTGTGGCCGTGGCTGCGCATGATCAGGTATTGTTGCACGAAGGTGATGGTGTTGTTGGTGATCCAGTAAACAACCAGCCCCGAAGCGAACCCGCCCAGCATGAACATGAACACCCACGGCATCCAGGCGAAGATCTGCTGTTGCACCGGATCGGCCGGTGCCGGGTTCAGCTTTTGTTGCAGCCACATCGTGATGCCCAACAGAATCGGCAGGACACCGATAAAGATCAGCGCCAGGATCGAGCCTTGGGCCGGGGCCGCCCAAGGCAGCAGGCCGAACAGATTGAACAGGGACGAGCTGTCAGGGGCCGACAGGTCATTCAGCCAGCCAAAGAACGGCGCATGGCGCAGTTCGAGCGTGACGAATATCACCTTGTAAAGGCTGAAGAAAATCGGGATCTGGATCAGGATAGGCAGACAGCCCGCAGCCGGGTTCACCTTCTTGTCCTTGTAAAGCTGCATCATTTCCTTTTGCAGCTTTTGCTTGTCCTCGCCGGCACGCTCTTTCAGCGCTTCCATTTCCGGCTGCAATTCCTTCATCCGCGCCATCGAGACGTAGGATTTGTAGGCCAGTGGCAGCACCAGAAGCTTCAGGAAGAAGGTCAGGCCGATGATCGCCAGACCCATGTTGCCAATGATCCCGTGCAACCAGTGAAGCACGGCAAAAATCGGCTTGGTCAGAAAGTAGAACCAGCCCCAGTCAATCGAGTCGATAAAACCGGCGATCCCATCGCGGTTCTGATAGTCGCGAATGGTTTCCCATTCCTTGGCACCGGCGAAGAGCCGGGTCGAGGTTTCGATCTTGCCGCCCGGTGCCACTGTCATCAGCGGCTGGCGTACTTCGGCCTGATAGATATCTGCGCCGGCGACGTATTTTGCGACGGATGTATAGGGCTTACCCTGCTCAGGGATCAGGCTGGTCATCCAATAGTGGTCGGTGAAACCAACCCAGCCATCGGTCGTGGCGTCAATCACTTCGGCCTGCGCGGCTTCGCGGTCAATCACCGACAGGCCGGCAACGTCGTCGTAGTTGGCCTCTTCAAATTTGCCGTCAGTACGACGGATCAAACCTTCATGCACAACATAGATATTCTGCAGTTTTGGCAGGCCATGGCGCGCGACGATGCCATAAGAATACAGGCTCGCCTCGGCGGTGCCGGTGTTTTCGACCACATCATTGACCGTGAACATGAAATCGCTGTCAACGGCGATGGTGCGGGTGAAGGCCAGACCTTTGCCGTTTTCCCAATGCAAGGTCACCGGCTTCTCCGGGGCAAGAGTGCCGCCCGAAACGATCTTCCATTCCGATTTCGCGCCCGGAACGTCATCTGCAGTCAGGCCTGCGCCCGGAGCCCAGCCGAACACGGCATAATAGGGGGCCTCTTTGCCAACTGGCGACAACAGCCGCACGGTTGGCGAGTCTTTCGCCAAAGTTTCCTGATAGGTCTTCAGCGACAGATCATCCAACCGCCCGCCCAGCATCGAGATCGAGCCGGACAGTTTCGGCGTGTCGATGGTCAGGCGCGGTGCCTCTGGCTGCGGCTCGGTCGAGGTCACGCTGGCCACCGGAGCGGTGGTGTCGGCGGCGGGGACTGTCGCGTCAGTCGCAGCCGGAGCCGTGGTTTCCACCTGGGCCTCGGGGAACCATTGCGGAAAAAGCATGGGTCCGGCGACAAACCAGCCCAGGATCACCAGGAAGCTGAGCACGGTTGCGAGGATGAGATTCTTGTTTTGATCGTCCATAGGGACCACCACCATTCCTGTTCAAGGTCAGGCGTGGTTCAACGATAGGGGGCGGCAAAGGTCAAGCGGTTTTCCCCTTTTCCGTCCTGCCGAGCCTGGCTTTACCATGCTATTTGCGGCTGGTGGCCTGCAAGTGCGACCTTTCCCTGCTTGCTGCGCCCGTTCTAGCGTGCGCGTGAACCAATGCGCGGCACTGCGCCCACCTTGGCACGATGGCGATCGATCCAGCCCATGGTTTCATCCACCGGCATCGGGCGGGCAATTCCGAAGCCCTGCACATCGCCGCAGCCCAGTTGTGCCAGCATGGCGTGTTCACCAGGGGTTTCCACGCCTTCTGCCAGCGTTTCCAGCCCCAGCCGTTCGGCCATAGACAGGATCGCAGCCACCATCTTTTGCTGATCGCGATCTTCATCCAACCGGCTGACAAAGCTGCGGTCGATCTTGATGCGCCGCACTGCAAAGCGCCGGATCGAGGTGATCGAGGCATGGCCGGTGCCGAAATCATCCAGATCAATGCCGCAACCCAGCTTTGCCAACGCTGCGATATTGTTCACCACTACATCATTGTCGGTTTCGGCGACGACGTTTTCCAGCACCTCGACCGACAGCCGCTTTGGTTCCAGATCAAAGCGGTCCAACTCCCATTTCAACTTTTCCGCCAGCTTGGGGTTGCGCAATTCTTGTGAGGAAAAGTTCACAGCCACCGTCGGCACGTTCAACCCGGATCGATCCCAGCGCGCCAGTGCCGACAAGGCGTGATACAAGATCACTTCGCCCAGACGTTCACTTAAACCTGCATCCTCCAGCAACGGCAGGAACTCGGCGGGCGGGATCAGGCCTTTTTCGGGGTGATGCCAGCGGGCCAGCGCCTCGAACCCGGTGATCGCGCCGGTGTGAGTCGAGATTTGCGGCTGAAAATGCGGGCGGATCTGACCTTCATCCAGCGCCAGTTCCAGTTCTTCACGCAGCGAATCGCGGTCGGCGCGGGTGCGCGCCATGTCGGCGGCATAGGCGCGGATCGCGTTGGGGCCGTGACGCGCGGCTTCATCTGCGGCGATTTGCGCGGCATGCAGCAGGCTGCTGCCGTTCGGTTCAGGCGCATGCGCGCCCAGACAGAAGCCGACCGAGCAACTGACATAAATCCGCGTTGCGTTCAAACTGACCGGGGCCGAAATCGCTGATTGGAGCCGCGCCGCCAGTTGTACCACGGTTTCAACATCCAGCCGCCGAACCGGAGCCAGTGCCGCGGCAAAGCCGCCGCCTTCCAGCCGGGCCACCACATCGCCTTCGCGCAGCGCGGCGCAAAGCCGTTCTGCCGAACGGGACAACACCTCGGATTGCACGGCACGGCCATGTTGATCGACCAGACGATCCATCTCATCAAATTGTAGCACAAGGCAGGCGGTGGTGCGTCCGGTCAGATGCGACTGGCTTATGGTGGCATCGAGCGTTGTCACGATCTGGTCGCGCAAGGACAGGCCCTGCAATACATCGGCCAGCCCTGCCGGCGCATCGACCTGTCGCACCGCGCCGGAAATCGCAAACAGCAAGGGCGCGCCAAGCGCGGTCAGGATCAAGATGCGTTCGCCACCAAGCCAAAAGGCGGCCAGTGTCAGTGCTGGCAGAAAAACAAACACCTCTGGTCGCCGCAGCAAGGCGCCCAAATGGCGAAACCCGGCAGAAAAAGTGGCAGAAAATCGTGAAACCATGGCCCGGCCCCGTTTGTGATCCGGGGCAAGCGCACCCC
Source organism: Paracoccaceae bacterium (assembly GCA_009773375.1). Taxonomy (GTDB): domain Bacteria; phylum Pseudomonadota; class Alphaproteobacteria; order Rhodobacterales; family Rhodobacteraceae; genus Cypionkella. The sequence continues at coordinate 36,321 of WRPH01000032.1, forward strand.
GTCAGGACAAACCTAGGCAAACACTCTGATCGGAACGTTAATCCACATCCCGAAGTTGCAGAGGATTTTCACTAAATGTTCCACTATTCGTTAACAGTCCGGAAAAGTCGAACAGGCTCGGATCGGCCAGATGCGACGGGCGTACATTGGTCAACGCGCGAAACATCACCTGCCGCCGACCGGGGCTGCGCGCCTCCCATTCATCCAGCAGTTTCTTGACCTGCACGCGCTGCAAGCCTTCCTGACTGCCACACAAATCGCAGGGAATAATCGGGTAATTCAAAGACTTGGCGAAAGCCTCGCAATCGGCTTCGGCAACATATGCCAAGGGGCGATACAGAAACAAATCGCCCTCCTCGTTAACCAGTTTCGGCGGCATCGTCGCCAGACGGCCACCATGGAAAAGGTTCATGAAAAAGGTTTCCAGAATGTCATCGCGGTGATGCCCCAACACAACCGCCGAGCAACCTTCCTCGCGGGCGATGCGGTAAAGATTACCGCGCCGCAAGCGCGAACACAGGCTGCACATCGTGCCGCCGGGCGCGATTTTCGAGGTCACCACCGAATAGGTGTCCTGATATTCGATCCGATGCGGCACGCCCATTTTCTTCAGAAACTCCGGCAGCACCGTTGCCGGAAAATTCGGCTGACCCTGATCCAGATTGCAGGCCAGCAGATCGACCGGCAGCAGCCCGCGCCACTTCAATTCATGCAGAATCGCCAGTAAGGTATAGCTGTCTTTGCCGCCAGACAGACAGACCAGCCAGCGCGCGCCGCGTTCCACCATGCCATAAGTTTCAATGGCTTCGCGCACGCCTTGCACGATGCGTTTGCGCAGTTTCCTGAACTCTGGCGTGGTGGGGGCACCGTGAAACAGCGGGTGAATGTCGTCGCCGATATCATCGTCAAGCATGGCAGGCCTCTTGGGTTGTGCCGCTTTTGCCAGAGACAGCACGGAAATTCTAGCGTTTGGCGTCGAATTCGGGATCAGTGCCCGGCACCGGATCATAGCCGTGCCCACCCCAGGGATGGCAGCGGCAGATGCGGTGGACCATCAGATACCCGCCCTTGGCCGCGCCGTGCCGCTCCAGCGCCTGCATCGCGTAGGCCGAACAGGTCGGCTGAAACCGGCAGCCGTGGCCGACCCACGGGCTAAGCAGCAGCCGGTAGGCGCGGACGGGCAGGGCCACGATCTGCGCCAAGGGTGTCATGCCGCAGCCTTGTGAACCGAGCGGAGCGCATGGCTGAAATCTGCCAGCATGTCCTTGTAATCACGCGATATTGTGGCATCTGGCTTAGCGACCAGCACATAATCCCAGCCGGGGCGGGCCAAACCGGGCAGCACCTCGCGCGCCAAGGCGCGCATCCGGCGTTTGGCACGGTTGCGCGCCACCGCATTGCCGATTTTCTTCGACGCGGTAAAGCCTATCCGCACCAGCAGCAGGCCATCGCCACGCGGGCGGCCTTGCAGCAGAAAACTGCCTGTGCCCTGCCGCTTGCCTTGGGCGGTGCGCAGGAAATCCGGGCGGTTCTTCATCGTTTCAATCGTCAAGGTTTCGACAGCGCAAAGCGAAACCGCCGGAGGCGCTTCGGACGCTTCGGCGGTTGGGCCAATGTCCGATAACTTCGGCGGTGTCATATCGTCACTCCTGCCAGCCCCGAGGGGCCACAGAGATTATGCCGACAGCTTCTTGCGGCCCTTGGCGCGGCGTGCGGCCAGCACAAGACGGCCGCCTTTGGTAGCCATGCGGGCGCGGAAGCCGTGACGGCGGGCGCGAACCAGGTTCGACGGTTGAAAAGTGCGCTTCATCGCGGTCTCCATCAGACGGGTGCGCCGAACCATGGGATTCGACGGCGTAAACTTGAAGCCCGGTCTTTAGGGGGGGATCGGCGGTAAGTCAACGCAAGCGATGCGAGATTTCTGCAACATTTGCCGATCTTGCCGCAGAAAGCCCGGCGGATTTGTTACATTTGCCGGGCTTTACCTGCCGCAATTCTCGCGCGGGATCAAGCTGGCGTGAGGCGACTGGCGGAACCGGCGCATTTCGGACCATGCTGCGGCAAAAGGATGGCCTATGACCAAATACCTCAACCGACTGCCGATCTTGCTGATTCTTGTCGCTGCGGTCGCGGGGGCGGTGTTTTTGCGCGACCAGCTGAACTTTGCTGCATTGGCGCAGAATCGGCAGGCGCTGCTGGCGTTTCGCGATGCGAATCTGATGCTGGCCAGCGTCGGATTTGTCACCGCCTATATCATCATCGTCGCACTCAGCCTGCCCGGAGCCACCATTGCCACGTTGACCGGAGGCTTTCTGTTCGGGATGTTTCCGGGCACGCTTTACAATGTGGTGGGCGCGACGATTGGCGCGGTGGGCATCTTTCTGGCTGCGCGCGCGGGTTTTGGCGCGGCTATGGCCAACCGCATGACCTCGGGGGCACCTGCGCGCGTCAAGGCGGCTTTGCAGGAAAACCAGTGGTCAGCGCTGCTGATCATGCGGCTGGTGCCGGTGTTGCCGTTCTTTGTGGCCAACCTGATTCCGGCGTTTGTTGGTATCAGACTGGTGCCTTTTGCGCTGACGACTCTGGTGGGCATTCTGCCGGGGGCGCTGGTGTTTACCTCGATCGGCGCGGGACTGGGCGAGGTGTTTGCGCGCGGCGAAACGCCAGATCTCGGCGTGATCTTTACCCCGCCGGTGCTGCTGCCGTTGCTGGGGCTTGCGGCTTTGGCGGCGCTTCCGGTTTTGCTGAAATCGCTCCGCGGCAAGGATGTTTGATATGCAGATTGTGACGACCGACCTTTGCATCATCGGGGCCGGATCGGGCGGCCTGTCGCTTGCGGCTGGCGCGGCGCAGATGGGCGCGCGCGTGGTGCTGATTGAGGGTGCGGCGATGGGGGGCGATTGCCTGAACCATGGCTGTGTGCCGTCCAAGGCGCTGCTGGCAGCGGCCAAGGCGGCGCAGGCGATCAGGGTGGGTGCCGCCGGGATAGCGGGGGCAGAGCCGCAGATCGACTTCGCGGCAGTCAAGGCGCAGGTTGCCGCCACCATCGCCCAGATCGCGCCGATGGACAGTCAGGAGCGCTTTGAAGGCTTCGGGGTGCAAGTGATTCGCGCCTATGCCCGATTTACCGCGCCCGATGTGGTGGAGGCCGGAGGCAAGCTGATCAAGGCGCGGCGCTTTGTGATTGCCACTGGGTCGCATCCGCTGATCCCCGCCGTGCCGGGGCTGGAGACGATTCCCTATCTGACCAACGAAACCCTGTTTGCCCACACCGAGCGGCCCGCACACTTGCTGATCTTTGGCGCCGGGCCGATAGCGCTGGAAATGGCACAGGCGCATCGCCGGTTGGGATGTGCTGTGACGGTGATCGCCCGCAGCCGCGTCCTGAGCCGCGACGATCCAGAAGCCGCAGCGGTGGTGGTGGAGTCGTTGCGCGCCGAGGGTGTGCAGCTTTGCGAGGGCCATGACGTGGTGCGGTTTCGCACGCTGCCCGCCGGGGTGGAGGCGGTGCTGGCGAATGGCGCGACGCTGACGGGATCGCATCTGTTGGTGGCGGCGGGGCGGGTTCCGGCCCTCGCGCAGCTGAATTTGACCGCAGCCGGGGTGGATTTTACCGAAAAAGGCGTGACGGTGGGGCCAAACCTGCGCACATCAAACCGCAGGATCTATGCGGTGGGCGATGTGGCGGGGGGCCTGCAATTTACCCATGTAGCGGGCGCGCATGCCGGGGTGGTGATCCGGCAGGTGCTGCTAGGCCTGCCCGCCAAACAGGCCAAGGTGGTGCCGTGGGTGACGTATACCGACCCGGAACTGGCGCAGATCGGCCTGACCGAAGCGCAGGCGCGCAAGGCGTATCCGGCAGTTCAGGTGATCCGGCAGGATTTTCAGCACAATGATCGGGCTGTCACAGAGGCCAAAGCGAAGGGGTTTCTCAAGCTGATGCTGGTCAAGGGCCGCCCGGTTGGCGTTACCATCGTCGGGCCGCAGGCGGGCGAATTGATCGGGCTTTGGGCGCTGGCCTTGGCATCCGGCCTGAAGATCGGCGCGCTGGCCGGCATGATCGCGCCCTACCCAACGCTGGGCGAGATTTCAAAGCGCGCAGCAGGGGCCTATTACACACCGAAACTGTTTGATAACCTTGGGCTGAAGCGATTTGTGCGGATGGTGCAGCGCATTGTGCCGTAAGTTTGCCTGCGGGGAGGTTTGCCGCAAGGTGTTTGTGCAAAGAGGATGAACCACAGCGTGAAGGGCAGACGGGGCGGATTTATGAACACCCTGTCGGGGCGGTTTCTGGCCTTGACCGTGGCCTTTGTCATGCTGGCCGAAGTGCTGATCTTTGTGCCCTCGATCGCCCGCTTCCGTGCCGATTTCATGAACATGCGGCTGGAAAAGGCGCAGATCGCGGCGCTGGCGCAACTGGCCGCCGAAGACATGGTGACGCCCGCGCTGGAAAAGGAACTGCTGGCCAATGCCGAGGTCTATAACGTCGTGCTGCGGCGCGACGAGGTGCGGCAACTGGTGCTGTCGTCGGAAATCCCGACACCGATCAGCGACACCTTTGATCTGCGCGAAGCCGGCCCGTGGGAGCTGATCCGCGATGCCTTTGCCTGCCTGCTGGAGCCCGAGAACAATATCATCCGGGTGATCGGCTATCCGGTGCAATCAGCGGGCTTGCTGATTGAAATCACAATGGATTCCGCGCCGATGCGGATGGCGATGCTGGATTACGGCGGCCGGATTCTGTTCTTGTCGGCGCTGATTTCGGTGGTGACGGCGTTCTTCCTGTTTCTGGCGGTGCAGCGGCTGATCGTGCTGCCGATCCGGCGGGTGGTGAACCACATGACCGCCTATGCCGAAGCGCCCGAGGATGCGCGGCGGGTGATCGCGCCGACCTCGTCGGTGGTGGAATTGCGCGATGCCGAAGAGGCGATGCAGTTCATGCAGACGCAGCTGACCGGGTCTTTGCGGCAGAAAGAGCGTTTGGCGCAACTGGGCGGGGCGGTTGCCAAGATCAGCCATGATCTGCGCAACATCCTGACCACGGCGCAGCTGTTTGCCGACCGGATCGAAGGCAGCGCCGATCCGATGGTGGCGCGGGCCGCGCCGAAGCTGGTCGGCTCGATTGCGCGGGCGGTGGCCTTGTGCGAATCGACGCTGGCTTTCGGCAAGGCCGAAGAACCCAGTCCGACCTTGCGCGGTATTGATCTGGCCACGCTGGCCGAGGATGTCGCCGAGGCCGAGGGGCTGGCGGGCGAAGGCGGGGTGATGTGCCTGATCGAGGTGCCGCACGGGCTGACCCTGCATGCCGATTACGACCAGCTGTTCCGCGTGCTGTCGAACCTGGTGCGCAACGCGAGGCAGGCGATCGAGGCGACAGGGGGCGACGGCAGTATCGAGATTTCGGCGGGTGAAACCGCGCAGGAATGGTGGATCAGGGTTGGCGATACCGGGCCGGGCCTGCCGGAAAAGGCGCGCGAGCATCTGTTCGAGGCGTTTCAGGGCGGCGCGCGCAAGGGTGGCACCGGCCTCGGGCTTGCGATTGCCGCCGAGCTTGTTCGTGGTCATGGCGGGCGGCTGGAACTGGCGCGGACCGATGCCGACGGCACCGAATTCATGATCCATCTGCCGAAAAGCATCGGCTCGGCTTAGGGCGGATATCCTTCAATCTGATTCAGGTTGAAGGATATCTAAGACAAGCCCTGCCTGTGACTGTTGCGTATTGCTTCAGATCGGCTGAACCTGATCTGACGCAATACGCTCTAACCTGCGACGGAACCGCTGCGCTGCGGCGTAAAACAGCCAACGCACTTGGTGTTTGCTGTTGAAAGGAACCGTCATGACACTGCGCAGCTGGGCTACCCCCGTGACCATTGGATCATTCCTGTTGATCGCCGTGACCGGGGTATTGATGTTTTTCCACCTGAATACCGGGCTGAACAAGGCGGCGCATGAATGGCTGGGCTGGTTTCTGCTTGTCGGAGTGGGCGCACATCTTTGGTTGAACTGGCGGGCATTCTCGACCTATTTCAACCGTCGCGGCGCACTGGCGATCATCGGGGGGTTCGCGGCGGTGCTGCTGGCGTCCTTCGCGCCGATCAGCGGCGGCGAAGCTGAATTGCCGATCCGGCAGATGATTGACAACATGACGCAAGCGCCGCTGGAAAGTGTGGCGGTGGTGGCCGGAAAAACCCCTGATGCCGTGCTGGCCGATCTGGCCGCAACCTACCCGCAGGCCAGCGCGCAGCAATCCATCAGCGATCTGACCGGCGGTGATATGGAACAGTCGGCGGCGCTTCTGGCGCAGGTGTTTGCGGTGCAAGCGTCGGAATAGATTAGAGCTTGTCAGGCTTTGACCGAAACACAGCCCGCAAAAACCGCGTTCAGGCGAGGGCGATTTTCGAGTCGATCCGAACCTGACAGGCTTTAGCGATGAAGTTTTGAAACAAGTTGCAGGGCGATGCGAATTCGCCCTTGCAATGCCCGGCGGGGGGGGCTAAACGCTGCCCCACAGTGGATCCATAGCTCAGCTGGATAGAGCATCAGACTACGAATCTGAGGGTCGGGCGTTCGAATCGCTCTGGGTCCACCACTTTCCTCCCCCTACGAAACCATCTGGAAGCGCCCAAGGCGTTCAGGCGGCGTTTGCGCGCAGGAACATGGCGACCGCGCGTTCGACGCGGGCTTGCAGGGCCTCTTTGCAGACGGGGCTGCACAGGAATCGGCGCTCGATGTTGGAGAAGCCAAGCCAAAGCGCAAGCAAGTCTTCGGCGGCGGTGCGGGTGCAGGACAGCGAGATTTCCTTTGCCGCCACCGCCTCATCCAGCAACTGCATTAGCACGCGGCGCAGATGACCCGGCCCGGCCTCGAAGAATCGCCGCGCCAGATCAGGGTTGCGCAGCGCTTCCATGCCAAGGCAGCGGTCCAGCGCCAGATGGCATGGCTCGGACAGCATCGCCACAAGCGCGGACCCGACGCGGGTCAGCCGATCTGACAAGCTGCCATCGCTTTGTGCGATTTCGGCAACCTCGCGGCCCAACCGTTCGGTCTCGCGGCAGACGATGGCTTCGAGAATTGCGGATTTATCTTTGAAATTGGCATAGATGGTCACTTTGGACACGCCTGCCGCCGCGGCAATGGCTTCGGTTGGCACGCCTTCAAGCCCGCGTTCGGCAAACAGGCGCATGGCGGCGTCAAGGATCGCCTCGCGCTTTTCCATGTCCTTTGGTCGCCCCGGAGATCGCACTGCCATAAGCCCTGTCCCATTGCACCCGGCCTCGGCCAGGCGGGTGCAGGGTAGGGGGTTGTCGGCGGTCGGGCAAGTCATCGCAGCCTCGCTTTCATGCAAAGGCCGGCCCCCGAAGGGACCGGCAAAGCACTTGCCTGTCTGGCAAGATCAGTCGTTGGCAGCAGCGGTCAGCGCGATCAGCTGGGCCAGCGTGTAGTTGGCGGCATCAACGCCCAAGGCTGCGGCCAGCTGGGCCTCGCCTGCGGTGACAACTTCGGCGGCAGCCGGAGCGGTGCGGTTTGTGCCGGACAGGATGTAGGCAACGCGGTCGCGGTCATTTTCCTTGCGGGCTTCGATGATCAGCGCCAGTTCGCTGGCCGAGTAGGTGCCCGGCTGCACGCCTGCCAGATTGGCCAGCTGACCAGCGCTGTCACCTGCGCCGTGATCAGCCCGGTTGGCACCCGACAAGAAATAGTTCAGCGTTTCCAGATCGTTGGCTTTGCGGGCCTCGATGATGTTCTGCAATTCCGAAGCGGTGTATTGCCCGGCAACGACGCCAGCCGAAGCGGCAAGCTGTGCGTCCGAAGACGGTTGTGCGGCAAAGGCAGCGCTCGACAGCGTCAGGGCGATCAGGGCGGGGGTCAGGATGGATTTCAACATGTTCGTATCTTTCTTTCAGGTTTGGATATGCCTTCCCCGGTCCGTCCCCTCGGGGATCGGCGGTTTGGCGGGTTTGGTCGTTATCTGATGGGGCTTCCGCGCGGCCCACGGGGCGCAGCGGCGGGGTTGCCCGGTTTGGCCATCAGGCCGGGGTCGTTCAGGGAGCGTTGGTTTTTGTCACTGCATCGGCTCCGTCTCCGTTTTCGATGTGACAGAGATATACTGAACGATTCTGGAAGGTAAATAGTAAAACTGAACGAAATCGTTCATTAAATTAACGTGAGCGGGGGTTGAAAATTCGTGCCCCGAACCTTATTGCGCGACGAAAATTAGCTAAAACAATGGGTTAAATCAGCCGCCACCGCCCATCGCCACCGACATGAAGGCGCGGAATACTGCGGCTGCCGGGGCAAGCGGGCGCGTTTTGCACCATGCAAGCCCCACATCCATGCTGGGAACCTCTTCCACCACCGACCGAAGTTCGATTCGTTGCCCCTCCAGCGACCACGGCCGATAGACCATATCCGACAGAATCGTCACGCCCATGCCGCTGGCCACCATCGACCGCACCGCTTCGACCGAGCTGGTGGCAAAGGTCACCTGCGGTTCCAGCCCGGCCCGCGCCCAATAGCGCCCGGCGGTGTCTTTCGCCTCGTCCACGGTCAGTATCACATAAGGCTGTGCCGCCACGTCGGCCAAAGTGATCCGATCCGCGGAAAGCAGCGGGTGATCGGTGGCCAGCCACAACCGGCGGCGCGACCGCATCAGGGTTTCCTGTTCCAGCCCGGCGCGGTTGGTCAGGTTGGAGACCAGCATCACCGCCATATCCAGACTGCCGGTCGCCAGCCCTTCCTCGACGGCCATGCGCGGCCATTCCACCATCTCCACCGCAATATCGGGGTAGGCGCGGCGAAAGCGGGCGTAGTGGCGCGACATGTAATAGCCCGCAACGGTATAGGTAGTGCCCAAGCGCAGCCGCCCGGTCAGCCGCCGCCCTTCGCCCAACGGCAGGCGTTCGGCATCCTCCACCGCCGCCGTGATGTTGCGGGCGTGGTTCAGAAATCGCGCGCCTTCGATCGTCGGCACCACCCCTTGCGGGGATCGATCCAGCAGCCGCACGCCCAGTTGCGCCTCCAGCCCCTGAATCGCCGTGGTGATGGCCGATTGCGAGATATTCAGCTCCATCGCCGCCAGACTGATCTGCCCGGTTTCCGCAGCGGCAAGGAAATATCGCAACTGTTTCAAGGTCAAAGCCATTTACGCGCCTGTTATCTGATTTTTGGATATGCTTATGCAAAAAACGATATTTTACAATAGGCCGTTCCCGCCGCAAGCTGACCCCAGCAGCACTTCGGGGGGACTATGGCCGTTACGATCAACTGCGATATGGGGGAAAGCTACGGGCTTTACCGGATGGGCGATGATGCGGGCATGATGCCGCTGATTGACATTGCCAACGTCGCCTGTGGCTTTCATGCCAGCGATTTCAACCACATGCGCGCCACCGTCCGGCTCGCCAAGGCGCATGGCGTCAAGGTCGGCGCGCATCCGTCCTTGCCCGATCTGCAAGGCTTTGGCCGGCGCGAGATGAAGATGGGCCGCGAGGAAATGGCCAATTGCCTGATCTATCAGATCGGGGCGCTTTGCGGCTTTCTGCGCGCCGAAGGGATGGAGCTGAACCATATCAAGCCGCATGGCAGCCTTTACGGCATGGCGGCGCGGCAGGAAGATATTGCCCACGCGGTCTGCGATGCTGCCGACATCTATAATGTGCCCTTACTGGGCATGACCGGCACGCTGCACGAAACCATCTATCCGGCGCGCGGCCACGGCTTCATCGCTGAATTCTATGGCGATCTGGAATATCGCCCCGATGGCAGCCTGATCGTCACCCGTGAACATGATGCCAAAGACCCTGATCTGATGGCCGCCCGCGTTGTCCGCGCCATCAACGAAGGTGCCGGAACTGCGATTGACGGCAGCGATATTCCGCTGCGCTGTGACACTGTCTGCATCCATTCCGATACGCCCAACGCGCTTGATATCGCCCGCGCCGTTCGCGCCGCCCTTAGCTGAGGAGCCTGCCCATGCCCGCCATCCATTCGCCGCTGCCCGGAACCTTCTACCGCTCGGCTTCCCCCGACAAACCGCCCTACAAGACCGATGGCGACACCGTCGCTGTGGGTGATGTGATCGGGCTGATCGAGGTGATGAAATCCTTCCACGAGGTGAAATCCGAAGTCGCCGGAACGGGCCTGAAATTTGTCACCGACAACGAAGAACCCGTGATGGCCGGGGCCATTCTGGCGGAACTGTCCTGATGCTGAACAAGCTTCTTGTCGCCAACCGGGGTGAGATTGCGGTGCGCATTATTCGCGCCGCCCGCGATCTGGGCATTGCCACCGTCGCGGTTTACTCCGACGCCGACGCGACCGCGCTGCATGTGCAGCTTGCGGATGAGGCGGTGAACATCGGCCCCCCGGCGGCGAAGAAAAGCTATCTGAATATTCCGGCCATCCTGAAAGCCGCCGCCGATACCGGCTGCGACAGCATTCACCCCGGCTATGGCTTTCTTGCTGAAAATGCGGGCTTTTCCGATGCGGTTACAGCGGCGGGGCTGATCTTTGTCGGCCCCTCGGGTGATGCGATCCGGCTGATGGGCGACAAGGTTGCGGCGCGATCAGCCGCCCATGCTGCCGGGGTTCCGATCGTGCCCGGATCATTGGGCCGCGTTGATGGCATCGACGCCGCGCGGCATATCCTGATCGACACCGGCTTTCCGGTGATGATCAAGGCAGCGGCGGGCGGCGGGGGCCGGGGTATCCGCATTGCCAACAGCTTGCCCGAATTCGAACAAGCCTTCCCGCAAGCCGAGGCCGAGGCGCTGGCCGCCTTTGGCGATGGTGGGCTTTATATGGAAAAGGTCATCACCAAGGCCCGCCATATCGAGGTGCAAATCCTTGCCGATGGTGCCGACGCGATCCATTGCTTTGAACGCGAATGTTCCCTGCAACGTCGTCGCCAGAAGGTCTGGGAAGAAGCCCCGTCACGGGCCCTGACCCCGCGCCTGCGCGATGAGCTGTGCAGCAGCGCGGTCCGCCTTGCCCGCGCGGTGAACTATTCCGGCGCTGGCACCGTGGAGTATCTTTACGACGAAGACGCCGACCGCTTCTATTTCATCGAAATGAACACAAGGATTCAGGTCGAACATCCGGTGACAGAGATGATCACCGGCATCGACCTTGTCGCCGAAATGCTGTGCATCGCCGGTGGTGAGCCGCTGCGGATCAGGCAATCCGACGTCACGGTGAAGGGCCACGCTATCGAGGTCCGTCTGAACGCCGAAGACCCGGCGCGCGATTTCGCACCTTTCCCCGGCACGGTGGACAGCTTGCGCATCCCCGGTGGCCCCGGCGTGCGCTTCGATTCGATGCTCTATCCCGGCTACACCGTGCCGCCGTTCTACGACTCGCTTCTGGCCAAGCTGATCGTGCATGCCGAAACCCGCGAGGCCGCGATTACCCGCATGGCCCGCGCGCTGTCGGAATTGCAGATCGACGGGCTGAAGACCACGAAACCGCTGTTTCAGGCGCTTGCCGCCGATGCCACCGTGCAGGCTGGCGATTTCCACACCCGCTGGCTGGAGGGCTGGCTGGAAACCCACGCTTCCCGCCTGACCCCCAGCCTCGAACCATAAGGAGAGCCCATGTCGATACGTTTCAGCTTTGGCGGCGACGAGCACATCTTCGCGGAAGTCTCCGAAGAAATGTCGCTGGAAGCCTTCTTTACCAGCCTGTCGATGACCAACGCGGTCAAACAGGCCGGCATCAAGGGCGTCACCGAGATTTGCCCGGCCAATGCCAGCTTTCAGGTCAAATACGATCCTGACCAGATCAAACCAACTGATCTGCTGCGCGAATTGCAGTCGATGGAGGGGGCGGCCAGCAAATCCGACGCCACCCTGAAAACCCGCATCATGGAAATCCCGGTCTATTACCAAGACCCGTGGACGCATGAGACTTTGATGCGCTTCCGCGAGCGGCACCAAGACCCGAAAGCCACCGATCTGGAATATGCGGCGGCGGTGAACGGCCTCGGCTCGGTGGAAGATTTCGTGCAGGCGCATTCCAGCCAGCCGTGGTTCGTCTCGATGGTGGGATTTGTCGCGGGGCTGCCGTTCCTCTACCAGATGGTCGAACGCAAACGCCAATTGCAGGTGCCGAAATACCTGCGCCCGCGCACCGATACCCCCAAGCTGACCATCGGTCACGGCGGCTGTTTCAGCTGCATCTATTCCGTGCGCGGCGCTGGCGGCTATCAGATGTTCGGCGTCACTCCGATGCCGATTTACGACCCGAACCAACAGGTCAGCTACCTGCAAGATGAAATGTGCCTGTTCCGCCCCGGTGATATCGTGAAATGGAAGCCGATCAGCCGCGACCAATACGACGCCGATATCGAGGCGGTGAACGAAAACAAGTTCCTGCCCACCGTCCGCGAGGCCAGCTTTAGCCTCACCGATTTCAACAAAGACATCAACGGCACCAACGCCAAGCTGATGGAGGTTCTTCATGGCCGTTAAGATCCTCACCCCCGGTCTGTCGACCACCGTGCAAGACCTTGGCCGCCCCGGCTATTACCACCTTGGTATCCCGCTTTCCGGCGGCATGGACCGCTTTGCGCTGCGTTCGGCCAACATGCTGGTCGGCAACGATGAAGGCGCTGCGGTGTTGGAAGCGGTGTTTCTGGGGCCAGAGATTGAATTCACCCAAGCCGCCACTGTCGCCGTCACCGGCGGAGAACTGCCCCCGAAGGTCAACGGCGAAGACCGCCCGACATGGGAGGCGTTTTCGGTCAAGGCCGGTGACAAACTGTCGTTCGGCTATCTGAAATCCGGCGCGCGGGCCTATATCGCGATTTCGGGCGGCATTGATGTGCCGGTCAAACTCGGCTCGCGCTCCACCTATACGTTGGGCGCGCTGGGCGGGCATGAAGGCCGGGCTTTGAAAGCAGGCGACACGCTGCCGCTGGGGCACGGCGGCATCGGTGGTGGCTCCGTTCCCGCAAACTTGCGGCGTGGTCCCGGCAATCCGGCGGAATTGCGGATGCTGCCCGGGCTTTACTGGCACCGCATCACCGCCGAAGCGGGCAAGCAGTTTTTCGCCGACACCTGGAAAGTCGCCCCCGAAGCCGACCGCATCGGCTACCGCTTCAAGGGCGGCCATCCACTGGATTTCGTCCCCCGCACCCCGCCGTTCGGCGCGGGGTCTGATCCGTCCAATATCGTCGATGCCTGCTATCCCTATGGGTCCGTGCAGGTGCCCTCCGGCACCGAACCGATCGTGCTGCACCGCGATGCGGTGTCGGGCGGCGGCTACATGATGCTGGGCACGGTGATTTCCGCCGATATGGACCTGATCGGGCAATTGCAGCCGCACAGCCCAGCACGGTTTGTCGAGGTGACGATGGATCAGGCCCTTGCCGCCCGCGCCGACCGCAAAGCCGCGATCCAACGCGTGCGCGACCATTTGAAACGCTAGAGCGGGTTGCGGCCATTTCGATTCGGGATTCCCTTGGCGGTTGATTTGTGATTCTCTCTGCCCATGGCAGATGTTGGGGTCAATTATGGGCAGG
>WRPH01000033.1 GCA_009773375.1 Paracoccaceae bacterium
CATTGATTTTATGTATTTTTGTCAAATGTCCACACGCGGACATCACCGCGTCAGGATCATCCGGTCGCCGGAAATCTGGATCGAAAACCGCCCCAGATATTCCATCCCCAGCAACGACCCCTCCATCGCCGCCTCATTGACATACGCCGTCACCGACCTGTCCTGAAACGGCCCGAGGCTGACCTGATCCAACGAAATCCGCGCCGTCCGCACCACCCCGTTGGCGGTGTTGGCCTCGCCCAGATAGTTCAGTTTGCCCGGATCAAACCCCAGCCGGGCCGCATCGTCGGGCGACAGCACAAGATGGGTCGCCCCGGTATCGGCCATCACCTGCAAGTCCTGCCCGTTGATCTGCAAGCGCAGATAGTAATGCCCGTCCGGGCTGCGCGGAATTTCCACCCGGTCTGCCGCCACCATCTGATCAGGCCGGATATCGCGGCGCAGGTCCTGCCACAGCCCATACCCCGCCATCAGCCCGATCAGGATCATCCCCCAGGCCAGCGCCACCCGCAGCGCCTGACCCAGCCGCTGCCGATATTCCACGACAATCCAACCGCCAACCGCCGCTAGCAACAGCCCCAGATAAGCCAGCCGCCCCAGATCGTCGCCGTTCATCCGATCAACCCGGTGCCACGCACGCCATCAATGACGAACTGAACCGAAAGCGCCGCCAGCAACATCCCCAACAGCCGGGTGATCACGACCGTGCCGGTGCGGCCCAACAGCCGCTCCAGCACCGGGGCGGCGAGGAAGAACAGATAGGTCGCAAAGATCATCGCCAGCAGCAACCCCAACACCGCCGCCGTGCCGATCCAGCCGGGGCCGGACTGGCCGACCAGCAGGATCATCGTCGCAATCGCGCCGGGTCCGGCGATCAGCGGCGTGGCCAGCGGGAACACCGAAGGGTCGTGATCGGGATCAGGATGCTGCCCCTCCCGCCGCTGGGTGCGGCGTTCAAACAGCATGTCCAGCGCGGTCAGAAACAACAGGATACCGCCCGCGATACGGAAAGCGGGCATCGAGATACCGATGAAGCCCAGCAAAGCCTCGCCCATCAGGCCGAACATGGTCAGCAGCACGAAAGCGATGATACAAGCCCGCCGCGCCATCCGGCGGCGGTGCTCGTTGTCCATCCCTTGCGTCAGCGCGATGAACAGCGGCACCAGTCCGGGCGGATCGATCACCACGAACAGCGTCGCAAAGGCGGTGATCAGGAACGCGCTCGTCATTATTTGGTTGCCGCCTCCAGTTTTTCCTGCGCCGACAGCCACATCGCCTCGGCGCGATCAAGGCCGTTCATCACTTCGGCGTATTTCTTGTTCCACGTCTCCAACTCACCCGAACGTGCAGTTTCGTAAAGCTCGGGGTCGGCGAGTTTCTTGGCCAGACGGTCGCGCATCTGGTTCAGCTTGTCGAGCCTTTCCTCATTCTTGCGCACCTCGGCCCGCAGGGTTTTCACCTCGTCCTGGCTGACCTTCTTCGGCTTTTCGACCGGCTTGGCAGGCTTGGCTTCTTCATCGCCCGCCAGCAACTGCCGCCGGTAAGCCTCCAGATCTTCGGTGTAAGGCTGCACCGCGCCGCCCTTGACCAGCCACAGCCGGTCGGCCACCAGCGAGAGCAGGTGCATGTCGTGGCTGACCAGAACCACCGCGCCGGAATATTCGGTCAACGCCTCGACCAAGGCCTCGCGGCTTTCGATGTCGAGGTGGTTGGTGGGTTCGTCAAGGATCAACAGGTGCGGCGCGTCGATGGTGGCCAACAGCAAGGACAGCCGGGCTTTTTGGCCGCCAGACAGCCGCCCGACGGCAGTTTCGGCCTGATCGGCCATCAGGCCAAAGCCCGCCAGCCGCGCGCGCAGCCGGGGCTGGCCTTCCGTGGGGCGCAGACGCATGACGTGCTGCAAAGGTGTTTCGTCGATGTGCAGCTCATCCACCTGATGCTGGGCAAAATAACCGATGCGCAGCTTGGACGAGCGCACAAACTTGCCCTCGGAGGGTTCCAGCTTGCCTGCCAACAGCTTGGAAAGCGTGGATTTCCCTTCGCCGTTGCGGCCCAGCAAAGCGATACGATCATCCTGATCAATACGCAGCGACAGCTTTTTCAGGATCGGCGGGCCGCCATAGCCCACGGCCACGCCTTCCATGTTGATGATCGGCGGCGACAACTCTTCCGGCGCGGGGAAGGTAAACACCACCTTCTTCGCATCTTCCGGCGCGGTGATCGTCTCCATCTTTTCCAGCATCTTCACGCGGGACTGCGCCTGCGCGGCCTTGGATGCTTTGGCCTTGAACCGATCGACGAAGGCTTGCAGGTGGGCGCGGCGGGCGTCTTGCTTGCGGGCTTCGGATTGCAGCACGGCGCGACGCTCGGCAACTTGGCGGGCGAATTGATCGTAAGGACCGGACCAATAGGTCAGCTTCTTGTTTTCCAGATGCAGAATGCCGGTGACGGCGCGGTTCAACAAGCCGCGGTCGTGGCTGATGATCAGCACCGTATGCGGATATTTCTGCAAATAGCTTTCCAGCCAGAGCGCGCCTTCAAGGTCGAGGTAGTTGGTCGGTTCGTCCAGCAGCAGGTAGTCGGGCTGCGCAAACAGCACGCCCGCCAAAGCCACCCGCATCCGCCAGCCGCCCGAGAAATCCGAACAGGGGCGCAACTGCGCCTCGGCGTCAAAGCCCAGACCCTTGAGAATGCTGGAGGCGCGCCCCTCGGCCGACCAGGCGTCGATATCCGACAGGCGGTGCTGAATTTCAGCGATGCGGTGCGGATCGTGCGCGGTTTCCGCCTCGGCCATCAGGGCGGCGCGCTCGGTGTCGGCGGCCAGCACCGTATCGAGCAGCGAGGTTGACGAGGACGGCACTTCTTGCGCCACGCCACCGATGCGCGCGCGCGACGGCATCGAAATCTCGCCGCCTTCCAGCGCGAGTTCCTTCTTGATCAGCCGGAACAGCGTGGTCTTGCCCGCGCCATTGCGGCCGACAAGACCAACCTTGTGGCCGGTGGGAATGGTTGCGGAAGCGCCCTCAAACAGCGGGCGGCCTTCGACGGAATAGGTGATGTCTTCGATTTTCAGCATGCGGCGGGGCTTGCCCTATGGGGCGGGCGGCGTCAACCGCCGACGAAAAATTGGCGCGGTTTTCCGGGGCAGTTTCGGCGTTTTTCGAACCATTGCCGCGCGCATCGCGGCTTTTCAAGGCGGCAGGCGCGTGCTAGCAGGCGCGCATGACTATTCCGGGCGTTTTCGCCCTTTTGTATGGAGAGCCAAATGGCCATCGAACGCACCCTGTCGATCATCAAGCCCGACGCGACCAAGCGCAACCTGACCGGCAAGATCGTTGCCAAGTTTGAAGACGCTGGCCTGCGCGTTGTCGCATCCAAGCGCATCCACCTGACCCCGGCGCAGGCTGGCCAGTTCTACGCCGAGCATGCCGAGCGCGGCTTCTATGGCGAGCTGTGCGCGTTCATGGCGTCCGAGCCGGTTGTGGTGCAGGTGCTGGAAGGCGAAGGTGCCATTGCCAAGAACCGTGAAGTGATGGGCGCGACCGATCCGGCACAAGCCGCTCCGGGCACCATCCGCAAGGAATTCGCGCTGTCGAAGGGCGAGAACTCGGCGCATGGGTCGGACAGCGAAGCAGCTGCGGCACGCGAAATCGCGTTCTTCTTCTCGGGCCTTGAACTGGTCGGCTGATTGACGCTGCGGAATTTGTAAAATTCCGCGCACGATTTCTGCGCAGAAATCGGTTCTAGCGTTTCTCGATGACGCCAAAGAATTGAAGGGCTGCTTCCAGATCGGAGCGGCCTTTTTCTTTTGTGCCTTGGAAATCGGCCTTGATCGCATCGAAACGCGCACGCAGGGCCTTCTTTTCGTCGCCCTGACAATCGTTCCACGGTCGGCCTTGCAGACCCATGTGCAGCACATAATAGCCGATGAAATGAGCTTGCGTGCCAGCGGCAAGCAGGCGGCGATAGGCCTCGTCTGCACCGATGTCGCGGATTTCTTCGGCAGAATGGATGCCGGCCTTGGCGAAGGCCGCTTCCGACGCGGGGCCAAGGTTGGGGATCGAGGATACCGGGCTGGGCATGGGCAAACCTGCAAATGACAAAGACCAGCCTAGCGGCTGGCCTTTGTGCAGGTAAAGCGGGAATTCAGATCGAGGCCCAGTCGCGAATGATCGGGCTGCCTTGTTGTTGGCTGCCACCCGAGGACTGACCTTGTTGTTGGCCCTGCTGTTGCGGGGCCGGGGTTTGCGCGCCGCCTTGCTGGGCGGGTTTTGCGGTAGACATCGAACTGCTCCGGTCGTTGTGCGGCATTCTGCCGTCGTGGGACTATGCTCGCCCCATGCGGCCGATCTGCGGCGCCATCAAGGGATGATTGCGACCGATTATACCTACTCGACGACGGCTGCAACGGATTTCCCCTTGTTGCGCGGGTGTTTGGCGTCACTTTGCAGCGATCACATGCGCCGGGAAACCGATCTCGTTCAGTGCAGCAAGGATGGCTTCTGCTGTAGCGGTGCCAGCGACGTCAACTTGCCGCGTGGTCAGATCGACGCTGATCGTGGCGGTGCCGGGCAGGGCAGAAAGCGCTTCTGTCACCGAGGCTTTGCAATGGCCGCAGGACATGTCTGGAACGGAAAGCAGGGTCATTTGAGGCTCCTTTGTTGTGTGAAGGGTGGGGGTTCCAGTTGGGGGAAGGTCAAGGGGCAAAAAGAAAGTTTTCAAAGGGCTTGACCTTCCAGCCACTGGAATCTCCATATCGGGGCATGAAGGAGACTGCCATGGAAACGATACGGCTGAGCCTAGACGGCATGACCTGCGCCTCGTGTGTGGCGCGCGCCGAACGGGTGTTGCAGGGCTTGCCCGGTGTGGCGGGGGCGGCGGTCAACCTGTCCACCGAAACCGCCGAGGTGCGCTACGACGCCCCGGCGACGCGCGAGGCGATGGCGCAGGCTTTGGGAAAGGCAGGCTATCCGGTGCGGCAGGCGCATGTGACGCTGGCGGTCGAAGGCATGACCTGCGCCTCATGCACCGGGCGGGTCGAACGCGTGCTGAAGGCGCAGCCGGGGGTGGCGGATGCGGTGGCCAATCTGGCGACGCGGCGGGCGGAGGTGACGCTGTGGCAGCCGGTCGATGCAGGCTTTCTGGCGGCGGTGGTCAGCAAGGCGGGCTTTGCCGCGCAGCCCTTGGCCGAAGCGAAGGCCCATGATCCGGCGGCAGAACTGCGGGCGCTGTGGCGCGATACCGCGATTGCGGCAGCACTGACCTTGCCGGTGTTCGTGGCCGAGATGGGTGGCCATCTGATTCCTGGCTTTCACGGCTGGCTGCACGGGCTGATCGCGATGTCCGATCTGTGGTTGCTCGAGTTCGTGCTGGTGACGCTGGTGATGATCGGGCCGGGGCGGCGGTTCTTTGCCAAGGGCATCCCGGCCTTGCTGCATGGCGGGCCGGATATGAACAGCCTTGTCGCGGTGGGCACCGGGGCTGCATGGATTTACTCAACCTTGGTAACATTCTTCCCGATGCTGATTCCTGCGGCGTCGCGCTCGGTCTATTTCGAGGCGGCGGCGGTGATCATCGTGCTGATCCTGCTGGGCCGCAGTCTGGAAACGCGGGCGCGCGGGCGGGCAGGGGCTGCGATTGCGCGGCTGGTCAAACTGGCACCGCGCACCGCCCGTCTGCTGGTGGATGGCGAGGCGCGTGAGGTCGCTGTCGCCAGTCTGATCCCCGGCCATCAGGTGCAGATTCGCCCCGGGGAGCGGATTCCGGCAGATGGGGTGGTGGTTTCCGGTCTGTCGTCGGTGGACGAATCCATGCTGACCGGCGAGCCTTTGGCGCTGGAAAAGCAGGCAGGTGCCCGGCTGACCGGTGGCACGGTGAACGGCACCGGCGCTTTGGTGATGCAGGTGACAGAGGTGGGCGCTGCCACAGTGTTGGCGCGGATCATCGCGCTGGTTGAACAGGCGCAGGGTGGCAAGCTGCCGGTTCAGGCGCTGGTGGACAAGATCACGCTGTGGTTCGTGCCAGTGGTCATGGCGCTTTCGGCGCTGACGGTGCTGGTCTGGCTGGCCGTGGGGCCGGGGCTTGCCGAGGCACTGGTGGCGGGGGTTTCGGTGCTGATCATCGCCTGCCCCTGTGCCATGGGGCTGGCAACGCCGGTGTCGATTCTGGTTGGCACGGGGCGGGCTGCAGAACTGGGCATCCTGTTTCGCAAGGGAGAGGCGTTGCAGCGGCTGGAAACGGTGCAGCGGGTGGCGTTTGACAAGACCGGCACGCTGACGATGGGCAAGCCGGTGGTGCAATCGGTGCAGCCCGAAGATGCGGATGTTCTGAAGATCGCGGCGGCGGTTGAGGCCGGATCGGAACACCCCCTGGCGGCAGCGGTGCTGGCAGAGGCGGCGCGGCGCGGTCTTGCGGTGCGGCCGGTTTCCGAATTTCAGGCGGTGCCGGGGCATGGCGCGCGGGCGATGCTGGACGGTGTCGCGGTCAGCGTTGGTTCGGCGCGGATGTTTCCGGATTTGTCGGCGGAGATGACGAGGGCGGCCTTGGCGGCGCAGTCCTTGGGGCAGGGTGTGCTGTTCGTCGGTCGTGATGGCCACGCGATTGGCATGATCACCGTTGCCGATCCGATCAAACCGACCGCGGCGGCGGCGATTGCGGCTTTGCGTGCGGCGGGGATCGAGGCCGTGATGATCACCGGCGATGCGCATGCCACAGCGCAGGCGGTGGCGGCAGAATTGGCGATCAACGAAGTGCGCGCAGGCGTGCTGCCCGAAGGCAAGGCTGCTGTGATCGCAGAACTGGGACCGGGCACGGCTTTTGTCGGCGATGGTATCAACGACGCCCCCGCGCTTGCGGCCTCGGATGTGGGCTTTGCGATGGGAACCGGCACGGATGTGGCCATCGAAGCGGGCGATGTGGTGCTGATGACGGGTGATCCGTTCGGAGTTGTGAACGCGGTTGAGCTTTCTCGCGCAACCATGCGCAATATCAGGCAGAATCTACTGTGGGCATTTGGCTATAATGCCGCGTTGATCCCGGTGGCGGCCGGGGTTCTGGTGCCGTTCGGCGGGCCGCAGATGTCGCCAATGCTGGGGGCTGCGGCGATGGGGCTGTCTTCGGTGTTCGTTTTGTCCAACGCGCTGCGGTTGCGGCGGTTCAAGGGGGCGCGGCGATGAATATCAGTCAGGTGGCACAGGCTTCGGGCCTGCCTGCAAAGACGATTCGCTACTATGAAGAAATCGGGCTGATCCGGCCCATGCGTGGTGAAAACGGCTACCGTGCCTTCCGCGACAGCGATCTGCACAAGCTGGCGTTTCTGGGCCGGGCGCGGTCTTTGGGGTTTTCCATTGAGGAATGCCGGGCGCTGCTGGCGCTATATGAAGACCGTGACCGCGCCTCGGGCGATGTGAAAGCGCTGGCGGTCGGCCACCTTGCGCGGATACGCGTCAAGATCGCCGAGTTGCACGCGATGGAAGCGACGCTTGCCGAACTGATCGACGCCTGTTCCGGTGACGCGCGCCCGGATTGCCCGATTCTGTCCGGGCTGGCGGCGTCAGCGTGCCACGGCTGATCAGGCGACTTTCAGCAGCCCATGCAAGGCGGTATTGCCTTCGACCAGATCGGTGATGCTGACCGCGTCCAGCGCCTTGTAAAAGCCTTCCAAAGCGTCTGACAGCACGCATTTCAACCGGCAGGCCCCGACCAGAGGGCAAGACCCCATCTCTTCGGAGCATTCGGTGAAGGGCAGCACGCCCTCAAACACGCGAAACACCTCGCCGACGCGAATATCCTCTGGCGCACGACCCAACATCAAGCCTCCGGCACGCCCGCGCAAGGTCTTGAGGAAATTTTGCCGCGCCAGCAGGTGGATCACCTGCGCCAGATGGTTTTCCGAGGCCCCGCAAGCCTCGGCCACCTCGTGTTTGCGCACGATGCGTCCCGGATTCACCGCGCAGAACATCAAGGTCCGCATGGCCAGATTGGTGCGTGTTGTCAGTCGCATGGTGACTCCGGCAAGTTGAATTTCCGCAACTTTAGCTGCGTTCGCCGACCGCCGCCTTGATACAGATCAGATATAGATTTTGCTTTCGGGATCACCATGGCGATCTCCTCCGATTAGCTTGCAGATTTTTTCCCAAATGATCAAAGCGCTTTGAAAATTCCTCTCTGCTGGTTTCAAAGAAAAAATCAGATGATTTTCAGATTTGTTTGCGGTAACAGGAAAGCGGTTTGAGCGAAAGCTTCAGAAATCCGCGCAAGCGCATCGCTTGACCGCCGGGTTCTGACAGCTAGGCTTGCACCAGACGGAATACCAGAAATGTGGAATGCCCCTTGACCGATAACGCCCTGACGCCGACCCAGCTGCGCACCGATGTTCTGCGCCATCTGACCTTTACGCTGGGCAAGGACGCGCCCAACGCCAGCCGCTATGACTGGCGCATGGCGCTGTCTTACGCCATCCGCGACCGGATCGTCGAGCCGTGGTTCGCCTCGACCCGTCGCACCTGGGCGGAAGACCGCAAGCGGGTCTATTACCTGTCGATGGAGTTCCTGATCGGGCGTCTGTTGGAAGACGCCACCGTCAACCTTGGTCTGCGCGACATGGCAGAAGAGGTGATGACCGGCTTTGGTCAGGACTTCCACGGGCTGGTCGAAGGCGAGCCGGATGCGGCCTTGGGCAATGGCGGGCTGGGGCGGCTGGCGGCCTGTTTCATGGAAAGCATGGCGACGGTGGGGTGCCCGGCCTATGGCTACGGCATCCGCTATGAACACGGGCTGTTCAAGCAAAGCTTTCAGGGCGGCCAGCAGGTGGAAATGCCGGAAGATTGGCTCAGCACCGCCAATCCGTGGGAGTTTCCGCGCCCCGAAAGCGCTTATACCATCCCGTTCAAGGGCCATGTCGAAACCCGCGATGGCCGTGAAATCTGGGTGCCAGCCGAAACCGTGATCGCTTCGGCGCATGATACGCCGGTGATCGGCTGGCAAGGCAAATGGGCCAACACGCTGCGGCTTTGGGCGGCAAAGCCCACCGCGTTGTTCGATCTGGAGCGGTTCAACCGCGGCGACTATGCTGCTGCGGCGGAACCCGAGGCTTTGGCGCGCACGCTGTCGCGCGTGCTTTACCCCGATGACACCACCTATCAGGGCAAGGAATTGCGCCTGAAGCAGGAGTTTTTCCTGACCTCGGCAGCACTGCAAGACATTCTGCGCCGCTTCAAGAATGGGCACTCCAACCTGCGCGATCTGCCGAAATATGTGGCGATCCAGATGAACGATACCCATCCGGCGATTGCCGGTCCGGAACTGATCCGTCTGCTGGTCGATGAAAATGGCATGTCCTTCGAAGACGCGCTGGAAACTGCCCGCGATTGCTTGGGCTATACCAACCACACCTTGCTGCCCGAAGCGTTGGAGCGTTGGGCGACCTTCACCTTCGGCACCACGCTGCCGCGCCATATGCAGATCGTCGAGCGCATCGACAGCTGGCACCGCCGCACCTACAACCCGCCGCATTACATCGGTATCGTCAAGCACCATGAAGTGCGGATGGGCGAGTTGGCCTTTGTGATGGCGCACAAGGTCAACGGGGTCTCGGCGCTGCATTCCGATCTGGTGAAGAAGAATCTTTTCCCGGAATTGAACCGGCTGCATCCGGGGCGGATCATCAACCAAACCAACGGTGTCACGCCACGCCGCTGGTTGAAAATGTCGAACCAGCCGCTTTCCAACCTGATCACCGAGTCCATCGGCGCGGGTTGGGAAGATGATCTGGACCGGCTGAAAGGGCTGGAACCTTTTGCCGATCAAAAAGCCTTCCGCAGTGCATTCGATGCTGCCAAGCGGGCCAACAAGCTGGCGCTGTCGGGATGGATCAAGCAGGAATGCGGCGTGCAGGTCTCGCCGGATGCGTTGTTTGACGTGCAGGTGAAGCGGATTCACGAATACAAGCGCCAGCTTTTGAACATTCTGCAAACTGTGGCGCACTATCAGCGCATCAAGGCGAACCCAAAGGCGTCTTGGGTGCCTCGGGTGAAAATCTTTGGCGGCAAGTCGGCTCCGGGCTATGCTGTGGCAAAGGAAATTATCCACCTTATCAACGATGTGGCGTCCGTTGTGAATGCGGACTCTGAAGTTGGTGATTTGCTGAAAGTGGTCTTTCCGGCGAACTATAACGTCAGCATGGCCGAACGGCTGATCCCGGCATCGGATCTGTCCGAGCAAATCTCGACGGCGGGCAAGGAAGCCTCCGGCACCGGCAACATGAAGTTCATGATGAACGGCGCACCGACCATTGGGACGCTGGACGGTGCCAACGTCGAAATCCTGCAAGAGGTTGGTGGCGAGAATTTCTTCCTGTTTGGCCTGACCACCGAAGAAGCGATGAAGCGGCGTGAAGATGCCGAACAGTCGCGCAAGGCCATCGAGGCCAGCCCGGCGTTGCAAAACGTGTTGCAGGCGATTGCCGAAGGCCAGTTCAGCCCGGATCAGAAAGATCGTTACCATGATCTGGTGCATCGGGTCTGGCATCACGATTACTTCCTCGTCGCGGCGGATTTCGATGCTTATGACGCAGCGCAGGCGCAAGTGGATATTGCCTATGCCGACCGGGATCGCTGGCTTAAAATGGCTGCACTGAATGTGGCGCGCTCGGGCTTCTTCAGTTCGGACCGCACTATTCGCAGCTATATGAAAGACATCTGGACGATCCCTTCCGCCCTTTAATATCAGGAGGTTGCCATGACCGATCTGCTTATCGAACCCGGTGCCGCAGCAGCGATTGCCGAAGGTCGGCACGGCGATCCGTTCTCGGTTCTGGGGCTGCACAAACGCGGCGGCAAGTGGGTGGTGCTTGCCTTTGATCCGGGTGCTGAAAGCCTGACGGTGCTGACCGGCAAAACCGGCAAGCCGATGGCCGCCGTGGCGGTAAAGGGCGCGCCGGGCTTGTTTGCAGCCGAATTGCCGCGCAAGGCCAACTACCGTCTGCGCTGGCAGGGCCATGGCGCGACATGGGAGGGGGATGATCCCTTCGCCTTCGGCCCGGTTCTGGGCGAATTGGACGAATATCTGCTGGGCGAAGGCTCGCACAAGCGGCTTTGGCAGGTGCTGGGCGCGCATGTGATCACGCATGAAGGCGTTGAAGGCACTCATTTCGCGGTCTGGGCGCCAAATGCCGAACGTGTCTCGGTGGTGGGCAATTTCAATCAATGGGATGGCCGTCGGCATCCGATGCGCAAGCGCGGTGGCACCGGGGTATGGGAGACGTTCTTGCCCCGCATTGGTGAGGGCGAGGCCTATAAATATGAAATCCGCGGGCCGGGCGGTGCGCTGATGCCCCTGAAGGCCGATCCGGTCGGCTTTGGGTCGGAACACGCGCCAAAGAACGCCTCTGTGGTGCGCCGGATCGATGGCCCGCAGTGGTCTGATGCCGAATGGATGGCCATTCGCGGCACGCATCAGAACATCGAAGCGCCGATTTCGGTCTATGAGGTGCATCTTGGGTCGTGGAAGCGCGCGCCGGGTGATCGGATGCTGTCTTATCTGGAACTCGCGGATCAACTGGTCGATTACGCCGCCGACATGGGCTTTAGCCATATCGAGCTGCTGCCGGTGTCGGAGTATCCCTTCGATGGCTCTTGGGGCTATCAGCCGGTGGGCTTGTTCGCACCCACGATCCGCCACGGCACGCCGCAGGAGTTTCGCGCATTCATGGATGCTGCCCATCGTCGCGGCATCGGCGTGTTGCTCGATTGGGTGCCGGGGCATTTTCCGACCGACGCGCATGGGTTGGGCCGCTTTGACGGCACAGCGCTTTATGAACACCAGGATCCGCGCGAAGGCTTCCATCAGGATTGGAACACGCTGATCTACAACTATGGCCGCGTAGAGGTTTCCAACTACCTGGTGTCTAACGCGCTGTATTGGTTAGAAGAATACCACATGGACGGCTTGCGGGTCGATGCCGTGGCCTCGATGCTTTACCGCGATTATTCGCGGCAGGCGGGCCAATGGGTGCCCAACAAGGACGGTGGGCGTGAAAATTACGAAGCCATCGCCGTGCTGCAACGCATGAACATCACCGCCTATGGCGAGGTGGGCGGCGTGATGACGGTGGCCGAAGAAAGCACCGCCTTTCCCGGCGTGTCGCGCCCGGTAGATCATGGCGGGCTGGGGTTCGGCTTCAAGTGGAACATGGGCTGGATGAATGACACCCTGTCTTACATGCACAAAGACCCGATTTACCGCAAATACCACCATCACCAGATGACCTTCGGGCTGCATTACGCATGGTCGGAAAACTACATCCTGCCGATCAGCCATGACGAGGTGGTGCATGGCAAGGGCAGCATGATCGAAAAGATGCCCGGCAGCGGCGACGAGAAATTCGCCAACCTGCGCGCTTATTATGCGTTCATGTGGGCGCATCCGGGTAAGAAATTGTTGTTCATGGGCTGCGAGTTTGCGCAGGGGCGCGAATGGAACCACAACCAGTCGCTGGATTGGCATCAGCTGGACATCCCGGCGCACAAGGGCGTGCAATCCTTGGTGCGTGATCTGAACCGGGTTTACCGCGAGGTGCCTGCGCTGCACATCAATGACACCCGGCCCGAAGGTTTTGAGTGGATCGAAAGCAACGATTCCGAAGCCGGCGTCTATGCCTGGGTCCGCAAGGGGCGCGCCGATGATGCGATGGTGGTGGCGCTGGTCAACATGACTCCGGTGGAGCGCAGCTATCGGGTTGGCCTGCCCGCAGCCGGGCACTGGGCTGAAATTCTGAACACGGATGCGGCGGTTTACGGAGGAGGTAACCGCGGCAATCTGGGCGGCGTTACGGCGGAAGCCGTGGCGCATCATGGCCGGGCGCATTCTGCGCTTGTCACACTGCCGCCGTTGTCGGCAGTCTGGCTGAAACAAGACTGATCAAGGACGCGAATTTGCGGGCAAAGACCCGCGCAAAGGGAGGACGATGATGCAACCCAGACCCAACGCCCGTCTGTCGTCACAGGCCATGGCCTTTGTGCTGGCCGGGGGCCGTGGCAGCCGCCTGAAAGAACTGACCGACCGCCGCGCCAAACCCGCCGTCTATTTCGGCGGCAAGACCCGGATCATCGACTTTGCGCTGTCAAACGCGCTGAACTCCGGCATCCGCAAGATGGCGATTGCGACGCAATACAAGGCCCACAGCCTGATCCGCCACATGCAGCGCGGCTGGGGATTTTTCCGGGCGGAACGCAACGAATATCTGGATATTCTGCCCGCAAGCCAGCGGGTTTCAGAAAGCAAATGGTATCTGGGTACGGCGGATGCCGTGGCGCAAAATATTGATATCGTTGATTCCTACGGGGTGAAATACATCGTCGTTCTGGCTGGCGATCACATCTACAAGATGGATTACGAGGTGATGCTGCAACAGCACGTCAGCTCCAAGGCGGATGTGACGATCGGCTGTCTGACCGTGCCGCGGATGGAGGCTGTTGCCTTCGGCGTGATGCATGTCGATAAGGACATGCGAATCACCAGCTTTCTGGAAAAGCCGAATGATCCGCCAGCCATTCCGGGCGACCCCGATCATGCGCTGGCCTCGATGGGCATCTATATCTTTGACTGGGCCTTCCTGCGCGACCTGTTGATCCGCGACATGGAAGACCCGAACTCCAGCCACGATTTCGGCAATGATCTGATCCCCGAGATCGTGAAGAACGGCAAGGCCGTGGCGCATAAATTTGCCGACTCTTGCGTGAAATCCGGGTTGGAGACCGAACCCTACTGGCGCGATGTCGGCACGATTGATGCGTTCTGGCAGGCCAATATCGACCTGACCGATTTTATCCCGAAGCTGGATCTGTATGATCAAAGCTGGCCGATCTGGACCTATGCCGAAATCCTGCCGCCCGCCAAATTCATCCACGATGAAGATGGTCGCCGCGGCATGGCAATTTCGTCGCTGGTATCGGGCGATTGTATCGTCTCGGGGTCAGAAGTGCGCAATTCGCTGCTGTTCACCGGCTGCCGCACGCATTCGTTCAGTACGCTGGATCATGTGGTTGCCCTGCCGCAGGTCATCGTGAACCGCAACGCCGAGCTGAAAAACTGCGTCATCGACCGCGGCGTGATCATCCCTGATGGGCTGGTTGTCGGGCAGGATCCTGATCTGGATAGCAAGTGGTTCCGCCGCACCGAAAGTGGTATCGTGCTGATCACGCAGGATATGTTGGACGCGCGGGCGAAGGCGCTGTCCTGACAGTGCACTTGGGTTGACAGGCTGGGGAGGGCTGTCTGCCCTCCCCAGACCCCTCCCGAGGATATTTGAGCAGAGAGGATGACCATGCAGGAACTTGGGCAAAATCCGGGGCAAATTCGGGGGCGGGTTCTGTCGGTGGCATCCGAAGCTGTGCCGCTGATCAAGACCGGCGGTCTGGCAGACGTGGTTGGCGCGCTGCCGGGAGCCTTGGCCAGGGTTGGTTGGGATATGCGGGTTTTATTGCCTGCTTACCGCAGCTTGCGGTCAAAACTTGATGCGATGGATGAAGTCTGGTTTGAGTCAGGTCTCTTCGGCGGCGATGCGCGGGTGTTCGCGGGCGATGTGGCTGGCATGCAGGTGCTGCTGCTTGACGCGCCGCATCTTTATGACCGCGAGGGCGGGCCGTATACCGGGCCGGGCGGCGATTGGTTCGACAATGCCCGCCGTTTTGCCGCGCTGTCCTGGGTTGCGGCGCAGATCGCGCGGACAGGTCTGGGGGATTGGAAGCCGGATATCCTGCATGCCCATGATTGGCAGGCGGGGTTCGCCCCGGCCTATCTGGCTTATGGCGGCGCCTTGGGTGTGCGCTCGGTGCTGACAATCCACAATATCGCGTTTCAGGGTTGGGCTCCGGCGCAGGCCTTGACCGATTTGCGACTGCCGTTTGAGCAATTCTACCCCGGTGCATTGGAATATTACGGCGGGTTGTCGAGCCTGAAGGCGGGTCTGGTGACCGCTGATCGCATCACCACCGTCTCGCCCAATTACGCAGCCGAGTTGATGCGGCCGGAATTTGGCATGGGGCTGCAAGGCGTGATTGCGCAGCGGGCGGATGTGGTTTCGGGCATCTTGAACGGGGTTGATACCGCAGTCTGGTCGCCGGAGGCAGAGCCGATCCCGTATTCGGCGCGGGCGCTGAAGGGCAAGGCTGCAAACCGCGCGGCGCTTTGTGCCGAATTCGGGCTGGAGGTGCCGGGGCCGTTGGCGATTCTGGTCAGCCGTCTGACCGATCAGAAAGGCATTGATCTGCTGGAAGCGACCATCCCCGATTTCATCGCCGGGGGCGGCGGTCTTGCGGTGCTGGGGTCTGGCGATCCGGCGCTGGAGGCAGCGGTGCGGCGGTTGGAGGCGCGCTTTCCTGGCCGGGTTTCGGTGCGGATCGGCTATGATGAGGCGCTGAGCCACCGGCTGTTTGCCGGCGGCGATGCCGTGCTGGTGCCAAGCCGGTTCGAACCTTGCGGGCTGACGCAGATGTACGGTCTTGCCTATGGCACGGTGCCGGTGGTGTCGGCGGTGGGCGGTCTGGCCGATACCGTGATCCATGCCAGCCCGGCCGCGCTGACCGCAGGGGTAGCAACGGGGATTGTGTTCCATCCGGTGGATGCGGTGGCTTTCGGGCACGCGCTGCGGGGCTTGTTGCATTTGTATGCGCACAAATCGCAGTGGGCGCAGGTGCAAAAGAACGCCATGAAGCAGCCGGTCGGCTGGGAGGCGTCTGCCGCCGCTTATGCAGAGCTCTATGAAGGGTTGCGGGCGTGAACATCGGCACGATCTCGGCCTCGGCGGGGCGGCCTTGGCCGATGGGGGCCAACCTGACTGATGAGGGCGTGAATTTCGCGGTGTTTTCAGCGCATGCAACCGCGATGGAATTGTGCCTGTATTCCGACGACGGGCGGCGCGAGCTGGCGCGGTTTGGTTTTGCCGAGCGCAGCGGCGATATCTGGCATCTGCACCTCACCGGCATCACCGCTGGCCAGCTTTACGGCTTGCGTGCGCACGGGCCTTATGCGCCGGATGAGGGGCATCGGTTCAATCCACACAAGCTGTTGATCGACCCCTATGCCAAGGGCCTGGCCGGGCGGTTGCGCTGGTCGGATGCGGTGATGGGCTACAAGATTGGGTCGCCGCGTGGGGACGGGTCTTTCGATCCGCGTGATTCAGCCTTTGCGGTGCCAAAATCGGTTGTGGTTGATCCGGGGTTTCACTGGGGCAATGACCACCCGCCCTTGGTGCCGATGTGCGATACGGTGATCTACGAGGCGCATGTCAAGGCGCTGACCATGCGCCACCCGGAAATTCCGCCGCAACTGCGCGGCAGCTATAGTGCTCTGGCGCATCCGGTGATGATTGATCATTTCAAACGGCTGGGCGTTACCACGGTTGAACTGCTGCCGGTGCAGGCGTTCTTTGATGATCGTTTTCTGGTCGCCAAGGGGCTGCGCAACCATTGGGGCTATCAGACCATGGGCTTCTTAGCGCCCGAGCCGCGCTATGGTGGCGGCAATCCGCTGCGCGAGTTGCAGGCGGCGGTGAAGGCGCTGCATGCAGCGGGGTTGGAGGTGGTGCTGGACGTGGTCTACAACCACTCGGGCGAGGGCGATGCCTGGGGGCCGACCCTGTCTTTTCGCGGGCTGGACAACCAAAGCTATTACCGGCTGGTGCATGGCGGGCGGCATTACGCCAATGATGCGGGCACCGGCAACACCTTCAATCTGACCCATCCGGCGGTGTTGCGGCTGGTGATGGATAGCCTGCGCTATTGGGTGCAAGAGGTTCACATTGATGGCTTCCGCTTTGATCTGGCCTCGGTGCTGGGGCGCGAGGCGCATGGCTTTGATCCGCAGGGCGGCTTCTTTGATGCGATCCGGCAAGATCCGGTGCTGGCGCATGTCAAGCTGATCGCCGAGCCGTGGGATATCGGCCCCGGCGGCTATCAGCTGGGGTCTTATCCGCCGCCGTTTTCCGAATGGAACGACAAATACCGTGACGGGGTGCGGCGGTTCTGGCGCAATGATGCCGGCATGGCACCGGAGTTTTCCCGCCGCCTGCTGGGTTCTGCCGACAAGTTCGATCATTCGCGCCGTCCGGCCACGGCTTCGGTGAATTTCATCACCTCGCATGATGGTTTCACGCTGGAAGATCTGGTGACCTACAGCGTCAAGCGTAATCTGGCCAATGGCGAGGATAACCGCGACGGCCATGATGACAATCACGCCGATAATATGGGCGTCGAGGGGCCATCGCCCGATCCCGAGGTGCGGGTGGTGCGCGATCTGCGCAAACGTAACCTGCTGGCGACGCTGATGCTGAGCCAAGGCACGCCGATGCTGCTGGCGGGCGACGAGGTTGGCCATACCCAGGGCGGCAACAACAATGCCTACGCGCAAGACAATGACGTGACGCGGATTGATTGGGGCCTGAGCGACCGCGCGCTGGCAAACTTCGTTGCGCGCCTGACGGCGTTGCGCCGTGCGCATCCGGTGCTGCGGCAGCGGCGTTTTCTGCACTCCAAACCGCGCGCCAGCGACGGGTTGCCCGATGTGATCTGGCGCCGGGCGGATGCAGCCATTCCCACTCCCAGCGACTGGCACGACCCGGATTTCCGCTGCATCGGGCTGGAATTGCGCATGGCCGCCGAGGGCGCCGATCTGCCAGACACGCTGTATCTTGTGTTCAATGGCGGTGCGGCGGTGTCGTTGCGCCTGCCGGAAACCGCTGCGCAATGGCGGCTGATCCTCGATACAACCCGCCCCGCCTTGACCCAAGAGGTCTGCGGCGCGCGCCTGACCATACCAGCGCAAGCTGTCTACGTCTTTGAACCGTTCTCTTCGGGAGCCGAGAAATGACCACCAAGCTGACCATCACCACCGCCCCCATCGCCGGGCAAAAACCGGGCACCTCGGGCCTGCGCAAGAAGACGCCGGTGTTCATGGGGCCGCATTATCTGGAGAATTTCGTTCAGGCGATCTTTGATGTGGTGGGCACCCGCAACCCGGATGGCTCGGGCAAGACCTTTGTGTTGGGCGGCGACGGGCGTTATTTCAATGACCGCGCGGCGCAGGTGATCTTGCGGATGGCAGCAGCGAATGGCGCGGCACGGGTGATCATCGGCCAGAATGCGATCCTGTCCACCCCGGCTGCCAGCCATCTGATCCGGCTGTATCAGACCGACGGCGGCATCATCATGTCGGCCAGCCATAACCCCGGCGGCCCGAAAGAAGATTTTGGCGTCAAGTTCAACATGTCGAATGGCGGGCCTGCGCCCGAGGCCGCGACCGAGGCGATGTACAAACGTACGACAGAGATTTCCGAATATCACATCGTGGAATCACAGGATGTCGATCTGTCGAAAATCGGGCGCACGGCGCTTGCTGGCATGATCGTCGATGTGGTCGATCCGGTCAGCGACTACGCCGCGTTGATGGAAACGCTGTTCGATTTCCCGGCGATCCGGACGATGTTTGCGGGCGGTTTCCGGATGCGGATGGATTCGATGTGCGCCGTGACTGGCCCTTATGCGGTTGAAATTCTTGAAAACCGTTTGGGCGCGGCCAAAGGCACGGTAATCAACGCCACGCCCTTGTCGGATTTCGGCGGCATGCACCCCGATCCGAACCCGACCTGGGCCAAGGCGCTGATGGACGAGATGTTCGGCGCTGCTGCCCCCGATTTCGGTGCGGCCTCGGATGGTGACGGCGACCGCAATATGGTGGTGGGGGCTGCGGCCTATGTCTCACCTTCCGACAGCCTTGCGGTGCTGGCGGCAAATGCGCATCTGGCCCCCGGCTACAAGGCCGGTCTGAAGGGGGTGGCGCGCTCGATGCCAACTTCGGCGGCGGCGGATCGGGTTGCGACGGCGCTGGGGATTGCGTCGTATGAAACTCCGACCGGCTGGAAGTTCTTCGGCAATCTGCTCGATGCAGGTCGTGCGACGATCTGCGGCGAGGAATCTTTCGGCACCGGGTCGGACCATGTGCGCGAAAAGGACGGGCTGTGGGCCGTTTTGCTGTGGCTGAATATCCTTGCCGTCCGCAAGCAGTCGGTCGCGGCAATTCTGGCCGAACACTGGGCCAAATTCGGCCGCAATTACTATTCCCGCCATGACTTCGAGGCGATTGCCTCGGACAAGGCCGACGCGATGATGGCGGCGCTGCGCGGGTCTTTGGCCAGCTTGCCGGGGCACCAGCTGGAAGGTCTGACCATTCAGGCTGCCGATGATTTTGCCTATACCGATCCGGTTGACGGCTCGGTCAGCAAGGCGCAGGGCGTGCGGATTATGTTTGAAGACGGCAGTCGCATCGTGCTGCGCCTGTCGGGCACCGGCACCGAAGGCGCGACGCTGCGGCTCTATCTGGAACGGTATGCCGCCGGGCCGGATGGGCTGGACCACGACCCCCAGCAGGCTTTGGCCCCGGTGATCCGCGCCGCCCACGCGCTGGCGCGTATCGAAGCGTTTACCGGGCGGGTAACGCCAGATGTGATCACCTGAGCCGCGAAATGTCGGTTTCTGCTGCAATAGGGCGGAAACTGACCTTCAACTGTCGGACTTGACCGCGACGCCAGACGCCGTTGCGACATACTTGACACAGGTGTCGAGGGAGAAGGCAATGAGCGAAGTTCGGGGGCGGTCGGGACGGCAAGCACGGCAGGCGGAGCGGGCAAACAAGGGCAGCGGCATGGGGCGGCCCTATATCGTGCGCAATATCCCGACCTATGATGTGCTGTCGGAAGAAAACCTTGTGAAGGTCGAACGGGCGGCGGACCGGATTTTGGCCGAAACCGGCATCGAATTTCGGGATGACCCGGTGGCGCTCGATCTTTGGAGACGCGCCGGGGCCAAGGTTGATGGCCTGTTGGTCAAGTTCGAACCGGGCATGCTGCGCGAGGTTCTGAAATCCGCCCCGTCAGAATTTACCCAGCACGCGCGAAACCCGGCCAACTCGGTGCGGATCGGCGGCAAGAATGTTGTGTTTGCCCCGGCCTATGGCTCGCCCTTCGTGATGGATCTGGATCGCGGTCGGCGGTTTGGCACGTTGGAGGATTTCCGCAATTTCATCATGCTGGCGCAGTCGAGCCCGAATTTTCACCATTCCGGCGGCACGATCTGCGAGCCGACCGATATTCCGGTGAACAAGCGACATCTGGATATGGTTGCTGCGCACCTTACCCTGTCGGACCGCTGCTATATGGGGTCGGTCACATCGGAGGCGCGAGCCGAGGACAGTATCGAGATGAGCCGGATCGCCTTTGGCCGCGAGTTTGTTGACCAGAACTGCGTGATCCTTGGCAACGTCAACGTCAACTCGCCGCTGGTCTGGGATGGCACCATGACGACGGTGTTGCGGGCCTATGCGCGGGCCAATCAGGCGGCGGTGATCGTGCCGTTCATTCTGGGCGGGGCGATGGGGCCGGTGACCAATGCGGGGGCGATCGCGCAGTCTTTGGCGGAGACGATGGCGGGCTGTGCGTTGACTCAGCTGGAGCGCAAGGGCGCGCCGGTGATTTTCGGCAACTTCCTGTCTTCGATGAGCCTGCGGTCAGGCTCGCCGACTTTTGGCACGCCGGAACCGGCGATCGGCTCCATGGTGATCGGGCAGCTGGCGCGGCGGTTGGGGTTGCCGCTGCGCTGTTCGGGGAACTTTACCACCTCGAAACTTCCGGATGCGCAGGCGATGATGGAGGGAACGATGAGCATGCTCGCCGCGATCCATTGCGGGGCCAACTTCATCCTGCATTCGGCGGGGTTTCTGGATGGGTTGCTGAGTATGTCTTATGAAAAGTTCATGCTGGACGCGGACCTGTGCGGGGCGCTGCATTCTTATCTGGATGGCATCAAGATCGATGATGATCAGCTGGCAGTGGATGCCTTTGCCGAAGTTGGGCCGGGCAATCATTTCTTTGGCTGCGCGCATACGATGCGGCACTATGAAACCGCGTTCTGGGACAGCGAATTGTCCGATAACGAGCCGTTTGAAAAATGGGAGGCGGCGGGGTCCAGCGATGCGGCGTCGCGGGCCAACACGCTGTGGAAAAAGCGGCTGGCGGAGTTTGAGGCCCCGGTTCTGGATGAGGGTATCCGGCAGGGGTTGACCGAGTATGTCGCGGCGAAAAAGGCCGGGATGGACGACGCCTGGTATTGAGGTCCCAACTCGGGACCAAAAAAGGTAAAGCGATTTCAGTCGCTTGACCTGTATCTGTTAAGGAAAAATTAGGAAATCCGGTGCAAAGCCGACGATTTCTGACCAGAAATCGTGGCCGGAAAATTTCTGAATTTTCCGGCCTTGAAGCATGTCAGATTTGGAATGAACCGAAAATCGCTGCCTCTCGCTTACGCTCGAACGCGTTTTTCGGCGATGGTGTTCTTGTCAAAATCTGACTTGCTCTAGCCGCGCAGGCCGGTTTCTTCCAGCAGGCCTTTGCGCTTGGCCTCGTAATAGTAGCCCTTCTTGAACCACATCATCGCGCGGTCTTCGTTGCCGCCCGATACCAGCCACGCGCCGCGCAGATATTTGCCAGCATACTGCAGGTTAGTGTCGGCATCGAGCAACCCCTCTGGCGGGCCTGAATAGCCCATCGTCCGCGCGGTTTGCGGCAAAATTTGCAGCAAACCATAATAGGGGCCGTTGCGCGCTCCGGCGTTATAGCCGCTTTCATGCTTGATCTGGCGGTGCAGCAGGCTTTCCGGCATGTCGTGGATGCGCGCCCATTTCCGGATCAACGCCCGCATTTCCGGCGTCTCGCCGCGGTTAAGACCGCCGGGATCGGCGGCCGGGCTGCGGTCGCGCCGACCACCACAGGCCGCAAGGGCAAGGGCGGACAGGCCAAGGCTGAGGGCGGTGCGGCGGCTAAGGTGCATGGGCAGGCTCCGGGGCGTTTTTCGCCTGATAGCGGTGGCGGCGCGGTCTGGGAAGGGGGCTGCGCGGCGGTCGGCAGGAAAACGTGCGGCGCTTAGGACTTAAGCCGCGCTTTGCGGCGGGCGTTTGGCTTGCTAGGGTGGCACCAGCAAGAGGGGACGGCGATGGAAACCGGGTTGAATGCAGCCTTGATCATTGATGACCACCCGCTGTTTTGCGACGCTTTGGCGATGACGCTGAAGGCGGTGGCGGGGATCGCGCGGATTGAAACGGCGGATTGCATGGAAGCGGCGATTGCGCGGCTGGAACAGGGGCCGCTGCCGGATGTGGTGGTGCTGGACCTGAATTTGCCGGATGTCTCGGGGCTGGATGGGCTGATCCGGCTGCGTGCGGGCTTGGGGGCTGTGCCGGTGGTGGTGGTGTCGTCGCTGGCGGATAACCGGATGATCGCGGCCTGTTTGCAGGCCGGGGCGGCGGGGTTTGTGCCCAAACACGCCCGCCGCGAGGTGTTTCGGGCGGCGTTCGAGGCGGTGCGGGCGGGGCAGGTCTATCTGCCCGAAGGCTATCTGCCGGCCTCGGACCCGAAAGCGCCCGCCAGCCAGAGCGAGGCGGCGATAGCGCGGCTGGGGCTGTTGACCCGGCAACAGGCGCGGATTTTGCAGCTGATCTGCGAGGGTAAGCTGAACAAGCAGATCGCCTTTGATCTGAGCATCGCCGAAACCACGGTGAAGGCGCATGTCACGGCGATCATGCGCAAATTGGGCGTGCAAAGCCGCACGCAAGCGGTGTTGATGGCGGGGGAGGCGAGCTTCAGCAATCTGCTGCCAGAGGGGTAAGCGTTCAAGGGAGGACAGATGGGGCAGCCGGGAGGGGCGATCCATCAGCTTGGGGTGCCGACGGCGCATGTCGCCGCCAATCTGCCCGATGCGGCGGCGGCTTTGTCGCGCGCGCTGGGGCCGGGGCCGTTTGCCTGCGTGCTGCTGTTCATCTCGCCCGAGGCTGATCTGCCAGCGCTGACGCTTGGTCTGGCGGCGGAGTTTGGCGACTGTGCGGTGATCGGTTGCACCACGGCGGGCGAGATTTCGGCGCAGGGCTATACCGAGGGTGAAATCGTGGCGGTGGGGCTGCCTGCGGCGCTGTTTGCCGCCGAAAGCCTGCTGATCGAGGATCTGCATTACATTGATCCGCAAGCGCTGATCGGTCAGATGATCCGCGCCCGTGCCGGGCTGGAGCGGCGGCATCCAGGCTGGCCGCATGAATTTGCGTTTCTGATGGTGGACGGGTTGTCGATCCGCGAGGATGAACTGGCGGCGGTGCTGGCGCAGGGCCTGGGGCCGGTGCCGCTGTTTGGCGGCTCGGCGGGCGATGGCACGCGGTTTCAGCAGACTTTTGTGCTGCATGGCGGGCGGGTGCTGACCAATGCCGCGGTGCTGGTGATGCTGCGCACCGCCTGTCGGGTGAAGGTGTTCAATCTGGATCATCTGGTGCCGACGGCACGGCGGATGGTGGTGACCGAGGCCGACCCGGTGCGGCGCATCGTGCGGCAGATCAACGCCGAACCGGCAGCACAGGAATACGCCCGGGTGCTGGGCAAGGATCCGGCGCAACTGACCACCTTTACCTTTGCAGCCCATCCCTTGGTGGTGCGGATTGGCGGGCGGCATCATGTGCGCGCGATCCAGCGGGTGGCGGAGAACGGCGATCTGATCTTTTTCTCGGCGATTGATGAGGGCTTGGTGCTGACACTGGCCGAACCGCTGGACATGGTGGCGCATCTGAGCCGCGAGCTGGAGGCGTTGCGGGCGGAGGCTGCGCCGATGGCGGTGCTGGCCTGCGATTGCATTCTGCGGCGGATGGAGGCTTTGGAAAAGCAAAGCTATGGCGCAGTGTCGGCGGTGCTGCGGGCGCATCGGGTGACGGGGTTTTCCACCTATGGCGAGCAGTGGAATTCCATGCATGTCAACCAGACCATGACCGGGGTGGCGATCTATCCGCCGGAGGACCGCGATGGATAGTCTGATCAATCCGCTGGACTCGCTGGAACAGCAGAACGCCAAGCTGCTGACGATTGCACAGGTGCTGATGCGGCGGGTCGAGGCGATCACCGATGATTCCGGGGCGGCCTATGCCCAGTTTCAGCGCGCGGCGATGCTGGAGGATCAGGTGCGCGAACGCACCCGCGATCTGGAGCGGGCGCTGGATCTGCTGAACGCCTCCAACGGCGCGCTGGCGGCGGCAAACCGGGAAACCGAGGCGGCGCGGCAGAATCTGGCGGATGCGATCGAGACGGTGCAGGAAGGCTTTGCGCTGTTTGACGCGGGCGATGTGCTGGTGATGTGCAACTCGCGCTTTGGCATGCATATGGAGGATGTGCGCGCAGGGCTGGTGCCGGGGCTGCGGTTTGACGATTATGTCGAGCGGGTCAGCCGCTCGCGCTATCTGGCCTTGCCGGTGGGCGAGGCGCCGCAGGACTGGGCCGAACAGCGCAAGCGGCGGCACCAAGAGCGGCATGTGATCTTCAACGTGCGGTTTCTCGGCGACGCCTGGGTGCAGGTTTCCGAGCACCGCACCGGCGATGGCGGCACGGTGATCTTGCAGACCGATGTGACCGAGATCATCCAGATGGAGCGGCTGGAACGCGGCAAGCTGCTGGACGATCAGGCGCGGGTGATCCGGGCGACGCTGGACCATATCAATCAGGGCGTGGCGATCTTTGATGCCGGGGCGGCGCTGGTGGGGTGGAATCAACGGCTGGGCGATCTGCTGGCGATCCCCTTGGCGCGGATGTGGGTGGGCACCTCGTTCGAGGCGCTGTTCCAACGCTTTCGCGCCGGGTTTGAATTTGGCGAGGGCATGGATGCTGCGCGGCTGGGGCTTTGGGTGGCGGGGCGGTCGGGGCGGCCTGGGCTCAGCTTTGAAATCCGGCGCGGGTCGTTGATTCTGGCAGTTTTTGCGCAAGAGATGCCCGAGAGCGGCTTTGTGATGAGCTTCACCGATGTCTCGGCGGAACGCCGCGCCATCGAGGCGCTGTCGCGGGCGAATGAGACGCTGGAGGCACGGGTGCGGGCGCGCACGCTGGAACTGGAAGACGCGCTGGCCGATGCTGAACGCGCCAATGCCAGCCGGTCGCGCTTTGTGGCGGCGGCGAGCCACGATCTGTTGCAACCGCTGTCGGCGGCAAAACTGTTCATGGCCTCGATTGGCGACGAGGCGATCACGCCTGCCGCGCGTGGTGCGCTGGACAAGGCGCAGAAGGCGCTGATCTCGGTGGAAGGCATCCTTGGATCCTTGCTGGATATCTCCAAACTGGAAAGCGGCAAGGTGGCGGTGCAGGTCGGGCCGGTGCGGATGGGCGGGCTTTTGGCGCAGCTGCACGAAGAATTTGCAGGCTTTGCCGCAGCCAAGGGTTTGGCGCTTGTTGTACGCCCGTGCGAGATGGTGGTGGAAAGCGATCCGGGCTATCTGCGCCGGATTTTGCAGAACCTGATCGGCAACGCCATCCGCTATACCGACGCCGGCCGGGTGCTGGTGGGCGCGCGCAGGCGGGGGGCGATGTTGCGGCTGGAGGTCTGGGATACCGGGCCGGGGATTCCAGAGGCGGAGCAGGACAATATCTTCAAGGAATTCCATCGCTTGAACGCCCCGGCCTCGGCCAGCGCAGGCATGGGGCTGGGGCTTGCGATTGTGGAGCGGGCCTGCGCGCTGCTGGGGCATCCGCTGGGGCTGACCAGCCGGATGGGGCGCGGCACCTGCTTTATGCTGCAGGTGCCGATCCTTGATCTTGCCGCCGGGATAGAAGCGCCAACCCCGCCGGAACGCGCGCTGCGGATGCAGGATCGCATCGTGTTCCTGCTGGAAAATGATGAAGATCTGCGCCGCGCCATGGGGCTTTTGCTGGAAAAATGGGGGGTGTCGGTGCTGGAGGCGGCCTCGGGCGAGGAGGCTTTGGCGCTGATCGAGGATCTGGGCATCCTGCCGGATTTCCTGCTGGTCGATCAGCGGCTGGGCGAGGGCATGACCGGGCTGGACTTCATCGCAGCCCTGACCCGGCGGCATGGCCCGCTGCCGTTGCGGCTGGTGACGGCGGATCGGTCGGCTGATCTTGCGGCGGCCTGTGCGGCGCTGGGGGTGCAGCGGCTGATGAAGCCGATTTGACCGACCGGAAGGTCTTACGACCAAGGCACCATAGCGGGATGCGGCATCTGGCCGTAGGGTATTGCGAAGTGGGATGAGGAAACACGATGCAACTGACCGATAGCAAGGATATCAAGGCCAGCCCCGAGGTGGTTTGGGCCGCGATCCTGAACCCAGAAGTGTTGAAGGAATGCGTGCCCGGCTGCGAAAGCCTGACGGGTTCGGTGGCCGATGGTTTTGAGGCCGTTGTGGCGCAGAAAGTTGGGCCGGTTTCGGCGCGGTTTACCGGGCTGGTGAAACTGTCTGATATCATTGAAGGCCGCGCGGTGACGATCACCGGCGAGGGCAAGGGCGGGCCTGCGGGCTATGCCAAGGGCGGCGCGCAGGTGACGCTGGAGCCGATCGAGATCGGCACCCGGCTGTCATATACGGTGGATGCCAGCGTCGGCGGCAAGATCGCGCAGCTGGGCAGCCGGATCATTGACAGCTTTGCCAAGAAAATGGCCGACAGCTTTTTCGAGCGGTTCCAGACCGCGGTGGAAGGGCCGGAGGTAGAAGAAGCTGCGGACGAGGGCGGCGAAAAGAAAGGTTGGTTCAAGCGCCTGATCGGCGGTTGAGCCTGAGATTATCATCAGGGAGGAAACAATGACGAAAGTCACGATGACCGTGAACGGCAAGACCGTTTCGGCCGAGGCGGAAGGCCGGACGCTGCTGTCGGCCTTTCTGCGCGAAGGGCTGGGGCTGACCGGTACGCATGTGGGCTGCGATACCTCGCAATGCGGTGCTTGCGTGGTGCATGTCGATGGTCGCGCGGTGAAATCCTGCACGGTGTTTGCGCAGGATGTGGCCGGGGCGCAGGTGAAGACGATTGAAGGCATGGCGAATGCCGACGGGTCTTTGGGCGTGGTGCAGCAGGCGTTTCAGGATCATCACGGGCTGCAATGCGGGTTCTGCACGCCGGGGATGGTGATGTCTTCGGCGGCCTTGCTGGCGGAAAATCCCAAGCCGACCGAACATGAGGTGCGGCATTACCTTGAGGGCAATATCTGCCGTTGTACCGGCTACCACAACATCGTCAAGGCGGTGCTGGCAGCCTCGGGGCAGGATGTATCTTCGGTGGCGGCTGAGTGATTTCAATAAATTAGCGAACGTTTCTAACGTATCGCATCAAGGGAGGATTCTATGCCGAAAGATCATGGCATCGGCGCCAGCGTAAAGCGGCGCGAGGATATCCGGTTCCTGACCGGAAAGGGCCGTTATACGGCTGACATCAACTTGCGCGGGCAAGCCTTTGCTTTCTTTGTACGTTCCGAAATGGCGCATGCGACGATCAACAAGATCGACACCACAGCTGCGGCGGCGATGCCGGGCGTGTTGGCGATCATGACCGGCGCGGATTTTGCCGGCATGGGTGGCAATCCGGCGGGCTGGTACATCAACTCGCGCGATGGCGCGACCATGAAGGAGCCCAAGCGTCCGGTGCTGGCACATGGCAAGGTGCGCCATGTCGGCGACGCCTACGCGGTGGTGGTGGCCGAAACGCTGGAGCAGGCCAAGGATGCGGCGGCAGCGATTGACGCCGATTTCACCGAACTGCCGGCGATTGTGAATATGGCGGATGCGGTGGCGAACGCGGCCAACCGGGTGCATGACGAGATCGACAACAACGTCTGCTTCGATTGGGGCTGGATCGAAGACAATCGCGCGGCGGTGGATGCGGCGTTTGCAAGTGCGGCGCATGTGACGACGCTGGAGCTGGTCAACAACCGTCTGGTGCCGAACGCGATGGAGCCGCGCGCCAGCATTGGCGATTTTGATCCGGGCACCGGCGATTACAAGCTGTATACCACCAGCCAGAACCCGCACCTGACCCGGCTGCTGATTGCGGCGTTCGTGATGGGTATCCCGGAAAACAAGCTGACCGTGATTGCGCCGGATGTTGGCGGCGGGTTTGGCTCGAAGATCTATCACTACGGCGAGGAAGCGGCGGTGCTGGCGGCCTCGAAGGCGTTGAACAGGCCGGTGAAATGGGTGGCAGAGCGGACCGAAAGCTTCCTGTCGGATGCGCATGGCCGCGATCATGTCACCAAGATTCAGCTGGCACTGGAAAAGGACGGCACGTTCCTGGCGCTGCGCACCGAGACGCTGGCGAATGTCGGCGCCTATCTTTCGAACTTTGCCACGGTGACGCCGACTTTCCTGCATGGCACGCTGATGGCGGGGCCTTACAAGACTCCGCTGGTTTATGTGAACGTCAAGGCGGTGTTTACCAACACCACGCCGGTTGATGCCTATCGCGGTGCCGGGCGGCCGGAGGCGACCTATTCGATTGAACGGGTCATCGACATGGCGGCGGATGAGCTGGGGTTGGACAAGGTGGAGATCCGCCGCAAGAACTTCATCACGACGGATATGTTCCCCTACACGACGCCAGTTGGACTGGTGTACGACACCGGCAACTATCAGGCGACGCTGGAGAAGATGATCGAACTTGGCGATCTGGCTGGGTTTGAGGCGCGCGCGGCTGCGTCCAAGGCCAAGGGCAAGCTGCGTGGCCTGGGGCTTTCGACCTGGATTGAGGCCTGCGGCATTGCGCCGTCGCATCTGGTCGGTGTGCTGGGCGCGCGGGTCGGGTTGTTTGATGCCGCGACCGTGCGGGTCAATGCGACCGGCAGCATCAGCGTGATGACCGGGGCGCATAGCCATGGGCAGGGCCATGAGACGGTGTTTGCGCAGATCGTGGCGGAACGGCTGGGCATCCCCGAGGCTTCGGTGGATATCGTGCATGGCGATACCTCGAAAATCCCTTTCGGCATGGGGTCTTACGGCTCCCNNNNTGGTGAAGGCGGTGGACAAGATCATCGCCAAGGGCAAGAAGATTGCCGCCCACATGCTGGAAGCCGCCGAAGGCGACATCGTGTTTGAGGACGGCAAGTTTCAGGTGACTGGCACCGACAAGGCCAAGACTTTTGGCGAGATTGCCTTTTCAGCCTATGTTCCGCACAACTATCCGCTGGAAACGCTGGAGCCGGGGCTGGAGGAAACCTCGTTCTACGATCCGGCAAACTTCACCTATCCGGCGGGGGCCTATGCCTGCGAGGTGGAGGTTGATCCCGAAACCGGGCAGGTTTCGGTGTGTTCATTCACTTGCGCCGACGATTTCGGCAATGTGATGAACCCGATGATCGTGGAAGGTCAGGTGCATGGCGGCGTGGGCCAAGGCATCGGGCAGGCGTTGCTGGAAAATACCAGCTATGACGAAAACGGTCAGCTTCTGTCGGGCAGCTATATGGATTACGCGATGCCGCGCGCCGAGGATGTGCCGTTCTACACGGTGGATCACAGCTGCGTCACGGCTTGCACCCATAACCCGTTGGGGGTGAAGGGCTGTGGCGAGGCCGGGGCGATTGGCAGCCCGCCTGCGGTGGTCAACGCGGTGATCGACGCGCTGCAACGTGGCGGTTACAAACACGTCAAACATATCGACATGCCGGTCTCGCCTGCGCGGGTCTGGGCGGCGATCAACGGTTAAGGGGGAAAAGCGATGTATGACTTTGAGTTCGTGAAGCCTTCTTCGATTGCCGAGGCCGCCAAGGCCTTGGCTGCCGATGGGGCGCAAGCCTTGTCGGGCGGGCAAACCTTGCTGCCGACGATGAAGCAACGGCTGGCAGCGCCCGGCACTTTGGTCAGCCTGACCGGGATTGCCGAGATGCAGGGCGTTTGCCTTAGTGATGGCGGGCTGCATATCGGCGGGGCTACGCCGCATGCGGTGGTGGCGGCGCAGGCCAAGCCGCATTACCCGGCGCTGGCGGCTTTGGCCGGTGGTATCGGCGATCCGGCAGTGCGTAACCGTGGCACCATCGGCGGCTCGATTGCCAACAATGATCCGGCGGCGTGCTATCCGTCGGCGGTTCTGGCCTCGGGCGCGACGGTTGTGACCAACAAGCGCAAGATCGCGGCGGATGACTACTTTCAGGGCATGTTCACCACCGCGCTGGAGGAGGGCGAGTTCGTGATCGAAGTGCGCTTCCCGATCCCGCAAAAGGCCGCCTATGTGAAGTTCAACCAACCCGCCAGCCGCTTCGCGCTGACCGGGGTGTTTGTGGCAAAGTTCGCCGATGGCGTGCGGGTGGCGGTGACGGGGGCGTCGAACGACGGCGTGTTCCGCTGGGCAGAGGCTGAAGCGGCGCTGTCGGCCGATTTCCGCGCCGAGGCAATTGCCGGGCTGGTGGTGGATGGCTCTGACATGATCAGCGATCTGCACGGCAGCGGCGCGTATCGTGCCAATCTGGTGAAGGTGCTGACCGGGCGCGCGGTTTCGGCGGCATGACATTTTGAAATTGGTGAAAGGCCCCGGATTTCCGGGGCCTTTTGTCATGGCGGTGTTAACTTGCCCTGCCAGGTTGCCGCATATCTTGGGCTTGCCAGTGCGCAAGCGCCAGATATAGTCGGGGAAATGGGGCGGCAGCTTAACGCCCCACACTGCGAAGCGGTGGGTTCGGATGGGAGTGGCTCTCGGAATGAACGGTGGCAGGGGTATTTTCGGCTGGCAACGGCAGCGAGGTGGCTGCGGCTGGGCTGTGGGTGCAAGACAATCAGCAAGGATGCGGCGCGTGTTGGACACGCGCTTTTTTTATGCCTTGGGCTTGGGTTGCGGCGGGGGGATGGCATGAACATCCCGGTGGCAAATTTGCGGACGCTGGTGCTGAATGCCGATATGCAGCCGCTGAGCTGGGCACCACTGTCGGTCTGGAGCTGGCAGGAAGCTTTCGTTGCGGTGATCCAGGACCGGGTTATCCAGGTCAAGACCTATGACGATGTGGTGGTGCATTCGGC
The DNA here is from genome assembly GCA_009773375.1 of Paracoccaceae bacterium. Taxonomy (GTDB): domain Bacteria; phylum Pseudomonadota; class Alphaproteobacteria; order Rhodobacterales; family Rhodobacteraceae; genus Cypionkella. The sequence goes on from WRPH01000033.1 coordinate 30,844, forward strand.
GGCGCGGGCGTTTGAAGTGCCGGCGGTGGTGGCGCTGAAAAGCTATCGCAAGCGGCGGAAGGTGGCGTTTACCCGCTATCATGTGTTCTTGCGCGATGAATTTACCTGCCAGTATTGCGGCAACCGCTTTGAAGCGCGCGATCTGACCTTTGATCATGTGATCCCAAGGGCGAAGGGTGGGGCCTCGACCTGGAGCAATATCGTCGCCTGCTGCGGGCAGGACAATCTGCGCAAGGGCTGCCGCACGCCCGCCGAGGCGCGGATGAAGCTGCTGCGCCGCCCCGTCGAACCGACGCCGATGCAGCTGGATGCGGTGGCACGGCGGGTGCCACGACCGAAAGAGCAGCTGCACCAGACCTGGATGGACTTTCTGTATTGGGACAGCGCGCTGGAGCTTTAAGCCGCCAGCCGCCGCATCGCAGCCCAGCTTGCCGTTGCCATCAGGCCTGCGGTCAGCAAACAGAGCGGCAGGCCGCCGTACTGGTAGCTGAGCCCCGACAGCAGGGTGCCCAGCAACCGCCCGGCCGCGTTGGCCATGTAGTAGAACCCCACGTCCTGCGTGACCCGTTCGGCGGTGCTGAAGGCGAGGATCAGGTAGGAATGCAGCGAGGAGTTCAACGCGAAGATATAGCCGAACAGCAACAGCCCCAGCACGAGGCTGACGGTCAGCCAAAGCGCCGGGGCGGGGCTGAACGCGGCGAGGGCTGCGAGGGCGAGGGGGATCGGCACCAGCCAGCCGGCGAGGCGTTGGGCTTTGGCGATGATCTGGGCTTGCGTCAGCGATTTGGCGGCGAGCAGGCGGGGGGCTGCGGCTTGCACCGCGCCATAGGCGATGATCCACGCCGCCATGAAACCGCCGATCAGAAAGAACGCGGCGCGGCGGCTGTCGGGGCTGCCGTCGGACAGCACTGCCTGAAAATAGATCGGGATGCCGACGACAAACCAGACATCGCGCGCGCCAAACAGGAACAGCCGGGCCAGCGACAGGCGGTTGATCTTGGCGTTTCTGGACCAGACCGAGGTGAATTTGGCCGACTTGTTGCCAGTAGGCAGGCCCTTGGGCAAAAACAGCATGACCGCGACAAGGATCAGCGCCAGCACGGCGGCCATCGCCCAGATCGCCGCCTGAAAGCCTGCGGTGGCGAGCAAGGCCGCGCCGATGAAAAAACCGGCGCCTTTCACCGCGTTCTTTGATCCGGTGAGCGCTGCCACCCAGCGGAACAAGCCATCACCTGCGGGGGCCAGCAGCTTGACGGCTGATTTGGAGGACATTTTCGCCAGGTCTTTGGCGATGCCCGACAGACCCTGCACGGCCATCACGAAGGCGACCGAGGCGGCGACGCTCCAGCCCGGATCAAGCAGAGCCAACGCAGATAGGGCGGCGATTTGCAGGATCAGCCCGGCGTAAAGCGTGCTGGCAAGGCCGAAGCGGGCGGCGATCCAGCCTGCGGCGAGGTTGGTGACGATGCCTGCCAGCTCATACAGCAGAAACAGCCACGCCAGTTGCAGCGCGGAAAAACCGAGGCCGTTGAAATGCAACAGCACCAGCATCCGCAACGCGCCGTCCGACAGCATGAAGGCCCAATAGGCGGCGGTGACGGCGGCGTAGGCTCTCATAGCGACTGCGCCACCATGCGGGTGATGTCGGCCAGACGGCAGGCGTAGCCCCATTCGTTGTCATACCACGCATAGATTTTTACCTGCGTTCCGGCGATGACCATGGTGGAGCCTGCGTCGATGATCGACGACCTTGGGTCATTGACATAATCTGTGGAAACCAGCGGGCGCGGCTCATAGCCGAGAATGCCTTTCAGCGGGCCTTCGGCGGCGGCCTTGAACAGGGCGTTGACCTCTTCCACCGTGGTTTCGCGCGCGACTTCAAACACGCAATCCGTCAGCGAAGCGTTCAGCAGCGGCACGCGAACGGCGTGGCCGTTGAGGCGGCCTTTCAGTTCGGGGTAGATCAGGGTGATGGCGGTGGCCGACCCGGTGGAGGTCGGGATCAGGTTCATCAGCGCCGAACGGGCGCGGCGCATGTCTTTGGCGGGGCGGTCCACGATGGTTTGGGTGTTGGTCACATCATGGATGGTGGTGATCGAGCCGTGGCGGATGCCGATCGACTCGTGGATCACCTTGACCACCGGGGCGAGGCAATTGGTGGTGCAACTGGCGGCGGTGATCAGGTCATGCCGGGTCGGGTCGTAATCGGTGTGGTTGATGCCGTAGACAAGGTTCAACGCGCCGCCGTCCTTGACCGGGGCAGACACCACGACTTTTTTCACCCCGGCAGCATAGTAAGGCGCGACTTTGGCGGCAGTTTTGAAGACGCCGGTGCAATCGATCACCAGATCAACGCCCAGTTCGGCAAGGGGCAGAGCCTCGATGGTCTTGGCTTGGGTCAGCCGGATCTGCTGGCCGTTCAGGGTCAGGCTTTCGGCGTCATGCGTGATATCGGCCTTCCAGCGGCCATGCACGGAATCGAATTCCATCAGCAGGGCATGCTGTTCGGGGCTGCCTGCGGGGTCGTTGATCAGCACGATCTGGCCGCCTGCGCCGCTGTCGATCAGATCGCGCAGCGCGAGTTTGCCGATGCGGCCAAGGCCGTTCAAAGCGATACGGGGCATGGTGGCTCCTTAGTCCTGACCGATGTCGTCAAGGCGGTGTTGCAGGGCAAGCCGGTCGATCTGGTCAATCGACAGCGCGGCGAAGGCAGTGAGACGTTTGTGCAAGGCGGCGTAGACGTTGGCGAAGGCCAGCGCCTTTTCGGCATCGGTGCCGGTGGCCTTGACCGGATCGGGCAGGCCCCAATGCGCGGTCAGCGGCGCACCCGGCCACGGCGCGCATTCTTCCGACGCGGCCGTATCGCAGACGGTAAAGACGAAATCCATCTTCGGCGCCTCCGGGGTTTCAAATTCGGAAATATGCTTGGAGCGCAGGGTGGTTACGTCGTGCCCGGCGCGTTGCAGCACCGCAACCGCATAGGGGTTGAGCTGGCTGCCGGGGCGGGTTCCGGCCGAATACGCCTTGAAGCGCCAGCCGCCCAGATCGTTCAGGATCGCTTCGGCAAAGATCGAACGAGCAGAGTTGCCCGAGCAGATGAACAGCACGTTATAGGGGGCGTGGGACATGGCGGATTTTGCCTCAGACGGGATCAGATCGGGGCGGCTGCGGCCGCAATCGGCGAAAAGATACGATACCAGCGCCGCCGCGCGATCCAGCCGGACGCTGTAATAGAGCGAACGGCCCTCGCGGGTGGCGGCGATCAAGCCGGCACTTTCCAGATCGGCAAGATGGTGCGACAGGGTGTTTGGCTTCATGGTCAGGCTATCGGCAATCTCGGTTGGCCGCACCCCTTGCGGGGCGTGCCGCATGAGCAGGCGAAACACCGCAAGGCGTCCGGGGTGGCCGAGACTGGCGAAAATCGGGCTGGCGTCATTCATTTCCATAATTCAGGAATAATAGAAATGATTGCGCCTGCCAAGTGAAGCTTTTGTAACGTCAGCTTTGGTCTAACAGGCGCTGAATGCCAATGATCGGATCAGAGGCGAAGGGCAGCACATAGGCGCGTTTCGCCAGACCGGCCTGCACGCGGGCAATCTGTGCCACCTCGCCGCGCATGCGCTGGCGCAGCAGCGGGTCTTGGGTTTGCGTCGCGGCCATCGAGCGGTTGATCACCCAGGCATAGGGTTCAATCCCGGCGCGGCGCAGATCGTCTTGCAGGGCGGCGGCTTCGGAAACCGGGGTGGTTTCGGGCAGGGTGACAAGCACGATGCGGGTGTAATCGGGGTCTTGCAGCCGCATCAGTGGCGTTGTGACCTTGCCGGGGCTGTCGGCATCAAGGTGGCGGGTCATCTGGCGGTGATAGGCGCCGGTGGCATCCAGCAGCAGCAGGGTGTGGCCAGTTGGGGCGGTATCGATCACCACGAAGGCCGATCGCGCCTCGGCCACGGTGCGGGAAAATGCGTGGAACACCGCGACCTCTTCGGTGCAGGGCGAGGCCAGATCCTCCAGCAGCAGGGCGCGGCCCTGATCATCCAGACCCTGGCCCTTGCTGGCCATGATCTTGTCGATGTAGCGGGCGGTTTCGGCCTGCGGGTCGATGCGGTCAACGGTCAGGCCGGGCATGCTGCCATCGACGACAAAGCTGAGATGCGCTGCGGGATCGGTGGTGGTCAGATGCACGGCATGGCCGCGTTTGGCCAGACCGACTGCGATGGCGGCGGCAAGGGTAGTCTTGCCGACGCCCCCTTTGCCCATCACCATGATCAGGCCCCGGTTGGGCTGCGCCAGATCGTCGATCATCTTGTCGATGCCGTCGATTTGCGGGCGGGCGATGGTCTGTGTTGAGGGCGCGGTCTGCGCGGCGGGCTGCAACAGCGCGCGCAGGGCGGGCAGGCCGACCATGTCAAAGCCGCGCAAAGCCACGTCGAGCCGGGGCAGGTGGGCCAGATTATCGGGCAGGCCGGCCAGAGCTTGCGCCTGATCGCGTTCCAGTGCGGCTGCGACCGCATCGGTCGGGTCGGTGGCATGAAAGACGCCGTTTACTGCCAATAGCTGGTTGGCAAGACCAAGTGCGAGCAGCTCACCCGCCGTCCTGCCCGCCTCGCGCACAGCGCCACGATCGGCGCGGGTGACCAGAACGATCGTGGTTTGCGCGGCATCCGACAGCGCGGCAAGGGCGGCGCGAAAGCGGGTTTCCTGCATCTTCAACCCGGAATGCGGCCCAAGGCAGGACGCGCCGCGATCATTGTCTTGCAGAAAGCCGGTCCAGGCCTTGGGCAGGCTGAGCAGGCGCAGGGTGTGGCCGGTGGGGGCGGTATCAAAAATCACATGATCAAACCGCGCCGAATCTGCGCCGAGCAGGCCGACAAAGGCGTCAAAGGCGGCGATTTCGGTGGTGCAGGCACCCGAGAGCTGCTCGCGCACGGTGGCTTTTTCGGCAGCATCCGCGGATGGGCCAAGCTGTTCCAGCACGCGGGCGCGGTAGTCTTCCGATGCGGCCTCGGGGTCGATATTGGCGGCCCAGAGGTTCGCCACGCCGGGGACCCTCGCCGGCTGATCGGTCAGGGGGGTGGCCAGCATCTCATCCAGATTGGAGGCGGGATCGGTGCTGACCAGCAACACCCTGCGGCCCTGATCCGCCAAAGCGATGGCTATGGCACAGCTGAGCGAGGTTTTGCCGACGCCGCCCTTGCCGGTGAAAAACAAGAAACGCGAGGGCGATTGCAGCAGGGCGGGCAGGGTCATTTTTGCGTGGCCTTCCGGGATGTGGTGGCAGATCACCGCGTGCAGTTTGCCGCAGCGCCATGCGATGTCAACGACCCGTGCGGATTTGGCGCAGCGCTGCCGCAGCAGGGTTAATTCTGTGTCACAGTGGTTAATTGACTGTCACAAAGGCTTTATATCGCGCGGCGATGGCGCGGCGGCGAGAAATCTGGCAAAGCCTGCGATGGCGGCCTGGGGCAGAACCGGGTAGTATCGGAGTTCGGTGGATGGCCGCCGATGATCGGGAATATGCTGCCACGCAGCACGAGTTTCGGTTAGGCTGCATCGAGTGCTAGACTTGCCATCAACATGGCGGTAAAAGCGCATCGTTAGCGCTAACAGCGCCTCTGAATTCCGGCTCAAGCTGCGAGGTAAGCCATGGTTTCGCGTGTTATTCCGGTTGATGCCTTTGATCTGGTGATCTTTGGCGGCACCGGCGATCTGGCCAAGCGAAAGATTCTTCCCGGCCTTTATCGGCGCTTTCTGGCGGGGCAGATGACCGAAAACAGCCGCATCATCGGCGCGGCGCGGGCTGATCTGACCGACGATTCGTTCCGCGCGCTGGTGGCGGATGCGATTGGCGAGTTCGTGCCAAAGGACCGTCAGGATACGGCGATGGTGGGGCAATTTCTTGAAAAGATTGCCTATGTCTCGATCGACGCCACCGGCGAGGGCGGCTGGAGCAAGCTGGCCGGGTTGATGCGGGAAAATGTGGTGCGGGCGTTTTATTTCTCGGTCGCGCCCAGCCTGTTTGGCGATATTGCCGAACGGCTGCACCTGCACGGCATTGCCGATGCCTGGAGCCGGATCGTGGTGGAAAAGCCGTTCGGACGCGATCTGGTCTCGGCGCGTGCGCTGAATGCGGTGCTGGCCAAGCATTTCACCGAAGCGCAGATTTACCGGATCGACCATTATCTGGGCAAGGAAACCGTGCAGAACCTGATGGCGGTGCGCTTTGCCAACATCCTGTTCGAACCGCTGTGGAAGGCCGAATATATCGACCATGTGCAGATCACCGTGGCGGAAACCGTGTCGGTGGACGGGCGCGGGGCGTATTATGACAAGTCGGGCGCGATGCGCGATATGGTGCAGAACCATATGATGCAGCTGTTGTGCCTGATCGCGATGGAGCCGCCCTATCACTTTGACCCGGACGCGGTGCGCGACGAAAAGCTGAAGGTGATCCGGGCGCTGAACCCGGTGAAGCCGGAAGACATCGTGCGCGGGCAGTATCTGGCTGGCAACGGCGAGGGCGGGTATGTCGAACACTCGGAAAACCCGGCCAGCAAGACCGAAAGCTATGTCGCACTGAAGGTGAATATCTCGAACTGGCGCTGGCAGGGCACACCGTTCTATCTGCGCACCGGCAAGCGGCTGCGGGCGCGGGAATCAGAGATTGCGATCACGTTCAAGCAGCCGCCACACTCGATCTTTGATGATGCCAAGGGCTGGCTGGAAAACGTGCTGGTGATCCGGTTGCAGCCGGATGAGGGCATGAACCTGAAGGTGATGATCAAGGAGCCGGGGCCGGGCGGCATGCGGCTGATGCAGGTGCCGTTGGATATGTCATTCGCCGACGCGCTGGGGCCGGACGCCGAAGATGTGCCGGACGCCTATGAGCGGCTGATCATGGATGTGATCCGCGGCAACCAGACCCTGTTCATGCGCGGCGACGAGGTGGAGGCGGCCTGGGCCTGGACCGATCCGCTGATCGAAGGCTGGGAGGCGCGCGGCGACAAGCCGCAGGGCTATGATCCCGGCTCTTCCGGGCCGGAGGATGCGCTGATGCTGATGCACCGCGATGGCCGTCGCTGGCGTGAGATCAAGGTATGAAGTTTGTTGCATACCCTGACCGTGAATTGCTGATGCTGGCGCTGGCCGATGTGATCGCCAGCGAACTGGCCGAGACTTTGAACGCGCAAGGCCGCGCGTCTTTTTCGGTGCCGGGGGGGACAACTCCGGGGCCGGTGTTTGATATCCTGTCGGGCGTCGGGCTTGATTGGGCCAATGTTGCGGTGTTTCTGAACGATGAACGCTGGGTTGGCGAAGACAGCCCGCGGTCAAACACCCGGTTGTTGCGCGAACGGTTGTTGGTGGACAAGGCGGCGGCGGCCACGCTGGTGCCGCTTTATGCCGAAGCTGCAGAACCCGAGGCGGTGCTGGGGGCATTGGCGGAAGGTATCGAGCCGCATCTGCCGATATCAGTGCTGCTGCTGGGCATGGGCACCGATATGCACACCGCAAGCCTGTTTCCGGGGGCGGATCGTCTGGCCGATGCCTTGGCGTCGAATGCGCCGGTCTTGCTGCCGATGCGGGCAGAGGCGGCCGGAGAGCCTCGGATCACGCTCACCGCGCCGGTTCTGGCCGGGGCGATGCACATTCATATCCTGATCACTGGCGCGGAAAAGCGGGCGGCGATTGAAGCAGCGGCGGGCTTGACCGCGCTGGAGGCTCCGGTGCGGGTGGTGCTGGACAATGCAACGGTTCATTGGGCGGAGTAGGTGATGGCAGATAAATGGCAAGCGCTGAAAGAGCATCAGGCGCGGGTGACGGATCGCGCGCTGATCAGCCTGTTCGATCAGAAGGATCGGGCGCAGGCGTTCACGGTGGCCCTTGGGGCGATGCGGCTGGATTATTCCAAGACCAACATCGACCCTGCGGCAAAGGCTTTGCTGCTGGATCTGGCCGAGGTGTCGGGCGTGGCGGCCAAGCGCGCGGCGATGTTTGGCGGCGAGAAGATCAACGATACCGAAGGCCGCGCGGTGCTGCATACGGCGCTGCGGGCCGGGATTGACAGCAAGGTGATCGTTGAAGGCGTCGATGTGATGCCGGAGCTGCGCAAGACCAAGGCGCGGATGGCGATTTTCGCGCGCGAGGTGCGGACCGGCAAGTTTACCGGGCAGGGCGGCAAGATTACTGATGTGATCAATATCGGCATTGGCGGATCGGATCTTGGCCCGGCGATGGCGACGCTGGCGCTGGCGCCTTACCACGACGGGCCGCGGGTGCATTACGTCAGCAATGTTGATGGCGCACATGTGGCGGATGTGGTCAAGGGGCTGAACCCGGAAACCACGCTGGTGATCGTGGCCTCGAAGACCTTCACCACCATCGAGACGATGACCAACGCCGAAACCGCTCGCAAGTGGATGGCGGCAAGCGTGGCCAATCCGGCAGCGCAGTTTGCCGCCGTGTCAACCGCCGCCGACAAGACGGCTGCGTTTGGCATTGATCCGGCGCGGGTGTTCGGCTTTGAGGATTGGGTCGGCGGGCGCTATTCGATGTGGGGCCCGATTGGCCTTGCCCTGACGCTGGCGGTCGGACCCGAAGCGTTCGAGGATTTTCTGGCCGGTGGCCGCGAGATGGATGACCATTTCCTGACCGCTTCTTTCGATCAGAACATGCCGGTGCTGCTGGCGCTGGCGCATGATCAGCGCCTCAGCCGCCTGCCTGCCTATTTGCAGCAGTTGGAGATGGAATCGAACGGCAAATCGGTGGCGATGGATGGGTCGGCCTTGCCGACGCATTCCGGCCCGGTGGTCTGGGGCGAGCCCGGCACCAATGGCCAACACGCGTTCTACCAGTTGATCCATCAAGGCACGCGGGTGGTGCCGTGCGAATTCCTTGTGGCAAAGCAAGGCCATGAAGCCGATCTGGCGCATCAGCATCTGCTGCTGGTATCGAACTGCCTTGCACAATCCGAAGCGCTGATGCGGGGGCGGTCGCTGGCGGAAGCCACCGCGATCATGGCGCAGAAGGGGCTGACCGGGGCCGAGTTGGATCGGCAGGCGCGGCACCGGGTGTTCCCCGGCAACCGGCCTTCGACCACGCTGGTCTATCCCAAACTGACGCCTTTCGTGCTGGGCCAGATCATCGCGCTTTACGAACATCGTGTGTTCGTCGAGGGCGTCATTCTGGGGCTGAATTCCTACGACCAATGGGGCGTGGAACTGGGCAAGGAACTGGCGCTGGCGTTGCAGCCGATACTGGAAGGTGCGTCGGCCGAGGCCAAGGATGGCTCGACGCAGGCGCTGGTGGAATATTTGCGCGGCTAAGGCAGTTGGGAAAATCCTTCAAAAGGATTTTCATCAAATTTCTTCAGAAGAAATTTGGGCGCGGCCGGAAGGACCGCGCCCTTTGTGTCAGCGCAGCGCTGCGGTGACGATGACTTCGACCATGTAATCCGGCGTCGCCAGCTTTGCCTCGCCAGTCGCACGCGCCGGGGTATTGCCTGCGGGCACCCAGGCATCCCAGACCGCGTTCATCTCACCAAAGGTCGAAATGTCCGCCAGCCAGATTTGCGCCGACAGAATCCGGGTCTTGTCGGTGCCAGCTTCGGCCAGAATGCGATCAACTTCGGCAAGGCAGGTTTTGGTCTGATCGGCCACCGAATCGCCGGGATTGCCGACCTGGCCTGCCAGCCAGACGATGCCGTTATAGGCCACAGCCTCGGACATACGCGCGCCGACGCCGATACGTTTGATCTCGCTCATGGGAGTTCCCTTTCCTGTTGCATGGCATTTGCTACCGCAAGAGACGCGAAAGGGAAAGGCATGGAGCGGGCGGTGGGGATCGAACCCACGACATTCGGTTTGGAAAACCGGGGCTCTACCGCTGAGCTACGCCCGCAAGACACAAATAAAGGAATTTGGAGCGGGTGAAGGGAATCGAACCCTCGTATTCAGCTTGGGAAGCTGCTGCTCTGCCATTAAGCTACACCCGCGATGCGCCTCAGGTAAGCCAGCCGCAGCGCTTCGTCAAGGGGGCGGGCGCGTCGAAGAAGCAAAGGGCCTTGCAGGTTGTTCTGCAAGACCCTTCTCGTCGGCTGGCTGGCTTCGTGGGGACGTTGGGGACCGGTCAGCCGACGACGCCACAGGCAAAAGGCCTGCGTCGATTACATTTTCGGCAGCATCACGGCGTCGATGACGTGGATGACGCCGTTCGATTGCTTGACGTCGGCGATGGTGACGGTGGCGACGTTGCCGGCCTCGTCGGTCAGTTTCATCATGTCGCCTTCATAGCTGGCCTGCAGGGTGCAACCGCCCAACGTCGGCACCGGGTGCATGCCCTTGTCGGCCTCGATCATGCCTTTCATCGCTTCGGCCATCACCTCTTTGCCGACGACATGGCAGGTCAGGATCTTGGCCAGCGTGCCTTTGTTTTCCGGCTTCAGCAGGTTCTCGACGGTGCCTGCGGGCAGTTTGGCAAAGGCGTCATTGGTGGGCGCGAACACGGTGAAGGGGCCTGCACCTTGCAGGGTTTCGACCAGACCGGCGGCCTGAACGGCTGCAACCAGCGTGGTGTGATCTGCCGAGTTCACAGCATTTTCAACAATGTTCTTGTCTTCAAACATCGCGGCGCCGCCGACCATCGGGTTTTCGGCCAGGGCCATGCCGGTGGTCAGAGCAAGCAGAGCGGTGGCCAAGCGGAGAGCTTTCATAGCAGTTACCTTTTTGCTTCGGGGCGAGCCAGTCTCGCCTCACATCTGAAGAAACGAGACGGGGCGCTGAAAAGTTTCAGCGCCCCGCACATTTTTTCAGATTTTTTTCAGATGTTCTGAAGCGGGCCTGCGGCGACGACGGGGCCGGTCGGTTTGCCCTCGGGCGCGCCGCCTTGTGGTTCCAGCGTGATCGCCAGAACATAGCCCGGTTTTGCAACCGGGGCGGCGATGGTGACGCGTTCGGCGGTCAGCACGCCAAGTGAGACCGGGGCCTTGTCGGGTTCGATGATCCACAATTCATAGTCTTTGCCCGGCGCAGCGATAGCACCGCCGCTGCGGATCAGCGTCAGTTCGTTGCCCGCGATGCTGGCTTCAAACCGCAGGCCCGAGCTTTCGGCGGTCAGCGAGGCGAACATGCTGGGGTCGGGCGATTGCAGGGCAAAGAAGGCGATCAGGCCAAGGGCGGCGATGGTGGAAAACGCCAGCCCCACCAGCGCGCCAAACCAGCGCCGCTGCGCCGGGGCGGGTTGCGGGAACAGCCGCGCCTCGATCTGCGGCAGCAGATTGGGGGCGGGGGCTTCGGCGTAGTCATCGTTCAGGCCGGACAGCCGGTTTTGCCAAACATTCACTAGCGCGGCAAAGTTGGGGTCGCGTTTGAGGCGATCTTCGGCGGCGCTGCGGTCTGCCAGATCGAGCACGCCAAGGACGTATTCGGCGGCAAGGAAATCGTCGTCTTCAGGCGTGTCGGTTTGTCGAGTGCGGGTCATGGCTCCATGCACTCCTTCAGTTTTTGCAAGGAACGGCGAAGCCAGGTGCGCATGGTGTTCAAGGGAACATCAAATTGGGCGGCAAGGTCAAGATACGAGGTGCCGGTCAGATAGGCGCCGCGCAGGGCCGCAGCCTTGTCGGCCTCCAGCGTGTCAAAGCATTCGTTGATCCGCCGCGCCTCGCCATGCGCAATCAGCCGGGCTTCAGCACGCGGGGCGGGGTCGGCGACAGCGTTCATCGCTTCATCATCGCTGCTGGTGTCGTGGCGGCTGCGCAGCCGGTCGATGGCGTGGTTGCGGGCAAGCGCGATAAGCCAGGTCATGCCCCGGCCCTTTTCCGCATCAAAGCGGTTCGCGCGCAGCCATACTCTGGTGAAAACTTCTTGCAACGCATCCTCCGCTTCAGCGCGATTGCCTAAGATACGCAGCAACACGCCCATAAGTTTCGCGGAAGTATCGGCATAGATGGCACGAAACGCCGCGCGGTCTTGCGCGGCGATTTTCTGCAGCAGATCGGCTATCGGATCGTCGGTCATCGCGCGAAGGTAGAGCAGGCCTTGCACAGGTCAAGCCTTGGTCGGCTTTCGCTGCGCAAAGACCACGAAATACTGTGTGGTGGCGCGATCTTAACCACGCCGCCGCCGCCCGCCCGAGCCACCCGAACCTGAGGTGTTGAAGCTGACATCGGGCAGGGTGACGATCTTGCCAAGTTCGGGGAAACGATCCACCGCGTTCGGAATGGCAGAGGCGTTGACGAAATGTTCCTGAAAACGCGGTTCGATGGCGGTTTCGACCTTGTGGATTTCGTGCACGGTGGCCTCGATATAATCGCGCGCGCCCACGTTACACAGCGCGATGCGCGCGCCGGTGCCTGCGGCGTTGCCGGCCGAAATCACCTTGTCGAGCTTCACATCCGGGATCATGCCCAGAACCATCGCGTGTTTGGGGCTGATATGCGCCCCGAAAGCGCCCGCGAGCACCACCTTTTCGACAGTTTCAACCTGCATTTCGTCCATCAACAGCTTGGCACCAGCATAAAGCGCGGCCTTGGCAAGCTGGATGGCACGGATATCGCCCTGCGTGACGCTGATCAGCGGGCCGCCGGTCGCGGTGCCGTCATGCAAGATATAGGAATGCGTGCGGCCTTCGGCGATGCAGCGGGTGGTGCCGGTTTGATCGGGGCCGCCGATCAGGCCGCCTTGATCGACCAGACCGGCCATGCGCATTTCGGCCACGGCCTCGATGATGCCAGAGCCGCAAATGCCGGTGATGCCGCTGGTTGAAGTGGCGGCGGCAAAGCCCGGATCATCCGACCACAGGTCTGACCCGATGACGCGGAAGCGCGGCTCTTTGCTGACGGGGTCGATTTCGACGCGCTCGATCGCGCCGGGGGCGGCACGCTGACCGCTGGAGATTTGCGCGCCTTCAAACGCAGGACCCGTCGGCGAAGAACAGGCCAGCACACGGGTCTTGTTGCCTAGCAAAATCTCGGCATTGGTGCCGACATCGACGATCAGCACCATTTCTTCGGATTTGTTCGGCTCTTCCGACAGTGCGACGGCGGCGCAATCGGCACCAACATGACCCGCAATGCAGGGCAGGATATAGACGCGGGCGGCGGGGTTCACCGCCTTGATATCGAGATCATGCGCATCCAGCACGAGGCTGGAAGATGTCGCCAGCGCAAACGGGGCCTGCCCCAGTTCGACCGGATCAATGCCGAGCAAAAGGTGGTGCATCACCGGGTTGCAGACAAAGGTGATCTCATAAATCGACGAGGGCACGATCTTGGCCTCGGTGGCAATCGCCTGCACCAGACCGTTCAGCGCGGTGCGGACGGCGGCGGTCATTTCGACATCGCCGCCAGGGTTCATCATCGCGTAGGACACCCGGCTCATCAGGTCTTCGCCAAAGCGGATCTGCGGGTTCATCACGCCGCTTGAGGCCAGAACGGTGCCGTCGCGCAAGTCGCACAGATGGGCCGCAATGGTGGTGGAGCCAAGGTCGATGGCCAGACCGTAAAGCCCGCCTTCGTAAAAGCCCGGCCAGATATCCAGAATGCGGTGGCGGGCGTCGTGGTTGCCCTTGTGCAGCGCCACGGTGACTTTCCATTCGCCCTTGCGCAGGGCCGGTTGCAGGCGGCGCAGGATCGGCAGTTCAGCCGCCACTTCGCCAACGCCCCATTGGTCTTGCAGCGCGGTGACAAGGCGTTCGAAATCGCCGGTGGGTTCGTGCATGTCGGGTTCGGCCACTTCGACGTAAAGCGCGCGGGTGGCCGGGTCCATGATGATGTCGCGCTGGCTGGCGGATTTGCGGATCACCTGCTTGTGGACCTGAGATTCCGGCGGCACGTCGATCACCACATCGCCCATCACCTTGGCCTGACAGCCCAGACGGCGCCCGTCGATCATGCCGCGCTTGGATTTGTAGCGTTCTTCCACCGCGTTCCATTCGGTCAGCGCATCGGCCTCGACCGTGACGCCATGCTTGGAAAATTCGCCATAGCCGGGGGTGATCTGACATTTTGAACAAATGCCGCGGCCACCGCAGACCGAATCCAGATCAACGCCCAACTGCCGCGCGGCGGTCAGCACTGGCGTGCCATGCGGGAAGCGGCCACGTTTGCCCGAGGGGGTAAAGATCACGAGTGCGTCTTGGTTGGAGTCGGTCATGGCATCCTCGGTTCAGGCGAAGCTGTAGGCAATGTCAGGAAAGGCGTTGGCGGCGAAGGTGTAAAGCCAGCGCACGGGTTGGTCGGCGGCCAATACTCCATGCACGGCATGGCCGGGAATGAAAAGGGCGACGCCGGGTTTCAGCCGGTGGCTTTGGCCGTCAATCATCACATCCACTTCGCCTTCAAGGCCGAAGTAAAGCTCGGGTTCGGCGTGCGAATGCAGCGCAAAGGTATCGCCTGCGGCCATGATCACAATGCCACAGACAAGCGCATTTGTCGCGGTGACATCGCCGGAAATCAGGGTTTTCCAGCCGATGCTGCCGCGCGAGGGGTCTTGCCAATGGTCAGTGGCGCAGTCGTTCTGATCGACCGAAACCGGGGCTGTCATGCGATCCTCGTGCATATCTGAGGGAAATTTAACCTGCATCTGCCCGGCATCATTGCCTGTTCGCGGCATATCAGCGGGCGTCTGCGCCGTTCAGCCAATCCAGCACCGCCTGACGGTCGCCGTTCAGCCGGGGGGCAGGGGCGCGGGCGGTAATCTCGGGCAGGGTCGACATCTTGATCGGATTGCCTGCCGCAGTGAAGGCCGGGCCGCCGGGCTGGGCGGTGACGGGCAGCACCATATGCCGCGCCAGAAGCTGCGGGTCGGCCAACACCTGCGCCATATCCTGCACCCGCGCGGTCGGCAGGTTTGCCGCCTCCAGCGTCGTGATCCAGTGATCGACGGTTTCGCCCAAGGTGACAGCCTCGAACAGCCGTTTCAGCAAGGCGTGATGATCACAGCGGGCGGCATTGGTGGCAAAGCGCGGATCATTGGCCAGCGGCAGACCCAGCACGGCGCAAACCTGCGCGAAGATCGCGTCATTGCCTGCGGCGATGACGAAAAAGCCGTCGCTGGCGCGGTAGGTCGAAAACGGCGTGATGGTGGGATGGCGCGCGCCGGTGCGGCCCGGCGCTTTGCCGGTGGCGGTGGTCAGCGCGATGGAATGTTCCTGAATGGCAAGCTGGCTATCCAGCATGGCCACGTCGATCTTCGCGCCCAGCCCGGTTTTCTCACGGTCATAAAGCGCTGCCAGCACGCCCTGCGTCAGATACATGCCCGCCACGATATCACCGATGGATGCACCGACCCGCACCGGCGGGCCACCTTCTTCGCCGGTGATGCTCATCACCCCGCCGCGCGCCTGCACCACCATATCATAGGCGGGTTTGGCGGCATCGGGGCCGGTATGACCATAGCCCGACACCGCGCCATAGATCAGCCGGGGATGGGTTTGATGCAGGGTTTCATAGCCATAGCCCAAACGCTCCATCACGCCGGGGCGGTAATTTTCCAGCAGGATATCGGCGCGCGCCACCAGCCGTTCAAACAGCGCCCGGTCCTCGGCGGCTTTCAGATCCAGCGTGATCGAGGCTTTTCCGGCGTTCAGCGCGGCAAAATAGGCGCTTTCGCCTTGCAGAAACGGCGGGAAGGCACGGGTGTCATCGCCGGCACCGGGCCGTTCCAGCTTGATCACCTTCGCACCCAGATCAAAAAGGGTGTGGCTGGCAAACGGGCCTGCCAGCACATGGGTCAGATCAAGAATGGTGATGCCAGACAGCGGGGCCATGGGTTATCCTGCGGTGAATTGCTTGGCCAGCTTTAGCCCCTGACCCTGATAGTTCGAGGCGATTTCGCGCCCGTAAAGCGTCTGCGGTCGTTCCGCCATGCGTTCATAGACCAGCCGCCCGACGATCTGGCCATGTTCCAGCACGAAGGGGGCCTCGTGGCAGCGCACCTCCAGCACCCCGCGCGACCCGGCACCGCCCGCCTCGGCATGGCCGAAACCGGGGTCGAAAAAGCCTGCGTAATGCACGCGGAATTCACCGACCATAGCCAGAAACGGGGCCATTTCGGCGGCATAATCGGGAGGAATGGTAACCGCTTCACGACTGACCAGAATATAGAACGCGCCCGGATCGAGGATGATGCGGCCATCTTTGGCGTGGATTTCCTCCCAGAACTCCGAGGCCGGGTAGTGGCCGATCTTGTCCAGATCGACGACGCCGGTGTGCGGCTTGGCGCGGTAGCCGACCAGATCGCCATGTTCGGGGCGCAGATCGACCGAAAAGCCAAGGCCTTCCGAAATCAGCGCAGCACCCGATACCAACGGTTCAACCGCGTTCAGCGCGGTCAATTCGGCATCGGACAAAACGGCCTGACCCTGACGAAAGCGGATCTGGTTCAGCCGCTGCCCAGCGCGCACCAGCACCGAGAAGGATTTCGGGCAAACCTCGGCGTAAAGCGGGCCATGGTAACCATCTGGAATGCGGTCAAATTCGGTGCCACCATCGGTGATGGCACGGGTCAGAAGATCCAGCCGCCCGGTTGAGGATTTGGCATTCGCGACAGCGGTGATACCCGCAGGCAGCGCCAGCGATTCCATCAGGGGAATCACATAGACGCAGCCCTTTTCCAGCACCGCGCCGTTGGTCAGGTCAATGCGGTGCATCTCGAATTCCGCGATGCGGTCGGCTGCACGACGATCCTTGCCGACAAGGAAAGACGCCCGCACCCGATAAGCGACGCTGCCCAGCCGCAGATCGAGGCTGGCGGGCTGGATTTGCGCATCCACAATCGCGGGACTGGCGGTAATGCAGCCATGGGCGATCAGATCGCGCAGGCCTTGAACGGGAATCACGCCGGGTTGAGTCATCGCAGCATCCTTGAAACAGAAACGCCCGCACTGCCACAGGGCAGGCGGGCGGTTTCGATTTTGGTCGGGCCAGAGAGATTCGAACTCTCGACCTCCCGCCCCCCAGACGGACGCGCTAACCAGACTGCGCTATGGCCCGACACGCGGTCTTCATAGCAATATTCCACGCGGGGGCAAGCGGGAAAGCGCACCGGATTTACGGCTGTGTGCCGTAAAGATCAGGGCCTGCCTGCATGCGTGCCTGCAAAGCCAGCAAACGATCGCGCAGCGCGCGCGCTTGCGGTTGCCGGGCGTCAAAGGCGTTGCGGGGCAGGGCGCGCAGACGCGCCGCAACTGAAGCGTCGGCGGGGAACAGCGCAACGGCGGCAGGGCGCGCGGCGAGATCGAGATCGGCCATATCATCGGGCAGATCGGGGCCATCTGCAGAAAGCCCGTCTGAAAACGGTGCGCCCAAGTCATCTGCAAAAAGGTCGTCGGCAAACAGATCCTGCACCACGGGGGCCAAAGGCGGCGCGGCTTTCGCGGCAGGTGGGCTTTCAAATGCTGTAATGATTTCAGCGGGCTTTCCAGCGATCTTGCCAGCTGCAGCCGCGTTAGGTTCCGCCCGGCGCAGCGCGGTTTCCAGCGCAACGATGGTGGCCGACTCGGCCTTTTCGGGTGGCATGTCTTCATCGTCCAGCAAGCCGAAATTCAGTGCAAGCGCCGCTTCGAGTGCGGCTTCGGCATCCTGATCGGCGTCTTCCAGCAAGTCCTCGCCAGACAGACCGGAAACATGCCGCACGCCGTGTTCGCGCAAGATCTTTTGCACGCCGCGAATGGTCAGACCTTCGTCATGCAACAACCGCTTGATGCCGGTCAGCAACGCCACATCCGCAGGGCGGTAATAGCGCCTGCCGCCCGCCCGTTTGACGGGACGGATTTGTGGGAAACGGCTTTCCCAGAACCGCAGCACATGTGCCGGGGTTTCCAGAAAATCGGCCACCTCGGAAATGGTGCGGAAGGCGTCTGGCGACTTGTCCATCCGCAAAATCCTTCGTTAGTGCTTCTTGCCAGCGGCCACGCGATCTTTCATCAGATGCGACGGCCGGAAGGTCAACACGCGGCGCGGCGAGATCGGCACTTCGTCGCCGGTTTTCGGGTTGCGCCCGACGCGTGCAGTCTTGTCGCGCACAGAGAAGGTGCCGAAGGACGAGATTTTTACCGTTTCACCCGATGCCAGCGCATCGGACATGTGTTGCAGCACCGCCTCGACCAGTTCGGACGATTCATTGCGGCTGAGGCCCACCTCGCGGAAAACGGCCTCGGACAGATCCATACGCGTCAGAGTTTTTTCGCTCATCATACCCCCCCGGAATTTCTGGAAGGATGCGCGCGATAAAATTGCGAGTCAATAACAGTGGCTTGGAAGCTGTTCTTAATTATGGGTTTTGTGCGCTTACCAGCGCAAAACCACCGAGCCCCAGGCCAAACCACCGCCGATTGCCTCTGCAACCAGCAGATCGCCGGTCTTGATCTGGCCGCGCGCTTTGCCGATCGACATCGCAAGGGGAATCGATGCGGCCGAAGTATTGCCGTGATCCTGCACCGTCACCACCACCCGATCCATCGGCACCTGCATGCGTTTGGCGGTGGCCTCGATGATGCGGATATTGGCCTGATGCGGCACGATCCAATCGACATCACCGCCCGAAAGCCCGACCTTGTCCAAGGCGAGATGTGCGGTTTCCGCCAGCTTTTCGACCGCGTGGCGGAACACCTCTTTGCCTTCCATCCGCAGATGGCCGGTGGTGCCGGTCGAAGTGCCGCCGTCGACGTAAAGAATGTCGCGAAGACGACCATCGGAATGCAGATCGGTGGACAGGATGCCGCGATCAGCGGTGGTGCCAGTGCCGGTCGCGGCCTCCAGCACCAAGGCCCCCGCGCCATCGCCGAACAGCACGCAGGTGGACCGGTCGGTCCAGTCCATCAGACGGCTGAAGGTTTCGGCTCCGATCACCAGCACGCGTTGCACCTGGCCCGAGATGATCAACGCATTGGCGGTGTTCAGCGCGAACACGAAACCGGCGCAGACCGCCTGCACGTCAAAGGCATAGCCACGGGTCATGCCCAAAGCGCCTTGCACCATGGTCGCACAAGACGGAAAAGTCAGATCGGCAGTCGAGGTTGCGACGATGATCGCGTCAATATCGTCGGCCGTCAGCCCGGCGTCGGCCAAAGCCGCCTGCGCGGCGCGGGTGCCCAAATCCGAGGTGGTCTGGCCTTCGGCGGCATAGTGGCGGCGCTTGATACCCGAGCGGCTGGTGATCCATTCATCTGTGGTATCAACGAGGGTTTCGAGTTCGGCATTCGGCACAACCCGTTCGGGCAGATAGTGCCCGACGCCCTTGACCACGGCGCGTATTGTCATTGTTTGGCCTTTGCCTCCGCCCCATCCGAGGCGGCATCCTGCCCCGCCCGCCCGGTGGATGCAACCCGTGCTGCAAGCCGTTGCAAAAAGCCCGTGCCGGAAAGTTGATAGGCCAGCGAAATCGCGGCAGCGACCCCGGTTTCATCTGCCGAGCCATGCGATTTGATCACGGTGCCGTTCAGGCCCAGAAATACCCCGCCATTCACCCGGCGCGGATCAATGCGGTGTTGCAGCCGCTTCAGCGACCCCAAAGCCAGCAGGGCGGCGAATTTCGACAATATCCCGGCGTTGAAGGCTTCTTTCATGAAATCCGCGATCAGCTTGGCTGTGCCCTCGCCGGTTTTCAGCGCGATATTGCCGGTGAAACCATCGGTGACGATGACATCAACGCGGTCTGCCGGAATATCGCCGCCCTCGACAAAACCGACGAAATCATAGCCACCCGCCTCGGCTGCGGCGGCGATCTGATCGTGGGCGTCTTTCAATTCGGCGCGGCCTTTGTGTTCTTCTGTGCCGACATTCAGCAGCCCGACGCGCGGGCGGGCCAGGTTCATGCCGATGCTGGCGTAAGAGGCGCCCATCGCCGCGTATTGCAGCAGATCGGCTGCCTCGGCCTTGATATCGGCACCAACATCCAGCATCACGTTGAAGCCGCCGGGGTTGCGCGATGGCCACAGGCAGGCAATCGCCGGGCGGTTCACCCCCGGCATCTTCCGCAGGCGGATCATCGACACCGCCATCAGGGCGCCGGTGTTGCCACAGCTGACCGCGACCGTCGCTTCGCCGTTCTTCACAGAATCAATGCAGGACCACATCGAAGTGCCGTCGCCGTGACGCATCACCTGCGACGGCTTGTCGTGCATCGTCACCACGCGCGGCGCATGGCGCAAAGTCACGCGAGAGGCGATTTCCGGGTGACGCGCCAGCAGCGGCGCTAATTGCGCCTGATCGCCGTGCAGGATGAAGGCAGCATCTGGCAGCGAGGCCGCAGACAGCACAAGACCGGCGACAACAGCCCCCGGTCCGCGATCTGATCCCATCGCGTCAACAGAAATGACGATGCGGCTTGCACCAAGGTCAGACGGCGTTTCCGATCCGGTTCCCATGGGGCAAGCGACGCAAGGGGCGGCTTACGCCGCGTCCTCGTCAACTTCGACGGCTTTGGTCGCCACGACTTCGCGGGCGTCATAGTGGCCGCACGACGGGCACACATGGTGCGGGCGCTTCAGTTCGCCACAGTTGGTGCAATCTTGCGGGTTGCCAGCAACCAATGCGTCATGCGAGCGGCGCATGTTGCGCTTGGAACTTGTGGTGCGGTTCTGCGGGACAGCCATGTCACGACCTCGGATAGTGGGGGACAGGCCCCGGATTTTACTTTGATTTCAGAGCCTTCAAGCGCAAGAAACAGCTACGCAACAAAGCTCTCAATGAGGCGCGGAACATAGTCAGATTCCTGCCGCGCGCAAGCCCTATTCTGCATCTGCACGCGCCGGCGGCTAACTTGCGGGCTCGTCAGGCTTTTTCAGCTTGTCCACCAGCCCGGCCAGACCGGCAAAGGGCCGCAGGTCTTCGGATTTCAGCGGCTCCACGCCGGGGGCTGCGAACACCACTTCTCCGAATTCCGCACCGCGGGCGCGTGGATAAAGCGGCAGCGCCAATGCCAGTGCTTCGATTGCGATGGCGGCGACGTCGATCACCTCTGGCAAAGCCTCGATATCGTCGGACGGAATTTCCAGCTCGTCCGCCTCGGGTTCGACGAATTCATACATATAGCGCCGCTCGGTGCTGTCTTTCAGCTTTGAGCGCACCGGGGCGAGGGTAACAGCGCAAGGCTGCACCACCAGCGCCTCCAGATCGGCGCGCAAGGTGACGTCGGCGCGGCCTGCCGGGGAAAGTTCACCTTTGAAGGTGAATTCGGGCAGATCGATCAGATCAAGCGCCGCCGCGATCTGCGCGCGCGCGGCGGCATCCGGGGTGAACTTGAAATGCAGCGGCTTGCGGCCTGACACCACGGCGCTGCGGTAGGGCTGGCTGGGCAGGTTGGCGGTGTTTGGCACAGCGTCGGTCATCGGTTCCCCCTTTTGCGGGCAATGGCTTGCGAAAATCGCCCCTTGTTTGTGCGTTCTTGGCGGGCCCCTGCGTTCCATTCTTGAACAGAGCCGCTTCCTTCTGTAAGCCAGAAACCAAAGGCGCACGGAAAGTTTGTCGCGTGGTTCTTCCGATACTGGCCCAAGGCGGCTGGCGCAAGGGTGGGCGACAGGCGGGCCGGATGCCACGCAGACGAGGGCAGGGATGGCGCATTCTTTCGGTAACACGGGTCGGATCGCCATGGGCGGGTCTTGGCGGCGGATCGTGGTGGTGCTGGCTATGGCGCTGATCACGGCCTGCTCGCCGATCTATCGTAACCACGGCTATGTGCCGACCGATGAGGAACTGGCGCTGGTCGAGGTCGGCACCGATACCCGCGAAACCGTGGCCACGATCATCGGCCGCCCCTCTGCCTCGGGGCTGCTGAATGATGTCGGCTGGTATTATGTGCGCAGCAACTGGAAGCATAACGGTGCCTACGCCCCGCAGGAAGAGAATCGTCAGGTTGTGGCGATCACCTTCACCGAGGATGGCGTGGTCGAGAATATCGAACGCTTCGGGTTGGAAAAGGGCCGGATCGTGCCGTTGTCGCGCCGGGTGACCGAGACGAATATCAAGAGCCAAGGCCTGTTGCGGCAGTTGTTCGGCAATATCGGCGGGCTGAGCACCGACAAGCTGATCCAGTAACGCCACGGCTGCGGCTTGCGCTGCTGCGCCGTCGCGGGCAAGGTTGCGCCATGCTGTCTAGCTCCATGCCCCTGCTTCCGCTTCTGAAAGGCCGCTATCAGGCGCGGCTGGCGCAGGATCAGGCCGATATTGCCCGCGCGCAGGCGCTGCGCTTTCGCAGTTTTCTGCAACGTCGGGGACTGGCGCAGGGTAAGGGCCTTGATGCCGACGAATTTGATGGCTTGTGCGGACATGTGCTGCTGGAAGAGCGCGACAACGGTCGTCTGGTCGGTTGCTATCGTCTGCTGCCGATCGCTGCCGGGGCCTCGCTGCGCCACAGCTATGCCGGGCAAGCCTATGATCTTTCAGCGCTTGAGGACTACGGCGGCGCAAAGCTGGAACTGGGGCGATTCTGCCTTGATCCCGATTGCCATGACCCCGACATCCTGCGGCTGGCATGGGCCGCAATGACCCGGATCGTCGATGCGGGCGCGGTGAAGCTGCTGTTTGGCTGTTCCTCGTTTGACGGCGCAGCCCCCGGCCGCCACCAGGTTGCCCTTGCCCTGCTGCGCAACCACTTGGCGCCGGCGCAGTGGGCACCGTGCCCGCGGGCCGCCCAGTGGGCACCGCGCCCGCGGGCCGCCGAAGTTCACCGCTACAGCGAAGAAACCGCGCCACCAACCCTGCCGCGTGAGGCGATCACAGGGCTGCCCGCGCTGCTGCGTACCTACCTCGCAATGGGCGGCTGGGTCAGCGATCATGCGGTGATCGACCGCAACCTTGACACCCTGCACGTCTTCACCGCCGTCGAGATCGACCGCATCCCGCCAGCGCGGGCACGCGCCCTGCGCGCAGTGGCCGCGCAGCCAGATTGATGCCAAGCCCGATTGACGCCGCAGCCGTGGTGCCCTAGCAGACCGCCATGGCACGCGCACCCCTTCTCCAGCTTTCTGGCATCTCGCTGACTTTCGGCGGCAATCCCGTTTTCGACGAGCTCGATCTTGTCGTGCAACCCGGTGACCGGGTGGCCCTGGTGGGCCGCAACGGCTCGGGCAAATCCACCTTGATGAAGGTGATGGCCGGACTGGTCGAACCCGACAAGGGTCTGCGGGTGGTGCCACCGGGCGTGACGGTTGGCTATATGGAGCAAGACCCCGATCTGGCGGGTTTTGAAACCTTGGGCGATTACGCGGCGTCAAAGCTGCCGATTGGTGAAGAATACAAGGTGCCGATGGTGGCCGAAGGGCTGAAGTTCAACCCCGACACGCCGGTTGCGACCGCCTCGGGGGGCGAGCGTCGCCGTGCTGCGCTGGCCAAGCTGATGGCCGAAGCGCCCGAACTGATGCTGCTGGACGAACCGACCAACCATCTCGATATCCAAGCCATTGAATGGCTTGAAGAAGAGCTGAAAAACACCCGCACCGCCTTTGTACTGATTTCGCACGACCGCGCCTTTTTGCGCGCGCTGACCAAGGCGACGCTGTGGATTGATCGCGGTCAGGTCCGCCGCCGCGAATCTGGCTTTGACGGATTTGAGGAATGGCGCGAAACCGTCTGGGCCGAAGAGGATGAAGCCCGCCACAAGCTGGATCGCAAGATCAAGGCCGAGGCAAAATGGGCCGTCGAAGGCATTTCTGCCCGCCGTAAACGCAATCAGGGCCGGGTGCGCGCGCTTGCAGCACTGCGCGAAGAACGTGGCAGTCAGATCCGGCGTCAGGGTACTGCTCAGTTGGAGCTGGATTCGGGAACGCAATCGGGCAAGCGGGTGATCGAGGCCAAAGGTATCTCCAAGGTTTTTGGCGACAAGCTGATCGTGCAGGATTTCGATCTGCGCATCCAGCGCGGCGACCGGGTTGCTTTCGTCGGGCCTAACGGTGTTGGAAAAACCACGCTTCTCAAGATGTTGACGGGCGAACTTCAACCAGACTCCGGCACAGTGCAACTTGGCACCAATCTGGAAATCGCCGTGTTTGACCAGGCCCGCGCGCGGCTCGATCCGAATGCGACACTGTGGGACAGCCTGACCAACGATCCGCTGATGGCGGTTTCGGGCAGTTCGGATCAGGTGATGGTGCGCGGCAATCCGAAACATGTCGTGGCTTACCTGAAAGACTTCCTGTTTGATGAGCGTCAGGCCCGCGCCCCGGTGCGGTCGCTTTCAGGCGGTGAAAAGGCGCGGCTTTTGCTGGCAAAATTGATGGCGCAGCCGTCAAACCTGCTGATCATGGACGAACCGACCAACGATCTGGACGTGGAAACGCTGGATCTGCTGCAAGATATCTTGGGCGATTATGACGGCACCGTGCTGCTGGTCAGCCACGACCGCGATTTCATCGACCGGATTGCCACCTCGACCGTCGCCTTGGAAGGCCGCGGCCGCGCCACGGTCTATCCGGGCGGCTGGTCGGACTATCAGGCGCAGCGGGTGGTTTCCGGTGCGACCTTGACGGCGGATAATTCTGCAAAAACAGCGAGTTCAGCGACACAAGCAAAGCAAGCTGTAAGGAAGGCCGATGGCTTGACCTTCACCGAACGCAAACGGTTGGACGCGCTGCCGGGCCTGATCGAAAAGCTGGAGGCCGAGATTGGCCGTCTGGCCGATTTCCTTTCGGACCCCGGCATGTTCAGCAAAGAGCCGGTGAAATTCCGCAAGGCGGGCGAGGCGATGTCTGAACGCCAGGCCCAGCTTGCCGCTGCCGAACAAGAATGGTTGACACTCGCCGAACGCGCCTAGTTGCATAACTCTCCCGGCACGTTCGGAATCAGGAAAACCCGGTCATCGCCCTGCACGCCCGAGATTTCGACGAACTTGTCGCCTTCAAACCGCATACCCTGCCTGCCAACCGTCAGCCGCAGCGCGCCGTTGTTTTTCCCGGTCAGGGTGAAAGCCCCGGCATCGCCTTCCAGCAGGCAAATCAGCCCTTTGCCCTTGGTGTTGCAGGTGGCAAGGCCGTGATACTGAAAGCGATCACCGCGCAGGGTCACGAACACATCCAGCAGCGGCACCCTGCCGCCAGCACTGAGCGCCGAAACCATCACGGCAATTTCGGTCACCACCTGATCGGGGTGTGTCGCCAGATGGCTCTTTGAATAACTGCGCACAAAGCAGCCGGAACTGGGCAGCGCAGGATTGCTGAAATGGCTATCCAGAACATTTTCGGCATAGGCCGGGCTGGTCATAATACAAAGCGCAGCAATGAGTTTACGCATGAACTTCACCTGCATTTTAAAGTTTTCCGCAGTTTGTCGGGGCGCTGCCAGCTGACATGTTAAATTTGCGCCACAAGCTCTGTCACCACCTGTGGAATCATCATGACATCCTCGCGGGTGCAATCAAACTGACCGACCTGCACCCGGATCACATAGGCACCGTCATGCCGGGTCTGGGTCAGATAAATCCGGCCATCGTCGTTGATCCGGTTCAGCAAGATTTCGGTGGCGGCATCATCGCCTAGCGCAAAAGTATAAAGCGACAGAACGGGTTGCGTGACAATCTTCACACCCGGAATCAGCGCCAGCGCCTCGGCCGATTCGCGCGCCCAGACGACGTGATTGCGGATACGGGTACGCAACCCCTCCAGCCCATAGGCGCGCAGGGTGAACCACAGCTTCAGCGCGCGGAACCGACGGCCAAGCGGCACTGTCCATTCGTTGAAATTCACGATTTCCTCGCGCCCGGCGGTTTCCAGATAGGTCGGGCGCAGGCCGAGGGTTTTGACTTGCGGTGTCGGATCGCGCAGGAACTGGATGGCGCAATCGAACTGAACGCCCAACCATTTGTGCGGATTAAACACAATCGAATCAGCGCCTTCGATCCCGGCCCACAGTGTGCGAAACTCGGGGCAGATCATTGCCGAACCTGCCCAGGCCGCATCAACATGCACCGGCAGAGCTTCGGCCTTGGCGACAGCGATACAATCGGCAATGCGGTCAAACGCGCCGATCGAGGTGCCTCCGGCGCAGAGCACCACCCCGGCAGGCAGCATCCCCGCCACCCGGTCCGCTGCAATCGCCGCAGCCAAAGCCTCGGGCCGCATCGAAAAGCTGGCATCGGTGGGGATCTTGACCAGATTGTCCTGGCCTATCCCCGCGACGCGAATGGCCTTGTCGACCGAGGAATGCGTCTGCGCGCTGGCATAGAAGCGCAACACAGCTTGTCCAGACAACCCCTTGATATTGCCATTGAAAGCCAGTGCCTGTTCGCGCATCGTCAGCACCGCTGACAGCGTGGTCGTGGTGGCGGAATCGTGGATGGTGCCGGTGAAACCCTCGGGCAGACCCACGGCCTGGCGCAGCCAATCGATCATCACCTGTTCAATCTCGGTCGCGGCCGGCGAGGTTTGCCACAGCATGCCCTGACAGGCCATCGCGTTGGCCAATTGCTCGGCCAGCATCGAGGCGGGCGAGGCGTTGGCGGGAAAATAGGCAAAGAAGCGCGGGTGCTGCCAATGGGTCATGCCGCCCGGCACGATACGTTCGAAATCGGCGAAAATCTGCTCCATCGACTCGGGCGCGTCGGGCGGCGAGGCGGGCAGTTCTGCCGCAATCGCGCCGGGAACCAGCGGTGCGCGCACGGGTCGGTCGCGCAAACCGGCATGATAGGCGGTGGCCCAGTCGGCGGCACGCTTGGACCAGTGGTTCAGATCATCGTGGTTCATCGGCGGCTCCCTAAGCTTTGCCGATATGTGAAGCCAGATGCGCCCGCTTCACAACCCCCTTGGCGCGCGCGGACGGCTGCGCTAAAATTGGCGCATGAGGACGATGGGCATCATTTGCATTTGCTGCATTTCCCGCTGACAACAGTCGCGCGGGCCTGTCACCTCATTCCCTAATCAGGATCAAGCTGATAGACCCGCGCCGGGAACGCGCGCAAAGGCTAATTCGAGGGTTGCGATGATCAGACTGCACAATAGCAAGACGCGGGTGAAGGAAGAGTTCACGCCGATTGATCCGAACAATGTGCGGATGTATGTCTGCGGCCCGACGGTTTACGACCGCGCGCATCTGGGTAACGGCCGCCCGGTCGTGGTGTTCGATGTGCTGTTCCGGCTCCTGCGCCATGTTTATGGTGAGGGTCACGTCACCTATGTGCGCAATTTCACCGATGTCGATGACAAGATCAACGCCACCGCCTTGGCGCGCAAAGCCGCTGGTGATCCGCGGAGTTTGGAGGCGCTGATCCACGAGCGCACCGAGGAAACCATCGGCTGGTATCACGCTGACATGGACGCGCTGGGGGCGCTGCGCCCGACGCATGAGCCGCGCGCGACCGAATATATCGGTGCCATGGTGGCGATGATCGAAGACCTGATCGCCAAGGGCCACGCCTATGCCAAGGAAGGCCACGCACTGTTTCGTGTACGTTCGTACAAGGACTACGGCGCGCTGTCGGGGCGGTCGGTTGATGACATGATCGCAGGCGCGCGGGTTGAAGTGGCCCCCTTCAAGGAAGACCCGATGGATTTCGTGCTGTGGAAGCCGTCCTCTGGCGACGAGCCGGGCTGGGATAGCCCCTGGGGCCGGGGCCGTCCGGGCTGGCACATTGAATGCTCGGCGATGGCAGATGATTTGCTTTGGCAAAAACCTAAGAAGGATGGTCAACTTTCAAATGCAGGACTCCAACACCCACATAGCTTCGATATCCACGGCGGCGGGTTAGATCTGCAATTTCCCCACCACGAAAATGAGATCGCACAATCCTGCTGTGCGCACGCTACAGAAGACGATCCTTTAGGCCGCAGTAAGTTTGCACAATACTGGATGCATAATGAGATGTTGCAGGTTGAGGGTAAGAAGATGTCCAAGAGCTTGGGCAATTTCTTCACCGTGCGGGATTTGCTGGATCAGGGCGTGCCGGGGGAAGTGATCCGGTTTGTGTATCTGAGCACGCATTACTCCAAGCCGATGGATTGGACCTCAACAAAAGCGCAGCAGGCTTTAGAGGCCTTGTCGGGCTTTCTTGGGCTTGTAACCAAAGCTGTTAAAGCTGGCGAAATTGACCGACCTGTGACAGCTGCCGATATCGACCCGTTAATAATAGAGGCCGTTGCGGACGATTTGAATACATCACAGGCGATCACCGTTCTGCACAAACTTGCCCGCGAGAAGCAGGCAATAACCCTTTTGGCTTCATTGAATTTCCTTGGTTTCGATTTCTCGACAATTGATGCCTACTGGGAAGGCAATGATGCTTCTGTGGCGTTGACTGCTCTCGGGGCAGAACTGAGCCGACTTCGTGAAGAAGCCATGGTCACCAAAGACTTTGCGAAGGTGGATGAGTTGAAGGCTGCTCTCACAATGGCGGGCATTGAAGTTAGAATGTCAAAAGCAGGCGTTGAGCTTTTTCCGGCACCCAACTTCGATCCAACCAAGCTAGAGGCCCTCAAATGACCCGCGAGCGCCTCTATATGTTCGATACCACCCTGCGCGACGGCCAGCAGACCCAGGGCGTGCAATTCTCCACCGCTGAAAAGCTTCAGATCGCGCAGGCGCTTGATGCGTTGGGGGTGGATTATATCGAGGGCGGTTGGCCGGGGGCGAACCCGACGGACTCCGAATTTTTCGCCCATGCGCCGCAAACCCGCGCGACGATGACGGCGTTTGGCATGACCAAGCGCGTCGGGCGGTCGGCGGAAAATGACGATGTGCTGGCGGCGGTGCTGGATGCGGGCACGCCTGCGGTCTGTCTGGTCGGCAAGACCCATGAATTCCACGTCACCACCGCGCTTGGCGTGACGTTGGAGGAAAACCGCGAGGCGATTGCCGCATCGTTCAAGCATGTTGCGGCCAAGGGGCGCGAGGCGCTGTTTGATGCCGAGCATTTCTTTGACGGCTACCGCGCCAACCCCAATTATGCGCTGTCTTGCCTGCGGGCGGCGTTGCAGGCGGGCGCGCGCTGGATCGTGCTGTGCGACACCAACGGCGGCACCTTGCCGTCGGAAGTGGGCCGGGTGGTGCGCGAGGTGATCGGGGCGGGGATTCCGGGCGACCGCTTGGGCATCCATTGCCATGACGATACCGGCAATGCGGTGGCCAATTCCTTGGCTGCGGTCGAGGCGGGTGCGCGGCAGATTCAGGGCACGCTGAACGACGGCTTGGGCGAACGCTGCGGCAATGCCAACCTGACCACGCTGATCCCGACTTTGCTGCTGAAGGAACCCTTCGCCAGCAGTCTGGAGTGCGGGGTGACGCAGGCGGGCTTGGCGGGGATGGTGCGCCTGTCGCGGATGCTGGATGACATTCTGAACCGGGTGCCGCTGCGATCTGCGCCTTATGTCGGGGCCAGCGCTTTTGCCCACAAGGCGGGGCTGCATGCCTCGGCCATTCTGAAAGACCCGACCACCTACGAGCATATCCCGCCGGAAGTGGTGGGGAATGAGCGGATCATTCCGATGTCCAATCAGGCTGGGCAATCCAACCTGCGCGCCCGTCTGGTCTCGGCCGGGATCGAGGTTGCGGCGGGCGATGCGCGGCTGGGGCGGATTCTGGAGATCGTCAAGGAACGCGAGGATCAGGGCTATGCCTATGACGGCGCGCAGGCCAGTTTTGAGCTCGTGGCGCGCAAGGAACTGGGGCTGCTGCCGGTGTTTTTCGAGGTCAAGCGCTACCGGGTGACGGTGGAGCGGCGCAAGAACAAGTATGACCGCATGGTCAGCCTGTCCGAGGCGGTGGTGGTGGTGAAGATCGGCGATCACAAGATGCTGTCGGTCAGCGAAAGCATGGATGAAACCGGCACCGATCGCGGCCCGGTGAATGCGCTTTCCAAGGCGCTCGCGAAGGATCTGGGGCCGTATCAGGCGGTGATCGATGATCTGCGGCTGGTTGATTTCAAGGTACGGATCACCCAGGGCGGCACCGAGGCGGTGACGCGGGTGATCATCGATTCCGAAGACAGTCAGGGGCGGCGCTGGTCTACGGTGGGGGTTTCGGCCAACATCGTCGATGCCAGCTTTGAGGCGCTGCTGGATGCGATCAACTGGAAACTGATCCGCGATGTCGGGGTGCCTGCATGAGCTTGGCGGCCTGCGCGGATCTGGTGCAGCGTGGCGACCCGGATCGGTTTGCGGCGGTGATGGCGGCTCCGCTCGGGGTGCGGGCGCGGCTTTGGCCGGTTTATGCGTTCAATCTGGAGGTTGCCCGCGCGCCTTGGGTGACGAAGGAGCCGATGATCGCCGAGATGCGGCTGCAATGGTGGCGCGATGTGGTGGCCGAAGCTGCGCCGCGCGCGCATGAGGTGGCGGGGCCGCTGCATGATTTGATCCGGCAGGCGGGTCTGCCGGTTGCGGTGCTGGACCGGATGGCGGCGGCGCGGGTTTGGGATGCTTATTCTGAACCGTTCGAGGATCAGCAGGATTTCGACCGCTATCTGGAGGAAACCGGCGCGGGGTTGATGTGGGCGGCGGCGAAAGCTTGCGGGGCGTCGGATCAGGCCGAGGCGACGGTGCGGGGCTTTGGCTGGGCTGCGGGTCTGGCAGGTTATCTGCGGGCGGTGCCGGAGTTGGAAAAGCGCGGTCGGGTGCCGCTGGTGGATGGCCGGGCCGAGGCGGTGCAGGATCTGGCGCGGCGGGGGCTGGAGAAGATCGCGGCGGCGCGGGCCGGGCGGCGGCTGGTGGGGCAGGCGGCTCCGGCGTTGCTGGCGGGCTGGCAGGCCGAGGCGCTGCTGAAGCAGGTCGCGGTTGATCCGCGTGTGGTGGCTGCGGGCCAGATGGGGCTTTCGGAGTTTTCCCGGCGCGGGCGGCTGGTTTGGCAGGCTTTTTCAGGCCGTTGGTAGGGTGTCCGCGTGTGGACAGTGACCCCTTTTGTGATTTTTCAATACCTTAACCCATCGCCTTTACGGTTTGTTAAGCTTTGCACACAGACTGCACACCACTTGCGATGTGCCTGTTTCCATCACAACCCATTCAACTCTAGCGGAACAGATGCGAAAATTCCTGCTGCACGCGGGCGTTGGATCGGGCATAGGCTTCGCGTATCCGGGCGGTCAGTTCCGCCGCTTCGGTGAAAACCTGCGGTCGGGAAACGGCCGCGAAGGCATCGGGGGTTTCTGACAGCCGGGTCACAAGTGCGCGCCAATCGGTCGGCGAAAGCGGCTCTGCAATGCGGTGGCGCAGGTGATCGCACAGATCAAGCCGCAGGCTGGCCGACTCGCGCTGGAATGCGATCAGATCGGGGTGGCCAATCGCGGCCATGACGCGTTCCGGCGCGGCGGGGCCATAGGGCAGCGCGATGACGTCGCAAAACGACGCCCAGTTTCGCAGCAACTGATAGTGGTTCAGCGGGTGTTCGGGTTTGTCCCAATCGGCCAGACGCGCGGTCATGGCGGGCAGGCCGGGCATCGGGTTGCGGTCCATGATGCGGCGCGCCCATGCCGACAGCATGGCGTCGGCCTGATCGCGCAGCGTCACGACGGCGGTGACATCACCATAGCGCGCCAGCTCTTGCACCAAGGGCGCAAAGGTTTGATCCGGCACGGCGATGCTGAACCATTCCGACGACAGCAGAACGGCGTTGCAGCCATCGGCCTGCATCATGGTGGCGGCGACGCGGGCCGCAAGCGGCAGGCCGTCATAGCTGTGGAGGTGCCACGGGTTCAGCTTTTCCAGATGCTCGGCGGCGGCTGACCAGAACAGCGGCATGTGGCGCGCATCGCGCGCGGCAGTTGCGGGGTAGCACAGGCCCGCCTTGCGCAAGGTGTCACGTTCGCGGGCAGCGCCGTTTTACAGCGCGGTGGTCGAGGTGCGGGCCTTGCCGATATGCAGGAAAATCTTCATCCGGCAGCCCTGCGTCAGCGCATCTCTTTCGGGCGCATGGCGAGCCAGATCAGCGCGCCGCCTGCCAGCACCAGAAAGGGCAGCATCGCCATGTTCACCGCTTGCCAGCCCGATTGCACCGAACCGCCGGAGCAGTTCATCAGCCCGCCGGACGAAAAGCTGGCCATGGTGACGCCGCCGAACACGATCAGATCGTTCAGGCCCTGCATCCGGCCACGCTCGGACGGTTGGATCGAGCCGGTAAGCAGGGTAGTCGCGCCAATGAAGCCGAAGTTCCAGCCGATACCCAGCAGGATCAGGGCTGCGAAGAAGTTGGTCAGCTCGACCCCGGCAATGGCGACGCCGCCCGCTGCGGCAAGGATCACAAGACCGGTGGCCATGACTTTCTCAACGCCGAAGCGGGCGATGATATGGCCGGTGACGAAGGACGGCGCATACATGGCCAGAACGTGGCCCATCACCACATTGGCGGCGTCGTCCTTTTCAAAACCGCAGCCGACCACGGCCAGCGGCGATGAGGTCATCACCAGATTCATCAGCGCATAGGACACGGTGGCGACGATCACCGCGACGGCGATTTGCGGCGTGCGGATCAGCTCACGCCGGCTGCGGCCTTGCGGGCTGCCGGCGACGGCGGCTTTCGGTTTGGGGATGTTCAGCAGGCCAAACAGGAAAATGCCACAGAAATTCAGCAAGATAACCGTCAGATAGGTGGCCAGGAACGGCACAACCATCAGATCGTTGGTCAGCTTGACCAGCTCTGGCCCGACCACGGCAGACAAGAGGCCGCCCGCCATCACCCAGGAAATCGCTTTGGGGCGGAACGCCTCGGATGCGGTGTCGGCGGCGGCGAAGCGGTAAAAGCCTTGCGCCGACATGTAGATGCCGGAAAACAGCGCGCCGAGCAGGAACAGCGCGAATGATCCGTAATAGAGCCCGAGCGCGCCAGTGGCAGCGCCAATGGTACCGCCGACGGTGCCAAGGATGAAGCCCGCACGGCGGCCGTATTTCGCCATGAAGGCAGACAGCGGCGTCGCGGTCAGCATCGAGCCGATCACCAGCAGCGAAATCGGCAGCGTTGCCCAGCATTTGTTGGGGGCAAGGCTTTGTCCGGCGAGGCCAGCAATAGTGAAAATCATCGGCAATTGCGCGCCGAGGATGGCTTGGGAGGCAACGAGCACATAGACGTTGCGGCGGGCGAGGCTGTCTTGATCGGTCATGATATGCCATCGGTAGGCGGGACGCATCGCAGCGGCAAGAGGATTCGGTCGGATGGTGGGGCGTATTATTCAGTCTTTGGATTGTGTGGCGGAAGGCGCTGCGTGGCTGGCCGCGCGCGAGGATCGGTTTGCACAGGCGCTGGCGCTGGTGGGCGATTTGCCGCTGCGCCGCCATGACGACGGCTTCACCGCGCTGCTGGATGCGATTGTGGGGCAGCAGGTATCGGTGGCTTCGGCCAACGCGATCTGGGCGCGGATGGAAGCGGCGGGGGTGATCTCGCAGGCGGGGATTCTGGCGGCGCGCGACGAGGATCTGCGCGGCGCAGGCTTAAGCCGGCAGAAGGCGCGCTATGCCAGGGCCTTGGCGGCTTCTGGCATTGATTTCATTGGCTTGCGCGGCAAAGCTGATGAGGCGGTTGTGGCGGAACTGGTGGCGGTGCCGGGGATCGGGCGCTGGACGGCCGAGATTTATGCGATGTTTGCCTTGGGGCGGGCGGATGTGTTTGCGCCGGGTGATCTGGCGTTGCAGGAAGGCGCGAGGGTGTTGTTCGGGCTGGAAGCGCGGCCTTCGGAAAAGGCGCTGCGGGCGATGGCCGAGGCGTGGAGCCCGTGGCGGGCGGTTGCGGCGCGGATTCTTTGGGCCTACTACCATGTGGCAAAATCGCGGGAAGGTATTCGATGACTCGGGAATTGAAGTTTGGCCGCCGGGCGGCGCTGTCGGGCAAGGCGCGGTCGTTGGTGGTGTTCGTGCATGGCTATGGCGCGGATGGCGCGGATTTGCTGGGGCTGGCCGACCCGCTGGGCGCGCACCTGCGCGATACGGTGTTCATGGCGCCGGATGCGCCCGAGGCTTGCGCGGGCAATCCGTTCGGGCGGCAGTGGTTTTCGATTCCGCGGTTTGATGGGTCTTCCGAGGTGGATGCTGCGGTGGGGATGAACCGGGCGGCGGATGATCTGAACGCGTTTCTGGATGCGCGACTGGCCGAGGAAGGTCTGGGGCCGGAGGCTTTGGTGCTGGTGGGTTTTTCGCAAGGCGCGATGATGAGCCTGCATGTCGCGCCGCGCCGCGAAGTGGCGGTGGCCGGGGTGGTAGCGATTTCAGGAAAACTGATGCGCCCGGCTACCTTGGCGCAGGAAGGTAAAGTGAAACCTCCGGTCTTGCTGATCCATGGCGATCAAGATCCGGTGGTGCCGTTCGATGAAATGGCGGCAGCCGGAAACGTGTTGGTTTCCAATGGCTTTGCGACCTATGGTCATGTGATGAAGGGCACCGGCCACGGCATTGCCCCCGATGGCTTGCAGGTGGCGCTGAGCTTTATTGTGGACCGGTTGCCGAAGTAAGCCGCAATACGCAATATTCACAGGCTGATCTTGCCTTTGATTTCCTTCAATCCGATACAGATTGAAGGAAATCCGCTCTAGCCCCGGCCACCATTGGCCAGATAGGCGGCGCAGCCGGTCAGGGCGGCATAGTCGTCTTCCACCGCGAAGACGGCGAAGCTGTGCATGAAATCGGTGAAGCGGCCCTTGTCGCGGAATGCCTCGGCCAGCTGCATTTCGGCCATATAGGGCACCATGGCGCGGGCGACGCCGCCGATCAGGTAAAGCCCGCCGAACGGCAGGTGGATCAGCGCGAGGTTGCCAAGCTCCTGCCCCAGCAGGTGCATGTAAAGCCGCGCGGTTTCGCGGGCGATGCTGTCACCAGCGGCAAGGGCTGCCATGATGTCGGCGGCTTTCTTGTCTTGCGGCGTGCCGGATTCGGTGCTGACGAAGGCATGCACCCGCTCCAACCCGCGCCCGGCCAGCACATCTTCGACGCCGGCATACCCGTGCGCATGTGCGCCTTGCGTGGCGACAAAGCGCGACAGGCGGAAGTCTTGTTCGGTCTGCACCGGCATGGCGATATGGCCGCATTCTGAAGCCGCGACGACCCGGCCCCAAGGCGTGTCATGCACGGGGGCTGCGTTCATGCCGGTGCCGACGCCGACCACCAGCATCGCGCCGCCCGGCACTTGCGGACCGGGGATCAGCGGGCGCAGAAATTCAGGCGCGATATGGCCAAGGGCGTGGCCCTGCGCTTGCAGATCGTTCAGGATAGCGGTCTGGCTGGCCTTGGTGGCGCGGTTCAGCAGGGCGGCGTCGATCACCCAAGACAGGTTGGTCATCACGGCCACCCCATCGCGCACCGGGCCTGCGGCGGCGACGCAGGCACCATCGACGGCAGCGATGCCTTCATCCGCCATGTAGCGTTCCAACACCGGCTCCAGACTGGCGAATTCGGCGTTGGCATAGCGGCGGATGCTGGCGGGGCGGACCACCTTGCCATCGGCAAGCGCCACGCGGGTATTGGTGCCACCGATATCGGCAACGAGGGCGAGGGAAGCGGTCATGGCAGCACCTTGAGTCAGATAGATGAGAGGGTCAGAGCGGTTTGCGTGGCGCGGGGCCGGTGGATTGGCCGAGGATCAGATCAGCCTCGAGCAGGCGGTGACGCGGCGTGCCGGTGGGGTCGGAGATCAGGTCGAGCAGCATTTGCGCCGCGATCCGGCCCGCATCGCGCACCGAAGACCGGGTGGCGGTAAAGATCGGCAAATCCTCGCCGTTACGCAGATAGCTGAGTTCATCGTCAAAGATGATCACCGACACATCGCGGCCCATCTTCAGCCCGCGCGCCTCGATCGCACGGCGCACGCCCATGCCCGACAGCATCGACGCCGCGACAAAGGCGGTGGCTGGATCAGGCAGATCGAGCATGCGGCTGGCGGCGCGGTAGCCTGACAATTCGGTCATTTCCTCGGATGCCATCAGCGCCGGGTCGGGGGTGTTGGCGCGCCCAGCCAGCGCATCGACATAGCCGGTGCGGCGGCGAATGGCGAAATCCATGTCTTCCTTGCCATTGACCAGCGCGATGCGGCTATGGCCGAGATCGAGCAGAAATTCGGTGGCGCGCAGGAAGGCGCGGCGGTTGTTGACATCGACCCAAGAATAGTCGGTTTCTACCCCGGTTGCACGCCCGTGCGACACGAAAGGCAGGCCCAGTTCTTGCAGGGTAGCGATGCGGCTATCATAGGTGCGCACCGCATGCATGATCACGCCATCGACGGCGCCGCGGGATTTGAGGTCGCGGTAGGCGGCGGCCTCGGCCTCGTCTGCGACCACCGACAGCAGCATGTCATAGCCGTTGGCGGCGTAAACTTCACCAGCGCCTGCGATGAAATCGGCGAAGATCGGGTTCATGATTTCGTTTTTGGTGGCGACCGGAAACACATGCCCTACCGCCATGGCGCGGCCGGTGGCAAGCCGGATGGCGCGGGTGTTGGGGCGGTAGTTGTAGCGTTTGGCTGCGGCGATGATACGGTCACGCGTGGCGTCATTCACCTCGGGATAGCCGTTCAGCGCGCGGCTGACGGTGGTGGGCGACAGGTTCAGCTTTTGCGCCAGTTCTTTCAGGTTCATCGGATGCAGCTGCCAATCGGGTGCCAGGGTAAAGTGGTCGCTATCCATAACCGCAGCAGGCCGGAGGGTCAAAGTGTTTGAATCGCGGCTTCCGTAATCGTTACAGATTTTTCAGGCGTGTGCTGATTTTCATGGGAATTTCGTTGTGATGGCAGTTTCAAAGCGGTTTCAAGCCGTGACGGTCGATTCGCCTCGCAAGCCAGGCGGCAACGCCTGCGGGATCAGTGTAGCCAGCAGGTGCGCGGCTCCCGAGGGTGGTGCCTGCAGCAGATGGGCGAGGATCAGCGGCTCGGTTCCGGCATCGGTCAGCGGTCGGGTGGCCAGCGGTTTGCCGTCGTGGCTGAGGTTGGCGGCGGGATTGGTATAGGACAGGCCGACGCCCAGACCGTTGGCGGCGTAGGACCGCATCAGCTCCAGGGATGCGGTGCGGTGGCGGATTTGTGGCGCAAGCCCACGCTGGGCAAACAGCGCCCGCATATGGCCTAGCGACAGGCCCTGATCGGCGAGGATCAGCGGATGATCGGCAAGCTCGGTCAGGGTGAGACTGGGGCGGGCGGTCAGCGGGTGATCGGCGGCCAGCACCGCATGCGGCGCGATGCGGGCAAGGGTTTGGCGGGCGATATCGGATTCAAGGCCGAGATCCCAGGTCAGCGCCAGATCGACCCGGCCCTTGTGCAGGGCCTGCGACAGGTCTTCAAAGCCCATGACTTGCGGGGTGATTTTCAGCTGCGGGGCATGGCGGGTAGCATGGGCCAGCAGCGGGGCGAGGCAGCCGGGGGCAAGGTCTTCGAACACCGCCAGCCGGACATGTTCGGCGGGGGCGGTGGGGTCCGTCAGCCGGGCGAGGCCTGCCAGTTGCACCTCGGCCAGATCGAGCCAGCCACGGCCAAAGGCGGTGGGGGTAAGCCTGCCTCCGGCGCGGCGCAGGAACAGCGGGCGGCCGAGCAGCGCCTCCAGCTGGGCAAGCGCGACCGACAGCGCCGGTTGGCTGACGTGCAGCGCGCTGGCGGCGGCGGTCATGCCGCCGTGGCGGCCAACGGCGGTGGCGTATTCCAGCTGGCGCAGGGTAATGGATAGCATCAGGTTATCGCCTGCATTGATAGGTATTATTTGCAGCTATGATGAATATCCGCCACAGCTTTGCCAAGCGAAAACAGGAGGCCGGGATGGTTCAAGTAACGGATGCGACGATCGAAGCCTATCAGCGCGATGGCGTTGTGCTGGTGAAGGGGCTGTGGGCGGATTGGGTTGAAGAATTGCGGGCGGGTGTGGCGCGCAACATGGCCGAGCCGGGGCCTTACGGCGCGGAAAACCTGAAGCCGGGCGAGGGCGGGCGGTTCTTTGACGATTATTGCAACTGGGATCGAATCCCGGAGTTTGAGAAGGTGATCAGGCAATCGGACGTGGCCGAGGTTGCAGCACAGCTGATGGGCTCGCAGCGGGTGCAGTTGTTCCATGATCATGTGCTGGTGAAGGAACCTGGCACCAGCAAGCCGACGCCATGGCATCAGGATGGGCCGTATTATTTCGTCGGCGGCCAGCAGACGGTGTCATTCTGGTCGCCGCTCGATCCGGTGAAAGAGGCGTCTTTGCGCTGCGTGGCGGGGTCGCATCGCTGGGAAAAGGAAGTGCTGCCAACGCGCTGGCTGGCGGAAACCTCGTTCTATCCCAACCCGGAGAAATACATGGCGGTGCCCGACCCGGATGCCGAGGGCATGCCGGTGATGGAGTGGGAGATGGAACCCGGCGATGCGGTGGCGTTCAATTATCTGACGCTGCACGGCGCGCGCGGCAACAATGCAGGCACCCGGCGGCGGGCATTTTCGCTGCGGCTGCTGGGCGATGATGCGCGCTATGTGGAGCGGCCGGGCCGGACCTCGCCGCCCTATCCGGGGCATGAGATGGTGCCGGGGCAGGTGCTGCGCGAGGATTGGTTCCCGTTCCTGCGCTAAGGGAATGGGGAAACCTTTTTTGGAATGGTCCCCCCGCGGGACCATTTTTTATTGCGTTCTAGCAAGGGATTAGCCCTACGATTTTAACCTGATTTTAAGCCTTGCGGGGCCAGACTGCGCTGATACGTCCGCGCTTGCGGGCTTGCATGGCAAGGGTGTTCGGGGTGAGAAAGGCGCGCAAGGAGAACGCCATGACCCAAGCCCCCAAGATCGAGCGCCGCCCCAAGGCGTTTCCGCCGCCAGAGTTTCCGCCGCGCAAGCCGAAGCTGTTTGCCAAGACACCGCCTGCGATATTCCCGGTGGTGCTGGGTCTGTTAGGGCTGGGGCTGACGTTGCGCAAGGGGCTGGCGGTTCTGGGCCTGCCGGGTGGTGTGGTCGAGGCCGCGTCAGGCGCGTTGCTGGCGTTCTGGGCCTTTGCGACGCTGGCGCTGCTGGCCAAGATTGCGCGGCGGCCGGGCGTGGTGGCCGAAGATTTGCGGGTGCTGCCGGGACGGGCGGGGATGGCGGCCAGTTCGATGAGCGCGATGCTGGCGGCGGCGGTGCTGGTGCCTTACGCGCCGGGGCTGGCTTATGGGCTGATGGCGCTGGCGTTGGTGGCGCATGCGCTGTTGGCGGGGCTGGTGATCTGGGGGCTGTGGCAGGCGCCTGCAGAACAGCGGGTGGTTTCGCCGGTGTGGCATGTGAGTTTTGCCGGCTTCATCGTGGCCGGTATTCCGGCGCTGGCGCTGGGGCAGACCGGGCTGGCGCAGGGCCTGCTCTGGGCGACGCTGCCGGTTGCGGCGCTGATCTGGGGGATTTCGCTGGCCCAGTTGATTGCGCGCATCCCGCCTGCGCCGTTGCGGCCGTTGCTGGCAATTCATCTGTCACCTGCGGCGCTGTTCTGTATCGTGGCTGCGGGGCTGGAACAGCCGCTGCTGGCGCAAAGCTTTGCAGCCTTTGGCGCGGTGATCTTGCTGGCGCTGATCGTGGCAGCGCGCTGGCTGACGCAGACCGGGTTTTCGGCGCTGTGGGGCAGCTTTACCTTTCCGCTGGCCGCCTATGCCAGTGCGCTGATCGGGCTGGGTGGCCCGGTCGGGCAGGCGGGGCTGGTGTTGGCGGTGATCGCGCTGGGGGTGATCCCGCCGATTGCCTGGACTGTGATCAAGCTTTGGCCGACGGGCAAGCTGGCGGCAAAGACCAACGCGGCAGAGGCGTAGCACCGCATTCGTACAAATGTACAGGCAGGAGTCTGGTGTGAGGTAGGGTGCGTGATCTCACGCACCTTGCGGGCGGGCTACTTTGTGACGACCGCCGCGAGCGCCTCTTTCGTCGCCGGATAGACCAACCCGGCCGAAACGATCAGCTTCACCGCCTCATCTGCCTTCATGTCCAGAAAGATCACGTCGTTTTCTGGCACGAACAGCAGCATGCCCGAGGTCATCGGGGTCAGGCCGACGAACACCGCCACCATCTGATTGCTGCCCGGAAGCTTTGTCGCGATTTCGCCTTTTGGCGTGGTTGCCACCATGCCGACCGCCCAATAACCGTTGCGGGGAAATTCAACCAGACAGGTGCGTTCGAAGCTTTTTTCGGACTTGGCAAAGAAGGTTTCGGTGATCTGTTTCAGCCCGGAATAGACTGATCGCACCAGCGGCACCCGGTCCACCACGTTCTCGGCCAGCTTGACCACCGACCGCCCGATCAGCCCGCGCGCCAGCCAGCCGATCAGTGCTGTGACCACCAGAAACACCAGCACGCCGACGCCGCGCACCGGATAGTTGACCTCCGGCCCGAACCAGCGATGCAGCAGCGCCTCGGGCTGATAGGCGGCGGGGATCAGCGGCAGGATCCAACCGTCGATCCAGCCGATCACCCCCCATACCACATAGATCGTCAGCCCCACCGGCAGCACCACCACCAGCCCGGTCAGGAATGAGGCGCGAAAGCCGGCAAGCAAGGATCGGCGCGGGGTGTGGTCTGACATGGGGGCTCCTTGGTTGCGGCAAAGCTAGGCAGAGACGCGGGGCTTCACAATGGCTGTGGCCCGCGCAGCCGCACGATTTCCAAGGCAATCGCAGCCCCCAGCCGGGCGTTATTCAAAACGAGGGCGATATTGGAGGCCAGCGAGCGGCCCTCGGTCAGCTCCAGAATGCGGTCAAGCAGGAAGGGGGTGACCTCTTTCGCGGCGATGCCCTGGGCTTCGGCCTCGGCCAGCGCCTGTTCGATGGCGGGGTTGATTTCCTCGCGCGCAATTTCGGCATCCAGCGGGATCGGGTTGGCGACCAGCTGGCCACCGGGCAGGCCAAGCCGCGTGCGCATCAATTGGGCGGCGGCGATGTCGGCCGCCGTATCCATCCGCAGCGGGGCTTTCAGGCCGGAGTCGCGCGACCAGAACGCCGGGAAGGCATCTTGGCCGTAGGCGATCACCGGCACGCCACGGGTTTCGAGATATTCCAGCGTTTTCGGCAGATCGAGGATGGCCTTGGCCCCGGCGGCGATTACCGTCACGGGGGTGTCGCCCAGTTCTGGCAGATCGGCGGAAATGTCGAACGAGGTATCGGCGCCGCGATGCACGCCGCCGATGCCGCCGGTGGCAAACACGTCGATCCCAGCCAGATGCGCGCAGATCATCGTCGCGGCGACGGTGGTGGCGCCCATCTTGCCCTGGACCAGACAAGCGGCGAGGTCAGCGCGCGACAGTTTCATCACATGCTCGGCTTGCCCCAGCGCATCAAGTTGTGCGTCGGTCAGACCGATCAGGATCTTGCCGCCCATCACCGCGATGGTGGCCGGGGTTGCGCCGGCCTTACGCACCTCGGCCTCAACCGCGCGGGCGGCCTCGACGTTTTGCGGAAACGGCATGCCGTGGGTGATGATGGTGGATTCCAGCGCCACGATTGCGGTGCCTTTGGCGCGGGCTTCGGCCACTTCGGGCGCGTAGATCAGCAGATCCTGGGTCACGATGCTTGTTCTCCTGAAACATAGATTGCGGCGGCGTGCAGGGCAGCGGCCAAGGCTTGTGGGCGGGTGTCGCCGCGCTGGTCGGCGACGACATGGGCGGCCATGAAGGTATCGCCTGCGCCGGTGATCCGTGTGACCATGACGGGCGGCGGGGTATCGGTGATCACGCCAGCGCCTTGGGTGCCTTCAGCGCAGGCGCGGCCGCCATCGGTGACAAGAACGCGGGCAGCCCCACGCGCCAGCAAGGCCGTGGCGGCATCGGCGGCGCTGTCAAAACGGGCTTTGCAGAGCAGTCCGGCCTCTTCCAGATTTACGTAAAGCGT
Organism: Paracoccaceae bacterium; assembly: GCA_009773375.1. Taxonomy (GTDB): domain Bacteria; phylum Pseudomonadota; class Alphaproteobacteria; order Rhodobacterales; family Rhodobacteraceae; genus Cypionkella. Next base: position 72,511 of record WRPH01000033.1, read on the forward strand.
GGCGCGCGGATGCGCGAGCAGGGGCAGCAGGCGTTCGGCCTTGCCGGGGCTGGCAGGGGCCACCCGCAGATCGGCGCGGGCAAACAGCGGCGAGGTGGCAATTTCCGACAGCAGCGCCACGGTCAGATTGCCGTCAAGGGCAACCAGACCTTGCCACGGCGCATCGGGGCTGCCCAAACGACCGTCGGCCATGGCGCGCAGGATCTTGTCGCCCGCAGCCTCCAGAGAATGCGCGTCGGCAATCGCGGCGATCAGGCCGTTTGCGCCTTCGATCGCCATATAACGGTCGGTCGGCAGGTCTTCCGAGCGATAGAGGTGGTCGGTGATCAGCCCCATGCGCTGACAGGCGGTGACCAGTTCTTCGCCCTCGGCGTCACGCCCGACGGCGGACAGCAGCGCCGGGGTCATGCCAAAACGCGCCAGCGTCATGGCGATATTCATCGCCACACCACCGGGCAGGCGGGTGATCCGCCCCGGCACGTCAGAGCCAAGCCGCATCGCAATCGACGAGCGACCGATAATGTCCCATAGAATGGAACCGATACATAGGATATCCGGTGTCATGCGCGTGGTTTGACGCAGAGCACCGCCGCACGCAAGCCGGGTTTTCCCGCCTAAACCGCGAATTTCCGGCGAAATTTGCGCGGGAAATCGGTTGGGCTGCGGGCAGGGGCCTTGCGGATTGCAAAGATAGCGTCTAAACGCGCCACACTTCACAGGCGAGGCTTGGGCTTTACGGGGAGAAATCCCGTATCGTCCGCCGGTTGGACCATCAGGTCTGAGACAGCTTCGCCGAGGATTGAAACCGGAAAAGGAAAAGACATGGCTCTTCCCGAGTTCTCCATGCGCCAGCTGCTGGAAGCAGGCGTTCACTACGGCCACCAGACCGCACGCTGGAACCCCAAAATGGGCCCGTATATCTACGGCGACCGCAATGGCATCCATATTCTTGACCTGACGCAAACCGTTCCGATGCTGGATGCAGCCTTGAAACTGGTGCGTGATACCGTTGCCAAGGGCGGCCGTATCCTGTTCGTCGGCACCAAGCGTCAGGCGCAAAAGCCGATCGCTGAAGCAGCCGAGCGTTGCGCGCAGTTCTACATGAACCACCGCTGGCTGGGCGGCACGCTGACCAACTGGAAAACCGTTTCCCAGTCGATCCAGCGTCTGAAGCAGATTGACGAACTCTTGGGCGCAGGCGGCGAAGGCCTGACCAAGAAAGAGCGCCTGATGATGGAACGCGACCAGTCCAAGCTGCAGGCCAGCTTGGGCGGCATCCGCGAAATGGGCGGCACCCCGGACCTGATCTTCGTCATTGACGTGGGCAAGGAAGATCTGGCGATCCTCGAAGCGCAAAAGCTGGGCATCCCGGTGGTTGGCGTGGTGGATACCAACAACTCGCCCAAAGGCGTGGATTATGTGATCCCCGGCAACGACGACGCGGCACGCGCCATTCAGCTGTATTGCGAACTGATCGCCAAAGCAGCGCTGGACGGCATGTCGGCTCAGATGGGTGCGGCTGGCATCGATCTGGGCGCGCTGGAAACCGCTCCGGAAGAAGAAGCTATCGCTGAGGCCTGATCTGGCTGTCACGATTCGTTTAACCGGCGGGGATATAAACCCCGCCGGACTCATTTCTTGAATTTCAGGAGACTGAACATGACCGTCACCGCAGCAATGGTGAAAGAACTGCGCGAATCGACCGGCGCAGGCATGATGGACGCGAAGAAAGCCCTCGTTGAAAACGACGGCAACATGGAAGCCGCCGTCGATTGGCTGCGCACCAAGGGTCTGGCGAAAGCCGCCAAGAAAGCCGACCGCGTTGCCGCCGAAGGTCTGGTGGGCGTGGCTGTTTCGGATGGCCGTGGCGTTGCTGTCGAGATCAACTCGGAAACCGACTTCGTAGCCAAGAACGCCGATTTCCAGGCGCTTGTGCGCGAAGTGGCGAAAGTTGCGCTGCAGACCGGCGACTCGGTTGAAGTGGTCAAGGCCGCTGATCTGAACGGCAAGACCGTTGATGAAGTGGTGCAGGAAACCATCGCCCGCATCGGCGAAAACATGACCTTCCGCCGCCTGCACGTTCTGGAGGGCGACACGGTGGTGTCCTATGTCCACAACTCGGCTGCTGATGGCATGGGCAAGATCGGCGTGCTGGTTGCGCTGAACGGCCCGAAGGACAAGGCCGAAGCGATTGGCAAGCAGTTCGCCATGCACATCGCCGCGACCTCGCCGCTGTCGCTGTCGGAAGCCACGCTGGACCCGGTTGTGGTAGAGCGTGAACTGGCCGTGCAAACCGCCAAGGCGCTGGAAGAAAACGCAAGCTCCGCCAAGCCGAAGCCGGATGCGGTGATCCACAACAACATCATTCCGGGTCGGATGAAGCGTTTCCTGTCGGAAAACACCCTGCTGGGTCAGGCTTTCGTGATCAACCCCGACCTGACGGTCGAGGCGGCCGCGAAAGAAGCTGGCGTTGAGATCACCGGCTATGCCCGCGTCGCTGTTGGCGAAGGCATCGAGAAAAAAGAAGAAGATTTCGCCGCCGAAGTCGCCAAGATGGTGCAGGGCTGATCTTTTCTGCGAGTGCAGGGCAGGGGGCGGGTGGCAACACCCGCCCTTTTGCTTTGTGCGGTTGCAAGCGTGGACATAAAAAAGGCGGTGCGGCTCTGGGGGCCACACCGCCAACGCCACACCACGGGGATGAGGAAGGGCGCATCACAAAAGCGACCGGACGAAATTGCGTCCAACCGCGAACAGGAAGGCGGGAAAAGCCTTCAAAGCGCTGCGGGCGCGCCCTACCTGAAAATGCAAGCCAAGCACTGCCCACGATTCCAAAGCCGAAGCCTTTACTCACGGAACGATTGCAGCGTCGCACTTTCCCTTAGGGAAACATAGTCAGGGATTCCCTACCTTGCGGCCAAGCCCGCTGCTGCATCGAGTGGATTTCGTTGAAATATCAGGTTCATAAGCGTGGCTTTTGCCACTGCCTGCGCGGTGGTGTCCACTGCCAGAGCCTCTCGCGTCAGCCGCAGATGCTTTTCCACCATCGCCGCCGAAACCCCCATCAGCAGAGCCACATCCTGCGTGGTCTTGCCATCAGCGACCCACTCCAACGCCTCGCGCTGGCGGGTGGTCAAGGCGCGGCGGCGGCTGGCAAACGGCAGTTGGATCAGCCTGAGGTGCAGCATATGCGCCACCGACAACAGCTCGTCATGATGGTCGGCGAAAATCCGGTCGACCGCCTCAGCATCCAGACCGGGATCGGCGATCAGCCCCATCGCGCCCTTGGCGCGGGTAGAGGTTTCGGGAAAGCTGATCGAAATGCCTGCCACGATGCCCATCGCAGCGTTTTGCTTGACCGTTTCCGCCTCTTCCGGGCTGAGTTTTCCGGCCAGAAACGCTTCGCGCACCCAAGCCCAGGTGCAGGCGCCCTCGTTCTGTTGCGCCCAGCGAAACGCCGGGGTCTTGGCGTAAAAGCCGTTGCGGAAATACGCGGTGGCATAGGCCTCGCTGCTCGAGGTCAGAAACAGCGCGTCGTCGGGGTCGCCAATGCTGCGAGAACCGCGAAACCGGGTGAAGCCATAGTTCACCCGCGCAAAACCGATGCTGGCAAAATAACCCTGCGCCAGCGCCCAAACCTGCTGCGCGCTGCTGCCTTCAGCAATCTGCACCAGCAAAGAGAAAATCTTTGTCATGGTCATCCCTGTAGCCTGCCGTGCCAATAGACGGCGGGTTGTCCCTCATCCCGAATTTGATCATACTCAGGGAAAGGCTTCGGAGTCGAGGCCATCAAGCATGAGGACGGCGATGACGAAGATGCAGGCAGATGTGGTGGTGATCGGTGGCGCGGTGATGGGTGCGTCTTGCGCCTATTGGCTGACGCGGATGAGCCCCGGCTTGCAAGTGATTGTTGTTGAACGTGATACCAGCTTTGCCAGATCTTCCACCGCGTTGTCTGTGGCCTCGATCCGGCAGCAGTTCAGCACCGAGGTCAACGTGGCGATCTCGCGCTTTGGCATCGGGTTTATCCGGGATTTTCAGCAAAGCCTTGGGGTTGATGTTGGCGTCGGTTCGCTGGGGTTGAAGGAAAACGGCTATCTGTTTCTGGCGCATTCGCCCGAGGGTGCCGGGCAGTTGCGCGATCTGGCAGACATGCAAAATCGGCTGGGCGCCGCAACCGAGGTCTGGAGCCCGGCAGAAACGCAGGCGCGATTTCCTTGGTTACAGGTCGATGATCTGACCGCCGCCAGCTTCGGGCTGCGTGATGAGGGCTGGTTTGATAACATGGGGCTGCTGGCTGGTTTCCGTGCTGCCGCCAAAGCGCAAGGCGCGCGGTTCATCACCGATGAGGTCGTGGGCGTGCGGGTGGAAGCCGGCAAAGTGACCGGGGTGGACCTGGGGCAGGGCGGCTTCATCGCCTGCCCGGTGGCCGTGAACGCGGCTGGCACGCGCGCGGCGGTTGTGGCGCGGATGGCGGGCCTGGATCTGCCGGTCGAGCCACGCAAACGTACGGTTTTCGTCGTCGATGCGCCGAATGCCCGCCACCCGGACGCGCCGTTGCTGATCGACAGCGGTTTTTACATGCGACCCGAACAGAACCATTGGATCATCGCCACCGTGCCGCAAGACGATGGTCCTTGCGCGGTGGATGATTTTGAACCCGATCTGAACTTGTTCGAGGATGTGATCTGGGAGCAAGCCTACAACCGCGCGCCGGGCTTTGACGCGGTCAAGGTGGTGCGGCACTGGGTCGGGCACTATGCCTATAACACCTTGGATCAAAACGCGATTCTGGGTCCGCACCCGGATCTGCCGTCGCTGTTCTTCATGAACGGCTTCTCTGGTCACGGCCTGCAGCAATCGCCCGCGATTGGCCGTGGCATAGCCGAGCATATCCTGACGGGCGGCTGGCAGAGCCTTGATCTTTCCGACCTGTCGATTGATCGCGTACTGAAAGGCAAGCCCTTCATGGAGCTGGCCATTGTATAGAAAAATCAGGCCATTGCGGCCTGATCTTGATCTGCGATCTTAAGCGGCGGCTTCGGCTGCAGCCCGGATTGCGGCGATGTTGATGCCGTAGGGCGCAGGATTATCCACCGAACCACCCTTGAACACCGCAGAGCCTGCCACCAGCACATCCGCACCGGCTGCCACCACCAAGGGGGCGGTTTCAACGGTGACACCGCCATCAATCTCAATGTGGATCGGGCGATCACCGATCATCTTGCGCAAGGAACGCACCTTATCCACCTGAGAATGAATGAATTTCTGCCCACCAAAGCCCGGATTCACCGTCATCACGCAGATAAGGTCAACCATATCCAGCAAATGTGCGACGGCATCAATACCGGTGCCGGGATTGATCGCAAGACCAGCCTTTTTTCCTGTGTTCCGAATGGCTTGCAAGGTGCGATGGATGTGTGGGCCAGCCTCGATATGCGCCGAGATCACATCGGCACCGGCCTTGGCGAAGGCCTCGATATAGGCATCCACCGGCGTGATCATCAGATGCACATCCATTACGCCCTTGATATGCGGCCGGATCGCGGCACAGGTCGCAGGCCCAAAGGTGATGTTCGGCACGAAATGCCCATCCATCACATCAACATGCACCCAATCCGCGCCTTGCGCTTCGATGGCGCGGCATTCAGCACCAAAATTGGCGAAATCCGCCGACAGGATCGAAGGCGCGATTTTGATCTGGCGCGAGAAGGTCATGGGGCACACTCCATTGTGGCAAAAGCCTTGCATATAGCTCTATATCGCGTTTGCTTGTGTGGGGTCCAGCCGTGTTGATTGCCGTAAGAATTACATAATATTGATTATGAGACTCTCTATCATTGCAGGTTGAATCTTCTTCTGAACTTCTGGTCAAGCCCGCTCTTGGGCTTCTGGAGTTCTATCTATGGCAAAACGTGTTTGGAGTGATCCCCTGCTTCGGCTGGTGGTCCTCGTGGTGTCCGCGCTTGTCGCGCTGACCCTCGGTGACGATCCCTTGGCGGTCTGTTCGGCGGTTCCGCTGTGACAGATCGCGAACCTCTTGCGACGTATGAACAAGCCGTCTGGCGGCTGGTTCAATTTTCGGCGGCTGGAAAGTCCGTCGAACAAACCGACTTGGCTACCCAAGTCGTCGCTGATCTCTTTTGGTTCTCTGAATCAAAGGTTCGGCATGACGTGTCCAAGGGGCTTCGCTCTCTTGGCGCTTCGTCTGCGCCCCGCCGCCCTCGGTCGCAGCGCGCATCCTTCGCGGGGGCGTTCTGATGCTCCCGGCACTCATTGGTGCGGGGGCATCGCTTCTCGGCGGCATCTTGGGCCGCAATTCGGAACGCAAGGCTATTGCCGCGCAAAACGAATATAACAATCCCGCCAATATCCGGGCTCGTGCTGAGGCTGCGGGTTTCAATCCGCTGCTGTTCGTCGGTCCGGGTGTTGGCAACCAAATGGCAACTGGCGGCTCTAACTATATGGGGTCCGCCATTGCCGACGCTGGCTTGATGCTCTCTGAGGCACTTGCCAAGCGTCAAGACCTCCGCAAACTGGATCAGCTGAAAGACCAAAATCAAAAGCTGAACCAGCAAGTCACCGACTTGACAATCCGCCCGAAGTTCGGCGGAATCTACTCGCAGCGTGAGGCTATTCCCTCAAAGTCCGCTGCGCTTGGGGGTTCGCGTGGGTCTTCTGTTTCGTCTGTGGTGGCGGCTGACGCTTCTGGGCGTTCTGCTGCTGGCTCTGTCGGTGTTTCTGGACCCGATGTTCGGCCTTTAGCCGATAGTCTTCCAGTCGATACTCGGCGGAAAGTCGACAACCAAGACCTTAAAACCTCGGCGGGTTTTATGGTCACGGATAACCCTAACTTGCCGTTTCCGATCTATCATCCGACTCTTGACGGCGATGAGGCGTTGCAGTGGTACGATTGGCCTACGCTTGCGCTGAACTATGCGGGCAGCGCCGCTTATGATGCATATCAGAAGCGAGAGAAGCGCAATGCGCCTCCGCCGCGTAATCCGGCGGGCGTCCTTGCTGGTAAGCGGCCTGCGTTTCCCGTAGGTTATCGGGGAAAGCTCCCAAACGAGATTAGCCTCCAACAGGCTTATCGTATGCGCTTCGGCGAATGGGGTCGTCCCCATTTTGGGCCATTGGGCAAACTCAAATGAGCAAGCGTAAACCCTGCGCCGCGTGTGCTAAACGTCGGGCGGCTCTCAAGCTGGCCGCTAAAAAACTTGTCATTAAAATCAGAGGAAAACTCAAATGAAAGACTATCAAAAACCGCGCAATACGCGGCGGGAATCGCTGACCGTTGTCGATCGCTTTCGCGGCGGCAAGTTGGTGCCTGTCATGGCCGTTCCGGTGCGTCCCAATGAGGGCGGCATGCTTTCGCAGTCGATTACTATGGAACTCGATCCGGTGGCGGGCCGTCTGTTGACGCCTGTTTACGGCGAACTTACTTCCGTGTTCGTCCCGGTCCAAGCGATTGACGCTCTTAAAGACCCCGAAGCCGCATACGCGGGTATGACCGAGGTTCTCCGTGAAAAGCTTCTGTCGGGAAATCCGCTTTTCGTGATGGAAGTTGAAAACGAAATCACCAAGCGGTGCGGCATCACGCCCAAATCTATTGGTGGCGTGAAAATGGTTAGCCAAACTATCGGTATCGCGCATAACGCGGCTGTTAACCATCTTCGGCAGTTGAAAATCTGATCTGAAATTCAGCGGCGCGGTCCTGTGGATCGCGCCGTTTTGCTTTGCTGCAGCAAGCGCGCGAATGCAAAAAACGTAAGCGTCCGGCCTGACCGCTCTGCCGCGGGGTGAGAGTGTGGGATAGTGTCCACCATTGATAGTGGACACTATGGTGATGACGTGGCGCGTCGGAC
>WRPH01000006.1 GCA_009773375.1 Paracoccaceae bacterium
TCGCGGCCGTCAACGTCGTCTTGCCGTGGTCAACGTGCCCAATCGTGCCGATGTTGACGTGCGGTTTATTCCGTTCAAACTTTGCCTTTGCCATGATGGCCTCCTAATTTTGGTCGGGTGCGGTGGGGTAAAACCCCACCCTACGAGTGGTAGGGCGGGCGTTAGCCCGCCACACCGGTTATGCGTATTTCTTCTGGATTTCGTCCGAGATGTTCTGCGGAACGGCGTCGTAATGGTCAAACTCCATCGAGAACACCGCACGGCCCGAGGACATCGAGCGCAGGGTGTTGATGTAGCCGAACATGTTTGCCAGCGGCACCATGGCGGCGATGACATTCGCGTTGCCGCGGCTGTCCTGGCCGTTGATCATGCCCCGACGCGAGGTCAGGTCGCCGATGACGCCGCCGGTGTATTCTTCCGGGGTGACGACTTCGACTTTCATGATCGGTTCCAGCAACTTTGCGCCGGCTTTCTTCAGGCCTTCACGCATTGCGGCGCGCGAGGCGATTTCGAAAGCCAGAACCGAGGAGTCAACGTCGTGGAAGGCACCATCGATCAGCGCAACCTTGAAGTCGATCACCGGGAAGCCTGCCAGCGGACCCGAGTCCATCACGGACTTGATGCCTTTTTCGACGCCGGGGATGTATTCCTTCGGAACAGCACCGCCAACGATCTTCGACTCGAACGAATAGCCTTCGCCCGGCTCGGTCGGCGAGATGATCAGCTTGACGCGCGCGAACTGGCCGGTACCACCGGTCTGTTTCTTGTGCGTATAGTCGATCTCATGCTCGCGCGAGATGGTTTCGCGATAAGCCACCTGCGGCGCACCGATGTTCGCCTCGACCTTGAATTCGCGACGCATACGGTCAACGAGAATGTCGAGGTGAAGTTCGCCCATGCCCTTCATGATCGTCTGGCCCGATTCGATATCGGTTTCCACACGGAAGGACGGGTCTTCGGCAGCCAGACGGGCCAAAGCGATGCCCATCTTTTCCTGGTCAGCCTTGGTCTTCGGTTCCACGGCGATCTCGATAACCGGGACCGGGAAGGTCATGGTTTCCAGAACAACCGGGTTTGCCGGATCACAAAGCGTATCACCGGTGGTGGTTTCTTTCAGACCGCCCAGAGCGATGATGTCGCCTGCGAAAGCTTCGGAAATTTCTTCCCGTTCAATCGCGTGCATCATCATCATGCGGCCAACGCGCTCGCGGCGCTCTTTGGTCGCGTTCATCATCGCGTCGCCCTTGGCCAACTTGCCCGAATAGATCCGGGTGAAGGTCAGCGAACCGACGAAGGGGTCGTTCATGATCTTGAACGCGAGCGCCGAGAACGGCTGCTCATCGCTGGCCGAACGTGCGATGTTACGCGTTTCGGTCTCGTCGCCCGGTGCGAAGCCCATGTAGGGCGGCACGTCCAGCGGCGAGGGCAGATAGTCGATCACGGCGTTCAAGAGAGGCTGCACGCCCTTGTTCTTGAACGACGAACCAGCCATCACCGGCACGAAGTCGATCGCCAGCGTGCCCTTGCGGATCAGCGCGCGCAGGGTGTCCACGTCGGGCTCGTTGCCTTCGAGGTAAGCTTCCATCGCAGCATCGTCCTGACCGACTGCCGTTTCCAGCAGGTTCAGGCGCCATTCATCGGCCGAGTCTTTCAACTCTGCACGGATCGGTTGACGCGTCCAGGAAGCACCCAGATCTTCGCCCTCATAGACCCATTCTTCCATGGTCACGAGGTCGATGATGCCTTCCAGCTTGTCTTCCGCGCCGATCGGCAAAACGATCGGCATGGCGTTAGCGCCGGTGCGGTCCTTGATCATCTTCACGCAGTTGAAGAAATCAGCGCCGGTCTTGTCCATCTTGTTGACGAAGACGATACGCGGAACCTTGTAGCGGTCAGCCTGACGCCACACGGTTTCGGTTTGCGGTTCCACACCTGCGTTGCCGTCCAGCAGAACGACAGCGCCATCAAGAACGGCCAGCGAACGTTCGACTTCAATGGTGAAGTCAACGTGGCCGGGGGTGTCAATGATGTTGAAGCGGAACTTGTCTTTCGCAGCGTGCGCCAGACCCGGATCAATCGTGCGTTCCCAGAAGGTGGTGGTCGCAGCCGAGGTGATCGTGATCCCGCGCTCTTGCTCTTGCTCCATCCAGTCCATCGTCGCGGCGCCGTCATGGACTTCGCCGATCTTGTGGGACTTGCCGGTGTAGTAGAGAATGCGCTCGGAGGTCGTGGTCTTGCCGGCATCAATGTGCGCAATGATGCCGAAGTTACGATAGCGTTCGAGCGGATAGTCGCGTGCCATGATGATCCCTTACCAGCGATAGTGGCTGAATGCTTTGTTCGCATCCGCCATCTTGTGGGTATCTTCGCGTTTCTTAACAGCCGTACCACGGTTGTTGACGGCATCCGACAATTCGGCAGCCAAACGCTCTTCCATGGTGTTTTCGTTGCGCTTGCGGGCAGCGATGATCAGCCAACGGATGGCCAGAGCTTCGCGGCGCTCGGTGCGCACTTCGACCGGAACCTGATACGTTGCACCACCGACGCGGCGCGAGCGCACTTCGACGGATGGCTTCACGTTGTCCAGCGCTTCGTGGAAGGCCTGGATCGGTTCGCGCTTCAGACGGGTCTGAACGCGGTCAAGAGCACCATAAACGATCGATTCAGCGACGGACTTCTTGCCGTCGAGCATCAGGTTGTTCATGAATTTGGTGAGAACCCGGTCACCATACTTGGCGTCGGGCAGAATTTCGCGTTTTTCAGCGGCGTGACGACGAGACATGTTCTAAACCCTCACTTCGGACGCTTGGCGCCGTATTTCGACCGGCGTTGACGACGTTCTTTGACGCCCTGGGTATCCAGAACACCGCGCAGGATGTGGTAACGCACACCCGGAAGGTCTTTCACACGGCCGCCGCGGATCAGAACCACAGAGTGTTCCTGAAGGTTGTGCTTTTCGCCGGGAATGTAAGAGATCACTTCGAAGCCATTGGTCAGACGCACCTTGGCGACTTTCCGCATTGCCGAGTTCGGCTTCTTCGGAGTGGTGGTATAAACGCGGGTGCAAACCCCACGCTTTTGCGGGCAAGATTCCAAGTGCTGCGACTTGGACTTTCTTACGACCGGTGACCGCGGTTTGCGGATCAACTGTTGAATCGTCGGCATTCACGTTCCTCGTGTTGCGCTGTCAATACTCGCCCCGAACTTCGGGGCACTGCTTCTCGACGTCATTTTGCGGCATATCCACAAAACGATAAAACCGAACCGTCTCCCGAAGGGGCGGCACGGTGGAATTCCAGAGGATCGAGGCCGAGGCCCGGATCATGACCACATCAAGCATTAGGCTCTGGCCACACCGAGGGCATGGTTACAGATAGCGCGGCTGATAGACAGAGTCGGGCAGGATGTCAACTGCCGCAGGGGTCAGCGGCGGGGTGCCGCAAGGGGCAGCATGAATCGCGCCAGAATGGCGGCAATCAGCGCAACAAACAGCCAGGACAGCAGCACATCGGACAGGAAATGCCCGCCAGACGCCACCCTTTGCCAGCCGACAAAGCCCAGCATCACCAGCGCCGTCGCCTGGCCCAGCCGATACAGCGCCCCCGGCAGCCGATCCCGCAACAGCCACAGAATCAGCAAGGCGGTGATGGTCATCGCCATGCTGCCCGCGCCCTCGCCCGACACGAAAGAGCAGTTCGCGGCGCATTGATCCGAGATCTGATAGGCCGGGGTAAACTGCGCGGTGCCACCGAAATCCATAACATTCACCGGACGCGCCCGCCCCCACTGCGCCTTGAGGATACCATTGACCAGCACCCCCGGCCCCAGCAGGAACAGCAGCAACACAAACCCCCACGCGCGGGCCGAAAGCGCCAGCACCGGGCGACGCAGCCAGCCTGCCACGGCCAGCAGGATCAGCGCCAGCAGCGGGATCAGCAGCGACGCATCCCACAACAGATTGCGCAGCGTCTCGATACTGGCATTGCTGCGCAGCGGGAAGCCGCTGGCGTCGTGGAAATAGCCGGTCACGGCAAGGTCGATGCCCGGCCAGATACCGAAGACCAGCAGGGTCAGCCCGATAAGCGCCAATAACAGCAGGATCAGCTTAGGGCTTGGCATACACACACTCCACCGGCACCAGATAAGCGGCAAGACCGCGTCCGCGATAGGCACCGCCTTCGGCATTCAGCGGCAAAGGTTGCGCCGCGCACGGCGGCGGGAGAGCCGAGACCAGCAGAATTTGCCCGGTCAGCGCCTCGGGCAGCGGATAGCGCTGTTGATAGTGATTAGCGGCACGGCCGAGCGGACGCGGGGCATAATAAGCCAACCCCTCGGTTGCGCCGGTATAGAACAGGTCGGCCAGAATATCGCGGCTGTCAGCCAACACCGGCACATCGCCGGACTGATGCGCCAGCGCGATGATCTGCCGGCTCATGTCAGCGCGGCCAAGCTGGCGTGCCAGCACCGGATCGGTGCCGTTCAAGCTGAAGGCGGCGGGAAAGATCACCAGCAGCGGCAGGCCAATGCAGAACACCGCGTTCAGCAGGAAAGACGCCCACAGCGCACGCGGATAGGGCGAAAGCCAGATCACCGCCAGCACGCTGCCGGCAAAATAGGCCGAAACCGCCCAATTCGCCTGCGCCGTGCCCAAAGCCGCCTGCACCGTTACCACCAGCAGCGCCGGGAGGATGAAAGCCGCCTGCATCGGCAAGCGGCGCAAGGCCAGCAGCAGCGCGGCAAAGATCACCGGCCCGGCCACGGCAAACTGGCTGGCAAAGAACTCCAGCGCCCCCCAAGGGTGCAGCGCCGAAAGCGGGCTGTCGCTGCGGACCCAGCCAACGTTATCAACCGTGTGCGACAGAGTGGTGAATTGGTGCGACAGGTTCCACAGGATATTGGGCGAGATCACCACGGCAAAAGCGCCCAGCAGCAACGCGGCATTCGCCCAACCGATCCGGCCCGCGCGGCGCAAGGCGGCCAGCGCGACGCCGATCAGGAAGTAGATCGCGGCATATTTGGCCAAAAACGCCACGCCAATCGCCGCCCCGGCCAGCAAGGCAAAACGCGGCGCGCGAGTCTCGGTCAGGCGATGGTGGAACAACAAGGCGGCGGCAAAGAACGGTGCCATCACCGTATCGGTGGAAATCAGCAGACTTCCCAGCGCCGCGAAGGGCAGCGTGACATAGGCGGCGGCGGTCAGGATCGCGACGTGCGGGCTGTGCAGCCGCGCCGCCCAAGCCGCCAGGATCAATGCTGTGGCGGCATGCAGAAACGCCCCCGGCATCCGCACCCAGAAGATGCTGTCGCTGCCCGCCAAGGTGGTGACGGCTCCGATCAGCCAGCCGATCAGTGGCGGTTTGGAATAGTAGCCAAAGGCAAATTCCTGCCCCCACAGCCAATACTGCGCCTCATCGACGTAAAGATCGGTCTGATCAAACGCCAGCAACACCCAGCGCAGCAGGGTAATCGCCGCGACAATGGCGAAGGCAGGCCGCAGCCAGGCCAGCCCTGCGGGCGGCTCAATCGGGGCGACCGTCATGGTCTTTATCCCTACCTTTGTGGATCAGCCACAGATTGCGGCTATAGATCACCACGCCCGGCATCTGGCCCAGAATGATCACCAGGTCGAGCTTGTGAATGCCGTAGGCCAGCACGATCAGCCCGCCGAAAATCGAGAAATACCAGAACGCCACCGGCACCACAGACCGACCCGCCTTTTCAGACGCGATCCACTGCACGATGAAGCGGCCGGTAAACATCAGCTGGCCCAGCAAACCCACGGTCAGCCAGATCACATCGCTGGCCGAATTCGCGCCCAGCCTGCTGAGAAGCTCATGCATCATTGGCCGTCATCCAGCGGCCGCGCCTTCTTGCGACGCCGCAGCAGCCACGCCACCCCGGCGAGATCAACGATGCCGACCAAAGCGCGCTGGATATTGGAGTAATTCGACCGCCCTGCCCCGCGTGCCCGGTGCGACACATCGACATGCGCGACCTGCCAGCCATCACGGGTGAACAGCGCCGGAAGGTAGCGGTGCATGTGATCGAAATAGGGCAGATCCAGAAACGCCTCGCGCCGGAACGCCTTCAAGCCGCAGCCGGTGTCGCGGGTGCCATCCTGCAAGATCCAGCCGCGCAAACGGTTGGCAAACCTTGAGGCGAACCGTTTCGACCAGGTATCCTGCCGCCCCACCCGTTGACCAGCGACCAGCCCGATCTTGCCGGTGGTGTCGTACAACAGCGGTGCAGCCAGCTTTGGCAGCTCTTCCGGCGGGTTCTGACCGTCGCCGTCCAGCGTGCAGATGATCGGCGCGCGGGCGGCCTTCACCCCGGAATGCACCGCCGCCGACTGCCCGCCAGAGCGGTCGTGCCGGACGATGCGCAGATGCGGCATGGTCTGGGCGCGGGCGTTCAGCACCGCCACGGAATTATCGGTGGAACAGTCGTCCACCACGATGATTTCAAACGGAGCATGCGCCGACAGTGCCCGGTCGATATCTTCGACCAGCGTGACGATGTTCTCTGCCTCGTTCTTGGCAGGAATGACGATGGAAAGCGTGGTCATGGTCGTCCTGCCCTAGGGCTGCCTTGGAATTGCGCCTCTATAGGCGAGCCGCCCTGCCCTTGCAATTGATCAGGCAGCGGGGCCGCGCGCAAGGCGGAGTTTCCGCTCACGCAACAGGGTATAAAAGCCGGTGGCCACGACGATACTGGCCCCGATGATGGCGTAACCATCGGGCAGGTTGCCGAATGCCAGCCAGCCGAGCAGGATCGCCCACATCAGCGACATGTAGCGGAACGGCGCGATGAAGCCGACATCGCCGACCCGCATCGCGGTGACAGCGCTGATGTAACCGATGGTCAGCATGATGCCCGCGCCGCCGACCTGTGCAAGGTGCGGCAGACTGACGGGTTGCCAGCCCTGAAACGCCATGCCGACCAGACCCATCAGCGTCACCGCAACACCCGCGCCCAAGGCGACCATGATCGACGGCACGGCATGGCTTAGCGGCCGCACGGCAAGGTCGCGGACCACCACGGCCAGCACTGAAGCGAGGCCGATCACGCTCCAGACGTCGAAACCTTCGGTGCCGGGGCGGATGATGATCATCACCCCGACAAAGCCGATCACGATCGCGGTCATCCGCCGCCAGCCGACCTGGTCTTTGTAATACAGCGCCGCGCCCAGCGTCACCGCCAGCGGGGTCGCCTGCATCACGGCAGACAGGTTCGCCAGCGGCATGTGCATCAGGGCCGACAGGAACAGGATCGTCGCGGCCACGTCGGCCAGCGAGCGTAGCAGGATCAGGATGGCGTCATGTCGGGTGATGTTCAGGGTGAAGCCGTGGCTGATCCGCGCCACGATCAAGAGGCCGAGCACCGCGATGGCACCGCGCAGGGCAATGGTCTGGTAAAGCGGCAAGGTTTCAGTCACCGACTTCATGAAGGTATCGTTCACCGTGAAGGCAAACATCGACAGGTTCATGTAAAGCGCGCCGCGCAGGTTGTCTGAAATCGCCATGGCTCCCCCATCGGCAGGGGTATCAGGTGGAGCGGGCAGAGGGAAGAGGCCGGGGTTTGCGGCCGGTCCCAACTCGGGACCATTTTTATCGATTTTGATTCAACAGGATGCAGGCCTGAATTCAGGATTTGTTAAGGTTTGTGGTGGTAACTCGCATCCGAGCGGCGGCTGGATGGTGGAGGCATTGGACGCTCCGCGGGGGATATTTGGGCCAAGATGAAGCTGCACAGCACAATGGGTGGGCACAGGCTGTGGCGCCTGCGCCCTGCCCGGTTACAGCGTCAGCGAGGCGATGAAATCACCGCCCAGAATGGCGAGGGCGATCAGCACCGCGATGGTCAGTTTCAGGGTGTTGCTTTTCATCTGGACCTCACAAAAGTTTGGGAAGCAGGGCGCCGACGGCGCCGAGGCCAGCAAGGCCAAGCGCGACGATGATCCAGTTGATCAGGATTTGCCTGCCGCTTTCAACAGGAACTTCGTCGGCAGAGTCTTGCGGTTCAGCCACCGGAGCGGCTTTGGAGAGTTCGGTCATGGGTATATCCTTGCACTGCATGCGTTTACCGCATGCGCGCAGGGCGCGGGCATACGGCGGGTTAGCTCTGACGGGGTGCAGGAGAAGGCGGCGGCGCGCGGGCTTGCCAGCCGTGGCCGGGAAATGCTGCGGGCATGGCCGCAAGCACCGCAGGGCGCAGCCACAAAAAACCCGGTTGATGCGGCGGTGGCGCCGCCAGCATCGCATCAAGCAGCGGGATCAGACGGACGCGGGTTTCGGGCGGTGCCGGTTTGGCAACAGCCACCTTCGGGGCGAGTGCCAGCGCATGGATCGGCTGGGCGCTGATCTGATCGGCAAGGTTGGTCTGCAGCGCCACCTGCTGGTATTGCAGCAAGCCAACCACGAGCAGCGCCACAATCCAAAGACTGAGGCGGCCTAGAGCCCGATCAAGAACGCGCAAAACATCTGCCATCGCGGGCAGTTTCTCAGCTTTGTGGCGGGGTTTCCAGTGTTGATGCAGTCTGCACTGTCTCTGACGCAGTGTGCCGCTGCGCAAATTTGCGGGGCTGACCCCAGCGGTTGCGCCCCGCCAAATGCAGAAGGCCCCGCGGTTTCCCACGGGGCCTTCTGCTGTTCAGATCAGGCGATCATTCGTCGCGGCTGTCGATCACGTCTGCGAAGCCCGAGGTTTCCGGCTCCATCACCGGCATCGGCGCGGCCAAGGCTGCGGCGACTTCGGCTTCGTTGCGACGTGCTTCGATCACCACGGTATCGCGATCGGCTGCAACGGCCTTCACCACACGGGTTGCCCCGCCGGTGCCTGCCGGGATCAGACGGCCGACGATGACGTTCTCTTTCAGGCCGACCAGTTTGTCGCGCTTGCCCTGCACCGAAGCCTCGGTGAGAACCCGCGTGGTTTCCTGGAACGACGCCGCCGAGATGAAGCTGCGGGTTTGCAGCGACGCCTTGGTGATCCCGAGAAGGATCGGTTCAGCAGTCGCCAGACGCATCCCATGCGACGCGGCTTTGTCGTTGGCCTCGTCAAGCTCGTGCTTGTCGACGTTTTCGCCTTTGAGCAGCGTGGTTTCGCCCGAGTCGAGGATCTCAAACTTTTGCAGCATCTGGCGAACGATCACCTCGATGTGCTTGTCGTTGATCTTCACCCCCTGCAAACGATACACGTCCTGCACTTCGTCGATCATGTAGTTCGCCAGCGCTTCGACACCCAGAATACGCAGGATGTCATGCGGCGCGGGGTTACCGTCCATGATGTAATCGCCCTTCTGGACGAAATCGCCTTCCTGCACCGGAATATGCTTGCCCTTCGGGATCATATATTCCTGCGCTTGCAAGGTTTCGTCCACCGGTTCGACGGTGATGCGGCGCTTGTTCTTGTAGTCTTTGCCAAAGCGCACATAACCGTCGGCTTCCGCGATGATGGCGTGATCCTTCGGACGACGGGCTTCGAACAATTCTGCCACGCGGGGCAGACCCCCGGTGATGTCCTTGGTCTTGGCACCTTCGCGCGGAATACGCGCCACAACGTCGCCCGGCACCAGTTCCTGACCGTCTTCGACCGACAGAATCGCGTCCACCGACATCGGGTAAGAGATCGGGTGGCCGCCGTCATTGCGGACGGGGTCGCCGGTGGCCGGGTCCATCACGATGACTTCCGGCTTCAGATCGCCGCCCTTCGGAGCCGAGCGCCAGTCGGACACGATCTTCTGCGTCATACCGGTGGCTTCGTCGGTGTCTTCGCGCACGGAAATGCCCGAGATCAGGTCCTTGAACCGCGCCACACCGGCCTTTTCGGCGATGATCGGCAGGGTGTAGGGGTCCCATTCGAACAGTTTGGTGCCACGCTTGACCATGGAGCCGTCTTTGGCGTGCAGTTTCGCGCCATAGGTCAGCTTGTGCACGGCGCGGTCCTGGCCCGCTTCGTCCACGATGGCGATCGACATGTTCCGGCCAATGACAATCTGCTCGCCGTTGACGTTCGACAGCAGGTTGGCGTTGCGGAACTCGATCTTGCCTTCCTGGCTGGCTTCGAGGAACGACTGCTGGCCACCCTGAGCAATGCCACCGATGTGGAACGTCCGCATCGTCAGCTGGGTGCCCGGTTCACCGATCGACTGCGCCGCGATGATGCCCACGGCTTCGCCCTGGTTCACCAAGGTGCCGCGTGCAAGGTCACGACCATAGCACATCGCGCAGACGCCTTCTTCGGCGTCGCAGGTCAGCGGGCTGCGGATACGCGCCGAAGCCACACCGGCCTGATGGATCGCATCAGCCCGACGTTCGTCGATCAGCTCGCCGCGTGCCACCAGCACTTCGCCGGTCAACGGCACGACGATATCATCGGCAGCGACCCGGCCCAGCACACGCTCGGCCAGAGATTGCACGACTTCACCATCGTTCACCGCCACGTCGGCGGTGATGCCGCGGTCGGTGCCGCAATCATGGCTGCGCACGATGCAGTCTTGCGCGACGTCCACCAGACGGCGGGTCAGGTAGCCAGAGTTCGCGGTCTTCAACGCGGTGTCCGCGAGGCCCTTACGGGCGCCGTGGGTCGAGTTGAAGTATTCCAGAACCGTCAGACCCTCTTTGAAGTTCGAGATGATCGGCGTTTCGATGATCTCGCCCGACGGCTTGGCCATAAGACCACGCATACCGCCCAGCTGTTTCATCTGTGCCGGCGAACCCCGAGCCCCCGAGTGCGACATCATGTAGACCGAGTTCGGCTCTTTTTCCGCACCGGCGTCATCATAACGCACGGCAGAAATTTCGGCCATCATCTCGCCTGCCACCTTGTCGGAGCACTTCGACCAGGCATCGACAACCTTGTTATACTTCTCGCCCTGAGTGATCAGGCCGTCCATATACTGTTGTTCGAATTCCTTCACCTGATCGCGGACTTCGTTGACGATCGGCCATTTGGTATCCGGGATCAGCATGTCGTCTTTACCAAACGAAATGCCGGCCTTGAACGCCTCACGGAAGCCCAGACCCATGATCTGGTCACAGAAGATCACCGACTCTTTCTGGCCGCAGTAGCGGTAGACGGTGTCGATGACGGTTTGCACGTCTTTTTTCCGCAGCAGACGGTTGACGAGGTCAAACGGGGCTTTGGCGTTCAGCGGCAGCAGGTTGCCCAGACGCAGACGGCCGGGGGTGGTTTCAAACCGCTTCCAGACGATATTGCCATGCTCGTCAACCTGACGCAGACGGCCCTGAATCTTGGCGTGCAGATGCACCGAACCAGCGGCCAAAGCGTGTTCGACTTCATCGATGTCGGTGAAGATCATGCCTTCGCCGACCATGCCTTTACGCTGCATGGTGGTGTAGTAAAGGCCCAACACCATATCCTGCGACGGAACGATGATTGGCGCGCCGTTGGCGGGCGACAACACGTTGTTCGTCGACATCATCAGAACGCGGGCTTCCAGCTGTGCCTCGAGGCTCAGCGGGACGTGCACGGCCATCTGGTCGCCGTCGAAGTCGGCGTTGAAGGCCGAGCAGACCAGCGGGTGCAGCTGGATCGCCTTGCCTTCGATCAGGATCGGTTCAAACGCCTGGATGCCCAGACGGTGCAGCGTCGGCGCGCGGTTCAGCAGAACCGGGTGCTCGCGGATCACTTCGTCGAGGATATCCCAAACCTCGGGACGTTCCTTTTCGACCAGCTTTTTCGCCTGCTTCACGGTGCTGGAGAGGCCCTTTGCCTCCAGACGCGAGTAGATGAACGGCTTGAACAGTTCGAGCGCCATCTTCTTCGGCAAGCCGCACTGGTGCAGCTTGAGTTCCGGACCGGTCACGATAACCGAACGACCCGAGAAGTCGACGCGCTTGCCCAAAAGGTTCTGACGGAAGCGGCCCTGTTTGCCTTTCAGCATGTCGGACAGCGATTTCAGCGGGCGCTTGTTGGTGCCGGTGATGACGCGGCCACGACGGCCGTTGTCAAACAGCGCGTCAACCGCTTCCTGCAACATGCGCTTTTCGTTGCGCACGATGATATCGGGCGCACGCAGTTCGATCAGGCGCTTCAGACGGTTGTTGCGGTTGATGACGCGACGATAGAGGTCGTTCAGGTCAGAGGTCGCAAAGCGGCCACCATCCAGCGGCACCAGCGGGCGCAGTTCCGGCGGGATCACTGGCAGAACGGTCAGAACCATCCACTCCGGGCGGTTGCCGGATTCGAGGAAGGATTCGACGATCTTCAGACGCTTGATGATCTTTTTCGGCTTCAGCTCGCCCGTCGCCTCTTTCAGGTCAGCGCGGAGTTGTTCTGCCGTGGTTTCCAGATCAATCGCGGCCAGCATTTCGCGGATCGCCTCAGCGCCGATGTTGGCGGTGAAAGCGTCAGCGCCATACTGATCTTGCGCGTCGAGGTATTCTTCTTCGGTCAGCTGCTGCTGATAGGTCAGGTCGGTCAGACCCGGCTCGATCACGACGTAGTTTTCGAAATACAGAACGCGTTCCAGATCCCGCAGCGTCATGTCCAGCATCAGGCCGATGCGGCTGGGCAGCGATTTCAGGAACCAGATGTGGGCGACCGGCGAGGCCAGTTCGATGTGGCCCATGCGTTCACGGCGAACCTTTTGCAGCGTGACTTCAACGCCGCATTTTTCGCAGACAACGCCGCGATATTTCATGCGCTTGTATTTGCCGCAGAGGCATTCGTAATCCTTGATCGGGCCAAAGATACGCGCGCAGAACAGGCCGTCACGTTCCGGCTTGAACGTGCGGTAGTTGATGGTTTCCGGCTTTTTGATCTCGCCGAAAGACCACGACAAGATACGCTCCGGCGAGGCCAAGCTGATCTTGATCTCGTCAAAGGTCTTGACGGGCGCAACCGGGTTGAACGGGTTGGTCGAGAGTTCCTGGTTCATTTCAATTCCTAAGAATGGGGGCGGCGGGGAAAGGGTTGCAGGGTGGGGAAAAACCCCACCCTACCGAGCATTTGTTGGGGTTATCCCCGACGAACGCTCACTCTTCCTCCGCATCCAGGAGTTCCATGTTGAGGCCCAAACCGCGGACCTCTTTGACGAGAACGTTGAACGATTCTGGCACGCCAGCTTCGAAATTGTCCTCGCCTTTGACGATCGATTCATAGACCTTGGTGCGGCCTGCGACGTCATCCGATTTCACCGTCAGCATTTCCTGCAAGGTGTAGGCGGCGCCGTAGGCTTCCAGTGCCCAGACCTCCATCTCGCCGAGACGCTGGCCACCGAACTGGGCTTTACCGCCCAACGGCTGCTGCGTGACCAGCGAATACGGACCGGTCGAGCGGGCGTGCAGCTTGTCATCCACCAAGTGGTGAAGTTTCAGCATGTACTTGACGCCAACCGTAACCTTACGGGCGAATTGCTCACCCGAGCGGCCATCGAACACCACCGACTGGCCCGACGTATCGAAGCCAGCGCGGGTCAGCGCGTCGTTCACGTCGGACTCTTTCGCACCGTCGAACACCGGCGACGCGATTGGCACGCCACGGGTGACGTTGCCTGCCAGCTCAAGGAAATCAGCCTCGTCGCGGCCCGCGAAGGCCTCTTCGTAGGTCTCATCGCCATAAGCATAGCGCACAGCTTCGCGCACCGGGGTCATGTCGCCCGAACGACGATACTCTTTCAGAGCGTCGTCGATGCGGATGCCAAGACCACGCGCGGCCCAACCCATGTGGGTTTCGAGGATCTGACCGACGTTCATCCGCGACGGCACGCCGAGCGGGTTCAGAACGAGGTCAACAGCGGTGCCATCGGCCAGGAACGGCATGTCTTCCACCGGAACAACCTTGGAAACCACGCCCTTGTTGCCGTGACGGCCTGCCATCTTGTCGCCCGGCTGCAGCTTGCGCTTCACCGCGACGAAGACTTTGACCATCTTCATCACGCCCGGAGGCAGATCGTCGCCGCGACGGACCTTTTCGACCTTGTCGTCGAACCGATTGTCCAAGGCGCGCTTCTGCGCTTCGAACTGGTCGTGCAGGGCTTCAACGTCTTTCGCGTCAGCCTCGCCTTCCAGCGCCAGTTGCCACCACTGACCTTTGGACAGCGTGCCCAGCAGTTCAGCGTCGATGGTCGAGCCAGCCTTGATGCCCTTCGGCCCCTTCACGGCGACTTTGCCGGTGATCAGGGTCTTCAGGCGCGAGTAGATGTTCCGCTCCAGGATCGCCAATTCGTCATCGCGGTCGCGTGCCAGACGTTCGACTTCTTCCCGCTCGATCTGCAGCGCGCGTTCGTCTTTATCGACGCCGTGACGGTTGAACACCCGCACTTCGACGATGGTGCCGAAAGCTCCCGGCGGCAGGCGCAGGGAGGTATCGCGCACGTCCGAAGCCTTTTCGCCGAAGATGGCGCGCAGCAGTTTTTCTTCCGGGGTCATCGGCGATTCGCCTTTTGGCGTAATCTTACCAACGAGAATATCGCCCGGCAGAACCTCGGCGCCGATGTAAACGATGCCAGCCTCGTCGAGGTTGCGCAGCGCTTCTTCACCGACGTTCGGGATGTCGCGGGTGATTTCCTCTGGCCCCAGCTTCGTGTCGCGCGCCGCGACTTCGTATTCTTCGATGTGGATCGAGGTGAACACGTCGTCTTTCAGAATGCGTTCCGAAATCAGGATCGAGTCTTCATAGTTGTAGCCGTTCCACGGCATGAACGCGACGATGACGTTCCGGCCCAGGGCCAGTTCGCCGAAGTCGGTGCAGGGGCCATCGGCGATGACTTCGCTGCGCAGAACCGTATCGCCGACCTTCACCAGCGGGCGCTGGTTGATGCAGGACGACTGGTTCGACCGCTTGAACTTGCGCAGACGGTAGATATCCACGCCCGGCTCGCCCGGTTCCAGCATTTCGGTGGCGCGCACAACGATACGGGTTGCGTCTACCTGATCAATCACGCCAGCCCGGCGCGCCATGATGGCAGCACCCGAGTCGCGGGCCACGACGGCCTCGATCCCGGTGCCGACAAACGGCGCATCTGCTTGCAGCAACGGCACGGCCTGACGCTGCATGTTCGAGCCCATCAGCGCGCGGTTGGCGTCGTCGTTTTCAAGGAACGGGATCAACGATGCCGCGACCGAAACCAGCTGCTTCGGCGACACGTCGATCAGGTCGATGGCTTCCGGCGGGTTCAGCATGAATTCGCCAGCTTTCCGCGACGAAATCAGGTCGTCGGTGAACTTGCCGTCCGCGTCTTGCGCTGCGTTTGCCTGCGCAACCGTGTGACGCATTTCCTCGGTCGCCGACATGTAGATAACCTCATCGGTCACCTTGTTGTCGATCACCTTGCGATACGGCGTCTCGATGAAGCCGTATTTGTTCACACGCGCAAAGGTGGCCAGCGAGTTGATCAGACCGATGTTCTGACCTTCCGGCGTTTCAATCGGGCACATCCGGCCGTAGTGGGTCGGGTGAACGTCGCGCACTTCGAAACCTGCGCGTTCGCGGGTCAGACCGCCTGGCCCCAGAGCCGAAAGACGGCGCTTGTGGGTGACTTCCGACAGCGGGTTGGTTTGGTCCATGAACTGCGACAGCTGCGAGCTACCGAAGAATTCACGCACCGCAGCCGCCGCCGGTTTGGCGTTGATCAGGTCTTGCGGCATGATCGTGTCGATTTCCACCGACGACATCCGCTCTTTGATCGCGCGTTCCATCCGCAGCAGACCAACGCGATACTGGTTTTCCATCAATTCGCCAACCGAACGCACCCGACGGTTGCCGAGGTGATCGATGTCGTCAATCTCACCCTTGCCATCACGCAGTTCGGTCAGGGCTTTGATACAAGCGACAATATCGGCGCGGTCGAGCGTGCGCTGGGTATCCGGGCGACCCAGATCCAGACGCATGTTCATCTTCACCCGGCCAACAGCCGAAAGATCATAACGCTCGCTATCGAAGAACAGCGTGTCGAACAGCTGCGAAGCCGCTTCAACGGTCGGCGGTTCGCCCGGACGCATCACGCGGTAGATATCCATCAGCGCGGTGTCACGGCCCATGTTCTTGTCGGCGGCCATGGTGTTGCGCAGGTAGGGACCGACGTTGACGTTGTCGATATCCAGCACCGGAATCTCGGTGATGCCCTGATCCAGCAGCAGCTTCAGCGTGCCGCCTTTGACTTCGCCATCACGGTCGTATTCCATGGTCAGCTCATCACCGGCTTCGACCCAGATTTCGCCGGTCTGCTCGTTGATGATGTCCTTGGCGACGTAGCGGCCGACGATGTGATCGAACGGCAGCAGCAGGTCGGTGACCTTGCCGGATTTGATCAGATCATTCGCCATGCGCGGCGTCATCTTGTCGCCGGCCTTGCAGATCACTTCGCCCGAAGCCGCGTCGACGATGTCATAGGTCGGACGGGTGCCGCGCACACGTTCCGGGAAGAACTTGGAAACCCAGCCCTTGTTCTTGACGTAGTTGAACATCACGGTTTCATAGTAGGCATCCATGATGCCTTCCTGATCCATGCCCAACGCGTAGAGCAGCGTCGTCACCGGCAGTTTGCGGCGACGGTCGATGCGCGCAAACACGATGTCCTTGGCGTCGAATTCGAAATCCAGCCACGAGCCGCGATAGGGAATGATCCGGCAGGCAAACAGCAGTTTGCCCGAAGAATGCGTCTTGCCCTTGTCGTGATCGAAGAACACGCCCGGGCTACGGTGCATCTGGCTGACGATCACCCGTTCGGTGCCGTTCACGATGAAGGTGCCGTTCGAGGTCATCAGGGGCATGTCGCCCATGTAGACGTCTTGTTCCTTGATATCCTTGACCGACCGCGCCCCGGTGGTTTCATCGACATCAAACACGATCAGACGCAGGGTGACTTTCAGCGGTGCGGCATAGGTCATGTCGCGCGCCTGGCATTCATCTACGTCGTATTTCGGCTTTTCCAGCTCATACTTGACGAATTCAAGCACGGCGGTTTCATTGAAGTCCTTGATCGGGAAAACCGACTGGAACGTGCCCTGAATGCCTTCGCCATCCAGCGGCTTGTCGCTGTCGCCGGACCGCAGGAACAGGTCGTAGGAGGATTTCTGAACCTCGATCAGGTTCGGCATTTCCAGAACTTCGCGAATTTTGCCGAAATAACGGCGGATCCGCTTCTGGCCAACGTAAGCTTGCGCCATGCTCGTCGTAACCTTTCATCTTTATCGCCGGCCAGCGTTCCGTCGGGCCACGGAAGGCGTGCCGATTGGCGAGAGGGGGTTAGGTTCTATTCATGCCACCCGTCCCTTAGGGTGGCTCCCGAACCTTAACCGCGCCTTGGAACCAGCTTTCGCAAAAGCAGGTGCCAAGAAGCGGCCTCAAGACGCGTCAAGCTGGGCCGGGGAAATCCCCGACCCAGCCAGATAATCAGAACCGAGGCGAACCCCGGCGCAAATTACTTCAGCTCGACCTTGGCGCCAGCCTCTTCGAGCTTCTTCTTCATCGCTTCAGCGTCGGCTTTGCCAACAGCTTCTTTGACTTTGCCGCCAGCTTCAACGAGGTCCTTGGCTTCTTTCAGGCCCAGACCGGTGATGGTGCGCACTTCTTTGATCACGTTGATCTTGTTTGCGCCTGCATCGGTCAGAACGACGTCGAATTCGGTCTGCTCTTCAGCCGGAGCTGCAGCAGCAGCCGGGCCAGCAGCCATCATGACAGCGCCACCAGCAGCCGGCTCGATGCCGTAGGTGTCTTTCAGGATGGTTTTCAGTTCCTGCGCTTGCAGCAGGGTCAGACCGACGATTTGTTCGGCGAGTTTGTTCAGATCAGACATTTCATGTTCCGTTCAGTTTAAGATGGTTCCAACGAGGTGGGGCAACGCCCCACGCGAGTCGAAGATCAGGCCGCAGCCTTTTCCTCGATGGTCGACAGGATGCTCGCGATGTTCGAAGCAGGCGCACCAATGGCACCGGCGATGGCAGAGGCGGGCGCACCGATGCACGAAACGATCTGAGCGATAAGCTCGTCACGCGACGGCATGGCAGCCACGGCTTTGACACCGGCCTGGTCCAGAACCGTATCGCCCATAGCCCCGCCAATGATGACGAACTTGTCGTTCGTCTTGGCGTAGGCTTCGCAGACCTTGGCCGCAGCCACGGGGTCTTCCGAATAGGACAACATGGTCATACCCGCCAGCAGAGAGCCCATCTTTTCAGAAGGCTTCCCACCGAGGGCGATTTTGGCGAGCGTGTTCTTGGCAACGCGAACGGACCCACCAACTTCACGCATTTTTGCGCGCAGGTCCTGCATCTGTGCAACCGTCATACCCGCGTAGTGGGCGACCACTACAACGCCAGAGCTTGCGAAGATTTGGCCGAGTTCATCGACCACTTTCTCTTTCTGGGCTCTATCCACAGTTTCACTCCAAGGTTGGGGGTTTCCCCCCGGCTCAATTAAGCCCGTCTTGCGACAGGCGTTCGGGTCCTGGTTACGGGTCCCGAGCCAAAATCCCCCGAAGGCGACATCATCTCGTTCCCCATCTCGGGCAGGATATTAAGGCGTTTGCGCGCCACCGGCCGTCTCGGACAGGATGGGGCTATGGGTTTGCACCCGGTTGCCCCACCATCCCTTTGCCGAAGCATCAGGAATTTCTTGCCTGCGGGCGGGGCGAACCCCGCCGTCAGGATCAGTTCGCGGTAGCCGAAGACAGGTCCACAGACACGCCCGGACCCATGGTCGAAGCCAGCGAAACCTTCTTCAGGTAAGCGCCTTTTGCACCGGTCGGTTTGGCGCGGCTGACAGCCTCGACAAACGCACGCACGTTCTGCGCCAGTTTGTCATCCGAGAAGCTGATCTTGCCGATACCAGCGTGGATCACACCAGCTTTTTCGACCTTGAACTGCACTTCGCCGCCCTTGGCTGCTTCAACGGCCGTTTTCACGTCCATCGTCACGGTGCCCACTTTCGGGTTCGGCATCAGGTTGCGCGGGCCGAGGATCTTGCCCAGACGACCAACCAGCGGCATCATGTCCGGCGTCGCGATGCAACGGTCGAACTCGATCTTGCCTTGCTGGATGGTTTCCATCAGGTCTTCAGCGCCAACGATGTCTGCACCAGCGGCCTTGGCTTCATCAGCCTTGGCGCCACGCGCAAACACGGCAACGCGCACGGTCTTGCCAGTGCCGTTCGGCAGCGAAACAACGCCACGCACCATCTGGTCAGCGTGACGCGGGTCAACACCCAGGTTCATCGCGATTTCCAGGGTTTCATCAAACTTGGCCGAAGCTGCCGATTTGATCAGCGCCACAGCATCTTCAACCGTAATCAGGGCTTTGCCGTCGAAGGCTTTCTGAGCAGCCGCGGTCCGTTTACCAATTTTGGCCATGACTTACCCTTTCACTTCGATGCCGCAGGACTTCGCCGAGCCCATGATCACCTGCATCGCGGCCTCAACCGAGTTCGCGTTCAGGTCTTTCATCTTGGTCTCTGCAATCGCGCGGATCTGTGCCAGCGACACCGAACCAGCAACGGCATGGCCCGGCTTGACCGAACCTTTGGCGCGGTTACGCTTGCCAACCGGCGGCAGGCCAGCAGCCTTTTTCAACAGGAACGCAGCCGGAGCGGTCTTGAACGCCAGGCTGAACGACTTGTCCTGATAGTAGGTGATGATGACCGGAGTCGGGGTGCCCGGCTCGCTGTCAGCGGTCTTCGCGTTGAATTCCTTCACGAAAGCCATGATGTTCAGGCCGCGCTGACCCAGCGCAGGACCAACCGGCGGGGACGGGTTGGCTTGGCCCGCTTTCACTTGCAGCTTCAGGCTGCCGATAATCTTCTTGGCCATCTGGCCTCTCCTCTTGTCACAACGCCCGAAAGGCGCGGTTTAGTGGTTCGGGTTGTCACGCGCCTTGCGGCCCGCGCGCCCCTCCCACGCGATGCACTTAGATTCCCTTGGAAACCTGAGTGAATTCCAACTCCACCGGCGTCGCCCGACCAAAGATCGAGACCGACACTTTCAGGCGGCTGTTTGCTTCATCCACGTCCTCGACCATCCCGTCGAAGCCTTCGAACGGGCCGTCAGTGACTTTCACCTTCTCACCGGTTTCAAAGCGGATCAGGTTGCGCGGCGCGATTTCGCCTTCCTCAACCCGGTTCAGGATCTGGTTGACCTCGGCATCGCGCATCGGCATCGGCTTGCCCTGCGGACCAAGGAAGCCGGTGACGCGGTTGATCGAGCTGATCAGGTGATAACCACGGCTGGACATCTCCATCCGCACCAGCACATAGCCCGGCATGAAGCGACGTTCCGACGTCACTTTCTTGCCGCGCCGCACCTCGATCACCTCTTCGGTCGGCACCAGCACTTCATCAATTTCGTCGCCAAGATTTGCCTCGGCAACGGCGGTCTTGATCTGCTCGGCAACTTTCTTCTCGAAGTTCGAGAGAACGCTTACCGAATACCAACGCTTGGCCATGCCACTTCCACCTTGTCTGCCCGGCCGCCTCTGCGCCCGAATGTCTAGTCTTTTTCGATGGTTAAACCACCGTTCCCCGAACAAAAAACAGCGCGCAACACGAATCGCTGCGCGCCTTTCATCAATGGGTTTGGCGCGGGATACCCCCGCACGCATCCGATTTCAAGGAAATTCCGCCCCTTGCCGCGAATTGCCGCTGCTTAGAAGCCGTTGACGATGGTGGTCAGACCAAAGCGGATGGCCATATCGACAAGGCTGAAGAAGGTTGCGGTCAGCGCCGCCATGATGAACACCATCACCGTGGTCAGCATGACTTCGCGACGCGACGGCCAGGACACCTTGGCCACTTCGGACCGCACCTGCTGGATAAACTGGACGGGGTTGGTATTGGCCATGTTCGGGTTCCGCGCGCTATCTGTTCAAAGGGTATCGCCGCGAGATACGCGCATCCCACCCGGATTTCAAGCGCCAAGCCCTTCGCCGCCGCGAAGGGCCCGACGGATGTGGCCTTATTCGGCGGCGCGGCGCGGCAAACGCCAGTTCGGCCGGATCATGTGGCAGGTATAGCCGGTCGGCAACCGCTCCAGATAATCCTGATGTTCCGGCTCGGCCTGCCAGAACGGGCCTGCGGCGGTCACTTCTGTCACCACCTTGCCCGGCCAGATCCCACAGGCATCAATATCGGCGATGGTGTCTTCGGCCACCGCCTTTTGCGCATCGGACAGATAGTAGATCGCCGACCGATAGGACGGCCCCAGATCATTGCCCTGCCGGTTCGGCGTGGTCGGATCGTGGATCTGGAAGAAAAACTCCAGCAGTTCGCGGTAGGTCAGGATCGCCGGGTCAAAGATGATCTCGATGGCCTCGGCATGGCTGCCGTGGTTGCGGTAGGTGGCATTGGCGACATCCCCCCCCGAATAGCCAACGCGGGTCTTGATCACGCCCGGACGCTTGCGGATCAGATCCTGCATGCCCCAAAAACAGCCCCCGGCGAGGATTGCGGTTTCCTGATCAGAAGAACTGGCCGTCATTTCACGCCCTCCACTTGGTCGATGTAATCGCCATAGCCTTCGGCGGCCATGTCATCGCGATGAATGAAGCGCAGGCTGGCCGAGTTGATGCAATAGCGCAAGCCGCCACGGTCGCGCGGGCCATCGGGGAAGACATGGCCCAGATGACTGTCGCCATGCGTCGACCGCACCTCAACGCGCAGCATCCCCAACGAGGTGTCGCGCAGTTCGGCCACATGCGCCGGTTCGATCGGCTTGGTAAAGCTGGGCCAGCCGCAATGGCTGTCGAACTTGTCCGCCGAGGCAAACAACGGCTCGCCCGAGACGATATCGACATAGATGCCGGGGTCGTCATTGTGCAGATACGCGCCGGTGCCGGGGCGTTCGGTGCCGTTCTGCTGCGTCACCCGATATTGCTCGGGCGAAAGCTGGGCGATGCGGTCGGCGGATTTGGTGTAGGTCATCGGCTGCGCTCCTGTTTGATGCAGAATATGCGCGATGCGGCGCAGATTTCCAGCCCGCTGGCGGGAAAGTGTTGGCGCTGCAATGTTCGGGAAAACAGGCTTGGCAGGAGTTGGGGGACTCGAACCCACGACCCTCGGTTTTGGAGACCGATGCTCTACCAACTGAGCTAAACTCCTAAGCCTGCGGCGGGAGTTACGGCAGGCGGCCGGGGAAATCAAGAGGGGAAACACGGTTATTCCGGCTTGGCAGCCAGAAAGCGCAGGGCTATCAGACCGCAGCGCACCCCCCCTCGAAAGGCCAGCCGATGATCCCTGCCCGCTTTGCGCCGATTCTGTTCGGCTTCATCCTGTCAGGGCTGATGTCGCTGATGGTCTCCGGGCTGTCCACCTTCCGCGCGCTGGGGCTGGTCGATGGCTTTGCCGGGGTCTGGCTGGGCAACTGGGCGGTGTCCTGGGCGATCGCCTTTCCGGTCGTGCTGGTGGTCGCGCCGATCACGCGCCGCATCGTAGCCAAGCTGGTCGCCTGACCTGCAATGCGGCTGAATGCCCGCGGCACCCTGCCTCGGCAAAGCCGGAACACGCGCCAATTCACTTTGGCATAAATACTCCCGCGCGGAGCGCAACCGCCAATGACGCCCAGCGCCAGCCGCGACAACCCCGGCCAGAGGTAGGGTGCGTGCTTGCACGCACCGCTGGCCGTGCCCTATTGCAGCAGTTTGCCTTCCGGCCAGCGCATCACATGCTCCAGCACGACCTCCTTCACCTCGCCGGGGGCCATCTCAAACTCCCAGGCCAGCACGCCACGTTGCCCCTTCACATCGGTTTCCACCGGTGCCGGATCGGCAGTAAAGCTGATTTCCAGATCTTCCTGTTCCGAATAGGGCACCTGATCCAGCAGCCGCACCGGCCAGACCTCATCGGTCAGGTTTTCCAGCTTCAGCACCGCTTTTTCCTCGATCTGGCTGGCTTTACTGATGATACCGCGATCGCCTTCCGCCCGCAGCGGCATGTCGCGGGTCAGGCGCAGCCCGTCAATCGCGCCAAACGCGATCTCGGCCTTGCCGCCGGGGGCAATCGCCTCAAGGTAGGTGGAGCCGACCAGCGTGCCGTCGCGCAGCAGAAACGCCTGACCGGGCAGCAGGATTTCCTTGCTTTCATTGCTGAAACTGGCTGTCACAAAGGCGGTGCGGTCATAGCGCGGCACGGCGCGGGCCTCGATTTTCGGCGTCACCTTGATTTCATCCAAGGCCAGCCGCAGGTTTTCCACCCCGGTCGCCACATCGACCAAAGCCGGGTAATGATACACCACCACATCACCCTGCAACGCCGCCACCGCCGCCACCGGAGCCGGGGCCAGTGCCGGTTCGGCCATCATCTCGGCTGCCCCCGACGCCATGTCGGTGGCCCGCCTCGTCATTTCCGCCTCATCCACCACCCGGCGCAACTCTGGCCACAGCGCCGACGGGGCAGCCTGCGCCGAAGGTTGCGCGGTGGACAGTGTCAGATCCACACCCACCCAATCCTCGCCGGTATATTGGCTGACCAACGCCCCACGCGCGATGGTCAGGCCGGGGTCTTTGCGGGTCAGCATCAGATCATAGACCGGCTGCCAGCTGGCACTGCCAACGTAATGCGTCACGGTCAGATGCGCCGCCCCCGCCGCCTGCGCCGAAACCGCAATCGACAGGCCGGTATAATCGGCATCGCCCTGCGACAGCGCGGCAAGGCTTTCCTGCGCCTGTTGCAGCGCCTTTGCCGCGTCATCCACTGCCTTCTGCGCCGGTGACAGATCGGCCTGCGCGGCCAAAGCTGCCTGACGGACGGCCAGCACCTCGCTGCCGATCATCGCCGACAGTGCCTTGACGCCGTCCACCGTCACCGCATCGCCTTCCGGCTTCACGCTGCGCAGAAAATCGGCTTGGGCAGCGAACGCCTCGACCCGCGCGTTGATCGCATCTACCGTCGCCTGCGCCCTGCGCACCCCGGCCTGCGCCGCCTCGACTGCGGCTTTCGCGGCAACCTGCGCCGGATCGGTCGGGTCTTCACGCGGCGGCAGCCGGTCGGTGCGCAGCGAAAACGCCCCCAGTTGCACGCCCTCGGCTTGCAGGCGGATCAGCTCGGCCTGCGTTTCGGCGGGCAGATCGGTGATCAGCAGGTCATGCTGACCGGCAGGCACGTCAAAGCTGACCTCACGGGTGATCTGCGCGCCTTCGGGGTAAACCGTGACAGCGGTGATCTGGCTGGAGGCCAGAATCCGGTCAGCCAAGGCGGGATGGGAAACGCTGGTCAACAAAACGGCCAAAGCGGCAATACGGCGCATGAAATCCTCCTGAATTTGCGCAAGCCTAGGGCCGCCCTGCCCCATCCCGCAACCCCCGCGCCCTCTTGTCGGCCATTCCGCGCCCTGCCATGGTCGCGCCAAAGCAAAGGACAGATCATGGCCGCCAAACCGCAGACCGATAGCCTGACCACCACCCACGCCCTGCCGAAAGTGGTGCGCGCCAAGGGCAGCTATCTGTGGGATGCGACCGGCAAGCAATATATCGACGGCTCGGGCGGGCCTGCGGTCTATTGCCTTGGTCATGCCAATACCGAGGTGAACGACGCCATCATCGCCCAACTGGCGCAGATCGCGCACGGCTACCGCTATAACTTCACCACCGATGCGCTGGAGGAGCTGACCGAGATCATCCGCACCCAGGCCGGTGGCACCCTGCGCGAGATGGTGTTTGTCACCGGCGGGTCGGAAGCGGTGGAAAGCTG
This sequence comes from Paracoccaceae bacterium, assembly GCA_009773375.1. Lineage (GTDB taxonomy): Bacteria > Pseudomonadota > Alphaproteobacteria > Rhodobacterales > Rhodobacteraceae > Cypionkella. The sequence continues at coordinate 24,637 of WRPH01000006.1, forward strand.
CCTTAAGATCGCGCTGCAATACCAGACCGCCATCGGCCAGAAATCGCGGCGTCGCTTCATCAGCCGCGAACGGTCGTGGCACGGCAACACCTTGGGCGCGCTGGGGCTTTCCGGCTTTGCCGAACGCACCGCCGCCTATGAAGGCGCATTCATCCCGTCAATCAAGCTTTCTCCTGCCAACGCTTACCGCCCCATCGCCGGGGCCACCAGCGCTACCGCAGGCGAGGCTTGTGCGGCGGAACTGGAGGCGGCAATTCTGGCGCATGGTCCCGAAACCATTGCCGGTTTCGTGTTTGAACCTGTGGTCGGTGCGGCGGGCGGCTGCGTGCCTGCCCCCGAAACCTATGCCCGCCGCGTGCGCGAAATCTGCACCAAATACGGCGTGCTGATGATCGCCGACGAGGTGATGTGTGGCGCGGGCCGCACCGGGCCGTGGCGGGCGTTGCAGCGCGACGGGGTAGAGCCCGACATCATGTCGGTCGCCAAGGGTCTGGCGGGCGGCTATCAGCCGTTGGGGGCCGCTGTCTGCACCACGCAGGTGTGGGAGGCGATCCGCGCCGTGGACGGCACCTTTGGCACCGGCCACACCTTTACCGGCCACACCGCAGCCTGTGCTGCCGGGGTCGCGGTGCAAAAGATCGTGCAGCGCGAAGGGCTGCTGGCCCGCGTCGCCGCCAACGAATCCCGCATCAAGGGCTGGCTGGCCGATGCCTTGCAGGGCGTGGACGCCATTGGCGACATTCGCGGCCGGGGCCATTTCATTTGTGCCGAACTGGTGGCGGACCGCGACAGCAAAGCGCCATTTGACCCTTCGCTTAAACTTTTCATGAAAATTCGCGCGCAGGCGATGGAAAACGGCCTGATCTGCTATCCGGTTGGCGGCAACGTCGATGGGCTGTCTGGCGACATCGTCATCCTTGCGCCGCCCTATAACTGCACCGATGCAGAACTGACGGAGATCGTTGATAAAACTGCGCTTTCAGTCCGGCAGGTGCTGACGGCGGAAGGCTTGGCCTGACGCTGCCCTATCACGCGGCATGGGGTGGGCCGGTCCCCAAGCAGGCGCAAACGCCGCAACGGTTTCTTTAGAAACCCCGCCCTATCCTTGCCACACGCCAGAACGGCGCGTGTAAAGGAGCGTTATGCAGCTTTCTTCCTCTCTCTACGGCCCGCCTGTCCCGGCATGGCCAGATGCCGTGCCAACCTGCCTTGGGCCATCGGCCATTGTGCGGCTAGCCTATGCCGGGGCCGATAGAGCCGATCTGACCCGCAGTCTGGTCGCCCGCCTGCAAGGCCCGCTGATCGACCCCGCCGCGCAATTGGATCTGGCGACGCTGCTGATGGCGCAAGGCGGCGATCTGGCGCTGGAAGGCCGGATATTGCAGCAAAACGCGGTGCGGATGCAGCGCAGCTATCAGATTTGTCACGGGCGCGGCACCGGCTTGCGGATTCTGGCCTTTGTGACGCCGGGCGATTTCATGGCCAACACCCCGCTGGATTTCTTGCTGGAAGGCTCCGATGCGGTGCTGATCCTGCATTTTGTCGATGCCACGACGCAGCGGCTGGATGATCTGCCGCCGCATGACGTAGCCTTCATGGCCATCGGCGAATCGCCGGAAAATGCCCGCACCTTGCTGGTGCTGGCCGGGCTTTTGGCGGGCTGGCGCAGGCCGATCTTCAACAACGCCGCCGCCCTGATCGCCAGCCTGACGCGGGATCGGGTCAGCCAGTTGCTGGCGGATGAAGCATCGCTTTACGCCCCCCCGACGCATCAACTGACGCGCGATGACCTGGCGCAAGTGCTGTCGGGCCTGCCGCTGTCGGCGCTTGGGCAGGGCCTGCGCTTTCCGTTGATATTGCGCCCCACCGGCAGCCACGCGGGCGCGGGCATGCAGCGGATCACCGGCCTGCCGGATCTGGCGCATTGGCTGGCGCACAGCGCTGCCGCCAGCGTTTATGTGGCGCCCTTCATCGACTATCGCGGTGCCGACGGACTATATACCAAACAGCGTATCGTGCTGATCAAAGGCCGCGCCTTTGCCAGCCATCAGGCCAGTTCAAAGCACTGGATGGTGCATTACCTGAACGCCGACATGGCAGAAAACCCCGCCCGCCGCGACGCCGAAGCCGCGTGGATGCAGCGGTTTGATCAGGATTTCGCCCGCCGCCACGCCACAGCCTTCGCCGCGCTGTATCGGCTGGTCGGTCTGGATTATTTCGGCATCGACTGCGCCGAACTGCCCGACGGGCGGCTGCTGGTGTTCGAACTCGACGTGGCGATGATCGTGCACAACATGGATGATCCGGCGATTTTTCCCTACAAACAACCGGCGATGCGCAAGCTGTTTGGCGGCTTTCTGGCCGCACTGGAAGCCGCCGCCCAGATCGAGGCGGTGGCGGTCGGCCAGAAACATTCCTAAAAACTGGGCGGGCTGATCGCCCACAGCACCACCGCCTCATCGGGGCCGGAGTTGCGGTAGCGGTGGGGTTCGCGCGAGGAAAAGCTGCAACTATCGCCGGCGTGCAGCAGAAAATGCCGTGCGCCGACCCAGATTTCCAGCTGACCTTGCAACACGAATCCCACCTCGTCGCCCTCGTGGGTGTAAGATTGTTCGCTTTCACTGCCCGCAGGCATTCGGGTGTAGATCATCTCGACCTGCAGGCTCAGCTTTGGCGTCAGCAATTCATCGACAATGCCACCGGCATAGCGCAGGCTCAGCCGGTTGCCCCGGCGGATCACATAGCCGCGCTCGTCTTCCGGCACCGGGGCCTCGCCTGCGAAAAACCACTGCACGGTGACGCCTAACGCCTTGGCAATATTCACCAATGCCGGGATTGAGGGCGAGGCCAGATTGCGCTCCAACTGGCTGATATAGCCAATCGACAGCCCCGCCGACTCGGCCAGTTGCGCCAGCGTCAGGTTGCGCCGCTTGCGCAAACCGCGCATCCGCTCGCCCAGAAACCCCGTCGGATCGGTCATCTCAAGACCCAAATATCTGAGATAAAATTTGCCATAAGTAAAATTACGCTTCCATTTTTTACTGGCCTTGCTAGCACTGGGCAAAACCGAAGGCCAGCATGACCCAGTTTCCACACCTATTTGCCCCGCTGACCCTGCGCGGCGCAACCTTGAAAAACCGCATCCTGTCCACCGGGCACGATACCACCTTGCCGACCGATGGCACGGTGAATGATGCGCTGATCGAATACCACCGCGCCCGCGCCAAGGGTGGCGTCGGGCTGATCATCACGCAGGTCGCCGGGGTGCATGAAACCGCGCGCTATACCTCGCATCTGCTGATGGCCACGACCGACGCTTGCATCCCCGGCTATCGCCGTCTGGCCGAGGCGGTGCATGCCGAAGGCGCGGTGATCTTCTCGCAATTGTTCCATCCGGGGCGCGAGATCATGGAAAGCGCCGATGGTCTGCTGGCCGTCGCCTATGCGCCTTCGGCGGTGCCAAACGAACGTTTTCATGTGATGCCGCGCGTTCTGAGCCTTGAAATGATTGAGAAAATCATCGCGGGCTATGCCAGTGCCGCCGCACGGCTGCACGAGGCGGGGTTTGATGGGGTAGAGTTTGTCGCCTCGCACGGCTACCTGCCCTCACAATTCCTGAACCCCCGCGTCAACCTGCGACAGGATGACTACGGCGGATCAGATGCCAACCGTCTGCGGTTTTTGCGGCAGGTGCTGGCTGCGATTCGCGCCGCCACCTCTGAGGATTTCGTCATCGGTCTGCGGATTTCTGCGGGCGATCGCGACGAAGACGGCCTCACCCTGCCCGAGGCTTTGGCGGCCTGCGTCGCACTGGAACCGGCGCTGGATTTTGTCAATGTCACCACCGGAACCTCGGCTTCGGTTGGCGGCGCGGTGCATATCGCGCCGCCGATGGCCTATCCCGCCGCCTATTTCGCCGCCGATGCCGCGCCCTTCCGCAAGGCCCTGAAAATACCGGTGTTTGTGGCTGGCCGGATCAATCAACCACACGAGGCAGAGGCGATTATTGCCAGCGGCAAGGCCGATGTCTGCGGCATGACCCGCGCGCTGATCTGCGATCCGGCGATGCCCGCCAAGGCCAAAGCCGGGGCGGTGGAAGATATTCGCGCCTGCATCGCCTGCAATCAGGCCTGCATCGGCCATTTCCACCGTGGCCTGCCGATTTCGTGCATCCAGCACCCGGAAACGGGCCGCGAGCTGACCTATGGCACGCTGAAACCCGCGAGTCGGCGCAAGCGGGTGATGGTGGTCGGCGGCGGCCCGGCGGGGATGAAGGCGGCGATCACGGCGGCCAAGCGTGGGCATGAGGTGACGCTGTTTGAATCCAGCACCCAGCTTGGCGGGCAGGCGTTGCTGGCGCAACTGCTGCCGAAGCGCGCCGAATTTGGTGGCATCATCACCAATCTTTCGCGTGAAATGGAATTGGCGCAGGTGCAGATCCGGCGCGGCGTGACGGTGACGCGCGATCTGGTGCAGGCCGAAGCGCCGGATGCGGTGATTATCGCCACCGGCGCGCGACCCTATGTGCCCGATCTGCCGACCGACGGGCAGGTGCAGATTGTGACCGCGTGGCAGGTGTTGCGGCGCGAGGTGCGCTTGGGCGCGCGGGTGGTGGTGGCCGATTGGCGCTGCGACTGGATCGCGCCGGGGCTTGCCGAAATGGCCGCCCGCGACGGCGCGCGGGTGACGCTTGCGGTGAACGGGCTGCATCCCGGCGAGGCCTTGCCGCTATATGTCCGCGACAGCATCGCCGCGGAATTGCACCGTTTGCAGGTAGAGGTACGGCCCTACATGCGGCTGTTCGGCACCGCCGAGGATACGGTTTATCTGCAACACACGGCCAGCGGCGATGCGGTTGAAATCGCCGGGGTGGATACGCTGGTATTAAGCTTGGGCCATCTGCCGGTGACGGGGCTTGCCGATGATCTGGCCGGGCTGGGGCTGGAGGTGATCGAGATCGGCGATTGCCTCGCCCCCCGCACGGCGGAAGAGGCGGTTTATGACGGGCTGAAGGCGGGTGTCCGGCTGTAGGCAAAGCTAAAGAATGGGTAAACCCGCATCCGTAAGGCTTTGATTTTACATAAGCAGAGGCAGCGTCCACATGCGGACAGCCAAAACAAAACCCCGCCAGAAAGCGGGGTTTTGCAGATCAATGCAGCGGTGGCTCAGCCCTTTTTCAGAATCCGGTTGCCCAGCAGTTCCGCGATCTGCACCGCGTTCAAAGCCGCGCCCTTGCGCAGGTTGTCGGAAACGCACCACAGATTGATGCCGTTATCAATCGTGCTGTCCTGCCGGATGCGGCTGATATAGGTCGCGTAATCTCCGACACATTCGACCGGGGTGATGTAGCCGCCAGCCTCACGCTTGTCGATCACCATGATGCCCGGAGCCTCGCGCAGGATATCGCGGGCCTCGTGTTCATCAAGGAATTCTTCGAACTCGATGTTGATCGATTCCGAGTGGCCGACGAACACCGGAACCCGCACGCAGGTCGCAGTGACCTTGATGTTCTTGTCGAGAATCTTCTTGGTTTCCGCGACCATCTTCCACTCTTCCTTGGTGGAGCCATCGTCGAGGAAGACATCAATATGCGGGATCACGTTGAAAGCGATCTGCTTGCTGAATTTCTTCGGCGCGACTTCCTGACCGGGGACGTAGAGGCCCTTGGTCTGATCCCACAGCTCGTCAATGCCTTCCTTGCCCGCGCCGGAAACCGACTGGTAGGTGGACACCACGACCCGCTTGATGCGGGCGCGGTCATGCAGCGGCTTCAAAGCCACGACCATCTGCGCGGTAGAACAGTTCGGGTTGGCGATGATGTTCTTGTTCTTGTAGTGGATGATATCGTCGGCGTTCACTTCCGGCACGATCAGCGGCACCGCCGGGTCGTAGCGGTAGAGCGACGAGTTATCAATCACGATGCAGCCCGCAGCCGCAGCCTTGGGCGCGTAAATCTTGGTCGCCTCGGACCCCACGGCGAACAGGGCGATATCCCAGCCGGTGAAATCGAAAGTGTCGAGATCCTTAGTCTTGACGGTCTTGTCGCCAAAGCTGATTTCAGTGCCCAACGATTTACGCGATGCCAACGCGGCAATCTCGTCCACCGGGAACTCGCGCTCGGCGAGGATGTTCAGCATTTCGCGGCCCACGTTACCCGTGGCACCCGCGACGACGACCTTATAGCCCATCGGGGTTCTCCTATAATCGTCTTTGACCGTCAAAGACGTGCCCCCTTACCGCATGGGCGCGCGGGGGGGAAGGGCTTGTTGGCGCAAAATCGTCAGGAGGCTTCGGTGATCAGACGACGGTAGAGCGCGACAAGGGCTTCGGCCTCGCGCTGCAAGCCGTGATGGGCCAACACCTCGGCGCGCGGGAAGGCTGCGGCACGGCGGGCGGGATCGTCGATCCATGCCGCGATGGCGCGGGCAAGCGCGGTCGCATCGCCGGGCGGCACAAGGCTGCCGGTGGTTTCGGTGATCATGGTGTCGTAGGCGCCGACATCGGCGGCGACGCAGGGGATGTTGCAGGCCATCGCCTCTAGCGGGGTCAGGCCGAAGCCTTCGCGCCTGCCGGGGGCGAGGAAGAGGTCGAGGGATTGGTAAAGGGGAACGATGTCGGCCCAGTTCTTTTCGCCAAGGAAGTGGATGCGGTCTGACAGATTGGCGGCGGCGATTTTCGCCTGTTGTTCAGCGAAGAAGCCGCGCTCTTTGTCGATGACTTTTCCGGCGAAGATCAGGTGCAGGTCGGGGCGGGTCGGCATCAGCGCAAGGGCTGCATCAATCGCCAGATCAACGCCCTTTTCCGCACGGATGCGGCCAAAACACCCCATCAGCGTGGCGGTTTCCGGCAAGCCAAAGCGGCGGCGAGCGGCGGTGCGGTCGCCGGGATGGAACGCCTCGGTATCAACGCCGTGCGGAATGATCTGCACCGGGCGATGCACGAAGGGCGCGATTTTCGGGGTGATCGCCACCACGGCATCCATCTGGCCAACCAGCCAATGCGTCAGCGCGCCGTGATCACGTTGTTCAGCCGAGGTATAGACCAGCCGCAATTTGCGCCGCAGCAGATCCCGCAGCAGGATGCCGACCAGCATTTCCAGATTGCGGCGGGCGTGAAACACCCGCCAGCGGCTATTGGGCAGCAGCGCCACCCGCCACAGTGGCAGATGCGGCAGATCGGCGGGCAAGCCGGGGCCGGTGGTGGTGATGCCGATCAGCCGGGCTTGCAGCGGGATCAGCCGAACAATGGTGGCGGTGACGCCGGAAATCCGGCGTTTGAAGTTGGGGGCGATGACCTCGATTTCAGGCGGCATCGGTCAATCCGTGCGATCTTTTGCGAACAGGTAAATCAGCAGGCCCGCCGAGGTGAAGGCGGCATAGAACAGGAACAGCGCGACATAGGGCGTGGCCGGAGGTGCCGAGGTCAGCAGCGCCGGGTCGGGGGTAAAGGCGGAATGCAGCCGCCCGGTGGCGATCTGCATCAGACCCGCCGCACCGATGCCGAACAGGTTGATCAGCGTCACCCCGCGCCCGACCATATGCGGCGGCAAGAAAGCGCGGCCATGCGCCATCACCATCGGGAACGACGCGCCGAACAGCCCTGCCCCCGCCATCAGTGCAACTGGCAGCCAACCAGGGGCCGAGGCGTAGGCTGCAAGCCCCAGCAAGCAGGCGACCATCGCCAGATTACCGCCGAAAATCAGCCATTTGCGAGTGCCTAGCAAGCGGTCCAGCGGGCCGTAGGCAAAGTTGCCCGCCACCATCGCCAAGCCCATGATCAGCGTTACTTGCCCGATGCGTTGGGCATCAGCACCGAATACGTCGGCCAGATACGGCCCGGCCCAAAGCCCGCGCAGCCCGGCGCTGGGGGCATAGCAGGCCGCCATCATCACCAGAACCGGCCACAACGCAGGCATGCGCAGCAAGTCCAGCAGGGAGCCTTTTTGAGTGATGCTGACACGCTCGGGGTCGCGGACAAGGGCTGCAATGACGGCGGCGATGAACAGGGTCAGGCCCGACAGCGTCGCCATGGTGGCACGCCAGCCCAACGCCTCAACCGCCGCCGACAAAGGCAGCGAGGCGGCGATATTGCCCAGCGATCCGATGCCGATCACCACGCCCGCCAAGGTGCCGAACACAGCCGGGGAAAAGCTGCGGGCGAAGATATAGTAGCTGGCCATCAGCACCGGCGCACAGCCTGCGCCGATCAGGATCATCGCGATGTTGATCATCCCCGGCCCGTTCGCCGCGGCGAACAGGCCCGCGCCAACGCCGCCCACCGCCAGCAATATGGATGCAGTGCGCCGAGGCCCAAACCTGTCCAACGCCTCGCCCACCGGGATCTGCATCAGCGCGAAGGCCAGAAACCACAGGCCGGAGGCCGAAGCGAGGCTTTCCGGCGTCGCCCCCAGATCGGCGGCAAGCACCGGCGTCAGCACAGCCAGAAAGGCGCGGTAGAACTGGCTGAGCACATAGGCCAGAATAAGGGCGGCGAGTCCAAGGCGCATAATCGGCTTTCGTTAGGCGGCCTGAGCCAACAGCGGCTTTTCACGGATCGGCAGGTGAACGATGGCCGAGAACGCGCCAACGCCAACACCGATCCACCAGACCAGAGTATAATCTCCGGTGATGTCATACATCATGCCGCCGAGCCAGACGCCAAGGAAGCTGCCAATCTGGTGCGACAGGAACACAAAACCATAAAGCGTGCCCATGTAGCGCAGCCCGTAGATATGCGCGACCAGACCGCTGGTCAGCGGCACCGTGGCCAACCACAAGGCGCCCATCACCAACGAGAACAGCAAAACCGTGGTCGGCGTCATCGGCAGCATGATGAACAGGGCGGCAGCAATGGTGCGGCCCACATAGATGCCCGCCAGCAGATATTTCTTGGTATAGCGTTTGCCCAGCCAGCCCGAAAAGATCGAGCCGGCAATATTCGCCAAGCCAATCAGCGAAATCGCAACTGCCCCCAGCGCCGAGGTGCTGGTAATGCCGATCCCAGCCAGCATGCCAGTCGGATCAATCGCGCCGCATTTCTCGGTCACAAACGCCGGGAAGTGGGCGGTGATGAAGGCAAGCTGATAACCGCACGAAAAGAAGCCCAGAAAGATCATCGTGTAAGACGGATCTTTGAAGGCGCGGATCAGCACGGTGCCGAGGGATTCCTCCAACTCCGCCTTGGTGGCAACGGTCGGGGAACGCAGGAAAGGCAGTGCGAACAACGCGGCAAGGATGGTGACGGCAAAGATCAGGAACACGGTTTGCCATGGGAAATAGTTCAGCAGCGCCTGCGCGGTGGGCGCGCCAAACACTTGCCCCGCCGACCCGGCAGCGGTGGCGATGCCCAAAGCCAGCGAGCGGTTTTCAGCACTTGCGGCGCGGCCGACAATGGCGAGGATGACGCCAAAGCCGGTGCCTGCGATGCCGAAGCCGACAAGGATTTCCAGCAACTGGTGTTGGCCCGGCGTGACGGCATAGCTGGAAAGCACCAACCCCGCCGCATAGAGGATCGCGCCGGCGATGATGGCGCGGCGGTCGCCAAATCGCTCTGCCAGCGCGCCGAAGATCGGCTGGCCGATGCCCCAAGCCAAGTTCTGAATCGCAATCGCCATGGAAAAATCGGCGCGGACCCAGTTGAATTCGGCGGCAATCGGAATCTGAAACACACCAAAGCTGGCGCGGATGGCGAAGTTCAGCATCAGAATGACGCAGCCTGCAATCAGGACGGGCGTGAAAAGTGCAGCTTTGGTCATCGGCATCCCCTTCGGTCTTCGCCACCGATAGCGGATGCGGTTGCACGGTCAACGGCGGAATTGTGTGCAATACAAGCGCAGCCGGGTCTGTCCAAGCCTTCCAAAGCGGTTTAGGATAGCGCAAACATCCTTGGGCGGAGCGGGAAAATGGCAGAGTGGTGGCGCGGTTCGGTGACCTATCAGGTCTATCCCCGGTCGTTTCAGGACGATAACGGCGACGGCATCGGCGACTTGAAGGGCATCACCCGGCGGCTGGATCATATTGCCGGCCTGGGTGTGCAGGCGGTCTGGCTTTCGCCGGTGTTCACCTCGCCGATGCTGGACATGGGCTATGACGTGTCGAACTACACCGATATCGACCCAACCTTCGGCACGCTGGCGGATTTCGATGCGCTGGTGGCGCGGGCGCATGCGCTGGGGCTGAAAGTGATCATTGATCAGGTGCTGTCGCATTCGTCCGACCAACACCCGTTCTTCAAGGAAAGCCGCGCCAGCCGCGACAACCCGAAGGCGGATTGGTATGTCTGGGCCGATCCGCGCCCGGATGGCACCCCGCCGAACAACTGGCTATCGGTGTTTGGCGGCCCGGCTTGGCAATGGGACGCGCGGCGCAAGCAGTATTACTTCCATAACTTTCTGACACAGCAGCCGGATTTCAACTATCACAACCCTGCGGTGCAGGACTGGATGGTGGAAAACATGCGCTTCTGGCTGGAGCGGGGCGTGGACGGCTTCCGCTTTGACACGGTAAATTTCTTCTTCCATGACAAGCAGTTGCGTGATGATGCTGCCGATTTCCGGGTGAAAACGGAAGCCGAAGGCAACCCTTATCAGATGCAGTATCACCTGTTTTCCAAGAACCAGCCGGAGAACCTGCGCTGGATGGAGCGTATCCGGGCGCTGCTGGATGAATATCACGCCCGCGCCTCGGTTGGCGAAATGGGCGAGACGCATCATGCCATTCGGATGATGGGGGAATATACCGCGCCGGGTCGGCTGCATCAGTGCTATAGCTTCGAGATGATGGGCTATGACTATTCGGCGGCGTTCTTCCGCAGCCGGATTGCCGATTTCTTTAGCGGCGCGCCGGATGGCTGGCCGATGTGGGCGTTTTCCAACCATGACGTGGTGCGGCACGCCAGCCGCTGGGCGAAACATGGCGTCAGTCAGGACGCGCTGGCGCGGCAGGCGGGCGCGCTGCTGCTGTCGTTCCAAGGCTCGATCTGCCTGTGGCAGGGCGAGGAGTTGGGCCAGACCGATACCGAACTGGGGTTTGAAGAACTGACCGACCCGCAGGGCATCAACTTCTGGCCCGAACCGGTGGGGCGCGACAATACCCGCACGCCGATGGTCTGGGATGGATCAGCCAATGGCGGCTTTACGACTGGCAAGCCGTGGCTGCCGGTGAAAGCACCGCAACTGGCCCGCAATGTTGCGTCGCAGGCAGGGGTGCCGGGGTCTGTTCTGGAAAGCTACCGCGAGATGTTGGCGTTTCGGAACGGATCGGCGGCATTGATCGAAGGTGCGACACGATTCTTTGATCTGCCAGAGCCGATTCTGGGCTTCACCCGTGGTGAGGCGCTGCTGTGCCTGTTCAACCTGTCACCAAACCCGGTTGCGGTGCAGGCTTCCGGCGTGGGCGGGCTGGTTGGCCCGCAGCAAGTGGCCAGCCTTTCGGGGGGCACGCTGACGCTGGGGCCAAATGGCTATGCGTTCCTCGCCATAGACGGCGCGGCAAAAGTTCAGGCCTGATGCGGCTGCCATGAAACGCCGGCGGGGGGAATGATCTCTCCGCCCCACTCCACCGGCACCGCGTTGTAATTGAACAAGAACCGATGCGTGGCGCTGTCGCGGCGGCGCAGGCCTTCGGGCAGCGGATCGGTTTCGATCCCTGCCTTGTGGCACAGACTGGTCAGCAACCGGGTGAAGGCCGCCTCGTCCGGCCAGCCCGCCAGATAATGCAGCCCGTCCGCGCGGATCAGCGCGGGCCAACCATCTTCGGTTGTCTCGATCACCTCGGCGGTTGCCTCAAGCTTTTCGCGCCAATGCAGGAAGTTGCCGCCTGCGGTCAGCGGCACCGGAACATCCGGCGGCAGGCTTTCGACCCGCGCAACAGTGGCGGTCAAACCGGGCAGATTGGGCGGCAGCGGCAGCGGAATGGCAAACTCTGCCGTCTTGCTGTTGCTGCGCGGGCCGATCAGGGCAATGCCTTGGTGGATCGCCAATGCGTCTAGGAACGGAGCCGACAAAGTGGCGACACCGGGGGCGAGCACCAGTTTGTAAGCCGACAGATCGGCGGTGTCCGGCGGCAATATGTCGATGTTCAAACCAAGCTTGCGCAGGGCCTTGTAGGCGTCAAACACCAGCCGGAAATAGCTGAAATCGCGGCCCTGCGGCTGGGTTTCCCACGCCCATGCAGAGGCATAGTCGAACACCAGTGCGGCATCAGCGCGGGCGGTAGAGACATCGGGTATCTGCGCCAGCTCAGCGGCCACTTGTGCAGTCTCTTCATAAGCTTGCGCGGGGACACTGTCGGGGCGCAACAGGCCGGCGTGCATCTGTTCCTGCGCAAATGAAGCCTGCCGCCAGCGGAAATAACACACGGCTTCGGCCCCATGCGCAAATGCCTCCCATGCCCACAGCCGGGCCATACCGGGTAGCGGATCGGGGTTCCACGGTGCCCAGTTCACCGGGCCAGGCTGCTGTTCCATGATCCACCAGCGGCCCCGACCAACGGCGCGATAGAGGTCATGGTGGAAGGCCTGAAAATCCGGATCGCCTTGCCGGACAAAGCGCTTGCGATGCTCGGGCGTGGCTGGCAGCCGGTCAGACAGAAAGCCCAGCGGATAGGCATCCCACGCGGCGATATCAAGGTCGGCACCTACCGCAAAATGATCAAAATCAGTGATCTGGCCCATGTAGTTATGCGCAATCGGCGCGGCTGAATGCTTGCGGATGATGTCAGTTTGCGCTCGGTTGAAGCTGACCACCTCGTCACTGGCGAAACGGCGGAAGGACATCACATGCGCCGGGTTCGGCTCTGTCACGGTCAGATTGGGCAGATCAATCTCGTCGAACGACGCGTAATCCATCGACCAGAACACGTTGCCCCACGCCCGGTTCAACGCCTGTGGCGACTGATAGCGCTGCGCCAACCAGTCGCGGAAGGCATGGGTGGCAGCGGCGGAATAGGATAGCGTGGTATCGTGGCAGCCGTATTCGTTGTCGGTCTGCCATGCGGCAACATGCGGGTTAGAGCAATAGCGTTCGGCCAGCGCAGTGACGATGCGCGCGCATTCGGCACGGTAGGGCCGGTGGCTGAAACAGTAATGACGGCGCGACCCAAAGCCGCGCGGCTGACCATTCTGGTCGAGCGCCAGCATGTCGGGATGCTTGGTCAACATCCAGCGCGGCGGGGTGGCAGTTGGCGTGCCCAAAACCACCCGAAGACCAGCATTGCCAAGGGTTTCAATGGCTTGATCGAGCCATGCCCAATCAAACTTGCCCGGCGTCGGCTCCATCCGCGCCCAGGCGAATTCGCCAATCCGCACCCATGTCAGGCCCAGATCGGCCATGCGCTGCGCGTCTTCGGCCCATTGCGACTGCGGCCATTGTTCGGGGTAATAGCAGACGCCAAGCGTGCGTTTCATATTATGACCTGATGTTCACTTTGCCCCTTGGCGACCCCTTCGGCCACAAAGGTCTTGCCCGCATGCGGGTGGGACTGTCGTGCGGCGGCATCCATTCCCTCTTGCGCGGTGGTGCAAATCAGCGCGGTCAACTGCGGCCCTGCGAAGGCCGGGCACGAGGTGTGCGGCGCATCAAAACTGATGGCGCGCAGAAACTGGCCATCGGGCGCATAGCTCGCCACGCGGCCTGCGCCCCATTGCGCCAGCCACAAAACCCCGGTGGAATCGACTACGGCACCATCGGGGTTCAGGCCTTCGGCCGTCAGATCAAGGAAGGTTTCCGGCATGCCTTTCGGCCAGCCATCGGCATCCAGCGCCACCCGCATGACTTTGCCTGTCACCGTATCCGAGAAATGGGCAAAGCGCCCCCCCGGCGGGAAACTGATAGAGTTAGGAATTGTTATACCACTGAAAATCTTACGAATTTCGCCGCGATAATAGCGATGAATGCCGCCAGCCCCCGCCTCGGCCTTCTTGCCCATCGTGCCGATCCAGAAGCCGCCCTGCGGATCGGCGCGGCCATCGTTGGGCCGGTTTTGCGGCTTGTCCTGCTCAAGCAGGCAAAGGGTTTCGACCTCTTCGCTTTCCAGATCGAACAGGAACAGATCACGTTCGCCAGCGATCAGCAGCACGTCATCGGTGACCCATCCGGCGGCGGAAACGATTTCAGGAAAGCGCCATTCGCGCGGGCCATCGCGGTCTTGCGACAGCAGTTTCTGGTTCAGAATGTCGAACCAGAACATTTGTTCACGTTGCGGATGCCAGAGCGCGCCTTCGCCCAATTCGCAGCGACGATCATCGAAAATCATGCGCTGACCTCGTCATAGGCGGCAACGATGGCGGCGGCTTTGGCGCTGACTTCGGCGGCGGAAAGCCCCGGTGTGTAAAGCGCTGTGCCGATGCCGAAACCGTCTGCACCAGCCTTGATCCACTGGCCGAAATTCGACGCGCCCGCGCCGCCAACGGCATAAACTTGGCAGCCTTTCGGTAGCACCGCGCGGATGGCTTTCAAGCCATCAGGGCCGATCAGACTGGCCGGGAAAATCTTCAACCCATCCGCCCCGGCGGCAAGTGCTGCGAAACATTCGGTCGGGGTCATCACCCCCGGCCAACTGGCCATCCCGGCGGCTTTGCTGGCGCGGATCACTGCCGGATCGCAGTTCGGCGACACGATCAACCGACCGCCTGCATCAGCAACTTCCTGCACATCCTTCACCGTCAGCACGGTGCCAGCACCGATTTCTGCCAATGATCCGAAGTGCTTGGCCATTGCAGCAATCGAGGTCATCGGATGCGGCGAGTTCAGCGGCACCTCGATGCGGGTGATTCCGGCGGCGATCAGCGCCTCGGTGATCGGCAGCGCCTCGGCGGGGGTGATGCCACGCAGGATGGCGATAAGAGGACGGGTCATTGTGCAGCCTTTCGCAACAAGCCGCGCGCGGTGGCGAGGCCAGAGAGGGAACAAGCGGTGGCGTCAAGCCGGGTGGCGGTGACGCCTTGCGCGGCAAGCGCGCGGGCATAACTGGTGGCAAGCGCCTCGGCCCCGACCAGCACAACGCGTTGACCAAGCCAATAGGGTTTGGCGGCGGCCAATTCGCTGCCGATCAGCAAACCTGACAGGCGCGCGCGGGCGGCAGCGGCGGAAAGGCCGTTCAACAGGCCTTCGGCGCGCAATGTGAACAAACGTGCAGCGATCTTTTCGGGACGCGAGAATGCATCATCGACACCTTGATCAAACGCGGCTTCATCCCAGCCGCCCTCGGCCATGCCATGGCGCAGAACCGACTGGGTGGAGAGCAAAGCGAACATCTCGCCGGTCATGTAGGTCTGGAACGACACCACCTCGCCCGCAGAAACATGCGCCCATTTTGAATGGGTGCCGGGCAGACAGAAAACGCCGTCAAATCCGGGCATTAGCGCCAAAGCTCCGGCGATTTGGGTTTCTTCGCCGCGCATCACATCAGCGGGGTTTGGCTGTTGAAGACCCGGCACGATCGACACGCGGATGCGCTTGTCCTGCGTCGCAACCGCGGTCAGATCGCCGGGCTCAACCGGGGCGCAGGGCACGGCGCGGTAGGTGGCCTCAAACCAACCCTGCCGCGCGCCGACCATGCCGCACGCCAAAACAGGCGTTTCCCCAGTGCCCAGCCAGGGGGAAATGACTTCGAGAAGTGCGGCTTCAAATTGATCCCGCGCCAAGCGGCCCATGCCGTTTTCAGAGCCACCTTCGGCGATCACGCCATCTGGCCCCATCGCCCAAGCGCGCAGGTTCGAGGTGCCCCAATCGACCGCGATCCAGTCTGCTTTCATGCCATCCTCCGCATTGTTAGCGCCAGAATAGCGCGGCTGCGGGGCAGTTGCTATCAGTCTGAGAAATGTTTTTCGCCACGCGCTTCAGCCAGATCCATCTGACGCTGACGCTCGCGGAAACGGGCACGATCAGTTTCCGAATATTCGTTCACACAATGATGACAGCAAGCGCCGCGTTCATATTCGGGATGAAGCTTGTCGGCTGCGCTGATCGGGCGGCGGCAGGCATGGCAGCTGTCAAAATCGCCCGGAACCAGCCCGTGACCAACCGATACCCGGCCATCGAAAACATAGCATTCACCGTTCCACATCGACTGTTCGGCGGGCACATCTTCGAGATATTTCAGAATACCGCCCTTGAGGTGGAAGACTTCGTTAATGCCCTGGCCCAGCAAGTAGTTCGTTGATTTTTCACAGCGAATCCCGCCGGTGCAGAACATCGCAATGCGCTTGCCGCGATATTCATCCCTATGTTCTTCCCACCATTTCGGGAAATCCCGGAAAGTGCGGATATCGGGATCAACCGCACCTTCGAAAGTGCCGATGCCGACCTCGTAATCATTGCGGGTGTCGATCAGTGCTACATCGGGGGAAGCAATCAGCGCGTTCCAATCCTGCGGCGCGACGTAAGACCCGACGCGCGCCACCGGATCGACATCGGGCTTGCCCATCGTCACGATTTCGCGCTTCAACTTCACCTTCATGCGGCCAAAGGGCATGTCTTCGGCGTAGCTTTCCTTATGCTCCAGCGCAGCACAGCCCGGCAGCGCGCGTAAATGCTCCAGCACCGCATCAATGCCAGCGCGCGGCCCGGCGATGGTACCGTTGATGCCCTCTTGTGCCAGCAAAAGCGAGCCTTTGACCCCCTGCGCGGTGCAAAGTTGCAAAAGCGGTCCTCGCAAGGCGGCGGGGTCGGGGAAGCGGGTGAAGTGGTATAGGGCGGCGACGATCTGCATCCGTGCCATTTACGCCCAGTTGCGGGTCAGGACAAGCGGACAGCTTGGCGCAGAGCAACGTCTTCGGCGATGTAGTCGAACGGGTCGTGACCATAGGCTGCGAAGGCGGGGAAATCGTCTTGCCACGTCGCGGCGTGTTGGCAAAGCCATGCGATGTAGGCGGGCAGCTGGCTTTCATAGGGAGGCCCGCCATCCCAGCCCAAGGCACGCGCCTTGGCGGTGGACAGGCGCAGCGGATATTCGCAGCTCCACGGGGAAAAGCCGACATGCGACAGATGGTCGGGCAGATCATCGACCGCGATCAGGGTGACCTCGCGATCCATCGCTTTGGCAACAGCGGCGGCGATCTGCGCCACGGTCAGCGCTTGCGGATCGGCGGCGTTATAGATGCCGGTGTGGCCGTGTTGCAGGCAATGCATGGCCAGAGACGCGATGCCGCTGGCCGATGATGTTTGAAAGATATTCCCGCCCGCATCAATCAACGGGATTTCGCGGCGGCCATCCAGCAGGCGTTTGACCAGCCACCACTCACGCGGATGCCGCGCGCCGATGCCATAGATCGCACCCGCGCGCAGGATGGTGGCATTTGCGCTGGCAAAGGCTTGCTCCATCGCGACTTTGCCCGACGAATACCCCTCGCCAGCCGCAACGGTCGCCTGCGATTCCACGATCATGCGCGGGAACCGCGGAAAGCCGGTGGCACCGCTGCTTTCCAGCGAGCGGCCCTCGGCATCGGCATAGATCGAGGCCGTCGAGATCACGCAGAACTGGCCGACATCAGCTTGCGCCGCCAGCAGGTCGGCGGCGTCGCGGGCACCCAGCGCCATCGGGTCAAACACGGCGTCATAACCGCCCCCGACGCGGATGGTTGCCGCGCGGCTTTCGCCATGCGGAACGTGGCCGACGAAAGGCTCCAGTTCGGGCGGCAAGGGGCGGCCTGCGCGCGTCACCGCATCCACTTGCCAGCCCTGCCCGGCCAGCATCGGGGCCAGCGTCCGCGCCATTTGCCCGGAGGCTCCGAAGATCAGTGCCTTACGCATCGTCCTGCTTTCAGTTGACCCTTGCCACAGCCTTGCTTACCCAAGACAGCAGGCAGCGAAAAGGAGAATGCGGATGCGCCAAGCCCATGAAGCCCTGATCGTGATCGACGTGCAGAACGATTTCTGCCCCGACGGTGCTTTGGCGGTGGCCGAGGGGGATGCGATCCTCCCGCAGATCAACGCGCTGATGGCCGAGTTTGCCTGCGTGGTGCTGACGCAAGACTGGCACCCGGCGGACCACGCGTCTTTTGCGGCCAATCATCCGGGCGCGGCACCGTTTTCAATGACCGAGATGGCTTACGGCCCGCAAGTGCTATGGCCGACCCATTGCGTGCAAGGCACGGCGGGTGCTGCATTTCATCCGGCGCTGCACAGCGACCCGGCGCAACTGGTGATCCGCAAGGGCTTTCGCGCCGGGATCGACAGCTATTCAGCGTTTTTCGAGAATGACCACAAGACTGCCACCGGGCTGGAGGGCTATTTACGCTCTCGCGGCATCACGGCGGTCACTTTGGTGGGGTTGGCAACGGATTTCTGCGTTGCCTATTCGGCGCTGGACGCGGCAGGCCTTGGGTTCAAGGTGACGCTGCTGGAAAGCGCCTGCCGGGCGATTGATCTGAACGGTTCACTGGCCGAGGCGCGCACGAAGTGCCTGGCGGCTGGTGTGCATTGGGTCAGCTGACGCTTACTTTGCCTTAACGCTTGCCCGCTAGTCTGCCCCGAAAGGCATGGGGCCAGCGGAATGCAAGCAGGCATGATCAGTGACGTGGACAAGTTCATCGCGCGCAACAGCAATGATGGCATGTTCTTGCGCTTTGCGCGGGCGCGGGCACGCGGCTTTCTGATCCGGCAAACCATGACGGCAACAGGCGCGATCAGTCTTGCGATGCTGGTTTCGCTGCCGCTGGGGCTACTCGCGGCGGCGCTTGCGTTGCTGGGCGAAGCGGTGGATTGCCTGCTGCTGTCGAGCCTGTATCGCCGCTACCGCGACAGTGCCGTGCCACTGATCGCCCGCCGTCTGGCGATGCTGACCGGAGCGCTGCAAGCCATGACGATTGCCGCCTGTGTGCTGATCTGTTGGCGAGGCAGCGGTGCAGATTCTGCCCGGTTCTTTGCAGCCTCGTTCCTGATGTCTGCGGCGATCAACGCAGGGCTGGTGCGACGATACTTCCCCTGTGGCGCGCATTTGCGGCTGGCGGTTTATGCGCTGACCGGGGCGGCACTGCTGCTGGACGACATCCGGTCAGGCGGTCATGGCGGGACAGACCAATGGTTTCTGGTGATTGCCATGCTGATCATGGCCTATACCGCAACGCTGTTTATCCGCGCCGTCGAACGCGGGCAGACTGAGCGATTGCGATTTGAGCAGGCCTTGCTGCAAGAGCGGAGCGATCTGGTCACCGCCCGCGCCGCAGCCGCAGGCGCCGCACGCAAAGCCGAAAGGCTGGCGCTGGTGGCGCGACACGCCAATGACTCTGTGATCTTTACCACGCCAGATGGCCGGATCGAATGGGTGAACGAGGCGTTTACCCGCATCACCGGCTATAGCTTTGACGAAGCGGTCGGACGGCATCCGGGTGAGATTCTGAACGCGGAAGAAACCAATCTGGAGGCGGAAGCCACCCTACGGACGGCCCAGCGCAATGCCGTGCCAACGCGCGTCGAACTGCTCAATCGCACGCGCGACGGCAGGCACCTTTGGATGGAAATCTCGATGACGCCGGTCTTACGCGCAGACGGCAGCCCGGATGTCTTTATCGCCGTTGAGCGCGACATCACCCAAGCCAAGGCCCATGCTGCAGAACTCGCGCTGGCCCGTGAGGCCGCCGAAGCCGCCGCGAAAGCGAAATCACAATTCCTCGCCACCATGAGCCACGAAATTCGCACACCGATGAACGGGGTGATCGGGGTCGCGGAACTGCTGGAGGAAACCACGCTCGATCCGGGCCAACGGCACTATGTCAGCACGATTATTGAATCCAGCCGGGCGCTGTTGACCATCATCAACGATGTGCTTGACCTGTCCAAATGTCAGGCGGGCAAGCTGGACCTGCTGACCGAACCGTTCTCGATCATCGACAGCGTTGCAGGCGCGCTGGATCTGTTGCGCCCGACCGCCACGAAGAAGGGGCTGATGCTTGTCACTGATCTGCCGCCGGATGCACCGCTTTATCTGGGGGATTCCGGGCGCTTGCGGCAGATCTTGCTGAACCTGCTGGGAAATGCGGTCAAGTTTACCGTCAGGGGAAGCGTGCGGGTGACGCTTCAAACGACGACCGAAGCAGAGCATGACAGGATCTGCATCGCCATCACCGATAGTGGCATCGGCATTGCTGCCGACCGCATCGGCCATGTGTTTGAAAGCTTTACGCAAGCCGACAACACCATCTCGCGGCAGTTTGGCGGCACCGGCCTTGGGCTGACGATTTCACGACTGCTGGCGCAGCAGATGGGTGGCGATATCGAGGTGGCCTCCACGCTCGGGCAAGGCTCGGTCTTCACGGTGATCTTGCGCCTGCCACAAGCCAAAGACACCGCGCGGCTTGCCCTTGCAGCGCACAAAGCGCCACAAACCACGCTGCGCGTTCTGGTGGCAGAAGATAACCGCACCAACATGCTGATCACCCGCAAGCTGCTGGAACGCTCGATCGCGGCGATTGCCGAAGTCGGCAATGGGCGGCAGGCCGTGGCCACCTATTGCAACGATCCGCCCGATCTGGTGCTGATGGATGTGTCCATGCCAGAAATGACCGGCCATGAGGCCACGCGTGAAATCAGGGCGTTCGAAGCTGCGCGGAACCTGCCGCGCTGCCCGATCATTGCGCTGACCGCCTATGCGTCGCGGGACGAGGCTGATCTTTGCATGGCAGCCGGAATGGATGGGGTTCTGACAAAGCCGTTGGCCCGAGCCGAACTTTACGCCGTGCTTGAACGCACTGCGGCAGCGCGAGATGCTTTTGACCTTTCCCGCAAGAATGCCGTAGACAGGGACGCAAAGGGAGGGCCGACATGGTCGACATCGCCACGCGCGTCTGGAGCCACAAGTGGAAGATCGACCCGATCGTCCGCTCTCTGATTGACACGGACTTTTACAAGCTGCTGATGTGTCAGTCGATTTTCCGCAACAAGCCGGATACCATCGTCACGTTCAGCCTGATCAACCGATCAAAATCGGTGCGGCTTGCGGAGTTGATCGACGAAGGCGAGCTGCGCGAACAACTTGATCATGTGCGGTCTTTATCGCTGACCCGTGGCGAAAGCACCTGGCTGCGCGGCAACACATTTTACGGCAAACGGCAGATGTTCCGCCCGGATTTCATGGAATGGTTCGAAGGCCTGCGCCTGCCGGCCTACCATCTGGAAAAACGCGATGGCCAGTATGAGCTGACATTCGAGGGGCGCTGGCCAGAGGTGATGTTGTGGGAAATTCCGGCTTTGGCCGTGCTGATGGAAATGCGCGGCCGGGCCGTGCTGGAAAAGCAGGGCAAGTTCGAGCTGCAAGTGCTTTACGCCCGCGCGATGACCAAGCTGTGGGAAAAGATTACCCGACTGAAAGCCATCGACGGTTTGAAGATTGCCGATTTTGGCACCCGACGGCGGCATTCGTTTCTGTGGCAGGATTGGGCAGTGCAGGCCATGCAGGAAGGGCTGGAGGATAAATTCACCGGCACCTCGAACTGTCTGATCGCAATGCGCCGCGAAGTTGAAGCCATTGGCACCAACGCGCACGAACTGCCCATGGTCTACGCGGCGCTGGCGAACTCTGATGCCGAACTGGCGCAAACGCCCTATCGGGTGCTGGCAGATTGGCAAGAGGAACACGACGGCAATCTGCGCATCATCCTGCCGGATACCTTTGGCACCGAAGGCTTTTTGAAAAACGCGCCCGATTGGCTGGCTTCCTGGACCGGCATTCGCATCGACAGCGGCGATCCGGCAATTGGAGCGGAAATCGCCATTCGCTGGTGGCAAGACCGCGGTGAAGATCCGCGCAAGAAGCTGGTGATTTTCTCGGATGGCCTGGATGTTGAAACGATTGAAACGCTGCATCGGCAGTTTGTCGGGCGGGTCAAGGTTTCTTTCGGCTGGGGCACCATGCTGACCAATGATTTCCGTGGCCTGACTGCGGGTGACGCGCTGGCCCCGTTCAGTCTGGTGTGTAAGGCAATCTCGGCAAATGGCCGCCCAACGGTGAAGCTATCGGACAACCCGAACAAGGCGATGGGCCCCGCGGCAGAGATCGCACGCTACAAGCGCGTCTTCGGTGTGGGCGAGCAAACCGCGCAGGTGGTCACGGTCTAACTATAGAAATGGGGATCGAAAGCACGGCAACGCCGCATTCAACCCGCCATTAGCCGATCCGCCCACATCACGGCGCGGGCGATATGGGTCTTGTGAACCGGGTCGTCCAAGCCAAGACGCGGGGCGGCCCAGCCGACCGAAGCACAGGTGCGCGCCAGGGTGAAGGTTTCCACCATGCGGATCGAGGCCGGCTTGGTTTCCGCATAGCCGGCGATCAAGGCATCGCGGATGTGCGGATAGGCCGTTTCGTAAAGGTTTTGGCTAAGCACAGTGCCCAGATCATACAGGCGAAAGCCAAAGCCGCTGTCGTCAAAATCGATCAGCGAAAGCGCATTTTCATGCACCATGACGTTTTCACGCAAGACATCGGCGTGAATCGGGCCGAAATCGCCGATTTCACCATAGGCGGTCAGCTGCTCGCGCAGGAAGGCGCGGGCGCGACGCAGGGTTTCGGCCTGCGCGGCAGAGGCGATCGGATGCTCCCAAAAGCGGCCCCAGAACGGGGTTTCACCAACCAGACCTTCGATATCCCAACGCGGGCGGGTGAAATCGGCAGGCAGAGTCAGCTTATCAGTCGCGGTATGGAAATCGGCAAGCAGACGGCCCAAGCCATGATGCTGGGCAAGCACCTGATCCAGAGACCGATTGAACGGCTTGCCCGCCTCACCCAACGCCTCGCCTTCCACCCAATCAATCACCGAAGCGTTGCGGCCAGTAGAAAGCCGCACCAGCAAAGCGCCGTCCCGGCTGGGCAAGGCGGCCGGAACTGCGACGCCTTTTTCGGCAAGCGCGGCGCACCACCACAGCTCGGATCGGATCGCGGCATCGTCCTGATAGCCCTGGCGGTGCAAGCGCAAGGCGGCGCGGCCTTGGGGCGTGGAAATTTCGAAAACCGCGTTTTCACGATTGCGAATCAGGCGGATAACTTTGCCGCCCCAATGGCTTGCGGCCTCTGTCGCAAGGGATTCGATGGTCATTCTTCCTCACCCGGTTTGCCGCGCAGGGCTTTTACTTCACCACGCTGGACCTTTGCGGCCACACGGCGCAACTGGCTGCCATAGGTAGGCTTGGTGGCGATCCGCCGTTTTGGCGCAACCAGAGCGGCGCGGATCAGATCAGCAAGACGCTCACGCGCCAGTTCGCGATTGCGAAGCTGGCTGCGGGTGTCTTCCACCTGCAACACGATCGCGCCTTCCAGCGTCCAACGCCGCCCAGCCAGCTTTTTCAGCCGCGCCTTCACTCCCGAGGTCAGATGCGGCGAGCGTTCAGCCTCAAAGCGCAACTCGACCGCCGTCGAGACCTTGTTGACATTCTGCCCCCCCGGCCCAGAGGCGCGCATGAAGCTTTCGCTCAGCTCCCAGTCGGCAATCGAGATGGTGTCGGTGATCCACAGCATATCACTACGCTAACGAACCGCGCGAAAAAGAGAAAGGGCTGCCGGTGTGCGGCAACCCTTTCCGAGATCTAAGGAGATGGGCCAGTTAGGTATCAAAAGCCCAATCTGTGGTCTGTTTATCCAGAGGGCTGCCCCTAGAAAACACCCCCCACGACTGTCCCGACACCGCTCTCCAATATCACTCTAGACACTGGGTCACCTCCTTTCAAATGGTTGCCGATATGCGAAAGGTGACACAGATTTTGTGTTTGTCAAAAGGTTTTACGCTAGCCGTGCTGCGTATTTTGCGATGGCGATACGGAAGGGCATCAGGGCAATCACGTCCACCGCAAGCTTGACGAACAAGTCGGCCAGCCCGAGCGAAACCCACAGCGGCACCTCGGGGCCCAAGCCCAGCAGCGGAACGGACAAAGCAGCCCAAGACACGTCATTTGACGGATCGATCCAGACCAGAGCGGTGGAAAACGAGATGGTAAAGAACAGCACGGTGTCGACGGAAGATCCCAGTGCCGATGCCAGAAACGGTGCCCGCCACCACGCCGATTTGCGCAGCCGGTCAAACACCGCCACATCCAGCATTTGACCGAACAGAAAGGCGATGGCGGAACCGATGGCGATGCGGATCGTCACCAGCGGGCCAAACTCGCCAACGATTTGCGTGCCGATGACCGAACAGATCAGCCCGACGATCAGACCAAAATACACCACCCGGCGTGCTGCAGCGGCACCGTAAAAGCGGTTTACCAGTTCTGAAACCAGAAAGGCGAAAGGAAAAGTGAAGGCGCCCCAAGTCAGCCATTGGCCAATGGGAAATTGCACGAGAATGTTGGACGCCACCACGATGGTAGCCATGGCAAGAATGCCAGGAAGCAGTTTGTTCATTTTGTGATCCGTTTTTTACAAGGTCGCGGAGACTTGGCCCAGGATGGGACGCGGCGGCTTAGCCGCTTTGCTGCGGCCCTGTCAATCCGGCAGGCGATATTCGGCGATTTCCGTGCGCAAAAGCAGATTGAAATTGTCATCCGAAATCATGCTGGCAGTCAGATGCCCCGCCGCATCGCGCCAGATCGACACGCTTTCCAGGTTGTCATGCAGGCCGACCGGGGTTTCCAGCAGGGTCTTGGCATCGGCGAACCCGGCATCGGTCAGGGTGAAGCGACGCAAACGGCTGGCAAAACCGGACAGACCGCGAAAATCGCGCTCCAGCAGATAGAACCGCCCGTCCGGGCCAAAATCCGCTCCTACCGGCAAGAAACTGCCCTCGCGCGGGATTGTCAGCGTGTTTTCCCACTGATCATTGCGAAACCGATAGACCGGAAACGGCTGATCCTGCTGCGCGGTTTGCTCGGGCAAGGTATACAGCGTGCCATCCGGCGCAATCGCCAGTGCCTCCAGTGCCGCGTTCAGTGGCATGTGGCGAAAATCGGGCGCAACAGGCAGGTTTTCGGCTGATCCGCCCAAGCGCGGGTAGTGCAGCACGCGCGCTGCACCTTCAAAAGACACAAACACCGACCCATCGGGTGCCAGTGCCAGCCCCTCACTATCGGCGCGCGCAGCGAGCAGGGCAGCCGTACCATGCGCCTTCAGCAACTGAAAAGGCTGCGCGCTGATCGCTGTGATCCGCCCTTGCGCATCCCGCGAAAGCTGCCCCGAGGTGATGGCGCCGCGATCAGAAAGCGCAATGAAGTCAAGCCCGTTCTCGGCTATCTCCAGCCCAGACAAGCCACCAAAGCGTGCGTCGTCCATCGACCACGTCCACGCATCCAGAAAGCCGGGCGGAGGGGTGGGGCTGGCGCTGCCTTCCAGCCCCGCGATCAGCACCATCCCTGCCGCTATTGCGAGGAAAGCACGTTTGCGCATTGGCGGGGCAAATCGGCCATGGTGAATTCGCGCGGGCCTTTCTTGCGCGGCTGCGGCTTTTCCGGCTTGGTGGGTTTAGGCGGATTCAGATAGGCATCCGACACCCACCACATCAGCGACTCGTCGCAACCATTGCCGCCGTTCGACAGTTCGGACACGCTGGGTTTCTGGGTTTCGCACAGTCGCGCGCCTTTCGGGCATTTCAACCGCACATGAAAATGCGTGTCGTGCCCGGCAATCGGGCGGATTTTCTGCAGCCATTTCTTGTCGGCTGCCTTGGCGGTCTTGCACATTTCAATCTTCACCGCCGCCGCGACAAATATCCGGTCAACCCGAGGATCGGACGCTGCAAGCTGCAACAGCGCATGATGACGCGGCGACCAGTTGTCCGTTACCGATTTTTGATCCGCCGAACGCACTGGAATCGAACTGATTTTTTCACGCTCTTGGCCCGACATGTCGAGCCGCTGGGGCGGCAGCATCCAGATATCGGCATCCAGACCGATCTGGTGGCTGGCGTGGCCCGAGGTCATCGGACCACCGCGCGGCTGGCCCATATCGCCGATATAAAGCCCCCTCCAGCCGATCTGCGTCGCACTTTGCGACAGCTCTTCCAGATATTGCACCAGCATCGGGTGGCCAAAATTACGGTTCCGCGACAGCCGCATCGCCTGCCAGGTTGGCCCGGTTTCCGGCAGTTCGACCAGCCCGGCGGCACAACCGCGCGCATAGCTGCCAATTGGCATCGCATCCTGGGCGCTCGGGTTATCTGCCGCGCCAAACAACTTGTTCGCAAGCTTTTCGGCCTGCGCAGGCAAAGGCGCCAATAGCACCAGACACAAGACAAGTTTACGGATCATTGCTGCTCACCCTTTGGATTGACCCAAATTAGCAGAATAAGCCCGATCAGGAAGAGCGCGATCACCGGCGAAATCCCGATGCGCGCAGATTCGCTGAAATGCGAAACGACAGCGATCAGGAAGGGCGAGATAAAGCTGGCCACTTTTCCGGAAAGTGCAAACAAACCAAAAGCTTCGGTGGCGCGGTCCGGCGTGGTATGGCGCACCAGCAGCGTACGCGACGCGGCTTGCAGTGGCCCGCCCGCCGCACCGATCAGCCCGCCGCAGATGTAAAAGATGATATCCGGGGTGGCAGACCCTGCGTCCAGTGCGACGCCCCAAAGACTGTCACGGGTCATGCCGACAATGATCAGGCAGACCAATGTCAGCACCACGATCGACCACGCAATGACAAAACGCGGGCCAAAGTGCTTGTCTAACCGACCGCCAACCCAAGACGCCAGCATCGCAGTGACACCACCCAGAATGCCGAACACGCCGATCTGCGTGATCGACCAATCCAGCACGTTCGAGGCGTAGACCCCGCCAAAGCCGTAAAGCGCGTTCAGTGCGTCACGGTAGAACAACGATGAAAACAGATAAGCGGACAGGCTTTTGCGAAAGCGCAGGCCGCGGATCAACTCGGCCAAACTAGCGAGCGCCGCGCCAATGTGGATCTTGCTGGCGTGAACCTTCGGCTCTTTCACCCAAAGGAAGAACGGGATCATGAACACGACATACCAAAGCGCGGTAAACGGACCGACGATACGGGTGCCTTCGCGCGCCTCTGTGTCCAGCCCGAACACCGGGTCAATCCCGATCAGCGTCTTGCCGCTGGTCGCATTTTCCGCAAACAACACCAGCATCACGATCAGGGCCAACAGCCCGCCCAAATAGCCAAAGGCAAAACCCGAGCCGGATATTTTGCCGATATCATCATGGTCGGTCAGGGTGGGCATCAGAGCGTTGGTGAAAATCGTGGTGAACTCCATGCCGATGAAGCCAAGACCAAAGGCCGCGACAGCCCAAGCCAGCATGCCCGCCTCACCTCCGGGCGTCATCCACCACAAGCCACAAGCCCCCGCGACGTAGAAGGTCGAAAAGATCCAGATCCAGATCATGCGCCGCCCGGTGCCGTCGGCAATTGCGCCCAGGATCGGAGCAAGCACGGCAATGATCAGCGAAGCAATTGTCAGCCCGAAGCCCCAATAGGCCTGTGCTGCGGCCTTGGCGGCTTCTTCCTCCATGCCGGTGCCCATATAGTAGCCACGCGCCACCTCGGCAAAATATGGGCCGAAGATGAAGGTCAACAACAAGGTGTTGTAGGGCTGGCTGGCCCAATCGAAGAAATACCAGCCCCAGATGCGCTGCCGTGCCGTTGCCATTTCCTGCCCTACCGATTGATTTTTGCCAATCAAGCCTGAAATCGGCCGCTCGCGCAAGTTAACGTTGTGGCGGCCAAGTCCGCTGCTGATCAGCCGCGATCCAATGGCTGACCCAATCTGGCAACAGCGGGCTTTGCACTGGCTGGCCAAGCGCGGCCAGCACCTCGGCCGGGGGCACGATGCCGCCTTTCGAGGTAAACGCCGACCGCAGCAGCATGTGCGAAGTGCAATCGTCGCCGCGCCAGAAGCTTTGCTCCAGATAGGTAAACCGATCATCCCAGCCAACCACGCGGCTGACCTGCGTCACCTTTTGAAGCAGCGTCACCCTGCGGCGATAGCGCGTCGAATTCCCCGCCACGGTGATACCCCAGCCCTTGCCCTTGGCCACCTTGTCAAACCCCATCCGCACCGACATCGGAATTCGCCCCAGATCGAACAGGGTCAAGGTGCGACCGTTGTTCAACTCGCGCCACGGGTCCAGATCCCACGGCCAGATGCGATGGCTGCTGATATGCGGCTCCAGAATGCCCAGACGCGGGGCATTGCGAAATTTCCAAAGCTCTTTGGCCATACGAACGTAAGGATACATCGGGCACCTCCGGCCCTGCCCTGCCGCGCAAGGGCGCAGGCGTCAAGTAAAACGCTGCGGAAACCATTGCCCTTTGTGGGGTCTGACGTTACCTCTGCCACAATCTATTGTGGTTGGAGCCGACTATGACCTCGCTGTTTCAAATCTTGATGCTGCTGCTCGATATCGCCAAATGGATCATTCTGGCCCATATCATCATGAGTTGGCTGATCAATTTTCAGGTGCTGAACCTGCGGCAACCGGTGGTGGGGCAGCTCTGGAATGGGCTGAACCGCCTGCTTGACCCGATTTACGAACGGGTTCGGTCGGTGCTGCCGAACATGGCGGGGCTTGATCTGGCACCGCTGATCGTGCTGCTGGTGGTTTACGGCCTGCGTATCGTCCTGATCAACAACGCCGCCGCTTTCTACTGACCTTTACCTTTTGCAAATCCGCGTCGGTGTAAGCTGGCGGGAAAAGTGATGATGTCTGATCCGCGCGCCCTGCTGCAATCCATCTTTGGCTTCCCCGGCTTTCGCCCCGGTCAGGAAGAAATCGTCGATGCGGTGATGGCGGGCCGCAACACGTTGGCAATCATGCCGACAGGGGGCGGGAAGTCCTTGTGTTTTCAAATGCCAGCCCTGTGCCGCGATGGGGTGACGGTGGTGATTTCACCGCTGATCGCCCTGATGCGGGATCAAGTGCGGTCGTTGCGCGCGGCGGGGGTCGAGGCGGGGGCGCTTACATCAGGCAATACCGATGAAGAAACAGAAGCCGTCTTCGAAGCACTGGACCAGGGGCGGCTGAAGCTGCTTTACATGGCGCCGGAACGGCTGGGCGCTGCGGCCACAACGGCGATGCTGCGCCGGATCAACTGCACGATGATCGCGGTGGATGAAGCGCATTGCGTCAGCCAGTGGGGCCATGATTTTCGCCCCGATTACCTGCGCATTGGCGAGCTGCGGCGGGCCTTGAACGTGCCGCTGGCAGCCTTTACGGCGACTGCCGACGAAGAAACCCGCGCCGAAATCGTCACGCGCCTGTTTGATGGCAAGCCACCGGAAACCTTCCTGCGTGGCTTTGATCGCCCGAATATTCATCTGGCCTTTGCGGTCAAGGATAGCCCGCGCGACCAGATCTTGCGGTTTGCGGCAGCCCGGCGCGGGCAATCGGGCATTGTTTACTGTGCAACGCGGGCAAAAACCGAAACCCTTGCCCAAGCCCTGCGCGCCGAGGCGCATTCTGCCTGTTTTTATCATGGCGGCATGGAGGCCGAAGAACGCCGCCGCGTCGAAATCCGCTTTCAGCAAGAAGACGGGCTGATCGTGGTGGCAACGATTGCTTTCGGCATGGGCATCGACAAACCCGACATCCGCTGGGTGGCACACGCAGATTTGCCGAAATCAATCGAGGGCTATTATCAGGAAATCGGCCGCGCAGGGCGCGATGGCGCGGCGGCCGAGACGATGACGCTTTATGGGCCCGACGATATCCGTCTGCGCCGCAGCCAGATCGACGAAGGCGCGGCCCCGGCCGATCGCAAGGCCGCCGATCATGGCCGTTTGAATGCCCTGCTCGGTCTGGCCGAGGCCACCGCGTGCCGCCGTCAGGTCTTGCTGGGCTATTTCGGCGAGGCCGCCGAACCCTGCGGCAACTGCGATCTGTGCGACCGTCCTGCGCTTTTGTTCGACGCCACCGATGCGGTGCGCAAGGCGCTGTCAGCGATGCTACGCACGGGTGAATGGTTCGGTGCGGGGCATCTTATTGATATTCTTACCGGAAACTCGACCGCAAAAGTGCGCGAAAAGGGTCATGATCAATTACCTACCTTCGCCGTTGGGCGTGATTTGTCCAAACCGGCATGGGGCGCGGTGTTCCGGCAGATGATGGGGCGCGATCTGGTCCGCCCCGACCCTGACCGCTATGGCGCGCTGCGGATGACCGAGGCCGCCCGCCCGATCCTGCGCGGTGAAGCGCAGATTACCCTGCGCAAGGATACGATTGAAAAGGCCGTGCCGCGCGTGGCGGTAAAAACCTTCGTGGCGGAAGAAGACGCCAGCCTGCTTTCGGCCCTGAAAGCCAAGCGCCGCGGGCTGGCCGAGGCTGCAGGCGTGCCCGCCTATGTGATTTTCGCCGACCGCACCCTGATCGAAATGGCAGAAAAGCGCCCCGCCAGTCTGGATCAGATGATGGGGATCACCGGGGTCGGCGCGAAAAAGCTGGAAAGCTTCGGTCGGGCGTTTTTGGAGGTGATCACTGGTGCAGATGCAGGGGGGATGCATCCGGCGCGGCGCAAACTTGCCGGGCGGGATTCCGGGCAGATCTACGACCGGCTGGCCGAAACGCAGGTGCAGCTGCAACGCGGCCCGGATGGCACCGGAAAACCGCTTTCCCTGTCGTCTGGCGCTTTGCGCAAGATTGCCGAGGCACGACCCGCAACCCTGGATGATCTGGATCGGGTCGGCGATTTGGGCCCACAAAAGATCGAACGGTTTGGCCCCGCGTTTCTTGAGGTCTTGCGCGACAGCTGAAGCCCGCTACATCTTGCCGCGAAGGAGCATGCCATGTTGACCGTGATTTCCCCTGCCAAGCGACTGAACGAAAAGCCGCATGACCTGCGTGGGCTTGCGCCAACGGTCCCTGCCTTTGCCAATGACGCCACCCGGCTGGCTAAGATTGCGCGCACGCTGAGCCCACAGGATTTGTGCAAGCTGATGGATATCTCGCCCGCGTTGGGTCAGCTGAACCACGACCGTTTCAAGGCCTTTACCGCCGACGCGCCGGGAGTTCCGGCGGCGTTTCTGTTTGATGGCGATACTTATGCCGGGCTGGAAGCGCGCAAAATGGACCCGGACACCCTGCGGTGGGCGCAAGGGCACTTGCGGATCTTGTCCGGCCTTTACGGACTGTTGCGGCCGTTGGACGCGATCCGGCCCTATCGGTTGGAAATGGGAAGCCGCCTTGCCAACCCCAAGGGCGATACGCTGTATGCTTATTGGGGCAAGACGATTGCCAAGGCGCTGAACACACAGGCTGACGAGGTTGGCGCGACGGCCCTGATCAATTGCGCCTCGACCGAATATTTCAGCGCCGTCGATCCGAAGGCGTTGAAGCTGCCGGTGATCACACCGGTCTTTCTGGAAGAACGCAACGGCGAGGCGAAGATCGTCAGTTTCTGGGCCAAAAAAGCACGCGGCGCGATGGCGCGGTTTATCGCGCTGCATCATCTGACAGACCCAGCCGATCTGCGCGGCTTTGATCTGGGCGGCTATGGCTTTCGCCCCGATCAATCCGATGCGTCACGGCTGGTGTTCAGCCGCCAGGTCGCCGAGGCACAGGCGGCTTAAGCTGCATTTTCGGCCGCAGCCTCGATCGGTCGAGCCACGGGTGGGCAGAAATCAGCCAGGGTTTCGGTGATCGCCCCCTTGCGCAACGGCTTGGTCATATAGCGGTCGATCCCCGCTGCAAGAATGGCTTCTGCGTCGCCTTCCATGGCGTGCGCCGTCAGCGCGATGATCGGCACATGTGATTTTCCGCCCTCAAGCGCGCGAATGGTGCGGGCGGCTTCGCGTCCATCCATTTCCGGCATGGAAATATCCATGAAGATCAGATCGGGCTGAAAGCTCTTGAACAGCGCAACTGCCTCTACCCCATTGTTCGCAAACACCAATTCAATATCAATGTCGCGGACCATCTTCTGAAACACCAACTGGTTGGTGCGGTTGTCTTCTGCCGTCAGCACCCGCATCTGGCGGCGTTCGGCCACCGGGATTGGCTCCGCCACCGGCGGGGTTGCCGGTACAGGGGCAGCCAAGGCTTGCAGGCGGCGATAGAGATCAGCGCGCAAGATCGGCTTTTGCAAGGTGGCGGCCAGATGTTCGGCCCCCTCCGCCTCGCGCGCATTGGCGGGGCTGGAGGACAGCAGCAGGATCGGCGTGGCGATACCTTGCGCGCGGATACGGTTGGCCAGCGCCAAGCCATCCATTTCCGGCATGTCGTGATCGGTGATGATCGCGTCAAAATTTGCTGCAGCCAATGCCGCCAGCGCATCTACCCCAGAACGACACAGCGTTACCGAAATGCCGCAAGGCACCAATTGCCGCTCCAGTATGGTGCGGTTGATAAACTGGTCATCCACCACCAGCACCCGTTTCACCGAAATCGGCAGGCGGGGTTCTTCCGCGTCTTCGGCAATCGGCAGGGTCAAGCGGAAGCCGAAACACGATCCGCGGCCCAGATCACTGTCAACCCAAACCTCGCCCTGCATGCGTTCGATCAGGCGTTTGGTGATGGCCAGACCCAGCCCGGTGCCTTCAAACTTGCGGTTTGACTGGCTTTCTACCTGATTGAATTCACCAAAAATATGCGCAAGATGCTCCGGCGCTATGCCGATGCCGGTATCTTCGACGGTGATGTGCAGCTGCTGTTTGCCCGCATCGCCCTCCAGCCCGACGACGCGGATCAGAACGTGGCCCTTGTCGGTGAACTTCACCGCGTTGCCGATCAGGTTGGTCAGAATTTGCCGCAGCCGCCCCGGATCGCCGACATAGCGGGTGGGCAGGAACATATCGAAATCAATCATCAGGTCGATGCCCTTCTCGCGGGCACGCGGTTGCAGCAGCATGGTGATTTCGTGAATTGTGCGTTCCAGATCAAAGGGTTCTGGATGCAGCGTCAAGCGTTCTGCCTCGATCTTCGAGAAATCGAGAATATCGTTGATGATCACCAGCAACGCCTCGCCCGAGGACCGGATGGTTTCGGCAAACAGCCGCTGTTCTTCGGACAAGGTGGTATCGCAGAGCAGTTCCGCCATCCCCACAACGCCATTCATCGGCGTGCGGATTTCATGGCTCATATTAGCGAGGAAAGCGGATTTGGCACGGCTGGCGGCTTCGGCGGCAACGCGGGCGGCTTCCAGCGCAGCCTGCTGTTCTTTCAGGTGCGTGATGTCCATCCGCAGACCAACGCGACCACCATCCGGCGTGGCCTGATCTTGCGCGCGAATCCAGCGGCCATCGGACAGGCGCTGTTCCACCGGAGCACCCGGATTGCGATGCAGGAACAGCCGTTCAGACAGCCACTCTGCCTCGCGCCCTTTGGCATCAAGGTGCTGACCATGATCAAGGCCAAAGCGCAAGATGTCCTCGAACTTTGCCCCCGGAACCATGGCCGGAGCGGATTCGGGGTAGATATCGCGGTAGCGTTGATTGCAGGTCAAAAGACGTTCCTCCCTGTCGAAGAGCACGAATCCGTCGGGGATCGCTTCGATGGCGGCCCAAATTCGCATTTGATCGGTGATGTTCAAGGCAAGGCTGACCATATCGCCGTCGCGGGCGCGTTGATCGACCATGCGAATCCAGCTGCCATTGCGAAACTGCACGGTCAGCGGCTCTATCGGGTCGTGTTCCCAACGGGCGAGCATATCTGCCACCCAGACATCCGGCGTGCGGTCGCCCAGATCAATGACACCGTTTTCGGCGGCGATGCACATCAGATCGACGTAGGGGATGCCCGGCGCAATATCTGGATCCTGAAACGCTGCCAGATAGGCGGCATTGGCGGCGACCAGTTTCTGGCTGGCGTCAAACACCGCGAAGCCATCGGTAATGGTGTTGATGCTGTCCCAGAGCCGCCGTTCGGCCATGACCGCGACAGTATGGGCACGATCAAGATCCTGCACAAAGCGCGATTGCTGATCCTTGAGCAGTTCGGCCTCGGACAGGGCGGATTTCACCACCTGCCGCTGCTCGACGATCTGATCTGACAGCGACCGCGCGTGCAGGCCAAGCTTTTCGTTGGCGGCAAAAAGTTCGCGGCTCTTCTGTTCCAGCAGCCGTTCCGCTGCGAGACGTGCACGCCTTTCCTTTGCCAACCGCTCTGCGAAATCCATGCCCGTTCCGTTCCGCCACATTCTGTGAACCAGGCCGTTCTGGCCCCTGAGTCTTGGGCAATTTGGCGCAACAAAATGAACGGCTGATTAACGTGACAAAGATCGTCAGGTTACCAAGATTGCTTGCCAACAAAGCGGGGGCCGTGTCAGACTTGCCTCGTTCATCTTGGAAGGATTTCAGCAATGCGCGGTGGTTTTGGTCGCGTCCTGTCGGGCGTATTTATCGGCTTGATTCTGTCGTTGCCCAGCACGGTTTTGGCAGACGATCTGATCCCGACCAAACGGTTTGTGCTTAGCGAAAACACCGACCTGCCCGGCGGCGATATTTCCTCGATTTTCGATACCACGCTGGAAGCCTGCCAACGCGCCTGTCTGACCAACAAGCAATGCGAAGCGTTTACCTTCAACACCCGCAACGGGTCTTGTTTTCCGAAGTCTTCGGTAGGCGAGGCGGCGGCTTTCAACGGCGCCTATTCTGGCTATGTGCTGGCCGCCGAACCCGGAGCCGAAGCCCGCGCCAAGGCCCGGCGTGCCGAACTGAATTTCGTGATGGACTGGGAAATCTCGGCCATTACAGAACAGGCCGCGCAACTGGCCAACAGCCACACCACCAACGGCTACTCCGCCGAAGAACATCTGGCATCAGCAGCGGATGCAGAGGCGAATGGCGATTATTCCTGGGCTTCGGCCTATACCGGTGCCGCGCTGAACCTGACCGATTCCGCCAATGACTGGGCGGAATATGCGCGGTTGTTGCTGGCGGCGGGGCAAGCCTCGGGCGATCAGCAGCGCAACTTCCTTGACCGCGCCTATTATGCAGCGGTGAACGCCTATTTGCGCGCCGACAGCAAGGCGTTGCAGCACACCATCCTGTTGACGATGGGCGACGCGCTGGAGCGGATCGACCGCGGCCGCGACAAGGTGCAGGCGCTGCGACTGGCGCAATCCTTGCAGCCGCGGGACGATACCTCGGCGGCGCTGGATGATGCGATTGGCAAATATGGCTTCCGCATTGTCGAAAATTTTGTCGAATCCGATTCCGCCCGCCCGCGCATCTGCGTGAGCTTCTCGGAACAGTTGGTTAAATCGGGCGTGGATTATGCCAATTTCGTGCAACTGCCGGATGCGGGCATGACCGTGACCACCGATGGCTGGCAACAGTTATGTGTTGAAGGCGTCACCCATGGGTCGCGCAATACCCTGACTTTCCGCGAAGGCCTGCCTGCCAATGATGGTCAGGCTCTGGCGAAATCGGTGGATATCACCGCCTATGTCCGCGACCGCAGCCCCGGCATGCGCTTTCCGGGTCGTGGCTATGTGCTGCCCCGCACGGGCGCGGCGGCGATTCCGGTGGAAACCGTGAACACCGAAAAGCTGAACCTGTCGCTGTATCGCGTCACCGACCGTAACCTGTTGCGGTCGCTGCAAAATGGCTACCTCGGTGCGCCGATGCCCGAATATCAGGAATATGATTTCGAAAGCCAGATCGGATCGGAAATCTGGACTGGCACCGGCTCCGTCACGCAAGAGGTGAATGTCGATGTCACCACCCGTCTGCCGCTGGATGAGGCTTTGAAGGATCAGCCCGCGGGCATCTACGCGCTGCGGGCGGGCGTTCCGGGCGTCGATCCCTATGTAATTCCGGCAAGCTGGCAGTGGTTCGTGGTGTCTGATCTGGGGCTGACCACGATGTCGGGCGTCGATGGCCTGCACGTCTTCGTGCGCAGCCTTGGTTCGGCTGCGGCGAAATCGGGCGTGACGGTTGAATTGCTGTCCACCGCCAACGAGGTGCTGGCCACCGCGCAAACCGATGCGCAGGGCTACGCCAAATTCGACGCCGCCTTGGCTTTGGGCACTGGCGCGCAGGCTCCGGCCCTGGTGGTTGCGCGTGATGGCGATACCGATCTGGCCTTCCTGTCGCTGACCGACCCCGAATTCGATCTGTCGGATCGCGGCGTTGAAGGGCGCGAAGCTGCCCCCCCGGTTGATGTGTTTCTGACCACCGATCGCGGCGCTTACCGTGCGGGAGAAACCATCTATGCCACCGCGCTGACCCGCGATGCCAATACCGAAGCGCTGGAAAGCCTGCCACTGACCGCGATTCTGAAACGCCCCGATGGGGTGGAATATTCCCGCGCTTTGGTGAATGACAGCGGTGCGGGCGGCCATGTCTTTGCGCTGTCGGTTGGTGGCAATGCCCCGCGCGGCGTCTGGACGCTGCAGGTTTTTGCCGATCTGGAAGCCGCCGCGCTGCAATCCAAAACGGTGCTTGTGGAAGACTTTCTGCCGGAACGGATTGATTTCACGCTTGATCTTGGTGGCCAGCCGATCCGCTTGGGCGACTTGCCGCAACTGGCGGTCGAGGCGAAATATTTGTTCGGTGCGCCGGGGGCTGATCTGGCGATTGAAGGCGAAGTGCTGCTGCGCGCGGCCAAGGAACTGAAAGCCTGGCCCGGCTACGTCTTTGGCCGCCATGACGCGCCATTTGACGCACAACTGAATTCGTTTGGCGACGTGAAGACTGATGCCGATGGCAAGGCCACGGTCGATCTATTGCTGCCCGAGGTGGAAGATCCCGGCCGCCCGCTGGAAATGCGTGCAACCGTGCGGATCGCCGAAGGCTCGGGTCGCCCGGTGGAACGTCAGGTCAGCACGTTACTGGCACCGTCTTCCGATCTGATCGGGGTGAAGCCGATGTTCGAGGACGTAGTTGCCGAAGGCAGCGAGGCGCGGTTCAGCCTGATCGGCATCAACGCCGAAACTAGGCTGACGCCGATGCAGATCAAGTGGACGATCACCCGGATCGAGACGAATTATCAATGGTATCAATCGGGTGGTAACTGGAACTGGGAACCTGTCACCAGCCGCAGCAAGGTTGCGGAAGGCACCACCGATCTGGGCGACAGTGCGACGGAAATCGCCGCTGCCGTGAAATGGGGCGAATACGAACTGCTGGTGGAACGCAGCGATGGCGCGCAAGCCGCGACCTCGACCACCTTCTATGCCGGCTGGTATGCCCCCGCCGACGCCACGGAATCACCCGACACGCTGGAACTGTCGCTGGACAAACCGGCCTATAAATCCGGCGATACCGCCACGCTGCGTCTGGTGCCGCGCGCGACTGGCACGGCTTTGATCACCGTGCTGTCAAACCGTCTGGTGTCGATGCAGGCGGTTGAAGTCAAAGAAGGCGAAAACACCATCACCCTGCCCGTCACCGATGAGTGGGGCGCGGGTGTGTATGTGACCGCCTCGCTGTTACGCCCGATGGACGTGGCCGCTGGCCGCAACCCGGCGCGGGCTTTGGGCCTGACCCATGCCGCGATTGATCCGGGTGCGCGGGCGCTGAAAGCCACCGTCGAAACCGCAGCCGAGGCCGCCCCGCGCGGGCCGCTGGAGGTCGCGGTAAAGGTGGAAGGGATCGCCAGTGGCGAAACCGCTTACGTTACCATCGCCACCGTCGATCAGGGCATTCTGAACCTGACCGGTTTCCTGCCGCCAAACCCGCAGGACCACTACTTTGGTCAGCGCAAACTGGGCGTCGGCATCCGTGACATTTACGGTCGCCTCATCGACGGCATGAATGGTGCCGCAGGCGAAGTGCGTTCGGGTGGCGATGCGGGGGCGCAAGCGCGTCTGCAAGCCCCGCCGCCCACAGAAGAACTGGTTGCCTATTTCAGCGGCCCGATTGCCGTGGATGCCGATGGCTATGCCCGCACCGCGTTTGACCTGCCGTCATTCAATGGCACGGTAAAGGTGATGGCGGTGGCATGGTCGAAAAAGGCCGTCGGCCAAGGCTATGCCGACGTGCTGGTGCGCGATCCGGTGGTGGTTACGGCGTCGTTGCCGCGCTTCCTGTCGCCCGGCGATGAAAGCCGTCTGCTGCTGGAAATTGTCCACGCGACCGGGCCATCGGGTCGGATGAGCCTCGATGTTTCTTCTGCGGGTCTGACGCTTGGTGACGTGCCTTCTGGCTTTGAACTGGGAGAAAAAGCCAAGGCCGTCTTCGCCATTCCGGTCAAAGCCGATGCTGTGGGCAATCAGACCATCGAGGTCGCGCTGACCACGCCAGAAGGCAAGGCGCTGAAGAAAACCCTGACCGTTCCGGTTCAGATCAACGATCCCGCCGTGGTGCGGGTGTCGCGATTTGACCTGAAAAAAGGACAGGAATTCACCTTCGATTCCGCCGCTTTCGCTGGCCTTATCCCCGGCTCGGGCAAGGCCACGATGGCGGTTGGCCCCATCGCCCGCCTGAACGCTCCCGGTGTACTGGCAGCGCTGGACGCCTACCCCTACGGCTGCACTGAACAGATCACCTCCAAGGCGCTGCCGCTGTTGTATTTCGACGAGGTTGCCGTCGCGATGGATCTGCCCGGCGCCGATAATCTGAAGCTGCGCGTTGAACAAGCCGTGGCCGAAGTGCTGACAAATCAGGCCTCGAACGGCTCGTTCGGGCTGTGGGGGCCGGTCGAAAACGGCGGCGATATGTGGCTGGATGCGTTTGTGACCGATTTCCTCAGCCGGGCAAAGGCGCGCGGCTATCAGGTGCCGGATCAGGCCTTCCGCAACGCCTTGGACAATCTGCGCAATCAGGTGAACTACCAGTCCGATTTCGACAAGGGCGGCGAGGCTTTGGCCTACGCGCTGATGGTGCTGGCCCGCGAAGGTGCCGCCGCCGTGGGTGATCTGCGCTACTACGCCGATGTGAAAGGTGACGCCTTTGCTACCCCCACCGCAATGGCGCAACTGGGCGCGGCCTTGGCCAGCTATGGCGACCAACCCCGCGCCGATGCGATGTTCCGCCGTGCGGGCGTCGCTTTGGATGCGCTGAAAGGCCCGGACAGCGAACAGATCTTCCGCGCTGATTACGGCACCAACTTCCGTGACGCCGCCGCAGTGCTGACCCTCGCCGTCGAGGCCGGGTCAAATGCGGTGGACCGCGAGGCGTTGACCGACCGCATCTCGGGCAGCACTGCGCTTTCGACTCAAGAGGCGACATGGGCGCTGCTGGCGGCGAATGCGCTGATTGATCGGGCCGGGGCGGATGGCATCACCATCGACGGCGCTGCGGCCAGCGGGCCGTTGGTCCAGGTGTTGGATGCGGCATCGACAGCGCCGGTTCTGGTGAAAAACACCGGCGCGGATACCACGCTGACGGTCACCACCTATGGTGTGCCAGCCGAGGCAGAACCAGCAGGCGGCACAGGATATGCTATCATGCGCAACTACTATACGATGGATGGTGAACCCGCGACACTGGATGGCATCACGGTGGGCACGCGGCTGATCACCGTGCTGGAGGTCACGCCGTTTGGTCGCGGCGAAGCCCGTCTGATGGTGTCGGACCCGCTGCCCGCCGGGTTTGAAATCGACAACCCGAACCTGATCTCCAGCACAACCGAGGCCCTGTCGGGGCTGGGCTTGGAAACCGAGGTCGCGCATAGCGAGTTCCGCCAAGACCGTTTCCTGACCGCGATTGACCGCTATGGCAACGAACCGTTCCGGCTGGCCTATGTGGTGCGTGCAATCTCGCCCGGCACCTTCCACCAGCCCGCCGCTTCGGTTGAAGACATGTATCGGCCCGACCTGACCGGGCGGACCGACACCGGCAGCGTCACCATTTCAGAGTGATGCGCGCCCGCGTTCCCTTTGTTCTGGCGGCGGGTCTTTGGCTCGCCGCCTTTTCAAATGACAAACTGGATCAATGGGTTGCGGCGACGATCTTGCCGCCATTGCAGGTGGAAACCTCGGTCGAGGTGCTGGATCGCAACGGCGCTTTGCTGCGCGCTTATACAGTCGCAAATGGCCGTTGGCGGTTGGCGGTAGACCCTGCTGCGGTAGATCCCGATTTCGCCGCCGCGCTTTTGGCCTATGAAGACAAGCGCTTTTTCAACCATCACGGCGTTGACCCGCAAGCCCTGCTGCGCGCTGCCTTGCAGGCGGCGTGGAATGGCCATGTGATCTCGGGCGGATCCACGCTGACGATGCAGGTGGCGCGGCTTTTGGAGGGTAGCGGCACCGGGCAGATGGCAGGCAAGCTGCGGCAGATGCGGCTGGCGCTGGCACTGGAACGGCGGCTGTCAAAACAGGAAATTCTGTCGCTTTATCTGCATCTTGCCCCCTATGGCGGCAATCTGGAAGGCATCCGCGCCGCCACACTTTCCTACTTCGGCAAGGAACCGCTGCGGCTGACCCCGGCCGAAGCCGCGCTGCTGGTGGCAATTCCGCAATCGCCCGAGGCCCGCCGCCCGGATCGTTCGGTGGAACGCGCAACCGAGGCAAGGGATCGCGTTTTGGCCCGCGCGCTTCGCGATGGGTTGATTGACGCAGAACAACTGCGCGCCGCGCGTAGCGAGGTCGTGCCCGGCAAACGCCGCCCTTTCCCGGCCTTGGCCCCCCATATGTCCGACCGCATCATGGCGGAAGAGGCCGGGCAAAAGCGACATCAGTTGACGCTGGAAAAGACCCTTCAAAGCAAACTGGAACGGCTGGCGTCTGAGGTCGTCGCAGGCCATGGCGACCGGCTACAGGTGGCGATCGTGGTGGCGGATCACGGTTCGGGCGAGATGCTGGCCTCGGTCGGTTCCGCCGCTTTCAAAGCCGACGCGCGCGCGGGTTTCGTAGATATGACGCGCGCCATCCGTAGCCCTGGATCGACGCTCAAGCCCTTGATATATGGGATGGCTTTTGATGAAGGCCTTGGCCATCCGGAAACCTTGATCGAAGACAAGCCCAGCGATTTCAACGGCTACCGACCGCAGAACTTCGACAAACACTTTCGCGGCACGATCCGGCTGCGCGAGGCTTTGCAGCAATCGCTGAACATTCCCGTCGTGGCGCTGACCGATGCTTTGGGGCCAGCAAAACTGCTGGCCGCGCTGGATAAGGCGGGCGTCAGATACGATCTTCCCGGCGGGCAACCGGGGCTGGCAATTGCCCTGGGTGGCATCGGCGTAAGCCTTGAAGGCATGGTGCAGCTTTACGCCAGCATCGCAAGGCGTGGAGTTTCGCTGCCACTAAGCCACCAGATGCAGGGCGAACATGTCGAAGGCCAGCGCGTGCTTTCTGCAACCGCCGCCTGGCAGGTGGGTGATATTCTGGCGGGCCTTGCGCCGCCGCCCGGTGCGCCCGAGAACCGCTTGGCCTACAAGACCGGCACCTCTTACGGCCATCGCGATGCTTGGGCGATTGGCTTTGACGGTCAGCATGTGATTGGCGTCTGGATGGGCAGGCCGGATGGCACACCAGTTCCGGGAGCGTTCGGTGCCGATCTGGCCGCCCCGGTGCTGTTTCAGGCCTTCGCGCGTCTGAAGCCCGCGCTTGACCAGCAGCCCGCAGCGCCTCCCGCTACCCTATTGGTGTCAAACGCACAATTGCCGCAGCCCTTGCAACATTTCCGCAGCCGTAATGCTGCCTTCGCGCCAGAAAAAGACGCCCCCGCCGTCGCATTCCCCCCCGATGGGGCCGAGGTGGAACTGCTGCCCGAGGGCCTGCTTGTGCGGGTCAGCGGTGGCAAAGCCCCCTATACTTGGCTGGCCAATGGCGTGCCCGTCGCGGTTTCTTTGGGCGCACGCGAAACCATGCTGAACGCCTTGGGGCGCGGCTTTATCACCCTGTCGGTGATCGACGCCGAAGGTAGGTCAGCGCGCACAAAGGTTCGTGTGCGCTGACTTTGGTGTCAAACCCGCTCGATCGCCAAAGCGATGCCCTGCCCGCCCCCGATGCACATCGTGATCAGCGCGGTCTTGCCGCCGCTCCGCTCCAGTTCGGCCAAGGCCTTCGCGGTCAGAAGCGCGCCTGTCGCCCCAACCGGATGACCCAAGGCAATCGCCCCACCGTTCGGATTGACCCGCGCCGGATCCAGCCTCAAGGCCTGCGACACAGCCAGCGCCTGTGCAGCAAAAGCCTCGTTCGATTCCACCACATCAAAATCGGTGGGCTTGATCCCCAGCTTGGCACAAAGCGCCTGCACCGCCGGAATCGGGCCAAGCCCCATCACCTTCGGATCGCCCCCCGCTACCGCGTAGCCCATCACCCGCGCTCGTGGATGCAGCCCGGCCACATCGCCGCGCGCCAGCACTAAAGCCGCTGCGCCATCATTGATGCCCGAGGCATTGCCCGCCGTTACCGTGCCATCCTTGGCAAAAGCCGGACGCAACCCGGCCAAAGCCTGCGGGGTGGTGGCCTTCGGATGTTCATCCTGCGCAAAGATCGTCGCGCCTTTGCGGCCAGCAAGTTCAATCGGCACGATTTGATCCACAAAGCGCCCCTCGGCAATCGCCCGCGCCGCGCGGGTCTGGCTTTCCAGCGCAAAGGCGTCCTGCGCCTCGCGGGTAATGCCGTATTGCGCCGCCACGTTTTCAGCAGTGATGCCCATGTGCCCGGTGCCAAACGGGCAGGTCAGTGCCCCGGTCATCATGTCAAGCATCCAGGTATCGCCCATCTTTTGCCCGAAACGCGCCGCCTGCACGGCATAGGGCGCGCGGCTCATACATTCTGCACCGCCTGCCAAGGCGATCTGCGCATCGCCGAGCTGCAGCATTTGCACAGCTGAAACAATGGCTTGCGCACCAGACCCACACAGCCGGTTCACGTTCATCGCCGGTGTGGTTTCCGGGATTCCCGCCTGCATCGCCGCCACACGCGACAAATACATGTCACGCGGCTCGGTGTTGATGACATGACCGAAGACAACCGTGTCGATCTGGGCAGGCTCCACCCCGGCCCGCGTAATGGCGGCCTTGGCCGCACGGGTAGCGAGGTCAATTGGCGGCAGTGCAGACAAGGAACCACCGAAACCGCCGATGGCAGTTCGCACGGCAGAGAGGATGAAGATTTCGGTCATGGCGGCCTCAGAGGTTGGCGCGATCCGGCTGAGCGTCCGCGATTTCAGGAATACCGCACAAGTTTGCCATGATCCGCCCGATTTGCGGGAACAACGTCACGTCAATACCAACGCATCCGGCATCTTATATCTGCGGCACTCGGCAAAGTTCGGCACCGATGATTTCAGGCCCATGGCCAAAGCGGTCAAGATAGGCTTAGGCGCTGCTGGTCTTACCGATAGCGTGGCTCTGCCCGTCAATAGCGGACGCCGCGCCCTGACAGGGTGCAGCAAGAATCGATGCCCATTGCGATAGCCTTGGCCACATCACCCCCAATAGGCGTAAGGCCCGGTCATTTTCCCTCCAGCAAGCGCAACAGACCGGCCCGAAACGCCGGTGCCTCTGCCCCCATTTGGGCGATCACTTGCGCCTGATAGGCATCGGCAATCGGCACGATCCGAGCGATCAGATCGCGCCCCTTTTCGGTCAACCGCATATCCAGCAACCGCCGATCCTCGGCGTTTTCGCGTTTTTCGATCAGACCCTGCACCTCCAGCCGCGCAGCAGCACGGCTGACCTTGGATTTATCCATATCAACCCGCGCATGGATTTCCCGCACCGAGACTTGATCCGATTGCGCCAGATGCGCCAACACCCGCCATTCCGGGATCGTCAGGCCGAATTCGGCACGGTAACGATCGGCAAAACCTTTGGAAATCCGGCTCGACGCAACTGCCAGTTGGTAGGGCAGAAAGGCAGAAAGATCGAAAGTCATGGCTGGCCTCATATTTTCTGCCAGCCTGACGCGGGATGCGCGAAATCGCAAGGTGGCGCAGTTGACAGTCTGATAGTGCCGGGGGAAACCAGACGCGGCAACCCGGAGGCCAGAGTGCGCGATCTGATCAAGACCAATTTGGCCCTGCTTTTGGTGGGCGTCGCCAGCTTTGTGCTGATGGGGGCCGGACAATCGTTGTATGGACCGGCGCTACCTGCGTTTTCGCGCGGCTTCGGCATCAGCCTCGGCACGGCTGGTCTGTTGGTTTCGGCGCATTGGGTTGGCTGCGCCATCGGCGTTGCTGCCATGTTCATCTGGGGCCGTTTGATCACCCCCCGCGTGGTCGTCGTGGCAATGACGCTTGGTGCAGCCCTGATGGCAACCGGCATGAGCTGGCTGATCACCATGGTTGGGGCCATGGCCTTTGGCGCGGGTTACGGCGGTGCTACGGTGGTGTTCAACCCGCGCATATTGCGGGCTTTTGGCCTGCGCGGCCCGGCCATGCTCAGTTTGCTCAATGCCACGTTCGGCATCGGTGCCATCGGCGCCCCCCTGGTCTTTGTGGCGCTGGGGAACAACCCGGCGCTGACGTTCAGCCTATTTGCTGTATTTGGCGCACTTATCGTGGCCGGAGCCGGGGCAGTCGGAAGCGCGGAAGCAGCCACCATGAACGCGGCTTCAATCCCCTTTCACCTGCACTGGCCCGCATTGGTGTTCGGCATGGTGGCGATAAGCATAGAGGCCTGCCTGATTGGCCTTGGCCCCAGCGCCCTGATCAAGGCTGGCGAAACCGAGGTTCAGGCCGCGCAACTGCTTTCAGCCTTTTTCATCGCCTTTCTTGCTGCACGGGTCTTGCTGATTTTCGT
Source organism: Paracoccaceae bacterium (assembly GCA_009773375.1). Lineage (GTDB taxonomy): Bacteria > Pseudomonadota > Alphaproteobacteria > Rhodobacterales > Rhodobacteraceae > Cypionkella. The sequence continues at coordinate 69,092 of WRPH01000006.1, forward strand.
AGCCCACCGGATCGCCTCTTTCTCGCTTTACACTATCGCGGTTGCCGGAGCCTGCCTGTCTGCCCTGTCTGCCGCGCTTTGGCTGCCCGGACCCAGCTTTATCGCCATGGGGGTCTTCACCGGCATGTTCTTTCCCAGCGAATACGTCACCGCCTCGCGCAAGATGGGCGACGATCCGCGTGTCGCCCCCACCATCATCGCGGCGGGGCTGGTCGGCGGGATTTTCGCACCGCTGATTCTTGCTCCGATGTTGGAAAACATGAACGAACGCGGCTTTTTCTGGGTTATCGCCGCCATGGCTGGCGCGCTAAGCTTGGCAGCCATGGCTTCGCTGCGGTCGATGAACCGTTAGCCGCGCGCTGATTGCAGTTCTGCGGTTCCCCCGATACGGTCGCCTTATCAGGCTGGCCTGAAAAGTTGGATTGGAGATTGCGCCGTGACGCTGATGAAAAGCTGGGTGGAAAGCGCGAACGCTGTCACCACCGATTTCCCGCTGAACAACCTGCCCTGCGGCGTATTTTCGACCGGCGATGAGCAGCCGCGCTGCGGCGTCGCCATCGGTAATTTCATCCTTGATATCAGCGCGCTAGAGGCCGAGGGCCTGCTGAAACTTGCCGACGAGCCGCTGTTCGACGTGCCGTTCTGGAACGAACTGATGGAAGCTGGCCCCGAAGTCTGGGCCGATTTACGGGCGCAGGTGACCGCGATGTTGGCGGCAGGTGCCAGCAAGCGCTGGATCATCGAGGATCATCTGGTCCCGCTGGCGGATGCCACGCTGCACATGCCCTTCCTGATTTCCGAATATACCGATTTTTACGCCGGTCGCCACCACGCCACCAACGTTGGCACAATGTTCCGCGGTGCAGAAAATGCGCTGCCGCCGAACTGGCTACATATTCCAATCGGGTATAACGGCCGCGCATCCTCGGTCGTGGTTTCTGGCACCGAAGTGCGCCGCCCGTGGGGGCAATTGAAATCCCCCGACATGGAGACACCGATCTTTGCGCCATCACAGCGGTTCGATATCGAATTGGAGATGGGCGCGATTGTCGGCCAGCCATCCGAGCTTGGCTATCCGGTGTCCGTCGCAGAGGCCGATGCGATGATCTTTGGCTATGTTCTGCTAAACGACTGGTCTGCAAGGGATATTCAGGCATGGGAATATCAGCCGCTCGGCCCGTTTCAAGCCAAGGCCACCGCGACAAGCATCAGCCCATGGATCGTGATGAAGGCCGCGCTGGAACCATTCCGCGCCGCTACGCCCGCCCGCGAAGTGCCGCTTTTGCCGCATCTACAAGAACCCGGCCCGATGCTTTACAACATTGCGCTTGAGGTAGGTTTGACACCTGAAGGCGGCACCGAGACGGTGATCAGCCGCACCAACTATGCCGAAATGTATTACTCTGCGGCGCAGCAACTGGCGCATCACACCACCAGTGGCTGTGCGATGAACGTCGGCGATCTGTTGGGCTCGGGCACGATTTCCGGACCGACCAAAGAGAGCCGCGGCAGTTTGCTGGAACTGTCCTGGGGCGGCAAGGAACCGTTCGCAATCGCAGGCGGCACCCGCAGCTTCATCGAGGATAACGACACCCTGACCCTGCGCGGCGCGGCACTTGGCGATGGTTACCGGATCGGCTTTGGCACTTGCACCGGCAAGGTAATTCCGGCGCTGAAAGACCCCTGGCAGCGGCGCTAATGCTGCATCCAACCCTGCATTTGCCAGTCTTTGACTGCCTCTATCGGCGTGATCAGCATCAAGGTGTTCAACGCCAGCCCGTCGCGGACCATCCAGGTTGTGTAAGCCTCGGTTCCAAGCACAATGGCCACAGAGGCCCAGACTGGAACGGCGCTTGCCAGCCAGAAGCCCGCCAGCATGAACACGCTGTCAGCAACCGAGTTGATCACCGAGTCGCCATAGTAATCCAGCGATATCGTCACTTCGCGGAAGCGGTTGATCACGAAATCGGTGTTTTCACCAACCTCCCAGATCACTCCTGTCAGCATCGTGGCAACCATGCGCCACTGGAAACTTTTCTTGCGGGCGATCAGCCAAAACAGACCGTAAAACAGAATGCCGTGGTTCACATGGCCAAAGCTGTACCAATCAATCAGGTGCTGCGAGTTGCCCGAGGCAAACACATCGCCATACCACAGCGCCACATAGCCGCATTTGCAGATCAGCAGATGACCCATCCACCACAGGCCAAACGCTTGCATGACAGCCAAAATGGTAAGGACGGTAAAAGTCTTTTGGTTGATCATGGGGCGGCCAGCGTTCGAAACCTGCATTTCGCACAGAAGATCGGTTGAGGATAGAAATCGCAAAGGCTTTCGTGTCTCGGCGCGATCTTTCAGAAAGAAAGTTCACGTTTCCCGAAATCGGCGACGCGACTTGCACCCTGCCCCGTAACTGAACGCGACCGGTAAACGTGGCCTGCCTTTCAGGGCGGGCACAATATGACCAAATATTCAGATGGCCTGCAAAATCGTCAAACCGCCTCGGGCAGCAGTTCTTTCCGGCCGTTTTCGGTCAGATGAAACACCTGCCGCCCCTCCAGCACCACCGCTGATAGTGGGCCACCGTAGGCCGCGCTGCTGTCGATGTTAACCCGGTTGCCGTAGTGGGTTGGTCTGTCGATGGCGGTATGACCATGCACAACCAGTGCGCCGTGGTCGCGGCTGTCTTCCAGAAAATCCTTGCGGATCCAGACCAAGTCGGTTTCCGCCTGTTCCTCCAGCGGAATTCCCGGGCGAATACCAGCGTGAACGTAGATCACCTCACCGCGCCGGAGCCAGCTTGGCCGGGTTTCAAGAAAGTCCCGGTGCGCTTGCGGCACTGCCAGAACCGCCTCGGCATGCACCGGCGCAAGCGGACGGTCGGCAGCATTTTTAACGCCATAAGAGGCCAGAGTTGCGGCACCACCAATTCGGGGATGCAGATAGGACAGATCTGCGCGCAGGCCGGGATCTTGCCAGTTGGCATCGCGCAGATAGCCTGTGAACAAACGGTCATGATTGCCTTTCAGGACCACCCAATCCTGCCCTGCGGCGATGCCCGCTGCCAGATATTCGATCACGCCCCGGCAATCCGGCCCCCGATCCACCAGATCGCCAATATGCACAATCGGCGCCGCGCCATGGCGCGCCATATCGGCGGCTATCCAGCCATGCACCTCGCGCAGCAGATCAAGATGGCCGTGGATATCGCCGATGGCATAGGTTCTCATACGCGCCTCTGAATGACAAAGGCCGGGGGGCTTCACGCCCCCCGGACCCCCCGTGGGATATTTACAGACAGGCGAAACCGCAAGAGCCGGTTACGCCACTTCGAATTGCAGTGCTTTCACCGATTGGAACATGCCGGTCGATTCCAGCGTTTCGATAACCTTGGGGTCAATCGCCTGATCCAGATACAGGATCGCAATCGCCTCTTGGCCAACGCCCGAACGGCCAAGGGTAAAGTTGGCGATGTTGACGTTGTTCTTGCCCATGGTCATGCCCAACAGGCCGATGATGCCGGGCACGTCGTCGTTGGCGGTATAGAGCATGTGCTCACCGATCTCGGCATCGACATTGATGCCCTTGATCTGGATGAAGCGCGGCTTGCCATCACTGAAACATGTGCCCGCCACCGAACGCTCACGCTTGTCAGTGACCATGGTGACCTTGATATAGGCATCGAACACGCCGGTCTTTTCCTGCCGGGTGGTCGAGATCTGAATGCCCTTGTCCTTGGCCACGACCGGGGCAGACACGAGGTTCACATCCGGGTTCTGCGTCTTCAGCACGCCCGCAATCACCGCCTGATTCAGCGCGGCAAGGTTCATCCCGGCGACGGTGCCATCATAAAGGATATTGATCGCCTTGATCGGCTCTTCAGTCATTTGGCCAATGAATGCGCCCAGATGCCCGGCCAGTTTGATCCACGGCCCCATCACCGAAGCCTCTTCGGCGGTCACGTTCGGCATGTTCAGCGCGTTCTGCACCGCCCCCGTCAGCAGGTAATCCGACATCTGCTCGGCCACTTGCAGTGCCACGTTTTCCTGCGCTTCGGTGGTCGAAGCCCCCAGATGCGGCGTGCAGACCACGTTTGGCATGTTGAACAGCGGGTTTTCGGTGGCCGGTTCGGTTTCGAACACGTCCAGCGCGGCCCCTGCCACATGACCGGATTTCAGCGCTTCGGCCAAAGCGGCCTCGTCAATCAGGCCACCACGGGCGCAGTTGATGATCCGCACACCCTTCTTGGTTTTTGCCAGATTCTCCGCCGACAGAATGTTGCGGGTCTTGTCGGTCAACGGCACATGCAGGGTGATGAAATCGGCGCGGTGCAGCAGCTCATCCAGATCAACCTTGGTCACGCCCAGCGCCTTGGCGCGCTCTTCCGACAGGAAGGGATCATAGGCCACAACCTTCATGTGCAGCCCAACGGCACGGTCGCAGACAATGCCACCGATATTGCCAGCGCCGATCACGCCAAGGGTCTTGTTGAACAGTTCCACCCCCATGAAGCGCGACTTTTCCCACTTGCCGGCGTGGGTGCTCGTATTCGCCTCCGGCAGCTGCCGCGCCACGGCGAACATCATCGCAATGGCATGTTCGGCGGTGGTGATGGAGTTGCCAAACGGCGTGTTCATCACGATCACGCCTTTTTTCGACGCAGCCGGGATATCGACGTTATCCACCCCGATCCCGGCGCGGCCCACCACTTTCAGGTTGGTGGCGCTCGCCAGGAGCTTGTCGGTCACTTTGGTCGCCGAGCGGATGGCAAGCCCGTCATACTGATGAATGATCTCGGCCAGCTTTTCTTTGTCTTTGCCCAGCTTGGGCATGTAATCGACCTCGACACCCCGGTCGCGGAAGATCTGAACGGCGGTTTCGGAAAGTTCGTCGGAAACGAGAACGCGGGGGGCCATGGAAGGACTCCTAGGAAATTGAGGGATGACACCCCACCCTATTGGGCGGGAGAGAGCGGGGTTGTTACCCCGTCGGGATTATTGCGCGGCGATTTCCGCCGCAAACGCGTGGGCAATCCACGGCATCAGGGCGGCGACATCGGCAGTTTCCACCGTGCTGCCACACCAGATCCGCAGACCTGCAGGCGCATCACGGTAGGCGCCGATGTCATAGGCAACCCCGGCCTTTTCCAACCGTTTGGCGACGGCTTTGGCAAAAGCCTCGCCGTCCTTGATCCGCGCGTCGTTGAACTTCAGGCAAACGCTGGTGGTCGAGGCAATCTCAGGCGTCGCCGCCAGATTTTGCAGCCACGGGTTTTGCGCGCAGAAATCCCACACCACTTGCGCATTGGCGGCGGCGCGGCCGACAAGGCCGTTCAACCCGCCCACCGATTTCGCCCATTTCAGCGACACAAGATAATCTTCCACGGCCAGCATCGAGGGCGTGTTGATCGTCTCGCCCACGAAGATGCCTTCGATCAGCTTGCCCTTGCTGGTCATGCGGAAAATCTTCGGCAGCGGCCAGGCCGGCGTATAGCTTTCCAGCCGCGCGACGGCGCGGGGCGACAGGATCAGCATGCCATGCGCACCCTCGCCGCCCAGCACTTTCTGCCAGCTAAAGGTGGTCACATCCAGTTTCGCCCAATCCAGATCCATCGCAAACGCCGCCGAGGTGGCGTCACAGATGGTCAGACCTGTCCTGTCCGCCGGGATCGCATCCGCATTCGGCAGACGGCAGCCCGAGGTGGTGCCGTTCCAAGTGAACACCACATCAGAATTGAAATCGACCGTAGCGAAATCCACGATCTGGCCATAGGGCGCGACCTTGACCTTCGCATCCAGCTTCAACTGCTTGACCACATCGGTCACCCAGCCTTCACCGAAGGATTCCCAAGCCAGCATCTCAACCGGACGGGCGCCCAACAGCGACCACATCGCCATCTCAACCGCGCCGGTATCGGAACCGGGCACAATGCCGATGCGATAGTCAGCCGGAACGCCCAGAATTTCACGGGTCAGATCAATCGCCTCTTTCAGCTTGGCCTTGCCTACAGCGGCACGGTGCGAGCGGCCCAGAGGCGCATCAGCAAGCATATCAAGGGAAAAGCCGGGAACCTTGGCACAAGGGCCAGAGGAAAAGCGCGGATTAGCCGGGCGCTGTGCCGGGGCGATAAGATCAGCCATGGTATCCTTCCAGATAATTGCCCCCCGGTGGGGAGGGGTGTCCCGTCGACGGGGATACGGACGGTTGCGGGCTGGTGCAAGCGCGAAAATCACGCTAAAGCGCCGTATCGCCTGCGGAAAACGACACAAATCTCCACTATCGGAAACTTCGGATGTTCATAGCGACCCTGCTGACCAACCCCGCCTGTCCCGTGCTTGACCGCGTGACGGTCGAGTCTTTGCGCAACGCCTGGGGTGGCGGCGATGCGGTTTGGCTTGATCCGGGGGTGGCAGCTGAATTCGCGCTGGAAGCGATGCCCGCAAACCGTTGGGATGTCTGGCAGGGCCTGCAAGGCGTCGGCGTCGACCTTGTGGTGCAGCTCGCCGAGGGCCGCAAGAAGCGCCTGCTGATCGCCGATATGGACAGCACAATGATCCAGCAGGAATGCATCGACGAACTGGCCGATGAAGCCGGGGTCGGCGCGCATGTCGCCGGCATTACCGCGCGGGCCATGAATGGAGAGCTGGATTTTGAAGCCGCGCTGCGGGAACGGGTGGGCCTGCTGAAAGGCTTGCCAGAGGAAGTGATCGGGTCGGTGATCCGCGACCGCATCACCCTGATGCCGGGCGGGCGGGAGTTGCTGGCAACGATGAAGGCAAACGGAGCCTATGCCGCGCTGGTTTCGGGCGGGTTCACGGCCTTTACCGCCGCGATTGCCGGGGTGCTGGGGTTTGATGAGAACCGGGCGAATACGCTGGGCATCGAGGCCGGGGTTCTGACCGGGACCGTGGCCGAGCCGATCCTGGGCAAGGCCGCCAAGGTGCAGGCGCTGGAAGAGATTTCGGCGCGGTTGGGGATCAGCCCGGCGCAGGCGATTGCTGTGGGCGACGGCGCAAATGATCTGGGCATGCTGGGGATTGCGGGGGCCGGTGTGGCGCTGCATGCCAAGCCGAGCGTGGCGGCGCAGTGTGATATCCGGGTCAACCATGGCGATCTGACCGCCCTGCTGTATTTGCAGGGCTATGCGCGGGAAGATTTCGTAGCGTGACCGGAACAACCGATGTTTGAAATCGCCAGCCACCTTGCCCTGCTGCTGATCTGCGCCGCGTTTGTGGCCGGGTTTGTCGATGCCATCGCGGGTGGGGGCGGGCTGATCACGGTGCCTGCCTTGCTGTTGGCGGGAGCTTCTCCGATTGAAACGCTGGCCACCAACAAGTTGCAGGGCAGTTTTGGTGCGGGGACGGCGGTGCTGGCTTATGCGCGGGCGGGGCATGTGCGGCCGATGGATCAACTGGGCATGGCGGCGGTGGCGGCGGTGGCGGGCGGGATGGGGGCGCTGCTGGCGCATCTGATGCCGGCGCAGGCGTTGCGGGTGATCATGCCGGTGGTGCTGGTTGCGGTGGCGCTGTTCTTTGCCTTCAAGCCGGGGATCAGCGATGCCGACCGGGTAGAGCGGATCAAGCCTGCCGTGTTCAGCTTTACCGCCGTGCCGATGATTGCGGCCTATGACGGTTTCTTCGGGCCGGGCACTGGCAGCTTCTTCATGCTGGCTTTCGTGATGCTGGCGGGGTTCGGCGTATTGAAGGCGACCGCCCACACCAAGATGCTGAACTTTGCTTCCAACATCGGCTCGCTGGGCGTGTTCGTCACCACCGGGGCGACGTGGTGGGGGGTCGGGCTGGCGATGGCGGTGGCGCAGGTGGCGGGGGCGGCCTTGGGCGCGCGGCTGGCGATGCGGGTGGGGGCGAAGCTGATCAAGCCTTTGCTGGTTTTCACCTCGACGGCGCTGGCGTTGCGCTTGCTTTGGCAGGCCTGGGGGTGAGGTCCCAACTCGGGACCTTTTTTAAGTGTTTTATTTCAATATATTAGACCTGCCATCTTCATACATTCTTAACGATTCATGCGCAGGCGAGAGGTAGGGTGCGTGCTTGCACGCACCGTGCAGGGATCAGTCGCTGCCCTTGCCCCAATCCGCCCCCTGCATTTCGCGTAAGCGTGAGGCGGTGCGTTCGAATTCGAAGCTGCCCGATCCTTCGATATAAAGCCGCTCTGGCTCGTCGGCGGCAGAGCAGATCAGCCGCACCTTCGCTTCATACAAGGCGTCGATCAGGGTGACGAAGCGCTTGGCCTCGTTGTAGTTGCTGGCGGAAAGCTGCGGGATGTCTTCCAGAATAAGCACCCGCACCGCCGCCGCGATGGCGAGAAAATCGGCAGGCCCCAGCGGCTTGGCGCAGAGATCCCAGAACGAGGCGCGGCCAATGCCGTTGGCAAAGCGCGGCAGTTCGGTGATGCGGCCATTGACCGGCAGCCGCAGCGCCTCGCCCGGCGCACCGCCGGTCAGGTCGGTCCAGATTGCGGCGATTTCGCCCTGCACCCGGCCTGCGGGGTGAAAATACACCTGCGCCCCGGTCAGCCGGTGTTGGCGGTAATCATTGGGCGATTCCAACTCCACCACCTCTAGCCGGTCGCGCAGCATGGTGATGAAGGGCAGAAACAGCGCCCGGTTGAGGCCGTTCTTATACAGATCTTCGGGCGGGCGGTTCGAGGTGGTGACGATCACCACCCCCGCCGCCAGCAGCTTTTCAAACAGCCGCCCGACGATCATCGCATCGGTGATATCGCTGATCTGCATTTCGTCAAACGCCAGCAGACGCACATCGCGGATCACCGCATCGGCCACCGGCGCAAGCGCGTCTTCGATGTTCTTCTTGCGCGCCTCGTGCAGGCCATGGTGGATTTCCTGCATGAAGGCATGGAAATGCACCCGGCGTTTCTGGGCAATGGTCAGGTTGGCAAAGAACAGGTCCATCAGCATCGACTTGCCGCGCCCGACGCCGCCCCACAGGTAAAGGCCCTTCGGCGGTGTGATCGGCTTGGCGAACAGCCCGGCAAACAGGCCGACCTTGCGGTTTGCGTTCGCCTCGACCCAGACGCGCAAAGCTTCGAGCCCCGGCAGCACAGCATGCTGGGCGGGGTCGGCGCGCAGGGTGCCTGCGGCGACCTGGGCTTCGTAAATCTCGGTCAACGTCATTCGCATACCGTTGTATACCGTTTGCGGCGGGCGCTGGGAAGCCCCTCGCGGGCGGTGCGGAATGGGAAAGACTATGGCGCGGCTGGCGGGCGCGGTCTAGGGTCGCTGCGGGGTGAGGGTGGTGGTGCGATGTCGGGTTTTCCAGCGTTGGAGCGGCCTGTTGGCGGCAGTCTGATCGTGCATGCCTCGGAAAGCTGGTATGACGATGTGGCCAGCGGTCGGTTTGATTTCTTTGAGAAACTGGCAGCGAAGGCGCAGGCCGAAGGCAGGACAACCGGGCTGATGCGGGCGAAAGGCGCGGCCTCGGTGGCGGCTTTGCGGCAGCCCGAGCATGTGCATGTGTTGATCGGGCCGCGTCAGCCGGTCGGGCCCGGTGTGCTGCACGCGCATCCGGGCTATCTGCGCGGTTTTTGGTATCTGGACCCGGCGGGGGTGAACATGGATTCCTCGCTGCTGCGGGCGGTGTTTGACCCGGCGGCGATTGATGCCAAGGCGGCGCGGTATTTCTTTGACGGGGTGTCCGGCTGGAACCTGCGCGAGAATGTGTCAAAATTCCCGCAGGCGGCGCGGGGGGCTTTGCCGCCTGCCTTTGCCGTGGTGTTCCTGCAAGAGATCGAGCATTTCGCCAATCCGGTGCATTACATCGACACGCAGAAAATCCTGAAGCTGGTGGCGCGCGAGGCGGATGGGCGGCGGGTGTATGTAAAGCTGCATCCGGCGCAGGGCGATGCGATGCGGGCGATGGTGGCGCAGATGCTGCGCAAGGCGGGTAATCTGCAGCTGTCGGCGGCGAGCATTCACGATCTGGCGCAGGCGTCGGATCTGGTGGTGACGCAGAATTCAGCGGCGGGGTTCGAGGCATTGATGCAGCGCAAGCCGGTGATCACCTGTGCGCGCTGCGATTATCATCACGCGACGGTGGTGGCGAAGCGTCCGGCGCAGTTGGTGCAGGCGCTGCATGTGGCGGCGCAGGCACAGGCCGGGTTTGCGTTTGAGAAATATCTGTATTGGTTTCTGGCGCAGCAGTTGCTGGAGCCTGCAAAGCCGGAATTTGCCGATCGGGTCTGGGCGCGGGTGATGGCGCGCGTGCAGGGTATGGCTGCGACGGATGGTGGCGTGGTGGAACCGGTGCAGGGCAAGACTTGGGCTGCGGACCAGCCTGTGATGACGGACGGGGCCGATGATCTGAAATCAGAGCAGCAAGTCACCGGACCTGGGGCCATTCCGGATCGGCGCCCGTAAGCGGGGAAGGCGGAGCTTGGCTTTGCGCCGAAGATGGCCTCTTTCGGGCGGCATCGCCAGAAGCATCGATCTTTTGCATCGCGCGCAGATCGTTAAGGCGTTTCTCCAAGCCCGCTGTTGTGCCCGGTTCTGGCTGGGTTTGCAGGTCGGGTCGGGCGGGGTCATGCCGGCATTTGGCAGCAGGCGATGAAGGGTGGGGCCGCGTCAATTGCGGGCAGAGCCATGTCGGCCCCTGCGGCGGCCAGAGCGGCGATCATCGCGCCATAGGGGGCAACAGACTGATATTGCGAAGGAAAGAGCGCAACGATCCGGCGTGCCTCCAGCCCGGTGTGGTACAGCCGAAGGCCCTCGGTGCGCAGCCCGCCCTCGGCAAAACTGAGGGCGGGCACGATGCAGACGCCAAGACCGGCACGGGTCATTTCGATCATGGTTTCGAAATTGCGCAGCCGGGCAAGGCCGCGATTGGCGGGCAGAACCTGATCATACCAGTCCTGAACACGGCGACTGTGCTGGGAACCAAAGACGAATTGCAATGTGGTGTTGAGCAGAGCCTGATCTGCGGCGGACAGGCCATTGACCCGTGCACAGTGCGACAGGTTCAGCCGCGATGGAACCGCCAGAACGTAGGGATCGCTGAGAAGCGGGATCTGTCGGAAGCTCAGCGCGGCCTCGGGCAAGGAACCAGCCGCGACAAGACCGATGTTGGCGCGGCGGGCATAGAGCGTTTCCAGCACCTCTCCGGGAGCGCCTTCGTGCAGGTCGAAATCAAGTTGATCCAGCGGAATGTCCAGCCGCTGGATGGCCTTTGGCAAGAGCGTGCGCATCACGCTGCCCGCACCGGAAATCCGCAGCGACCGGCGCGGGCCGGCACCCGGAGTGCTGGGCAGGACATCCTCCAGCTCTTGCACGCTGCGCAGGACCTGCTCGGCCCGACTGAGGATGGCGCTGCCCAAGTCGGTCATTTCCAGATGCCCGGCGCGGCGGTCAAAGAGCCTGCCGCCGATGGCCGCCTCGAACCCGGCGAGTTGCTGGGACAGGCCGGGCTGCGACATGCCCAGCATCTTGGCCGCCCGCGTCATCGAGCCGGTATGGGCCACCGCCCAAAAGGTTTGCAGGCGGCGGATTGACACTTCGTTGCCAGCCGCTTCCAGACCACGGCCCCTCGGGATTTCGGGCGTGATGGATTTGAGGCCCGTCATGGTGCCTGCTCCACGTTGCGGATCGCCTTGGCGCGGTAGCCCGCCGCCACCAGAACCGCCTTGGCCTGCGCCAATGCGGCGGGATCGGGATGCGGCGACCTGGACCAGATCCACCCGACCTCGCCCAGAGGTGCGCCCAGCACGGCCATACTGTCATCGGGGGCCTGCCAAAGGAGGCTGAGTTGCAGGTTGCCCAGCTCGGCCAGCCTGAAGAGACGCAGCTGGAACAGGCCGGGATGGGTCTGAACCAGAACACCTTCCAGCGGCAGCACGGGACCAGATAGCGCGCCCATGTGGCAGGCGATCTTGACGGTCAGGCGGCTGTCGTCGCGGGCGGCGACCAAGACCGTGGTGCCGTAGCAATTCCGTTGCAGAAAGGTTGGCGTCTGGGCCACCTCGTACCAAGCCCCCACCAGCCGCCCCTGATCATAGGCAGCCTGCGCGACCAGCGGAACAGACAGGTCGCGCACCGGCCCTGCCTGCACCATCTGCGGCAGCAATGCCCCGAGAACCAGCGCTTTCCACATGTCTACTCCGAAGTTCGATCCTGCCCAAGGTTCGGGCCGATCGGACGGCGCTGTCCATGGGCAAGCGCCAATCTTGGTTATCGGCATTTCCAATAGCGGGCCGGGCTAACATCCGGGCGACCGAAAAGGAGGCCTCATGCGGTTCTGGCACACCCTGATTTCGCTTGCTCTGACGCTTGCGGCGGGCATCGGGCTGCTTGTTCTTTCGGGCGAGGGGCGGAGGCTTCTGGCGCCTGCCCTGCAGGCCGAACTGGTCGTTCAGGATTTTCTGGTGCCACCGGGCTTCGGGCTGGATCCGGACCGGGTCGCAGGCTTCATGGCAGATCAGTTGGCGCAGCGGCTGGAGGATGATGTCGCCATCCGCCTGACGCTGAAGTCGGACGTGATGAAGAAGGTCAAGACCATCGTGCTGCCCCGGCTGATGAACGTCGTGGCGGTGCAATCCATGATGCATGACATCCCCGAGCTTTCGGCGATCCTTGACATCGGAAGCTTCCGCCGCACGGTGCGCGGCACGGTGCACAGCACTGCGGCCATGCAGGATGTCGCCCTGACCATGCCGGGTGCTTTGCTGGCCGAGGTGGACGGGGCCAAGGTCAAGCTCACCACCACCTCGACCGGGCTGAAGGCGCTGGAGCTTGGTGCCATGACGGTCGGGCAAAGCCATGCGGTGACGCTGTGGCTGGATGACAGCGCCCTGAATGCCGATCTGGGCCGGTCAGTAAAGCTGGGCGCCGCCGAGGGGCTGCGGGGCCAGGTGCTTTTGTGGGGAGATCACGACTGGTTCGGCGCCGACATGGAGGCTTTGCGCTGGTCGCGCTGGCTGATCGGAGCCGTGCTGGCCGGGGTGTTGCTGTTCGGGCTGGCAAGCCTTCTGCTGCCATTCCTGCGCCGGACCTGATCAATCGCGCTTGATCTGCCCGATCGTGCCGATCAGCGGATTATACCCCCGCGCGGCCAGCCCGAAGGCCACCAGCCCCACGCCCACCACAACGGCAAAGCTGATCGGATTGAACTGCCCATAAGCGGCGAAACGGATCAGCTCTACCGCGTGACTGAAAGGGTTGCAGATCGCCAGCCAGTAGATCGCCTGTGCCCCGGCCTCGCGCAGTTTCCACAACGGGTAAAGCGCCGAGGACAGGAAGAACATCGGGAAGATCACAAAGTTCATCATGCCCGCGAAATTCTCGATCTGTCAGGCCGGCCACATAGATCTTGCGCATCTTGCCCCCTCACGCGTTTTCCATGGCGACAGGCAGATCGTGCCCATGCGCCCGCAGCAGCGCATGGCGCTGAGCGACCTTCAGATCGGCGGCCACCATCTCGGCGCACATCTGCGGCGCGGTGATCTGCGGCACCCAGCCCAGTTTTTCCTTCGCCTTGCTCGGATCACCCAGCAAGGTTTCCACCTCGGCGGGGCGGAAATAGCGCGGATCGATCCGCATCAGCACGTCTCCCACCCGGACGGCCGGGGCCTTGTCGCCGGTGATGGCGGTGACAGTGGCAATCTCGCCCACGCCGGTGCCGGTGAATTCCAGCATGAGACCCAGCTCTGCCGCCGTCCAGCGAATGAATTCACGCACCGAATATTGCACGCCGGTGGCGATGACAAAATCGTCGGGTGCAGCCTGTTGCAGCATCATCCACTGCATCCGCACATAGTCTTTCGCGTGGCCCCAGTCGCGCAAGCTGTCGATATTGCCCATGTACAGGCAGTTCTCGAGGCCCTGGGCGATGTTCGACAGGCCCCGGGTGATCTTGCGCGTCACAAAGGTTTCGCCACGGCGCGGGGACTCGTGGTTGAACAGGATACCGTTGCAGGCATAGATCCCATAGGCTTCGCGGTAGTTCACGGTGATCCAGTAGGCATACATCTTGGCCACCGCATAGGGGCTGCGCGGATGGAAAGGCGTGGTTTCCCGCTGCGGGGTTTCCTGCACCAGACCGTAAAGCTCTGACGTGGAGGCCTGATAGAAGCGCGTCTTCTGCTCCAGCCCCAGAAAGCGGATCGCTTCCAGCAGGCGCAGTGTGCCGATGGCATCGACATCGGCGGTATATTCGGGGGCCTCAAAGCTGACGGCGACGTGGCTTTGGGCACCGAGGTTGTAAACCTCGTCCGGCTCAACCTCGCGCAGGATCTGCGTCAGGTTCGAGCTGTCGGTCAGATCGCCGTAGTGCAGCTTGAAGCGGGCATTGTCGAGATGCGGGTCCTGATAGATGTGGTCCACGCGCTGGGTGTTGAATTGCGAGGCACGGCGCTTGATGCCGTGAACCTCGTAGCCTTTTTCAAGCAGAAGCTCCGCAAGATAAGAGCCGTCCTGCCCTGTAACGCCGGTGATCAGTGCTTTCTTCATGGAGCGGTCGTCCTAAATTTGGGTGCGCGTGCTGTGCGCTGAAATGCGGGGGTCAGCCTGACGCGCGCCGCGCCGGCAAGACGCCGGGCGTCCACTGCCCTGATGCGGCAGCGGCGGGGTGATTTGACGGGGTCTGACATATCCGGTGATGTGTCACGTTAGCCCGGGCGGCTGCAAATGGCCGTCCGATACCAGCCCGCGCATCCGAGAGCGTCGCCACTCCGCCGATACACCCGCCGATCCGATGCGCTTTCGACAGCGCCCCGGTTCCTCCGCACTAGTGGGAGGCCGGGTCCCTGCCCAATCAGGGCAACCTCGGGCTGCAGTGATGAATTTCGGGGCGTCAAATGTTTATACTCAATAACATGCATCTTTCGGAGCATGCCAAAACGATGGCAGTTTATGCAATCGTCGCGTTCGTGACGTTTCTTATCTGCTTCTTTCTGGTCCGCACCGCGCAGACGCATGTTGGCCTGACATCACGCACCGAGGATCTGAAGGCCGTGCAGGCCTCGCACAAAACGCCCACGCCACGGATTGGCGGCGTGGCCATTTTTCTGGGCCTCGAAATGGCCGTCGGCCTGCTGCCCGGCGCACAGGTGACGCTGCTGTCACAAATCTTGCTGGCTTCCGTGCCGGTGATGGTGGCGGGCCTGCTGGAAGATATGGGCAGGCAGCTTCCGCCAAGCCTGCGCCTGCTGGCTGCGGCGATTTCGGCGCTGCTTGCAATGCACCTGACCGGCACCACGATTCAGCGTGCCGATGTGCCGGTTCTGGATGCGATGCTGCTTTTCCCGCCCTTCGCGATCCTGTTCACCACCTTCGCGGTTGCGGGCGTGTGCAATGCGATCAATCTTGTAGACGGAATGAACGGACTGGCAGGCACGCTGGCCTCGATCAGCGCGGCGGGGCTGGCCCTGATCAGCGCCATGCACGGCCAATATGATCTGGCAACCATCGCGATGTTGCTGGTCAGTGTGATGATCGGCTTTCTGATGCTGAACTATCCGCGCGGACATATCTTTCTTGGGGATGCGGGGGCCTATCTGATCGGTTTTGTGCTGGCCTGGATCTCTGTCACGCTGATGATGCGGGTTCCGGCAATTTCGGCTTGGTCGATCGTGCTCATCAACTTCTGGCCCATCGCGGATACGCTGCTTGCAATTTACAGGCGGCGGACCAATGGCCGTGCCACCGATCTGCCGGACCGGCTGCACTTTCACCAACTGATCAAACGCACGCTTGAAATCCTGTTTCTGGGGCGCGGCAGGTGGGCACTGTCCAACCCGCTGACGACACTGGTCATCGCGCCGGCCGCCCTTGTGCCGATGCTCGCAGGGCTTTGGCTCGCGCATGATGCGGGTTTGGCCGCCCTGGCGGTGCTGACTTCAGCTGTGCTGTTCTTTGGCACCTACATGCTCTTGTTGCGTCTGGCACGACAGCGGCAGCGCTTGGGTCTGGTCGGGCGGCTGAAGCAGGCCGAGCGGATGCAGGGCACCATCGAACAACAGGCCTGAGCTTTAGCGTCTCAGCGCCGCGAAAGCCGTGCAACGGCGAGCCCCAGATACTCTTTCGACGCCAGATTGATCGCGGCAAGATTGGTTACCGGGGCCCAGCCAAAGCCATCTGCCAGCACCACAGTGCGGAAATCTGTCGGATAGGCCGTAATGCTGGGCCATCCCGCCTGTTCAAATATCCGCATCGCACGGGGCATGTGAAAGGCCGAGGTAACCAGCAGCCAGGTCTCGCCCGGGCGCGGCTTGGCAAGCGGCAGCGAAAAGATCGCATTTTCGCGTGTGTTGCGGGAACGTGGTTCAATGACCAACCGGGCCGGGTCCAACCCCGCCCCGATCAGGATCTGCGCCATCAGCGGCGGGGCACCTGCCGTGCGAAACCCGTCGGAACTGCCGCTGACCAACACGCGCGCCTGCGGAAAGCGATGGGCCAGCGCAAGCGCAGCCAGCAAGCGGTCGCCGGCATCATTCACATGCGCACTGCCATGCGTGTGGGATCGGGCCAGTTCTTCCGCTCCTCCCAGCACCACGATGCCGTCCACCCGCGTCAAAACTGCGGGCACGGCGTAGGCCCGCTCCAACGGCAGCAGCAGCAACTCCTTGACCGGCAGCGCGCCGACAGCCATCCATCCTGCCAGAAGGCCCACGGCAATCCGCTGCGCCGCCCGCCGCCGCCCGCGCTTCAGTTGGATCAGCAGCGCGGCAAGGCCGTAAATTGGCCAGTTTCCCGGCGCGACCCCGGCCCAGAGCAGTTTGAGAAAGGCAAACCAGGACACCGACGCGTCTGCCTTAGCGGCGCAAGAACTGCGGCAGCTTCGACAGGTTCTTCCACATGAGTGCCCCCGCCCCGCCGACGCCGTTGCGGCGCAGGGCCCGGTAATCCTCGCGACTTTTGCGCAGCACACGCGACAGCGAGCGGTTGCTTTCGCCCCCGACCCGCATCTTGACCAGCACCTCGGCGATGTAATGCGGCTGGATCACGCCCGACCCGAACCAGCGCAGGATCGCGTCGTAATCTGCGGCGATGCGATAGCTGGTGTCATAATCGCCATGCCGCTCGATGACAGAGCGACGCAGGAACAGCGCAGGATGCGGCGGCATCCAGCCCCAGCCCAGCTTGCCCCGTGACCAGGGGCCAGATTTCCAGTGCCGGATGATGCGCGCGGTATCGTCAGCGGCAACATAGTCCAGATCACCATAAACCGCATCCACAGCTGGGTCGGCAAAGGCATGGGCCACCCGCGCCAGAACATCCTGATGCGCCAGATAATCGTCGGAATGCACCAGCCCGATCACCGCCCCGCTAGCCAGCGCCATCCCCTTGTTCAGCGCATCATAGATCCCTTTGTCCGGCCCGCTGTGCAGGATCATACCGGGGTGGCGATGCCGTTCCACCGCAGCCAGTGTGCCATCGCGCGACGCGCCGTCGATGATCAGATGCTCCACATCGGGGTGGGTCTGGCGGGCCACGCTGTCGATCGCCTGGCCGATGGTGTGTTCGCGATTGTAGACGGCAGTAATGATGGAAAAGCGCAAAGGCCGGACCTCGTAGGTTGGGGAAAGGGTCATGGCTGGACGATCCGCTCCACCTGCTGCAGGATTTCTGGCACGATCAGCCCCGCGCCTTCTGCCGAAAGATGATTGTCATCGACATAAAGCGACCGCCCATCCTGCATCGTCAGGCACCGGCCCGGCAGGCTGGAGTCGCACAGAATATCGATGGGACGAACCCGGAACAGGTTCGGGCTTTCGATACTGTCGAACAGCTCGGTGATCGGGGCGTTGCGGTCGCGCGTCACGCGGCTCGGGGTTGTCAGCGTTGTGATTTTCTGGCCATGCAGCAGCAGCCTGCCCGCATATTCCGGCACATTCCACCCGGCTTCGGGGGTCGGGTAGATCAGGATGATACGGTGATTTTCAAGCAGCTTTTGCAGCCCCGCCCGCATCGCGGCGGCCACCTCGGCGATGCGGGCCGGATCGTCCACGGCCCGGCGCGGATCACGCAGATCGACATGGCGGTCGCCGTTTTCAGGCACCACAGCACCTGCGCCATTGTCGAATGCCACCCCCAGAAGCTCTGCCGTCCAACGGGCAGACAGGACGATGACATCCGGCCCGAGTGTGTCGAGCTGCGACCAGACCTGTTGAACATGGTGATCACAACTGCGCGCACCATGGATCTGATCCCGCAGAACAAAACCCGGCAGCGGGATGCAGCCGCTACGGCTGATCTGATAGAATCCCATACCCCGCGCCACCAGTGCCTTACGCAGTGAAGCGCCGTACATGAACGAATGGCTGTCGCCCACAAGCGCCACCATCGGCTTGCCCGGCACAAGGCAGCGGGCAACCGGCAGCGCCGGCGTCGAGGCGTCGTTGAAGCGACAGGCCATCTCCGGTTCATTTCGCTCGGTCGCGGCCTCGGTTGCAGCCACAACGGCCGGGGGTAGCCGGTCGGGCCAGCCGCGGGTCAGGTGCCCTTGCACGCCAAGGCCGATGAAGACCGCTGACACCAGCGCACAACCCGCAAACAACCGCCCCCGGGTGATCGGCACCTTGCGGTCGCGGAAAGGCCGCTCGACAAAGCGCCAGCTCAGCCAGCCCAGTGGCACAGCCAGCAGCCCCACCGCAGCCAACAGTAGCGGCGAGGGCTCTTGAAGCGCGAGCAGGCGGGTGAATGCCTGAAGCGGCTGATGGAAAAGATAAGCGGAATAGCTGATCAACCCGATGCCGACCATGGCGCGAGTGGCCAGGATGCGCCCCACCCCGGTGCGCGCGTCTGCAAAGCCGATGATCAACACCGCGCCCAGAACCGGCACAAGTGTCCAGAGCGATGGCGTCGGCGTCTCATGGCTGAACAGCACGATGGGCAGCACAATGGCGGCCAGCCCTGCCGTCGCCAACGCTTCGGCCAGCGGACGCGGTAACGGGCGGGGCAGCGGCCGGCCCTGCCCCATGTTCAAAGCCAGAAGCGCCCCGGCCAGCAGCTCCCAAGCGCGGCTGAACGGCAGATAGAACGCCGCGTCCGGGTCATGCGCCGACAGGTACTGCGCCCATCCCAGGCTCAGGACGGCCAGCCCCCCCAGAACGCACAGCCGCAGCCGCACCCGCCAGCGGCCCAGAAGCCCCAAAAGCACCGGAAACACGATGTAGAACTGTTCCTCGACCGCAAGGCTCCAAGTATGCAGCAGCGGCTTCGATACGGTCATCGCCTCAAAATAGCCGGTTTCGCGCCAGAACTCGATATTCGAGGCAAACAGGCTGACCGCGACAAGGCTACGCGAAAAATCCAGGAACGGGCGGGGCAACATCCAGAACCAGGCAAAGACAAAGCTCAGCCCCATGACAAGGAACAGCGCGGGAAGAATGCGCCGGGCGCGGCGCTCGTAAAAGCCCAGCAGCGAAAACCGCCCGGCGCTGATTTCATCGGCGAGGATGCGGGTGATCAGGTAACCTGAGATGACGAAGAACACATCCACGCCCACGAACCCGCCACCAAAGCCGGGCAGCCCGGCATGGAACAGGATCACCGGCAGGACGGCGAGGGTTCTCAACCCGTCGATTTCGGGGCGATAGCGCATAAGGGCTCCTGTTTCGTTGCTCAGCGCGGGCCGCGCTCGAAGTGTTTGCGGGGCTTGAGGGGGCGGGCGGGGATGCCGCCGAAGACCGTCCAGGCGGCAAGGTCGCGGAAGGCCGCACCCCGCGCGCCCAGTACCGCGCCTTCGCCCACGGTGACACCGGGGCCGACAAAGGCCTCGGCGCAAATCCAGGCATTGGCACCGATGTGGATAGGGGCGGCCAGCAACTGGAAGGTGGGATCGTCGATGTCATGGGTCGCCGTGCACAGATGCGCGCCCTGTGAGGCTATGGCATAGGCGCCCAGCGAAACCGGGGCCACGCAATAGCAGGTCACCCCCGGTGCCAGCGTTGACCGTTCGGCCATGATAAGATGCTGCGGATACCAGACCCGCACCGAAGGATAGAGCGCCGCAGTCGGATGGATGTGCGCGCCGAACAGATTGGCCAGCGCGATGCGCCAGCGATGCGCAAAAGGCGGGGTCCAACGCGCCAGCAGCAGCCAGCAGACATGCCAAGCCAGCCGATACAGCCGATGCCCCAACCCGAAGGTCGGCGCGCGATTGAACACGTCGCGTTTTTGGAAATCCGGCAAGGTGAATGCAGGTTCAGGCGGGGTGCCGCCGATCATGCCGGGCTTCCCTTGGCAGGCAAAGGCAGCCGGATGCCCAGAACCCGGTGGATCGCCTCGGCAGGGCCAATGCTGTCCTGTGCCATGCAAAGCCGCACCTCGCGCAGCTTGGCATCGACCAGAAAGCGATACCAGAAGCCTTGCAGGATATGGAACGCAGCCCCTTCGAACCCATCCAGAAAGCCAAGCCTGATCACATAACGATACAAGAAATAGACCGCTGCCCGAAGCCCGCCGGGCATTCGCGCATAGACCTTTTCCTTGATCCAGCGCTTGACCCCTGCCTGCTGCCCGCTGCGGATATCAGCCACGCTTTCCATCGGCAGAAACCCGTATTCAAGGTTCAGCATGTCGATCACTTCGCGGCTGGCATAGGCGTTGTGCTTGTCGGTCCACCAGCCCAGCGGGTTGGTATTGTCGTCCAGAATCTCGCCACGAAACTCGGCAGTGGGACCGGACACGAGGATATGCTCATCCATCCAGCGGTTTTCGCAGCGCCCCTGCCCGTGGCGGAATAGCCGGAGCACCCGGATCGGAAACACGCCGCCATGCCGGATCGGGCGCCGCAGAAAGGTCATCCGGCGCGAGACATGCGCCCCGACGACCGTGGCGGGCAGCCCGGGCAGACGGATTGCGATTTCCGCCTGCAGTTCGGGGCTGACGATTTCGTCGGCATCCAACCGCAGCACCCAGTCTGCCGGTTCGGGCAGATGGTCCAGCGCCCAGTTGAACTGCGCCGCATAGTTGATCCAAGGATTCTGCAGCACGGTGGCACCCAAGGCCGCCGCAATGGCTCTGGTGTCATCGGTAGATCCGCTGTCTACCACGACGATGCGCTCGGCCACGGCCTGCACGCTCTGGATGGCACGCGCAATGTGGCGGGCCTCGTTCATGGTCAGGATCACAACGGTCAGCGACATCACAAACTCCGGGCTGGTTGCGCGCGGCGGCGCGGGGACAGGTGGTCAAGATCGGGCAGCACATCGGCGGGCGGCGCCCCTCCGTCCAACAACCAGCGATAGACGGCCATTTGCCGTCGGGTGACGGCAGGCCAGGAAAACCGACGCTCCACCAGACGACGGCCACGTTCTCCGATGGTGGCAAGGTCAGTCCGGCGCAGATGGGTATCCAGCGCGCGGGCCAGCGCATCGCCGTCGGGGGTGACCTCGATCGCGGCGCCGGCGGCGACCCCTTCCGGCAGGTTGCAGGCCGCCGACATGAACACGGGGCAGGCATGGCTCCAGGCCTCCAGCACGGCCACGGGCAGTCCCTCGGAATGCGACGCCAGGATGAAGGCCGAGGCCCCGCGCAACGCCGCCTCTTTCGCAGCACCGAACAAGGGGCCGGCAAAATGCACATCGCCCGAAGCGAGAAGGCGGGTAGCCAGATCCTGTAGCGGCGCAAGGTGCCCGCCATCATCCCAACCCGCGATCACCAACCGCCACGCATCGCGCAGCGCCGGGTCAAGCCGCGACCAGGCGACGATGGTTTCGGCCAACCCCTTCTTCGGGTGGATGCGACCCAGAAACAACACCACTTTGCGCCCGTCTGCCGCGTCTGCTGTGCCTGCCGCATGCGTTGCCGCGCTGCCCAGATCGGGCAAGGCCACGCCGTTGGGGATCACCGCAATCGGCCCGGTCACGCCATAAGCGCGAGCTGCCTTGGCCTCCGCATCGTTCAAAGCGTGCAGGCAACTGGCACCTGCCAGATTGGCCCGCTCGAACGCCAGCCCGGCCAGCCGCTTTTTCCAGGCGCTGTTCGACAGCGCCCAAGGGTCCAGCATCCCATGTGGCGAAATCAGACTGGGCCGCTGCGTGCGCTTGCGCCAAGCCACCATGACCAGCGAGGGCGGCAGCCAGAGCCCGTGCAGGTGCAACACATCCGGTTCCTGGGCCAGCACCGCCTCCAACAAGGCCGCAGGGCAGCGCAGCGGCAGCCGATGCCGCAGTGGCACCGTCACCGCAGCGATGCGCGGATCTGTTGGCCAGTCTTCCCGCGAAAACGCGTCTTCCAGCCCTGCCAGCGACACGGTTGCGCCCGCATCGGAGAGCGATCTGGCCGCTCCCAGCACCGCCGCCTGTACCCCGCCCCCCTCACGCGATAGTGAGGCGGACAGCATGGTGATCCGCATGTCTTCGCCAATCATGCGACCGTCTCCACCGGGCGCTGCCCGATCCGGCGAAACAGCATCCTGTCCGCCAAACCCGGCCGACGAAGTGGTACCGTCCCGGCGATGGCCGCGGCCGCAATCATGCCGTCGGCAAACCGTTCCGGGCCCCAGTCGGCCACGATGGCGCGGCTCCGGGCCCCCATGGCCATTCGCGTCTCGGGGGCGAGCCGCATCAGTTCCGTCAGCGCCGCCGTGATCGAGCCGGTGTCACCCGGTGTGCACAGCCAGCCATTCTGCCCCGGCACCAGCAGTTCCGGCGCGGCCCCGATGGTGGAAGATAGCACAAGCGGCAGCCCCGCCGCCGCCGCCTCGTTGACGACAAGGCCCCATTGTTCCGTCAGCGCGACGTGGGCGAACCCCTCGGCCAGCCCATACAGGGCTGGCATTGCGTCATAGCCCTGAAACCCTGGCAGATAGACGTGATCAGTAAGCCCTAGACCGTGGATCGCGGCAATGATCGCCGACCGCTCATCGCCATCGCCCACGATGAGAAGCCCGACCTCCTGCCCGCTTTCGGCTCGCGCCCGCCCGAAGGCCTCTACCAGCCGGACAAAATTCTTCTTGGCGACGAAACGTCCGGTTGCCATGATATACCTTGCCGGCAAGCGCAGTTCCGCGCGCAGGCGTGGCGCGTCGGCCCGAGCCGCGCGGGCGCCCTCTGCGAAATGCGCGTTGTCGATCACGTCATAGCCCGTCACGACGCGGGTGCCCGCAAAGCCCAGATCTTCCAGATAGGCGCGATGGGTCCGCCCCGCGACCAGCGCCGCATCGCAATAGCGCAGCACCCGAGACTTGAGCGCCTCGCGCCAGCGCTGGCGGCTGGCATCATGCGCCTGACTGTCGGACATGACGATGACCCGACGCCCGCGCGCCTTTGCCCATTGCAGCGCCGCATAGCTTTCCGGCGAAGCCCAGCCCGCAATTGCCACGGCATCGGGGGCGATCCGGTCCAGTGTCTCTGTGATGCGCAGCTGCAGGGTGCCGCTTTCCGCCGCCGCGCGATAGCTGGCAAGATCGGGATACAGCCGCTCTGCCCGATAGCCGGGGCTGGCACGTTCCGCGAGAAACCCCGCAAAACTGCCCTCATCCGCGACGGCCAGCACCTCCAGCTGCCCGAGACGGCGACCAAGCGCAGCAAAGCGGGCATCGTGATAGGCGGCGATCTCGCGGGTCAGTACAACCAGACGCGGGGGATGGATGGTCATGTTCGCTCCTCGATCTTGCGGCGAATCCGGGCAGGCGCCCCGGCGATCAGCACCCCGTCGGGGAAAGTGCCATGCACCACACTGTTGGCCCCGACGATGCAGTTCGCCCCGATCCGGGTGCCGGGGCCGATGAACACGCCGCGACCGATCCAGCAGTTTTCACCGATCTCGACCGGAGCGATGTCATAGCCTTGACCCAGCACGCCGAAGCCAGGACGGAAGCGGTGTTGCTGATCGCGGATCGAGACATATTCGCCAATCGCCACCCGATCACCGATGCGGATGCTGTCTGATGCGACCAGCGTACAGCCGGTGTTAAGCGCCACATCCGCGCCCAGCACGATTTCGGCGGTGCGGGCCACATTGATCGTCACACCGTCGCCCAGACTGCAACGCGGCCCCAGCGTCAGACGGCAGGGCACATAGGCAAAACAAAGTCGCCCATAGATGCGAGTGCTGCGCGGCGCGGCGCGGTGCCAAATGAACACAGTCAGTTGGTAGCGCAGCAGCCTCAGGGCAACTGAAAGTCGCCTCAGAACGGCAAACAGAACGAACGCCGCGCTTGAAATCATGGCCGCACCTGAAGGCGTCGGCCTGCAGTGCCGAGGCGCAAGCGCCCCAACCTGCGCCCTACCCAAGCCGCACCGAACAGCAGCGGCATGGTCACCAAAAGCGAAGTATGGTGATGGGTCACCGACACCAACGACAGCGCTACCTGCCCGACATAGAGCGCCTGCGCCCAAACGTCGCCAGCAAGCCCGGCGTTGTAGAGCCGCCGCATGAGATGGGAAATCAGGAAGAAGTAGCCCGCGCCGAGTAGACCGAAGTCATCATAGGCACTGCCAATTCCTGTCTGCGTGGTGCCAAGCTGAAAACTGAAGCCGAAGCGGCCTTCGATCTCGTCATAGATCCCGGTATTGTTGCCATTCTTGCCAACGCCACTTGCAAGGAACAGCGATTGCTTGACTTCAGCTCCGACAATCTGACCGGGCACATATTGTGTGACAAATCGGTTCCATGTCCCAGCGCCAAGGCCAAGTCCGCCGGAATCCGCACGCAGAGCGATAATATAGGTCGCATTCAGGAGATCCGGCGCATCGCCGATACCACGCTCCATTTCGGCTTTCACGTCAATGCGCTGCCAGAGCACTGGGCTGAACAGGCTGGGTCTCTGTCCCGTTTCCAGCTCGATTGCAGCCGAAGCTCCTCTCAACGGTCCGATAACATAGACCACCACGGCAAACGCCATTGCCGCTGCAGCCAGAAGACCAAGAGGAATGCGGATACGGCGCCCAAGCCAGAGCCCACACATGATGGTCGCGAGAAATCCCATGATTTCGGTGCGGCGCAACCCCACAAGCGCAAGCGGCACTGCAATGCCGAGATTGGCCAGCAACAGCAATCCAAACAGAAGCGAGGGCTGTCGCAGAAATACAATCAGAGAAAGCGCCAGCGCGAGATACCGGATCGAGGCAAAGAAAGCGACAATCGTAATCGGGCCTGACCATTGCGAGACATCGACCATATCAAGGGCCATCGTGCTGACCCGCAGATTTAATGCAACACTGAGCGCGGTCAGCGCCAACACCGGGATCGTCATCTGACCCACCGGCGCGGGACGCGGGTGACGGGGCGCAGGCGCGGCGTACCATCCCAGCCAAGAGCTGGCGAGACAGAGAAATGACATCAGGGCAAGGCCGGTTCGGCCGGACTGAGGCAGCAGATCGTCGGCAAGCACGGTATTGAGCTGGGGGAGCACCCACGCCGCGAACAGCCCAGCATGAAGCACCGGCAACCGGACGTAGCCTGCCGGCTGGCGCAGCCCATGATACAGGATCGCACAGCAGAGAAGCGCCAGCGGGATCATCCGACCACCTGTGCCCCGGCGCCGAACAGCGCACCGTGCAGCCGATCCTGGTAACGCGACCAAATGAAATCCATAGCAGCGAGGCGCGCGGCATATGCCATACGGTCGCGCAGGTCCCGATCCCGGATGATCCGTTCGATGGCCTCGGCCAGCGCTTCGGCATTTCGGGCTGGCACGATGCAGCCGTCAATGCCATCGCGCACCACAGAGCCGGATTCGACCGTGGTGATCACCGGGATGCCGCAGCCCATGGCCTCATAGGTCACCCCCGCCGAACCCTCGGCCAGCGAGGGCAGCGTAAAGACATCCGCCCGGGCGAATTCGGCCATCATCTGTGGCCCGGCCAGCTTTCCAAGAAAGGTCAGCGCACCACATTCGGGTCGGTTGCGCAGATGGTCGTCAACCCCGCCGGCGACCACGATCTCGCAGAGGGTTTTGCGGTCACGCAGGATGCGCGCCGCTTCGGCCAACACATGAATGCCCTTGCGCAGGCCGACGCCGCCAGCAAACAACACGCGTCCGGGTTCTGGCCGGTTTTCAACGGCAAACCATTTGGGGTTTACCGCATAGGGCACCAGACGGGTGCGGGCAGCGGCAATGCCGAAATTCTGGATCAGATCCTGTTGTACAAAAACCGAAGGGCAGAAGAACAGGTCGGACGCCGCTTCCATACGCGTCATGGGGCGTTGCCAGTCGGGGCCTTCCGCCAGGATCTGTCCGTAATAAAGCGTTGGCGGCTCCCAGTCGGGAAAGCTGGCCTGTTCACGGCGGACGATTTCCTCGGTCGAGGGAGCAATATTGATGTCCGTTGCCACAAGCAGTCCGGCATCGCGGGCGGCGCATTGCAGGGGAATAGCCTCGCCAAACTGGCTCAACAGATGTGTGGCGCCGTGAAATCCCAACCGGCACATGCGCCGGGCCGCAGCATCATGTGCTGCGCGGACCTTACGCAAACGCGCCAAGGGATCACCAACGCGCAGCGCGGCGCGCATCTCGATCATCCAGCTTGCAAAGGTCGTCGTTTTGCAGCGCACATTTTCGGGCGGGCGGCGATTGGTCAGATCCATATGCAACCGCTTGCCAGTCAGCATCGCAACTGCCGGGGCCATCCTGCCAGCCCCTGCACCTGCACAAATGTCGGTGTAGAACTGCGCCAGCCTGTAACGGTTGGCAATCGCATGTGGAACGGCATATTGCCGTCGTCCGCCGAATTGCACGACCAGCGCGGTTTTCGCTTTCACAGCATCAGTCATGCAGATCCCCTGTCACAGGAAGCAGCTTCCGCTCTGGTATTACGGCGCCCGTAAATCAGCCGAATCGACAGCAGCGCAAGCAGCACAGAAAATCCCAGCCGCCCGGCCCCGGCACCGGCTTCGCCAAAGAACAGTGGCCCCGCCACCGCCGCGCCGACAAAGGCTGCAAACGCCGCAAGGTTCAGCCAGAAGAACCGCGCAGCCCCCCAGCGCAACTGGATCAGCGGCTCCAGCGCGAATGTCACGGTGCCCACCGCCATGCCTGCGGAAATCAGCATCATGTTGGGCAATGCGGCGGCATAAGCGGGCCCGAAAAACAGCGTCAGGATCTCGCGGCCAAACAGCCCCAGAAGGAGCAGCGCAGGCACGGCGATCAGCGCGGCCAATCTGGCCAACCGAGCCGCCAGATGCGCCGCCGTGTCAAAATGCCCGCTGGCAATCAGATGCCCCATTTCCGGATAGACCGATTGCCGCCCCGCCTCGGCAAAGCGGGCAAAGACCGACGCGAAACGGTAAGCCACGCCAAACAGCGCCCCCGCCGCCGGGCCAAGCAGACTGCCAACGATCAGAAACTCGCCCTTGTTCTGAAAGGCGTTGAGCGTGGTCACCCCGCTGGACCCGATGGCAAAGCGCAGCATGGCGAGCGGCGCATAGTCCGCCCCGTCGGGCCGTTCGGTCAGTGTGGCGGCAACGCGGCGCATACGCAGCCAGCCCATGAGGGTCAACAAGACCGGGCCAATGGCCGTGACCACCGGGATCGTCAAAAGATACGACTCGATTCCCGCACCGGACCAGTACAGCACCGCGGCGTTGAGGCAGAGCAAAACAGCCGACATCACTTCGACCCACACCACCACGCCAAAGCGATTGCACAGGCGCAGCATCCCGATGCTGCTGCCCGAAAAGCTTAGCCCCAGCGTCAGCGCATAAAACGCCCCCAACTGCCCCGTCGTTTCGGATAGCCCAACCCAATGCG
The DNA here is from genome assembly GCA_009773375.1 of Paracoccaceae bacterium. Lineage (GTDB taxonomy): Bacteria > Pseudomonadota > Alphaproteobacteria > Rhodobacterales > Rhodobacteraceae > Cypionkella. Next base: position 96,757 of record WRPH01000006.1, read on the forward strand.
GCGCCACCAGAAAAAGCGCCAGGACCGCAGAGGCAGCACAGGCCGCCGTAAGCACATCCAGAAGGAAGCCAAAGCGCCAGATCGCGCGCAGGCCCGGCCCGTCCCCGGCAGCAATCGCCGCCGCGCCGAACTTGATCACCATCCGCCAGTTCTGAAAGCTGCAGATGGCCAAAGCCATCTCGCCAGTGGCCTGCACAAGGAACAGCACGCCCAGTTGCTCGGGCCCGAGCGCGCGCGTATTGAGCGTCAACGCCAGAAACCCGAGCAGAGTGCCCATGGCCTGACCGGCGATCACCGCGCCAAAGTTGCGCGCCGCCCGGCCCAGCACGCCCTGTGCCGCCAGCCCGAACCTGGCATCAATCCAGCGGTCAGAGCGCATTGTAACCCAATTGCTGATGCCGCGAGCCGAGGCGTTCGTGCAGGATGTCCTTCTGGGCCCGTAAAAAACCGCGCCAGGTTCCGATGCTTGGGGCGAAGGCAAATGTCCCGCGGGCGATCGGATCTTCGATGCCAAAGTTGTGCTGCCCGGCCCACGGAGTCAGCACTGCGGGTTCCCATGGTTCGTTCAGATGCTGGAACAGCCGCCGCAAAACCTCTTCAGGTTTGGTCGTCAGCTCTTCGTAGCGCAGAACATGCGCACGGCCAGTGGCGATAAAATCCGCCAGCTTGCCGAAGTAATCTTCGATGTAGCACACCGTGTTTTCGAATAGGTCCGTCTCCGCCTCGGGCCGACCGCCATAAAGCTCGATGAACCAGTTGCGCCCATGAATCGACGCGGCAACATCGAACGGGTCGCGCAGGATCACCACCCATTGCGTCCCGGCCGGGACGAGATTGATGATTTCGGGCCACCGCTTGACATAGCCGGGTGTCTTGTCTGCCCAACGAGGCTTACCCTGCGCCGTGCGGAAGGCCTCGTGAAATTGCAGGGCTGCGGCGCTGATCGTCGTATCGACGGCGTCTGGCCCCACAATGCTGCCCAAACCTTCGCGCGATTGTGGATGTCGCATCATATCCAGGAAATGCGCCAGAAAGAAGCTTTCGGGCGGACAGGCGATACTGGGATGCGAATTGAGGATGCGCCGCAGCAGCGTTGTGCCCGACCGGTGGCACGCCATGACCATGATCGGATTTTTGCAAGCTTCCTGCGCATCACGCAGCACGACTGTTTTCTGGACCTGCAACCGCGGCGCTGACACGGCGGCGCGAAGACGCCGGTATCGGCTGCGCAAGCTTCTGAGATTCAATGTCAATGGTTCACCCATGAAAGGAGTTTATGGCGTACAGCACCCGGCATATTGCGGTGGTACAATCAAAGGCCGTGGCGGGCGTGCGCCCTGTCAACTCCTCGCATTTTCTTATAATCCGAAGTGATCTGATAAATTACAGATCAACTTTGGCGGCGTGACTAACAGCCATGCCACATCACCACAATTCGATCTGAAGACCATGAAAGTATCTAAGGATACACCATACACCCCTTTGATAGCCGGGATCGGAAAGCCTTCAAGCCTGACCGCAACAAATGATCACGGTGCGATCGCAAGAGACATGTCGCGCCAGATATTCGGCATTGCATATACATGGCGGGGAATGGGAAAACTTATTCGAATTATGGCAGCGAGGTATCCATGCTTCAATCGGCTCCGATCACGTCAAGTATCAAGCGCCATTGGCATTCATTTCTTGATGCCACGTCTCATTTCGTCGCCCCCCGGAGGCACGATACGCCGCAGGCACATAGCGCAGCATCCCTGCGGCGCTCGGATATTATGGAATCGCTGGATCTGGATTGCGACGCAGTGATCGTCATGATCGGCCAAAGGCTGGATAGAGAGCGGGACTGGATTCTGCGTCAACACGCCGCTGTTCTGCAAGTGCCAAGTCTTTCCGACATCCAGTCGACTTGGATCAACGGGCAAAAAATCTCACATCTTATTGTTCAGATAGATTATTTTGGTGGGATTTGGGAAGTGTTCGATGAACTGCGCCGCATCCGCAACACCCTTCCCGAACTGCCAGTCGTTCTGGTGTCTTATGATTTTGCACAGGATGATTTCCGGTGCGAACGTCTTGCGCTTTGCGATGCGTCTTTGCGCGCGCCAGTCGGCCTTGCGTCGCTTGAGTTCGGTTTGACCGAAGCTGCGAATGTCAATAACCCTGCATGGCAAACGCGTTTGCGCGATTTGCAGGAAGCAGAGACCCGAACAATAATCTGACAGTCCCGACAAAAGAGCGCCGCAACGCATCGAAAGAAGGGTTGGCTATCAAAAGATAGTCTGACCTTCTCAATTCGGATATCTCGACAGAGTTCGCCTTGCTTGCCCCTGACGCTGCGGATATTGGCGCCCCAAACGGATTGCAACTTTTGTGTGTTTCAAAGAATGTGGATCGACCTTGGGCCGATCCACCTTTGGTACTGCCTCTGCGAAACGTCAATTCTCGCGTTACCAAGGTGAATCGGAATAATGGACGGCAAAACATTTCGTGGCTTCCGTAATACTGTCACTCTCGTGCTGGTTACTTTTCTAGCCGCCTGTGCAGATGGATCTGTCCGCATCCCAATTTCATCCGAGGCGCAAAGCCGCGAGTTTCCCGATGTATCGGTCATCCCGCTGACGGCGGACAATATCGCAGGCTTCGCCGCAACCACTTTGCCCGCGCAGACCACTGTCCTGCCCAAAAGTGGTAAATGGACCTATCGGATCGGCGATGGCGATCTGCTCAATATTACCGTTTTCGACCACACAGAGCTTGCGACAAGCACTGCCGAAAAGCCCGGCGCCGCCGCATCTGCGGTTTTGGTTCAGGCGGACGGAACCTTCTTCTATCCTTTCGTTGGGAAAGTTCGGGCGGCCGGGCTGACCGCCGAGGAAATCCGCACCGCCCTGACTGAGCGGCTGACCACCTATTTTCCGGACCCTCAGGTTGCAGTTCAGATCGTTGAATTCAACGCCCAAAGCATCGTTGTCGCGGGCGAGGTCGGCGCGCCGCGCTCGGTGGCGCTCTCGACAAAACCGCTGCAGTTGCTTGAGGCAATCAATGCAGCCGGTGGGCTGACCCCGCTGGCCGATACCGCTCATGTGACAGTGCAGCGCGGCGGTACGGTCTATGATGTGAACCTGCGCGCGTTCCTTTCGGAAGGGCTGGCAAACAACAATCCGGTGTTGATGGCAGGCGATATCGTCACGGTGCGCCGGCAAGTGGCCCAAGAGGCCTATATCATGGGCAGCGTGAAATCCCCGTCCATTGTCAATCTGGCGGTCGATCCGATCACGCTGACCCAAGCTTTGGCCCGGCAAGGCGGGCTGGATGAAGTGCGCGCCGATGCGCGGGGTGTGTTTGTCTTTCGCCAAGCCGGGGCCCGCACAACCGTCTATCAGCTCGATGTATCCTCGCCGGGGGGCTGGCTGATCGGCAACCGCTTCATGCTGATGTCGGGCGATGTGATCTATGTGACCCGCTCTCCGCTGAGCAAATGGAATGACACGATCAGCCGGCTTCTTCCTTCGGTTTCCGCCGGAAAAAGCGTTGCCACAACGGCGAGGTGACAGGATGACTGCACGGTCCGTTGGCATCAGCAGCATCCTTGTGGTCTGCACCGGTAACATCTGCCGCTCACCGCTCGCAGAGGCGGTGCTGCGGCAGCAGTTACCCAGTTGCCAGGTGGTTTCAGCCGGGCTGGACGCACCAAGCGGGCGTCCCGTGCATGAAGCTTGGTTACGACAGGCCGAACAGTGCGGCCTTGATCTGTCGGTGAACCGATCACAACGCTTTACCCCCGAAATGGGCTTAGCCGCCGATATCGTTCTGTGCATGGAGGCGGCGCAGTGTCGCCGGATCATCGAGCAGACGCGTTCCTTGGCTGGGCGGGTGTTTTTGCTGAGCCATTGGAGCGACACCCAAAACATCGAAGACCCGATCCTGGGCACGCTTGAAACGCATAGCCAGACTTTCGCGAAGGTCCGGCGTGACGCGGAAGCCTGGGCTGACACCCTGAAGGAAGAAGTAACGTGGTAATGCAGACGCGTGAGTGGAACGGGGCAACTCCTGCCCAGAACGACGGCGTCGATTTGCGCGACGTGGTTTCCCGGCTGTGGCGGGCACGGCGACTGCTGGGCGCATCGGCTGTGGTGGGCGTGATGCTGGGCCTTGGATCTTATCTGAACAGCCCGCCGCTGTATCAGGCGGATGCCTTGCTGCAGCTTGAATCGAAAAGCGGCGTGCTGTCTTTGCCAACCGCGCTGACGGCACAGTTGGACGACGATCCCCACACGGTGACCGAAATCGAGATCCTGCGCTCGCGCATGGTGTTGGGCGCGGCAGTGGAGCGGCTAAACCTCGACTGGCATATAGAGCCGCAGCGCGCACCGCTGATCGGGGCGTTTCTTGCGCTGCACAATGTGCCATTGCCGGATTTCAGCTTCTTGCGACCCTTTGCCCGCAAGGGTGACGCCGTGACGCTTGAGGGGCTTCAGGTCCCCGAACGGTGGATCGGCAAGATTTCGGTCCTGACTGTCGGGCCGAACGACACCTTCACGGTGCAGTTGCCAGATGGCCGCAGCCTGTCAGGGCGTGTCGGGGCGACGCTGGTGGATAATAGCGCTGGCTTCGTGTTGCGGGTCAGCAGGCTGGCAGCATCGGAGGGGCGGCGCTTCGACCTGGTGCAGCGAAGCAAGGCGGCAACGATTGCGGAGCTGCGCGGCGGCCTGACCGCAGCCGAGACGACGCGTCAGTCCTTTATGCTGCGCCTGACCTATGCCGACAGTTCGCCCACCGCCGCAGAGCGCATTTTGGATGCTGTTGCACAGGCTTATCTGCGACAGAACATCAACCGCAGTTCAGCCGAGGCCGCCAGCAGCCTGGCTTTCATCGAAAGCAACCTGCCCGAAGCCGAAGCGGCAGTGGCCGCTGCGGAAACGGCGCTGAACGATTTCCGCAAAGTCAATCAAGCCATCGACCTGAATTTCGAGGTGGAGGCAACGCTGTCACAAGTGGGCGCGCTAAAGGCGCAGTTGGAAGAAATCGCCCGCAACGAACAAACGATGCAGCAGCGTTACACGACGAACCACCCGATTTACCGCCAATTGCTTGATGACAAACAGCGTGTGCAATCCCAGCTTGATGTATTGCAGACACAGATCGCCCGCCTTCCTGGCACCCAACGTGAACTGTTCAAGCTGACAGGCACACTGGATTCGGCACAGGCAAACTACATGCAACTGAGCAGCCGTGCACAGGAATTGCGTGTTATGCAAGCCAGCAAGATCGGCAATGTGCGGATCGTTGATGCCGCCCGAGCCCCCGGCACTCCGATCACTCCGAAGCTGTTGCGCAGCCTGATGACCTGGACCATTGCGGCTTTTGCGATCGGGGCGCTCACGGTGCTGGCTCGGGCTTGGCTGAGCACCGGCATAACCCGCACCTCCGATCTCGAGGCCGCAGGCTTTCAGGTTTTAGCGGTGGTCCAGTATCTGTCGAAGATAACCTCGGGGCGGGGGCGGCATACGCGCCAGATCGTCGCGTTGACCACGCCGAATGATCCGGTGATCGAATCCTTCCGCTCCATGCGTACTTCGCTGCATTTCGCGCTGGTCGGCACCAAAAACCACACCGTGCTTGTTACCAGTGCCACGCCGAATGTCGGCAAGTCCTTCTGCTCTGAAAACCTTGCGGTTGTGGCGGCCATGGCCGGACAGAAGGTGTGCCTTATCGACGGCGATATGCGGCGCGGCACCACACATCAACGATTCGACGTCAAACGCAGCCATCCGGGCCTGGCCAGCTATCTGCGTGGAACAGCCGAGCTGGACGAAATTCTTGTGAAGGGCACGCTGAACGGATTGTGGATGATCCCGACCGGCCCCTTGCCCTACAACCCGTCCGAACTGCTGATGAGTGACCGGCTGCCCAAGCTGATCGCAGAGCTGGAACAGCGGTTCGACCTGACGATCATCGACAGCCCGCCTGCTCTGAACGTTACTGACCCGGTGCTGATCGGCAAGACGGTTGGCGCGACGCTTGTGATCGCACGGCACAATGTGACCACGACCTCCGAGCTTGCAACTGTCCGAGGGCTGATGGCCGCCGCCGGAGCGCCCATCACCGGGGCAGTGCTGAACTGCTTCGATCCCCGCACCTCAAGCGAGGCCTACGGCAGCACCTATGGCCGTTATTACCACTATGCCAGTGCCGCGAAGTGACGAATGTCCAGGTAGAAGATGGAGACGAACCGATGAAACCAAACCTATTGGCAGTGCTGAATGTTGCGGCATTGTTGTTGGGCGCTCAGGCTGCTTCGGCACAAGAACAAGCCGCGATGACCGGGGGCGAGATCATGGCGGCGCTGGAGAACCTCAGCTTCGCAGCGCAGGACCCCAACTTTCTGTCGTTGCAGGGGATCGGGGGCGCGCGAACCGCGCTCGGAGGCTCATTCTTCTTTTCGATTTCGGGGTCTGACACACGTCCGACCGGTTTGCGAGGACTTGACGGATCGCTGTCATTCGGCGCGGGATTCGGCGATCAGGAAACGAGCATAGGCGGCGAGGTCGCGGTGGATATCACTTCGGCAGATCCGGATGACTTCGGCGACTCGGGCTATCTGAACGCCAAGGTAGGCGGGCGGGTGCTGCGCAGCCTTGGCCAGAACTATCTGGCGGTCGGTGCCGAAGGTATGGCGCCCTGGGGGGATGCCCACGGACAAGAGGTCAACCTGACACTGACCGGCACCCGCGTCACCCGTCTTGGCCCCTTTGCGAACGGGCGGTTCTATCCGGTGATGCTGACACTGGGCTATGGCAACCATCAGGATCACGGCATTGATCCAGGCATGTTTGCGGGCATCGGTCTTGGCCTGACGCCGAACCTGAGTATCAGCCTGGCCAATGATGCGGGCATCCTAGAAGCCGGGTTCGGTTTGCATTTCGAGCGCGTTTCCAACGCTGTCTTCATGTTCACCGCCCATGATCTTGCCCGGACAGAGGGCGACACGCGCTTCGCGGTTGCGGTAGGCATTTCAACCGACAAGCTTTTCGGAAAGGACCGGCCATGAAGATTTCTGCCATTGCCATTGCTGTCATCGCGGCGACGTTCCTGTCCGCAGGGATGGCCGTATCCGGCACGACCACCGTTGAACCCGGAGTACAGCCTACCTCATCCATGGCAGTGCCATTGCTGTCCGGAAGCTCGGTCACCAGCATCACCAGCCTTGGCTCGCTGCCAGGGCGCTCCGAGGATGCGCGCAAATTGCTGGAAAACCCTCCCGGGTCATCCGAGTCCCGCAGTTCCGCTGTCCTGATCGCCGAAAGCCTCGCGCTGGATCTGGCGAAAGGCTCCCTGCCCCGGCTCAACGCCCGACAGGTGCTCCTGGCGCGTGTGATGCTGCAAAACCTGATTGCCGAGGGGCAAAAGACCGATGCCGCTTGCTGCGCCCATATGGTTGCCCTTCTGAACCAATTGGATTCCAGCGGCCAATGACGGCGCAGAGCGATCAGGTCGGGGCGGGTTACAGGGCCCCCCTCTGCCGCCTTGGCGCCCTGCTGATGATCGAAGCCGTGCTGGTCTTCCTGCTGGGTCAGGGGCTGCGCGCCGCCTTGGACCAGCGCAGCGTGATCGGACCGCTGTTGTTATGGCTGCACAAAATCACGTTTTTTCTGGCTGCGCTTGGCGGGATCACCGGGCTTTCGGGGATCGGGCGAGCCAATACCCGCCGAGCAATCCTGCACACCCGGCGCAGCCCTGCCCTGCTAGGGCTGCATCTGGTCGCGTTCTGCCTACTGATCGCGGTCTATCTTGCGCTGGCGGCGGGACTGCAAGGCGCGGTGCTGGATGCACTGGCGGTTGGTTTGCTGCTGTTTTGCGGCATGAGCGGCTTTCTGTTGCTGGTGCCGATTCAGGCCCACGATCGCCCGATGCGGTTTTTAGTGCTGGGGGGGCTATGCCTTGCACTGGCCTGGGGCCTGTTTTCCGCAGCGGCAGGCGGTCTGTTGCAGCACCTGCAAACCGGAATTGAAAAGCTGACGCTGCAGCTTACCCTGTGGCTTCTCGACATTCTGCAAATTGGCCCGCTTGACGTGTTGCGCGATGCGGCAGGCCAGCCGGTGCTGGCGGCGCGCGGCTTCGCCATATCGATAGCCGCGTCCTGTGCCGGGTATGAGGGCGTGGGCGGCGCGGTCCTGCTGATCCTGCTTTATGCCATGGCCGAGCGCGGCCGGTTGAGACCGGCCCGCGCCCTGTTGCTGGCTGTGCTGGCCTGCCTGACGGTGTTTGTGGTGAACGCGCTGCGCATCGCACTGCTGTTCGCGCTGGGGGTGAAGGGCCACGCGGAACTGGCGCTGAACGGATTTCATTCGCATTTCGGCGTACTGGGACTATTGATCGTGGTTGGTGGCACCATCGGCCTGCTGCAACTGCCCTTCTTCCTCCGCCACCCCGCCCGGGGCGCGCACCAGCTGGGGCTGCCCATTTCCGAACGGACACTGCGCAATCTGGTGCCGGCAGTCACGCCGCTGGCCCTTGCAATCGGGGTTTCGCTTGTGACTGGGCTTTTCTCGGGCAGTTTAAACTGGCTTTATCCGCTGCACATTCTGGCCGGAGCGGCGCTACTTTGGCACAATCGCGGCTGGTTGCGGGCGCGGCTGATCCCAGTCAGCGCAGTCCGGGGACCGATCATCGGCGGGCTCGTCTATCTGATCTGGATCGCGCTTGTTCCCGATGATGCGGGGAACATTCGGGTGATCGGCGCAACCCTCATCGTGCCGCTGCTGGAAGAAAGCGCGTTCCGGGGCGGCATCCAGCCTGCCCTTGCCACAGCCTTTGCCCGGTTCGGGGCTGCGCGCCTTGCCCCCTATCTGGCTGCCGGGCTGGCCGCAATCAGCTTTGGCCTCCTGCATGACCAGATATTGGCCGGAACGATCGCAGGCTTTGGCTACGGCCTTCTTGCCCTTGGCCACGCGCGGCTGGGCGATGCGGTTCTTGCCCATGCGATCACCAACGTCCTTCTCTCGGCCCATGTGCTGAGCACGGGCCAATTATCCTACTGGTGAGTTTAAAATGACCCCGATCTTCGCCTCCCGCTTGCGCCCCGACGCGATCCGACTCGCCGCTTTGCGCTGCGCCAGCCTACTTTTCGCCACCTGTCTGGCAGGAATCGCCTTGGCAGAAGACCTGCCCGAAATCATCGCACGGGTGGACAACCAGATTGTCACGACAGCCGATGTCGAAAGCTACACGCGTCTTCTGACACCCGAGCCCGACGAGACGAAAGAGGCCCTACGAGGACGGGCGCGTGATCTGCTACTTGCCAACCTTATGGCGCAAGCGCAGCTCATGCGGGGCCCCGAACGGCCTGCGGATGACCTGCTTCTCAAGCTGCAAGAGGCGCAGCGGCGAGTGGTTCTTGAATATTATGTCACGACCAATACCTCTCCCTATACACCGACCGCCGCCGAGATCGCAGAGTTTGTGCGCCGCAATCCCCAGATGTTCAGCGGGCGCGCGATCTATCGCTATGTCGAAATCATCCTGCAGGACCTCAGCCCCGATCAGAACCGGGCGCTGCAAGACGAACTTGCCGCCATGCCCCACGCGCCGCTGGCGACGGCGCAGGTGACAGCGCTGATGGGCCGGATGCGGGATGCCCGCGTACCGTTTCAGGCCCTGTCGGTGATCCGCAACTCGGAACAGCTTCCCATGGCATTCGCCGCATTGCTGGATCAACTTTGGGCTGGCACAACACGTTTCACAACGACCCACACGGCAACCGATCAGCGGCTCGTCTTCCTACTGGACCGAGTGTCAGACCCCGTGAACGCCACCGATATCCAAGACCAGATCGTGCAGGGGCTGATCCGCCAGAATGCCACTGAACAGCGCAGCAAAATCATTCGCACTCTGGCACAGACCGCGCTAGATGGTTCCTCTGTCGCGCCGCCAGTCAACGACGCTGCCTCACTCACTTCAGAAACGCCCCTGCGTTCAGAACCACCGCGCCGCCTGATGGCACTGACGACGTTGATGTCCGCTTTGACGGTCGCCGCAATCGGTCTCGCATTCGGCTGGCGGAATCGCGGCCGAATCAAAGTCATGGATGAAGAATTTGGCGAGGTTTTGATCCAGAATCAGGGGATCCGCCTTGTGTTGAGCTCTTCGATGATCGCGCTTCCATCCCTCTGCTTCGTCGTCTTTGCGACATCCGTAGCCCAAGTGCTCGGGTGGCACGGCATTGCAATCCTGTCGATCCCCGGGGCGCTGGCTGGCGCTGTGATCCCGCCGCTGGTCCGGCGGATCGTTGGGAGGACCTTCGTGCTGATGGCCCCCCTTTTGGTGGCATTGGTGCTTGCAGGACAGATCGTGATCACAGCTACAAGCCTTTGATCCCGGCACCAAAAAAGAAGCCCCCCGCCGAAGATAGCGATGCGTATCTTTTGGCAACGAGCGGGGTGCGGGCATTTCGTATATCAATATCGGTAGTTCAGGTTTGGCTCCGGATTGGCACCGCTTCGCAGGGATAAAAAGATGCTCAAGTTACTGGCGACATGTGTCGCAATTCTGGTGTCGCCGCTGACTGCAGCTGCCGCCACCACCGACAGCTTCAACTTCAGTTTTTACACCGATGCGAACGACCCCTACATCACCAACCTGGGGTCAGGGGTGCACTCGGTTGTCGGTACATTTTCGGGCAGTGACGGTGTCCTTTCCGATTTCTCTGGCACCTTCACGGCGCCGCTTGGTGGCTGGTCCTTGACCATGTCGGACCTGAGCTTCTTTTCCGGTACCTACGATGCGGTGAGCGGTGCTCTGACCTCGCTAGCTTTCAGGTTCTACACAGAGGTGGGCGAAGCGGGATATTATAGCTATACTTACGGCGCTGGCGATGGTGACCCATACACCGATACACTGTCCTTCAAGAAAACTGGTGTTTCCGGCTTTCAGACTACTGAGCTGTCTGCCAGCTGGAACATCTCGTCAGTTCCCGAAATGGACAGAGGAGGGTTTGCATCCGCCACCTTCCTTCTGATTTCGGCACTGTGTTGGCTTATACTACACCGCCGGAATCAGGCAGGTGTTCGCCAAGATGGCTTCCCACGGGCACAGCTGAACACCTAGTTTTGCAAATTCCAAGCGAAGCGAGAATATTGGGACATTTATGGTTCCAGCAACTGTATCTCTCAGACCCTGGCGGCGGTCCATTTCTGACGGCTCTTGCACAGGGCGTTCGCAATGGTGACGAGCTTTCTGGCGACGGCGGTGATGATGACCTTGTGGGGTTTCCCGGCCTTGCGGAGGCGATCTGCGAAGGTTTTCATGCTTGCGTTGTGATGTGCCGCGACCAGTGGCGCTTGGAACATCACGTGCGCAGGGCACGGCGACCTCCAGCGATGGCCCGTTTCCCGCGAAGGGTTGGCTGTGCAATGACCTGATAGCACCCAGCATCATCCCTGTCATACCACCCAAATCGAACAGGAAGTTTCCGGCAGAGTTCAACAAGGAAACCTAAAAATGGCGGCATCAGATCGAAACCTATTTCGGTAAACTGAAAGAAAACAGAGGAATAGCGATGCGATCCTGCAAGACAGACCTGAGCTTCAAAGCCTGCGTAGCTATTGCGGCAACTCTCATTCAAACACGGTGAACGTCAACAGCCCCTAGTTCAGATCAGGCAGTTCGAGGCCAATACAAACGCCGATGGCATTTCCGATTTGGTGTTCCAACTGAGCAAAACCTTGGCGCTGGACGGCACCGAGTTCTGGTTCTGATCTGTCCTTGATCGTGCACGCCCAGGTCACTGACCGGGGCTTTTGCGTTTGAGAGGCAGGCGGCGGAACACGGTTTTCAGCATCAGCGCCGCATCGAGGCATAGCGTGCGGCGGTGTTGATAGATCAGGTCCAGCCGAGCTTTGCGCGGCACGCAGGCGCGGGCGTAAATGGCGTCAGTCTCGGCCCGGCTGTTGCTGCGGGCCAGCAGCATTTCTTCGTGGCGGTGGTAGATGATGGTCGCAAGCCCGGTGATGCCGGGGCGGGATTTCAGCACTTGCGCGTAAATCTCGGGGAAGCGTTCGACATATTGCCGGAGCGGCGGGCGCGGGCCGACAAAGCTGATATCGCCGCGCAGCACGTTCCACAGCTGCGGCAATTCATCCAGACGCGAGCGGCGCAGGAAAGCCCCAGTCCGGGTGATGCGGGCGGATTTGTCGCCGCCCGATACGCCGCTGTCGGCGGCCACCACCGTCATGCTACGGAATTTGGCCAGCTTGAAGCCCTGCGTCGGGGTTTTCATCCGTTCCGACAGATACAGCACCGGCCGGCCATCCAGCGCCCAGATCACCGCCGCCATGATCAGGCCGATGGGCAGCAGGATCACCGCAAGGACAAGAGCTATGACAAGATCGAACAAGCGTTTGCTGGGGGTCATTGCGGGCCTTTGCTGGCGTGCCATTGCGCGATCATTTCGGCGGCGGTGCTGTCTGCGGCGGTGAAGGCCACCCGCGCCGCCAGTGCCGTGCAATCGAGGGTGATGCGGGGGTAAGCGGTGGCCGGGGCGGGTTGGTATTGCCACGGCAAACCGCTGGCGGCTGCCAGATCGCCCATTGCAACCGGGATGGGTGCAGCAAGGTTAAGCACTGGCGGCAGGTCTTGCAGCAGCAAGGCCGCCAGCACCCGCGCCATGGTTTGCGCGCCGATATAGGATCGCAGCGGCGTAGCACCGTTGCCGAAGTGATCCAGCAACAGCGGGCGGGCCGGGTTGGTCAGCAGCGCGTCAGCCCCGGCGACATTGCCGATGCGCAGGCAGGTGACGGCAAGGCCGCGCGCGCGCCAGCGGTCGGCCACCACCTCGGCGGCGATCTTGGCGCGGCCATAGTCATTGACCGGGGCCAGCGGCGTATCCTCGCGGCAAGGCTGGCCGTTGTTGGCCCCGTAAACGGCAGAAGACGAGGCGAGCAGGATTTTCCCGATGCCAGCCTGATCGGCGGCGCGCAGGCAAGCGTCGGCCAGGTGCGCGTTCAGCGACAGATCACCGCGCACCGCCCCGGCCAGCACGATCATCGCGGCATAACGCGCAGGCGGCAGCGGTTCATCCAGCGGTTGCCATGCGATTTGCCGCCCGGACCAGTCGAGCGGTCCACCGCGATATTGCAGCGTCGGGCTATGCCCCGCCCGCGCCCAAGCCCGCGCCAGCAGTTGCCCGACCCGGCCACTGCCGCCGATTACCAGCGTTTGATCCAGAATATCTGCCATGCTGCCTCTTGGAGTTGCAATGACTATAGCGGCTTTCGCGGTGGCAGCCAGCGGTGCAAGGGGTGGAGGTCTGCGGCAGGTGGACAGCGACGGGCGCTTTGCGGCATGATCAGGCGATGCCCGCCCTGTGCCGAGATTGCCTGACCACCTTTGACGCCGGGACGCGTTGTCCGGCCTGCCGGTCGCCGCGTGTGCTGGCGCATGCCGAACTGACACAACTGTCGATTGCGCATATGGATTGCGACGCGTTTTATGCTTCGGTGGAAAAGCGCGACAATCCTGACTTGCGCGACAAGCCGGTGATTGTTGGCGGCGGCACCCGTGGGGTGGTTTCGACCGCCTGTTATCTGGCGCGGATCAGTGGCGTGCGGTCGGCGATGCCGATGTTTCAGGCGCTGAAACTTTGTCCCGAGGCGGTGGTGGTGAAGCCGCGGATGGCGGTTTATGTGCAGGCCAGCCGCGCCATTCGCGCGATGATGGAGGAATTAACGCCTGCCATCGAACCTTTGTCGCTGGACGAGGCGTTTCTGGATCTGACCGGCACCGCGCGGCTGCATGGCGCGCCGCCTGCTGTGATGCTGGCACGGCTGGTCAAGCGGATGCAGGACGAGCTGGGGCTTTCGGGGTCTATCGGCTTGTCGCACAACAAGTTTCTGGCGAAAATCGCGTCTGATCTGGACAAGCCGCGCGGGTTTTCGGTGATCGGGCGGGCGGAAACAGAGGCGTTTCTGCGGCCGAAGCCGGTGCGGATCATCTGGGGCGTCGGCACCGCGACACAAGCGGCGCTGGAGTCGGCGGGGATTCGCACGATCAGCGACCTGTTGCGCTGGGATCGGGTCGATCTGTCGGCGCGGTTTGGCAGCATGGGCGACCGGCTGTGGCATCTGGCGCGGGGGCTGGATACCCGGCGGGTGCTGCGGGATGAACGGGTGAAGTCGATCAGCAAAGAGACGACGTTCTTTGAAGATACCGGCGATGCCGATCTGCTGGACGGGCATTTGTGGCGGCTGGCGGAGCAGGTGGCCGATCGGGCCAAGGCCAAGGGGCTGGCTGGCAAGACGGTGACGCTGAAGCTGAAGCGGGCGGATTTTCAGCTGATCAGCCGACGGCATACGCTGTCGGACCCAACGCAGCTGACCGACCGGATTTACCGGGCGGCGCGGGTGTTGTTTGACCATGTGGGCGACAAGGCGGCGTTTCGGCTGATCGGGGTGGGGATCAGCGATCTGGCCCCGGAAGATCAGGCCGATCTGTCGGGCGATCTGCTGGACCCGGATGCGAAAAAGCGGGCGGCGGCAGAGCGGGCGACGGATGCGATCCGCGCCCGCTTTGGCCGCGAGGCGATCATCAAGGGGCGGGCGCTGCGGTAGGGTTGTCTATTCAGCGGCCAGCGGCAGGCTTTGCCGACCGATCCCGGCGATTTCCGCGATCACGCCCGACAGCAGCGCGCAAAAGGCGGTGAAATCGGCGCTGGGGGTGATGCGGGCCTCGTCCATATACAAACTGCGGTCGAGTTCGACTTGAATCACATGCCGCTGCATCGAGGGGCGGCCATAGCTTTGCGCGATGAAGGCCCCGGCGAAAGGCGCGTTGCGGGCGACGCGCAGACCGGCGGTGGCGAAGGCGGCTTCAACCCGGTCCATCACCGCGCGCCCTGCGGCGGCACCGAATCGGTCGCCCAGCACCACCTCGGGTTTAGGCGCGCCGGGACGGACGTGGCCATCAATCGCTTCGTGCGGCATCGAGTGGCAATCGATCAGCACCGCCTCGCCGAATTGGGCGTGGGTTTCATCCATGAGCTGCCGCAGCGCGCGGTGATAGGGGTACCAGACCTGCGAGATTCGCGCCTCGGCTTCGGCAAGCGGAAGTTTGCCGCGATAAATCGGGCGGCCCCCGGCGACCACGCGGGGAATCACCCCAAGACCAGAGGAGACGCGCGGGTTGTGCGGCGCGCGCGCGATGCCCTCGATCACGGCGGGGTCAAGTTCATCGGGGGCGCGGTTCAGATCGAGATAGGCGCGCGGCACCAAGGCCCGCAGCAGCGGCGCGCCGTGCTGCGGGGCGGTGGCAAACAGCTGATCGACGAAGGCATCTTCCGAAGACCGGATCGCATCGGCCTTCAGCACGGTTTGCGCCAGAAATGCAGGGGCGTAAGCCCGCCCGGAATGCGGCGAGGCGAAGACGACAGCGGTATCCTGCCGCTGCGGCCGATGGATGCAAAACACGTCAGACACGCCACACTCCTGTTACGTTCTGATATAACTGCAAAAGATTGCGCGGGGATACCCCTGAATAGCTTGCAGAAAACCCGCCAAATACCCCTTGAACAGCCGGGCGACTCTGTTTATAGCCCACCCATCCGACGCGGTTCCGCCCGCGTCCTTTTATTTGGCCGCTCTGGCCAGACGAAAAGATTGGGTGGAAACGTCAGGTTCGTGGGCGGTTAGCTCAGCGGTAGAGCACTACGTTGACATCGTAGTGGCCACTGGTTCGATCCCAGTACCGCCCACCATTCACCGTCTTCTTCGGAAGGCAACGCTTTTCAACTGGCGCGAAGACGCGCCGCGAACAAGGGAGACAGCCATGAAGGTTGCAAACTCGCTCCGCTCGCTGAAGACGCGTCATCGTGATTGCCAGGTCGTGCGCCGCAAAGGCCGCGTCTATGTGATCAACAAGACGCAAAA
The DNA here is from genome assembly GCA_009773375.1 of Paracoccaceae bacterium. GTDB lineage: Bacteria > Pseudomonadota > Alphaproteobacteria > Rhodobacterales > Rhodobacteraceae > Cypionkella. Next base: position 112,677 of record WRPH01000006.1, read on the forward strand.
GCGCTACAAGGCCCGTCAGGGTTGATCGCGCGCAGCAGCACCGAATAGGCCGCCGAGAGCAATCTCTGGCGGCTTTTTCATTTGGAGATTTCGATGCACCCGAACCCTGCCTTTCGCACCGCGACCCTTGCTGAAAACCTTGCGTTTGCACGCGCACGCGGCTTTGGCGTGCTGTCGGTCAACGGGCCGGACGGGCCGATTGCGGCGCATGTGCCGTTCCTGCTGTCAGCCGACGCCAGCTTTGCCGAGGTGCATCTGGCGCGGTCAAACCCCGTGGCGCGGGCCTGTCTGGCCGACGCGCCGCTGCCTGCGCTGATCGCGGTTTCCGGGCCGGACGCCTATGTGTCGCCGGATTGGTATGGCGTGGAAGATCAGGTGCCGACGTGGAATTATGTGGCGGTGCATCTGCGCGGCAGGCTGGAGCCGCTGCCGGAAGATGCGTTGCGCGGCCATGTCGATGCGCTATCGGCGGAGCATGAGGCGCGGCTGTTGCCGAAAACGCCGTGGGTTTCCGGCAAAATGAGCGACGGCGCGATGCCCCGGATGCTGCGGATGATTCTGCCGTTCCGGCTGCAGATTGCGGCGGTGGAAGGCACTTGGAAACTAAATCAGAACAAGACCGATGCGGTGCGCGCGGCGGCGGCGGATCAGCTGGCGCAGCAAGCCGAAGCCGGGGCGCAGGCGATTGCCCGGTTGATGCGTGGTTGATGCGTGGTTGATGCGTGGTTGATGCGGGGCTGATCGCTATTGCAGCGGCGTTAACGCGATAGCGACCCAGCGCATCCAGCATGGCAAAGGTCATCACGCCATGGCCCTGATGGCCTTCAAGTGCCGGCGCGTCGTCGGTCGAAGCTGACAGAATCGTGCGGCCTATGGCGCGGGTCAGCCGTTCGACCGCCGCCAATTGCGCAATGGCTGCATCAACAGACCGGGTTTCGGTCAGGCTGCCGCTTTCGCAGGTGTTATAAGATCACCTCCGATTTATTCGGCCTCACCCGCACCGCCATGCCTGCCAGCGACCCTGATCTATGCCGCCGATGCGAATCGGATCATCGCCCTGAAAGCGAAAATCCTGCGGGATGAAGTAGTATTTGCCCTCTGCCGTCTTGCCGTGTCCGGCGAGGAAACACAGGAAGACACCGTGCGATTTCACTGCAGCACCCATGGCCGTAAAGGCTTCGCCCAGCTTCGTCTCGGTCAGGTCCTTATCCAGCAGCGTCACCACCTTGACCGATTGAAACAGCCTTGCTTCGGCTTTTTGCATGGCCCGCGCATAGGCTTGCGCGTCAGCTGCAGCATAGTTCAGCTTCAGGCGGTGATCGGCGTAATCCCCCCCACCGCCAGCACATGCTGCGCGGGCGGCGGTTTTCGGGGTTTCATCGTTCAGCGCCACGGCGTCGCGGGTAGGCTGCACCTGCACCGTCATGCCGTTCAGACGAACTGGCCCAGACCAACCTTGGTGGCTTCGTCATTGCGATCAAAGGTTTGGCTGAACACCCCCGCCTCGCTTGCAAGGTCGCCACATAATCGCCCTCGCGCTGACCGGCATAGGCGAGCGGCAGGTTCATCCGCGTGCCGGGGTCGGTCGCATCGGGGGCGGCACCGCCAACCAGCGCCTCCCTAGGCGCAGTCGAGATGCCCGCCATCTGGCCGCCAATGTAGCCCTCTCTGCGGGGCCGGACATGCTGTCATAGTCTGGCATCAGCGGATCCAGCGGCACCTCGCCCCGGTTCACCGCAACCGGAATTCCCTGCGCGGTGCCGGCCATGCAGGTATCGTCATTGCCGGGCAGCGTATCGAAGGGCAGCGGCGTCGGGTCGAACTGACCCTCGGGGCCAAGCGCATACCACGGACCATCGTATCGCAGCGGGGTATGGGTGGCGGGGCATAGGTGGCCGGGGGTGCCGGATGCGTCATATTCATAATCCGCAACCACCTTTCATAATCCGCAACCACCTCGCCGCGCAGGCTCACCAGCCCGCATTTGCTTCCCTGCCGGACCGCAAACACCCGCATGCCGCCTGCACCAACCGCTTCAAACCGCGGCGGAAACAGCCACTGACCATTCAGACCAAGCAGCCCCCACAGACCGCCTTGTTGCAGCGGCTCCACGCCGCCTTGCGTGGCCGCGGCGGCATGGAAGGCGGGTTCGGCCACCCAACGAAAGCCGCTGTCGGCAGTGGCGGGGCTGGCAAAGCAAAAGGCGAACCGCACAGCACGCATGGGCAAGCTCAGACAAATGGAATGGGCGCAGGGTGTGAAGGCGGCAGCAATGGCGCAACTGACAAGCGCCGTCATGGTGATTTACTCCGCCAGCGCAGGGCAATAGCATCGGCGGCAGGGCGGCGGAATTCAAAAAATTCCGGCACGATTTTTGGAAAAAATCGCGCTGGCCGCAGAGGCAAACAAAGGCAGATGCGATGCAGCTATATCATTCTCCGACCACACCGTTTGGCCGCAAGGTCATGGTCTTGATTCTGGAACTGGGTCTGGCAAACCAAGTCGAGGTGATCGACGTAATGGGCACGCCGCTTTCTCCCGGCAGCCTGCCGGTGGATCACAACCCTCTGGGCAAGATTCCGGCCTTGGTCTGTGACGATGGCCGGGTGCTGTATGACAGCCGGGTGATCTGCCGCTATCTCAACGATCTGGACGGCGCGGCGCTGTATCCGCCCGCGCCAAAGCTGTGGGAGACGCTGACGCTGGAGGCCACCGCCGATGGCATGCTCGATGCCGGGATTCTGGTGCTTTATGAAGGCCGTCTGCGCCCCGCCGACAAGCAGTTTCCCGACTGGATCGAGGCGCAATGGCTGAAGATCGCGCGCGGGCTGGATGTCATCGAATCTGACTGGACCGAGCACCTGAACGGGCCGCTGGATATGGCGCAGATCGCGGTGGGCTGCCTGCTCGGCTGGCTGGATTTCCGGCTGGATGCGCGCAACTGGCGGGCTGGGCATCCGAAACTGGCAGCGTGGCAGGCTGAATTTGCCAAGCGCCCGGCGATGCGGGCGACAATCCCGCGCGCGGTGTGACCGGATGCGCGGCAAATTGACCGGATGCAGGCAAGATTCGTCGCGTTTAGGTAAGATTTTCGTAGCTTCAAGGTCGCAGTTGCGGAAAAGCTGAATTCCGCCGCCCCTGCGCGGCTTTGACCGCTGGACGGCGCAGGGTTCCTTGTCTAAAACCCGCCCGGCAAGGCACCGGGAAACCGGGGCCTCATCTATATATGGGTCGCGCGCCGTGCGGCCTTTGAAGGGAGAAGATCTCGTGTCCCACGCAGACGATCACGCAGGCACCCGCAGGGATTTCCTGTATTACGCAACCGCCGGGGCCGGTGTTGTTGCAACTGGCGCAGCGGTCTGGCCGCTGGTCAATCAGATGAACCCCTCGGCGGATACCCGCGCGCTGGCGTCGATTTTCGTCGACATCTCGGGGGTCGAGGTTGGCACCCAGCTGACGGTGAAATGGCGCGGCAAGCCGGTGTTCATCCGCCGCCGCAGCGCAGATGAGATCAAGGCCGCGCGCGATACCGCGCTGACCGATCTGCCGGATGCCGGTGGCGAGAATGAAAACAAGCCGGGTGCTGACGCAGCCGATGCGAACCGTACCCTGGACGAAGCCGGTGAATGGCTGGTGATGATGGGTGTCTGCACCCACCTTGGCTGTGTGCCGCTGGGCACCTCGGGCGATTTCGGCGGTTGGTTCTGCCCCTGCCACGGGTCGCACTACGACACGTCGGGCCGCATCCGCAAAGGGCCAGCCCCGCGCAACCTGCCGGTTCCGGTGGCTGCTTTCACTGACGCCAACACCATCAAGCTCGGGTAAGGAACACAAAACATGGCCGGAATTCCGCACGACCATTATGAACCGAAGCCGGGTATCCAAACCTGGCTGCACAAGCGCCTGCCGATCGTCAGCCTTGCCTATGACACGCTGATGATCCCGACGCCGAAAAACCTGAACTGGATGTGGATCTGGGGCATCGTCCTGGCATTCTGCCTTGTTCTGCAGATCGTGACCGGCATCGTGCTGGTTATGCATTACACCCCGCATGTCGATCTGGCCTTCGCCTCGGTTGAACATATCATGCGCGATGTGAACGGCGGGCACATGCTGCGCTACTTGCACGCCAACGGCGCCTCGCTGTTCTTCTTTGCCGTCTACCTGCACATCTTCCGCGGCCTCTACTACGGCAGCTACAAAGCCCCGCGCGAAGTGACCTGGATCGTCGGCATGCTGATCTATCTGGCAATGATGGCGACGGCGTTCATGGGCTACGTTCTGCCCTGGGGCCAGATGTCGTTCTGGGGTGCCACGGTGATCACCGGCCTGTTCGGCGCGATCCCCGGCGTTGGCCCAACCATTCAGGAATGGCTGCTCGGTGGCCCGGCGGTGGACAATGCCACGCTGAACCGCTTCTTCTCGCTGCACTACCTGTTGCCCTTCGTGATTGCCGCTCTGGTTGCGATCCATATCTGGGCGTTCCACACCACCGGCAACAACAACCCGACCGGTGTTGAAGTGCGCCGCACCTCGAAAGAGGACGCCGAGAAAGACACCCTGCCCTTCTGGCCGTATTTCGTGATCAAAGACCTGTTCGCGCTGGCCGTGGTGCTGGTGGTGTTCTTTGCGATTGTCGGCTTCATGCCGAACTTCCTTGGCCACCCCGACAACTACATCGAGGCGAACCCGCTTTCGACCCCGGCGCATATCGTTCCGGAATGGTACTTCCTGCCGTTCTACGCGATCTTGCGGGCGTTCACCGCCGACGTCTGGGTGGTGATGTTCGTGAACTGGGTGTCCTTCGGCATCATCGACGCCAAGTTCTTCGGCGTGCTGGCGATGTTCGGCGCAATCGCCGTCATGGCGCTCGTGCCGTGGCTGGATACGTCGGCGGTGCGTTCGGGCAAGTATCGCCCGAAGTTCAAGGGCTGGTTCGCGCTGCTCTGCATCGACTTCGTGGTGCTGACCTGGGTTGGCGCGATGCCGACCGACGGGATCTACCCCTACATTTCGCTGATCGCCGCTACCTACTGGTTCGCCTATTTCCTGGTGATCCTGCCGCTGCTGGGTGTGCTTGAAAAGCCGCTGCCGCAACCGGCGACGATCGAAGAAGACTTCAAGTCGCACTACGCCGATCCGGCCGAGTGAGAGAAAGGAACTGACTGAGATGTTTCGCAAAATCGCAATCAGCGCTGTCTCTGCACTGGCACTGACCACGGGCGCGGCTTTCGCGGCCGGTGGTGGCGCCCACGTTGAAGACTTCGCCTTCAGCTTCGAAGGCCCGTTCGGCACCTTTGAAGAACACCAGCTGCAACGCGGCCTTCAGGTGTTCACCGAGGTCTGCGCGGCCTGCCACGGCCTGAAATTTGTCCCCATCCGGTCGCTGTCGGATGAGGGCGGCCCGCATCTGCCGGAAGATCAGGTGCGTGCTTACGCCAAGCAGTTCACCGTGATCGACAAGGAAACCGGGGAAGAGCGTGAAGCCGTTCCGGCTGACAAGTTCCCGGCCAATACCGCCGCCGCAGCACCTGACCTGTCGTTGATGGCCAAGGCACGCGCGGGCTTCCATGGCCCCTACGGGTCGGGGATCAACCAGCTGATGCGCGGCATCGGCGGGCCCGAGCATATCTTCTCGGTTCTGACCGGCTACGAAGAAAACCCGGCCTGCGCACCCGATGGCATTGACGGCTTCTACTACAACACCGCCTTCGCGAACGGTGGCGTAGCGGATAGCTGCAAGGACGAGCATGGCCTTTCCACCGTGCCCGGCAGCTGGATCGCCATGCCGCCGCCGATCGCGGACGATCAGGTGACCTATCAGGATGGCACCAAGGCCACCATGCACCAGATGTCGGAAGACGTCTCGGCGTTCCTGATGTGGGCGGCCGAGCCGCAGATGATGGCGCGCAAGGATGCGGGCTTCAAAGCGGTGATCTTCCTGACGGTCTTGGCCTCGCTGCTGTATCTTACCAACAAGCGGCTGTGGTCGCGCGTCAAAGGTCCGAAAAAGCACTAAGCCTGTACAGGTGAGCCAAAAGAAAACCCCGCCATTGGCGGGGTTTTTTCATGGTCAGCCCAAGTAATCAGACAGCACTTGCGGCGGGTTGGAGAACAGCTGATCGGTTGGCACCGGAGCCCGCGCCACGCCATCCGCCACCAGAACGGTCTTACTGGCAAATCGCTTGGCGTCAGCGGGGTCGTGCGTGACCATCAGCACCGCCGCGCCGGTGGCGCTTGCGACCTCGTCCAGCAGATCGAGCATTTCAGATTTCAGCGCTGGCCCCAGCGCGGCAAAGGGTTCGTCCAGCAGCAGCACAGGCCGCGCCCGCAGCAAGGCCCGCGCCAAAGCCGCCCTGCCCTGCTGCCCGCCCGAAAGCTGCGCCGGTTTGCGCGCCTCCATCCCGGCCAGACCGACCTGCTGCAAGGTCTGCGCGATCTGCGTTTTTTGTGCAGCGGTCAGCCGCAGCGTCGGTGACAGGCCCAGCCCGAGGTTTTGCGCCAGCGTCAGATGCGGAAACAGGTTTTGATCCTGAAACAGCATGGTCAGCGGGCGATCCCCCGGCGCGGTGTCGGCAAGATCGTCGCCCTGCCACAGAATCCGCCCTGCCGCAGCGGGAAAGAACCCCGCAATCGCCATCAGCAGCGTCGATTTTCCAGCCCCCGACGGGCCGATCAGCGCGATGCGTTCACCGGGGGGGACCGACCAATCAGCGGTTAGTTGGAAATCATCTTGCCGCAGGATCAGGGCTTCAAGCGTCAGCATAGCGGCTTCCAATCCGGTCAAAGGCCCAGAACAGGCCGAAACTGAGCGTCACCAATATCAGCGCCGCCGCCCCGGCCTGCGTCATCCGGTAAGCGCCCATCAGCCGCTGCACCAAAAGCGGCAGGGTAGCTCCGCTATCACCGGCAAACAGCGCAATCACCCCCAGATCGCCCATCGACAGCGCCGCCGCTAGCCCGGCTCCATACCCCAATGGCCGGGCAAGCCGCGGCAGGGTGACATAGCGCAGCACGGTGGCAGGGGGCAGGCCCAGAGAGGCGGTCAGGCGGCTGTAATCGGCCTGCAACTGCCGCGCCTCGGGCAGCAGCAGGCGGACAAGGAACGGCAGCGTCAGCGTGGCGTTGACCAGAATGGTAACAGGCAGGGCCACGGCTTCGGGCGTCACGAACGGCCGCAGCGCCAGAAACAGCCCGGTGCCCAGCACGAGGCTGGACGCGGCCAGCGGCAGCATCGCTGCCAGCTCCATAAACCGGCTGCGGGTGGCGGCCAGCGCCAATGTCAGCGAGGCGGCGGTCGCCACGCCGGCCGAGATCAGCGCAATCACCAGCGACCGCAACGTCGCCTCCCACAGCCCGTTCGGCAGATTGGCCAACCCCGGCAGGCCCTTGACAACCACGGCCAGCAACGGGGCCAGCAGAAACACGGCGGCCAGAACGATGATCAGCACATCCCCCGCCAACCGCCAGCCACGCGGTGGGCGCAGGGCCAGCGGGCGATCGAGTCCTGCGGCAAAGCCTTGCTGCAGGGTCAGCCGGGCCGAAGCCAGCGTGACCGCCGCACACAGCACGAATTGCAGCGTCGCCAGCAGCGCAGCGCGGCCCAGATCAAACTCAAACCGCAGCGCCTGATAGATCGCCAATTCAAGCGTGCTGGATTTTGGCCCACCGCCCAGCGTCAGCGCGACGGCAAAGCTGGTCAGGCAGATCAGAAACACCACCGCCAGAATGCCGGGGATCTGGCCGCGCAGCATGGGCCATTCAACATGCAGGAACTGCGCCGAGGCGGGCAGGCCCAGCGATTGCGCGAGGCGAAACCGCTCCGACGGGATCGCCTGCCAGCCGTGCAACAGCATCCGTGTTGCCAGCGGCAGATTGAAAAACACATGCGCCAGCACGACGCCATGCAGCCCGAAGATCGACAGCGGTGGCAGGCCGAGCGCCACCAGCGCCGCATTCAGCGGGCCTTGGCGGCCAAAGATCGACAGGATGCCCAGAACGGCCACCACCACCGGCAACACGAAAGGCGCGGCCAACAGGCGGATCAGCAACTCGCGTCCGGGGAAGCGGCGACGAAACAGGGCGCGGGCGGTCGGGATGGCAAGGGCGGCAGAGATCAGCGCCGAAAGGCTGGCCTGCCAGACGGTGAAGCGCAGCGCGGCCCAGTCGCTGGGGGCAAGAGCCCAGCTTTCGGCACGCAGGGCCAGCATCGCCGCGCTGCCCAAAATCAGCGCGGCGATTGTCAGGCTCAGCCAGAAGGCTGGCCCTATTTGGACAGCGCGGTTTGCCATTCCTCGATTGCTGCGCCGCGTGCGCCCTGCGCATCGGCCGCTGACATGAGCAGCGATTTGGCGGGCTGGATCAGCGTCTCGAAGCCTTTCGGCAGACCAGCCGCAGGGGTTTTCGCCGGATACATCCAGTTGGTGGTGATCAGCGCTGCCTGCGCTTCGTCGCCGGCAAGATAGGCGAGGAAAGCATCGGCCAGCGCGGGCTGCTGCGATGCGGCCAGTTTGCCCGCAACTTCGACCTGCATGTAATGGCCTTCGTCAAACAGCGCCGCCGATTTCGACGCGTCATTCTCGGCAATCAGGTGATAGGCGGGCGAGGTGGTATAGGACAGCACCATATCCGCGCCGCCTTCCAGAAACATCCCGTAAGCCTCGGACCAGCCGGGGGTGACGGTGACGATGTTGTCGGCCAGATCGGCCCAGACCTGCGCGGCCTGATCACCGTAGACGGCCTTCACCCACATCAGCAGGCCCAGACCGGGGGTTGACGAGCGCGGGTCTTCGATGACGATCTTCAGATCCGACGCCGCCAGTTCCTGCATGGATTTCGGCGGGGTGGTCAGCTTGGTGTTGTCGTAGACGAAGGCGAAGTAGCCCCAGTCGAACGGGACGAAGTTTGCATCTTCAAACGGCACCGGCAGGGTGTTGGGCTGGGCTGCAACCGGGGCGAACAGGCCGGTGGCGGTGGCGTCGGCGGTCAGGTTGGTATCGAGGCCGAGCACGACATCGGCCTTGGATTGCGCGCCTTCCAGTTTCAGCCGGGCCAGCACGGCCGCACCGTCGCCTGCGGTGACGTATTGAACGTCGCAGCCGCAGGTAGCCTCGAAACCCTTCTCAATCGCCGGGCCGGGCCCCCATTCGGGGGTGAAGCTGTCGTAGGTCAGCACGGTCAAAACAGGGGTTTCAGCCAGCGCGGGCGAGGCGAGAAAAGCGAGGCCCGCAGCGAGGAGTTTGGTGTTCATTCAGGTCTCCAACGTTGCGACGGAAATGGTCGGGGATGGAGAGATCCATGCACCTTCCCTCCGCCGGTATGATCCGGTTCAGGTTCAACGGGTCCGCTTGCGCATCTCAGCCTTTGGGCCGTTTCAAGGAAACGACCCAAGGCACCCCGAGGTGCGGTTGAGCATAGGGAAATGGCGGGCGGGTGCAAGGGGGTGTGGCAAAGCCGGGGCTGTCCGCGTGTGGACAGCTTTACGCCTTATAGATTTCAAGGGCTTGCAGGCTATCATTTACCTTTTGGCAAGGTTTGCGCGGTGCAAGGGTGCAGACCGCAAAAAAATGACCGGCATAACGCCGGTCATTTCCCGTCCTGTCTGCTTTTACACAACCACACACTCGTAACCCAGCAAAGGGACACTGGCAGGAGGTTAACCGTTACTCATGACGACCAAGGCACCAATCACCGACACTCGCACACAACGCTTACGACCAACCGCCAAACTTGCAACCAGCACCAACCGGCGCTTTCAGAAGTAGGTCGTTTGGCCGTGCAGTCTGGTTCAAACAAAGTGCAAAGATTTTTCAGCAACCACCAAAATGGATCAGACCCCAACCAAAGGTAGCGTCAAGCCCAGCGTCGCCAAGGTCTTCGGCACTGTTTTTCAGGGCGGTCATGGCGGCAGCGCGGCCTGCGACCCCGCGCGCCGCCTGCTGGGCGATAATGCCGGTGGCGATGGCTGCGGCGTAAGAGGTGCCAGAGCGAAAGCCGGTGCCCGAGCGGTTTGCCACCAGCACATCCACCCCCGGTGCGGCAAAATCGAGGCCTGCGCCGGTGTTGGCCTTGCGATAAAGCCGTCGCGCCGCATCAATCGCGGTGACGCCGATCACCCGATCATCTGACGCAGGATAGGCCAGCGCCGCCTGCCCGCCATTGCCCGCCGCCGCGACGATGATCATGCCGTTTTCATCGGCGATGCGCACAATTTCACCCAGACTGGCGTTTTCAGGCCCGGCCAGCGACATGTTGACCACCTGCACCCGCGCGCCGATCAGCCAATCCAGCGCGGCGGCAATGTTTTCCAACCGCGCCACATCACGCCCCCCCGATTTGGCAAAGGCGGTGACAGCAAAAAGATCTGCCCCCTGCGCCAGCCCTGCGGGCAGATCAGTCTGGCCATTGCCCGCGATCAGCGAGGCGATGCCGGTGGCGTGGTCGGTGGAGCCAACCAGATCATTGTCATTCAACGCCGAAAAGCTGCGGATCGAAATGCCCTGCAAGGCCGGGTTGGTCTGATCAATCGGGCCGTCGATGATGCCGATACGCACCGGGCGGGGCAGGTGGCAGGGCGAGACCGGATCAGCGCCAACCATCGGCCAGGCGTAGGTCATTGGCCCCTGCGCCGCGCCGTAAACGCTGTGGCGGTCGGCGGTGACGGACACGGCGTTGCGGGCAAGTTCGGCGCGCAGCTGGTTCAGCGTCAGCGCGCCGCCGATATCAACGGCGGTGAGTTTGAGCCCCATATTGGCCAGAAGACGGCTGCGCAGCACGCTGCCGCCGGCGGCCATCACCACCGACTCGGCCTTGGAAACCGCCCTGGCGGTGCCGATCAGCACGACTTCGGGCGCGCCAGAGGGGGCGGCGACATCGCTGCGGGTGGCGCGTTCCAGCGGTTTGTTTTGAAACCGGGTCAGATCGCGGCGGTATTTCTGGCCGTTGTCGGCGGCGCTGCCATCCGAGCCGCCACCCGTGCCACCACCGCCCGTGCCACACCGCCCGTGCCACCACTGCCCGTGCCGCCACCACCAGTGCCCGCGTTCTGCGCGCAGGTGCGGCTGTTGCCGACGGTCTTGCCTGGGCCGTGAGCTGCACGGTGATGGATCTTGATCCGGCTGTCATAGGGGGCTGTGGCCGGGATCAGCAGTTGCATGCGGCTGGCGGTCAGCGACACCACAGTAACCGGAAGGTCGCCAGCGTCGGTTTCCAGATAGAGATCGGGCGTTTCGGCGTCCGGCTTGCCGGGTTTCAGATAGCCCGGCGTCGGCACATCCAGAATGCTGCCGGGATTGACGCAGGTGCGTGCCAAGGCAGGGCTGGCAAGGCCCAGAAGCACAGCCAGAACCAGCGTTGCAAGGCGGGTATTCAGGGTCATTCAGCGAAATCCACCATCTCGAACAGATCAGCCCGAGCCTGCAAGCGTTCGGCAAGCACTGCAAGGTCTGGGCTGGGGGCAGCCAGCGGGGCCAACCGATAGAGGCCCAAGGCGGAAGGGCCATCCAGAATGGTCAGGCCCTCGGCCAGAAGGGTCTGCGAAATTGCCTGCGCCGGGGCGGTGGGCTGAAACGCCACCAAAAGTGCTGCGCCGTCGGTGTCGCCCGAGGCCTGAATGTATTCAACCGGCGCCGGGCGCAGCAGTGTCTGCGCGGCAAAGCCGAGGCCTGCGGTAAGCAGGGCGAGTGCCGCAGCAGTGGCCAGCGACACCCGACGGGGGGGGGCGGCGGGCAAAGCGATGCTGCGTTTCAGCCGGGCCAGACCGATTTCGCCGGGGGAATAACCGGGGGCTTCCGCCTGCATCCGGTCGCGCAGGCCGCGCAGAAATGCGGCTTCTGCGGCCAGCGCCGGGTTTGCCGCCACCGCCGCCGCGACCGCTGCGGCTTCGTCGGGCGACAGGCTGCCGTTGATCCAGAACGGCAGCAATTCGGCAATCTGTTCGGCGTTTTCCTGCGCCATCTTAGCGTCCCCTTGCGCCGAACCTGCCTTCAAGACAGTGCATCAGCAGCTTTTTGGCGTGAAACACGCGGGTTTTTATCGTTCCTTCGGCCACGTCCAGCACCTCTGCAATCTCGCGGTAGGCCATATCCTGATAGAACGTCAGCTCGATCGCCGCCCGATGATCGGGCTTCAACCCATCCAGACAGGCGCGCAGATGCGTCGCGTCCTGGGCCGCCGCGATGCAGGTCAGCGCATCGGGGCTGTCGTCTTCCTGTTCAGGCATATCGGCGTCGGTCGTGAAGCGTCCTTGCTTTCTGAAATGGTCCATCAGCTTGCGATAAGCGATCCCGAACACCCAGCTTTTCACCGTGCTGCGGCCTTCAAACCGCGCGGCTCCGTTCCAGACATCCAGAAACACCTCATGCTGTAAGTCGGCGCAGGTGAAGGGATCGTTCAATCTTGAGGCGAGAAATCGGAACAGCGGCTTTTCCAGCGCGCGGTAGAAGGTCTCAAACGCCGCCATATCGCGCTGCGCCATGCGCTGGATCAGGGCTTTCAGATCGGGATCGGTCATTGTGGCATCGGGTCAGTTATCCTGAAACAGGCCGACTTCGCGTCGGTAGGCCAAGCCAAACACCCAGCCGCCAGCCTTGTTCAGGTAATGCGCCCGCGCACAGCTGCCATAATCGGCAGACAGCACCAGTTCCTGATCGGGCAAGAATTCCCACGCCAGTTCTGATGCCAGATAACGCCCCGGTTTGGCCTCTGGCACGTCAGATACCAACTGCCCCACGCCGATTTCCGCGCTGAGTTGATCCGGGATCAGCTGTTTGGCAAGGCTTGCCGAAACGTCGCGTTCGCCATAGCGCGCGCCGACCTTGTCGATCCGGGCAGCGCGGGCGGCCAGATTGACGGTGATGTCGTCGGTTACGGTGTAGGCGTAAAGCGCCTCGATGCGGTCGGCGGATGCGTCGGCACCGGCACCGGTCAGATCGGTCAGGTTTTCGCGGCTGTAGCGCAGCGCCCAAGAGGTTTCGGCGCGGAAACGGTCGATACCGAAGCTCAGGCTGTCAAAGCGGAAATCTTCCGGTTCGGGCGCACCATCGGGGGTTTCGATGCGGCGCAGGTCTTCGCGGTGCAGGGTCAGGTTCAGGCTGGTGCCGTTCCAGAAACCACCTGTGAAATCCTGTGGCGTGTAATACAGATCCAGCGTCGCCTCGCGGAAGCGGTCGGTGGGCAGATCGGGATCGGCGGCCAAATCGTTCAGCGCGCGGGCGGCGGTCAGGCTGGCCTGAAACTGCGGCGCATACCAGACGGCCTCCACCTCGGAGCGGGTTTCATCCGGGATCAGATCGGGGTTGAGCGCGCTGAAATATCCGGCATCGACGCGGGCATGGCGCGCCGTCAGCGTCAGGCTTTGCGCATCACCTGACGGGGTGAGCAGAAACGACGCCTCGGCGGTCAGCGCCTTCCCGGTTTGCGGGGTGCCGTTGCCCCACTCGGTTTGCGCAAGGCCGATGGTGAAGCTGCCGCGATCCTGCGCGAAGGGCAGGCTGACACCGCCCGCCCAGCCTTCATTCGCCCCGGCATTGCCCGAGGGCAGGTTGGCCACCGTGCCGGAAAACCCGGCGAACGACAGCTTCAACCCGCGCCCGGCCAGCGGCATCAGCGAGCCACGCGCACCGAGCACCTGATCGGCGCTATCACTCAGCCCGAAGGCGTTGCGGGCATCATCCCAGACCGAGGCGCGGATCGCAAAGCCGCTGGCGTCATAGCGCTGATCGGCATCGGACAGCCGCAGCAACACCCCGGCGCGGGTGGCTTCATCGAACAGCGGCAGGTCGTCTTCGAAATCCTGCGAGCCGATCCGCAGCGTCAGATCATCACCACCCAGCGCCATGCGACGTTGCAGAAAGTAATCGGTGATGTCGGTCGCAGCGACGCCAGTGCTGCGGTCGATGCTGCGCGACAGGGTAACGCCGCCAGTGACGCGGCCCCGGTCAATTTCAAAGCTGAGCCGGGCATTGCCGCTGGCATAACTGTCGGTGGTGCGACCCGAAAGCGCGCCTGCCTCCAGCGTGCCGGAGACGGCATAGGCGGTTTTGCCGACCGGGGTTTCGAAGGTGAAGGTCTGCAAAGCGATGTCCTGATCCGGCTTGCGATGCAGCACCACCAGATCATGCGCTACCCCCGGCAGGCTGCCCGGCAAGGACACCAGCAGATAGCCGTCTTGCACCGCCAGCGGCAAATCCACATCGTCGCCATCAAGCCGGATCAGGATGCGCGACAATGGCGGCAGATCCTCGACGCGCAGCCGCACCACCTGACCCGCCGCCACGACGCCCAAGCGGGTTTCGGCGGCTACGGGGCCAACCGTGACGGGGCCAACCATGGCAAAGCCCATACAAACAGCAACAAACCTGCGCAAAAAACACCTGAACTTGGGAGAGGACACCGGCACTTCTTGCAGGATATATTACTGCAAGCAAAGCCCATAGCCCAGCCCTGAGGCGATGGTTCTGCGCGGAAGCCTCTTGTTTTATTGGTTCTTGCGGCATTTTCCCGTCGCGCGGCCAATGCGGGCCTGTCGCTACGTCGGAACAATACGAAGCCGAGACGGCACCAGACCAGGGCAGCCGAACGGGGCGCTTAACCAGATTCGCAATTTTGTCGCAATTCGCGTGACATTGCGGCAAAATTATGTTAATTGTCAATTAGTTAGATTTCATCAACAATAATGGGCCCAGCATGCTTATTGAAGCCACCAGCCAAACGACCGAAGGGCACGTTTACATCCTTTCCGGAAACGATGACCTCCATGTCGGCAGCGATGTGACCATCCGATCCACCCTGACCGATGCCGTCACCACCTGGGCCGGGGCGCATGTATTTACCATCGACGGCACCATCATCGGCCAGGATGACTGTATCAACACGATCGGCTGCGATGACGCGCAAACCGTTATTATCAACGCGGGTGCAAAGCTGATTTCCGGCGGTGACGGCGCTGTCAGCGATGCCGACGGGGTTATTCTGGACGGCATCGGATCGACGATGACCAATGCCGGCGACATTCATTCCTATGGCTCGGCGGCCAGTCTGTTTGTGCGCGATGCGGGAACAACCACTGTTTCGAACAGCGGCACGATGTATGGGCGGGTTTCCGGCGTTTGGCACAAGTTTGGCATCGGCACACTGATTTTCAACAACTCTGGCACGGTCGAATCGCCCAATAACGCGTTTTGGGGCGGGGCTTCGGTGGATATTGTCACCAACACCGGCACGTTGCGCGGCGGCGTCGATCTGGGCGCGGGCAATGATGTGTTGAACAACAAGGGCGGCACCGTGACCGGGCTGATCCTTGGCGGTGAGGGCGACGACCGTTTTGTGTTAAGCACGACGGCGGAAACCATCGATGGCGGTGCGGGCTTTGATACGCTGGATCTGTCGTCTTATACTTCGGCGGTGCTGATTGATCTGAACGTTGCGGCAAACAACCGGGGCGCTGCGGCGCTGCGTGACAGCTTCAGCGGGATCGAGGCGATCATCGGCACCACCCGCGCCGATGTGCTGCGGGGGGATGCTGGCGACAACCTGTTCAACGGCCTTGGCGGGTCTGACAACCTGTCGGGCGGTGCCGGGGCGGATACGCTGGAAGGCGGCGCTGGAAAGGATGTACTGACCGGCGGCGACGGCGCGGATGTGTTCTTGTTTACCTCCAGCAAGGGGATGAACGACCAGATCACCGATTTTGTCGCCGGGGTTGATCAGATCCGGCTGGAAGGCTCGGCGTTTGGCTATGGCTTGGCGACCGGGGCGATTTCGGCAGCCTATTTCGTGGAGCAAACCAGCCTGACCGTGACAGACCGGGCGCAGCATTTCATCTTCCGCAGCACGGACAGCAGCCTTTGGTATGATGCCGATGGCAGTGGCAAGCGGGCAGCGGTGCTGATTGCCGATCTGCAGGATGGCGCGACGATGACGGCTGCGGATATCTGGCTGATCTGAGGCTAAAGGCTTTCGGCGCCGTCGATCACCAGCGCGTGGCCGGTCATGAAAGACGATTGATCCGAGGCCAGATAGACGATGCTTTGTGCGATTTCGTCGGCGGTGCCAAAGCGCTGCATCGGGATGGAGCCTGCAATGTAGGATTCCAACCCGGCGCGGCCGCCCATCTGCACCTCAAACCCCGCGTTGAAGCGGGTGTCGACAAAGCCGGGGCACAGCGCGTTGCAGCGCACGCCGTAGCGGGCGTAATCGACCGCGATCTGCTTGGCCATGGCGATGACGGCATGCTTGGTGGTGCAATAGGCGATCATCTCGCGGTCGTATTGCACGCCGGAGTTTGAGGCGGTCAGAATGATGGAACCGCTGCCTTGCGGCTTCATCACCGACATTGCCGCCTGCGCCGCGACGAAATGCGACCGCACGTTCAGCGCCCAGGATGCATCCATCTGCGCCGCTGTGACCTGTTCCAGAGTGCCGGGAATCTGGATACCGGCGTGGGAATGCAGCACATCGAGCCGCCCATGCCAGGCCGCCGCCCCGGTAATCGCCGCTGCAAGCGCGTCGTCGTCGGTCACGTCCAGCGCCAGTGCCTCGGCCTGCCCACCTGCTGCCAGAATCGCATCGGCCACGGCGCGGGCCGCTTGGCCATCCAGATCGCTGACTACCACCCGCGCGCCTTGCACGGCCATTGCGAAAGCGCCGGCACGGCCAATGCCCGACCCGGCCCCGGTCACAAACGCCACGCGGTTGGAAAGCTGCATATCAGGCTCCGTTCAGGCTTTGCGGCCGCGTTGCAGGATCGACTGCGCGGTGATCAGCAGGATCAGCG
This sequence comes from Paracoccaceae bacterium, assembly GCA_009773375.1. Lineage (GTDB taxonomy): Bacteria > Pseudomonadota > Alphaproteobacteria > Rhodobacterales > Rhodobacteraceae > Cypionkella. The sequence goes on from WRPH01000006.1 coordinate 129,451, forward strand.
ACACCGCCAGAACCATGCTGCCGATGGCGTTGATTTCCGGCGTCACGCCACGGCGGATCGACGAAAACACATAGATCGGCAGCGTGGTCTGCGATCCGGCGACGAAGAAGGCGATGATGAAATCATCAAAGCTGAAGGTGAAGGCCAGCAGGAAACCGGCCAGAATACCGGGGAAAATCTGCGGCAGGGTGACTTGCCGGAAGGTGCCCCACGGGGTTGCGCCAAGGTCGGCAGAAGCCTCGATCAGGCTGCGGTCCATGCCAGACACGCGGGCGCGGACGATGATGATCACCAGCGCCATTGAAAACAGCCCGTGGGCGGCGATCAGTGAACCATAGCCCAACGCCAGTTGCGGCGCGGCATCAGCCATCGGCCACAGCGCGGCAAGGATCGGGTTCAGCCAGTCGAACACCGTTACCAGCGCGATCAGCGTGGCGATGCCGATGACGATGCCCGGCACCATCACCGCGATATAGATCAGCGCATCAAACGCCACCCGCAGCCGCCCTTTGACCGATTGCAGCGCCAGCGCCGCCATGGTGCCGAAGACCGTCGCCAGCACGGCAGAGAAAAGTGCCACGGTCAGGCTGGTCTGGAACGCCTCGGTGACAAAGGGGTTATCCAGCGCCTTGCCATACCATTGCACCGAAAAGCCGGTGAACTGGCTGGCATGCTTGCCTGCGTTGAAGGAAAACAGCGCGATAATCCCGATCGGGATATAAAGGAACAGATAGACGGCCAGTGCATAGATCCGCATCACGCCCTCACATCAACGAAACGTCATCGCGGCCACCGGCCCAGCGCCGGGTGACTCGCATATAGGCGGTGACGGTGATCAGCATCACCAGCACCAAGGCCATCGCCACCGCCGACCCGAAGGCCCAGTTGCGCGATTGCAGGAACAGATCGACAAGTGCGTTGCCGACAAAGAACACCTTGCCGCCGCCCAGCATCGCCGGGATCAGGAATTCGCCCATCAACAGGATGAACACCAGCATGCAGCCGGTCGCCACCCCCGCCATCGACATCGGCAGCGTCACGTTCAGAAAGGTGCGCGCCGGGGGGCAACCCAGATCGCTGGAGGCTTCCAGCAAACGTTTGTCCAGCCGTTCAAGGCTGACATAGATCGGGAACACCATCAGCGGCAGATAGCCATAGACGATCCCGACCAGCACCGCGAAGGGGGTGTTGATCAGGCGCGGATTGCCAAGGCCCAAGGCATTCAGCAACGCAGGCAGGCCCTGCCCGCCCAACAGGAAAATCCACGCATAGCTGCGGATCAGGATCGAGGTCCAGAATGGCACGATCACCAGAATAAGCAGCATTGTCCGCCATTTGGCATTGGCGCGGATCGCCAGAAAATACGCCAGCGGATAGGCGATCAGCAGGCAGACAAAGGTGCCGACCGGTGCCAGAACCAGCGTGTTCTTGAACGCCGCCCAGCGCGAGCCGAGGTTGAGGAAGTTGTCGAAAGTGAAAGCGGGGACATAGCCACCGGCTGGCCCCCGCTCGCCAAAGCTGAAGACGAAGACGACCACAAGCGGCAGCACCAGCATGGTGAAGAACCATGCCCCTGCGGGAAGCAAGAATAGCGCTGTGCGGTAGCGTGGTCGCATCATTGTCCCCTTATGCCGATTTGAAACGTGCCATCAGCTCTGCCCGGCCCGGATCGGTCAGCGTTACCGCGGCACCGAATTCCAGCGGAGACAGCAGTTCTGCCGCCGGATACATGATTGGGTCGTTCAGGATTTCCGGCGGCAGCAGCGCATCGACGCGCTTGTCGGCAACCGGATAGCCGTGGAACAGCACTTCCTTCACGTTCACCGCCGGATCGAGCAGGAAGTTGATCAGCGCATAGGCGGCGTCCAGATGCGGTGCGCCCTTCGGGATGGCAAGGAAATCCGACCACAGCTCGCCGCCTTCGCTGCCCAGCACATACTCGATTTCCGGGATGTCGTTGTGCAGCTGCTTGCCGTCACCGGTCCAGCACATTGTCATCCAAGCATCGCCCGACCGCATCGACGGCTGGTAATCCGAGCTGATCGCAAACAGGTGCGGCTTGACGTCAAGCAGCAGCTTTTCGGCATCGGCCAGTTCCTTCGGGTCTACCGAGTTGAAGGAATAGCCGAAGTATTTCAGCGCGTTGCCGATGGTGGTCAGCTGGTAATCATGCACCATGGTGCGGCCCGAAAACTCGGCCATGGTGATATCCCAGAATTCTTTCCACGAGGTCAGCTTCTTGCCGCCGGTCTGCGCGGTGTTGACCGCATAGCCGGTGGTGCCCCAGTTGCGCGACACGGCATAGACCACGCCATCCACCGTGCCGGGTTCGGCAAAGCGCGGGTCGAACGAGGCCAGATCGTAGTTCGGGATCTTGGTCAGGTCCAACGGCTCGATCAGGTTTTCCGAAACATAGGTGCTGATGGTGTAGTTGGTCGGCACGAACACATCCCAGCCCGAACCGCCCGCTTGCAGTTTGGCCAGCATTTCCTCGTTCGATCCGAAGACGCTCATGTCTACGGCGGCACCGGTGGCGGCCTTGAACGCCTCGAAATTCGCCGGATCGTGGTAGTTCGGCCAGCTGGCCAGCACCACCCGATCGCCGATGCCCGATTGCGCCCAAGCCGCACCGCGCAGGCCCGGCAGCGCCGAACCCAGAACGCTGGTGGCAAGGCCGAGGCCGGTCACGCCCAGAAAGTGCCGGCGCGACACCGAACCTTTCTTGTAGCGCATCAGCTCGGTGATGAATTTTTCCCGTGAGATGGTGTCATTCCGGTCTGTCATGGTCATTCTCCCAGTTGGTTTCTTGTTTTCAGTCATCCGCAAGGATCAGCGCCGCGCCGTCCTGCCAATTCGCATGGGCGCTGTCGCCCGGTTCAAAGCCGCCTTCGCTGGCTTCGGCCTGACGCGGCACCAGTACCAGAAACGCGCCCAGATCGGGGTGTTTCACCAGATATTCGGTGTGTTCGCCCAAGAATATCCGGGTCTGCACCTGCACGGGCAGACTGACGCCTGTGCCGGGTTGGCGGGTCAGGCTGATCTGTTCCGGGCGCAGGCTGGCCGAGGCGGCTTGCCCCGCCGTCAGGGTTTGCGTGGTGTGGCCACCGATGCGGTGGCCCGCAGCGGTCAGACTGCTGCCACCGGCATCGACGGTGCCCGCGAAGAAGTTCGATTTGCCTACGAAATCCGCGACATAGCGGTTCATTGGCCGGTCATACAGATCGCGTGGGCTGCCGACTTGCACGATCTTGCCGCCGCGCAGGATGCAGATGCGGTCGCTCATCGACAGGGCTTCTTCCTGATCATGGGTGACCAGAACGAAGGTGATGCCCAACTGCCGCTGCAAGGTCTGCAATTCGATCTGCATGTCGCGGCGCAGCTTTTTGTCCAGCGCCGCCATCGGTTCATCCAGAAGCAACAGCTTGGGCTGGTTGATGATCGCCCGCGCCAAAGCCACCCGCTGTTGCTGGCCGCCCGACATTTCCCAGATCCGGCGCGGGCCGTAGCCGGGCAGGCGCACGGTCTCCAGCGCCTTGTCGACGGCCTTGGCAATCTCTGCCGCAGCCAGCCGGGGCCGCTGTTGCACCAAGCCATAGGCGATATTTTCGGCCACGGTCAGATGCGGGAACAGCGCGTAATGCTGGAACACCATGTTCACCGGGCGGCGATAGGCGGGCAGATCGTTCACCACCTGCCCATCGAGCAAAACCTGCCCCGAGCTGGGCGCTTCAAACCCGGCCAGCATCCGCAGTGCCGTGGTCTTGCCACAGCCGGACGGGCCAAGGAACGACAGAAACTCCCCCCGCCGGATCGACAGGTTCAGATCATCTGCCGCCAGCACCGCGCCGAATTGTTTCGAGGCGTGGCGCAGTTCGGCAATCGGGGCGCCCGTCAGGGTGTCGGTCAAGGTTTGGTTGCTTTTCATCCGCCAGCACATATGCTTGATTATGGAGTAAAGCGTAGGAAAGGTGCCGTTCATTGTATATATCACAAATTGTATATATGCGCAAAACAGGTGCGGCTTATGCGTGAAGCCGCGCTGATGCCGCTGATCGGTGCCGCGATCGCCGCGATTGGCACGCCGGACCTGCCGGGCGCGCTTGCCACGCTGCTGCGCGCGGTTGCGCCCTACACCTATACGGTGATTTTCGGCTATCGCGGCACCGCCCGCCCGCTGGACCTGTTTGATGATTTCCCCGCCGGGAAACGCAAGATTTTCGTCACCGATTATCAAGACGGGCCTTACCTTTTGGACCCGTTCTTTCTGGCCGCCAGCCGGCCAACGGCGGCGGGGCTGTATCGCATCCGCGATCTGGCACCGGACCGGTTTTATCAGGGTGAATATTTCCGCAATTACTATGTGCAAACCGGGCTGGCCGAGGAAATCGCCTTCTTTGTGCCGCTGCCCGATGGGGCGAACCTGGTGCTGTCGATGATGCGGGATGAAAAGCCGTTCTCCACCCGCGACATGCGCGCGCTGAACGATCTGCGCCCGGTGATCGAGGCCTGCATCCACCGCCATTGGACCGATCTTTCAGATCAGTTTGCCGCGCATCCGGCCAAAGGCTTGCCGCAGCAGAGCCAGATTGAACAGTCTTTTCATAGCTTTGGCCAAGGCGTTCTGACCGCGCGCGAACGCGAAATCGTCGAATACACCCTGAAGGGCCATTCCGCCGAGGCGATGGGGCGCATCCTTGGCATCGCCCCCGGCACCGTGCGCATTCACCGCCGCAACATCTATGCCAAGCTGCGGATCAGTTCGCAGGGCGAGCTGTTTTCGCGGTTCATCCAGACGCTTGGCGGATCGTAACGCGGCGGGCTGCACGCGGGCTCTCGACCAAGGCGGTTTTTTCGGGCACAGCAAGGCGCATAGCCCAACCGGGGCGGAAGCGGGGGATTGTGATGTATCTCGAAGCCGTCAAAGACCTGCTGAAAAAGCAGCGGTTGGTGGAAGGTCTGGTGCGCAATGAACCGGCGCAAAGCCAGGGCCTGATCGAAAATCTGGTGGTGCGCCAGCATCTGACCGAGCTTGAAAACTTCATGGCAAAACTGCCGCCGCATGAAATCGCCACCCTGCTGGAGGCGCTGCCGATCGAAGACGCCACCGCTCTGTGGAAGCGGGTGCCGGTGGCGAAGGAATCCGATATTCTGTGGGAGGTTTCCGAACCGCTGCGCGAGCATCTGTCGGGGGCCGCCGAGCCGCGCTTTGCCGAGAATCGGATCAATGTGTTCGAAGTCCAGAACGGCCGGGTCTGCCAGAAAACCATCAAGAGCCGCCGCGATCTGGATGGGGTGCAGCCGATCTGGATTGATCTGCTGAACGCCACCGCGCATGAACGCGCCTATGTCGGCGATCATTTCGGCATGAAGCTGCCCGATCCCGGCGACGAAACCGATCTGGAGGTTTCGTCCCGGTTTCACTTTGAAGAAAACGGCGAGCTGCATCTGCATTCGAATTTCCTGCTCGACCGCGAAGGCAATTCCCGGTCGGTGCCGGTGGCTTTCGTGATGCAGAACGGCATTCTGTTTTCGCTGCGCAACGAAGACCTGCCGGTGTTCCGGCTGCAACGTCGCCGGGTCGGCGCGATGCCGGGGTTTGCGTCGGATTGCAAAGACCTGCTGCTGGCGCTGTATGGCGCCGATGTGGAGTATTCGGCGGACTCGCTGGAGGATATCTACAAGACGCTCAGCCGCGTCGGCAAACATGTGCTGTCGGAAACCATGACCGATACCGAAGCGGCCTCGGTGCTGGCCGACATTGCCGAGGAAGAAGACCTGAACGGACGCATCCGGTCCAACATCATGGATACGCAGCGCGCGCTGGCGTTTCTGATGCAAAGCCGCTTGCTGAACGAAGGCCACCGCGATGCGGCCAAGCAGATCTTGCGCAATATCGAAAGCCTGAACAGCCATACCGCGTTTCTGTTCGACAAGATCAACTTCCTGATGGATGCCACCATCGGTTTCATCAACATCAACCAGAACCGCCGGGTGTCGCAGCTGACGGTGTTCGGCGTGGTGTTCATGCCGATCAACATTCTGGCGGGCATGGGCGGCATGTCGGAATTTTCGATGATGACCAGCGGGCTGCCCTGGCCGGTTGCCTATGGCAGTTTCGTGATCGGCGCGGGGCTGCTTGGCTGGCTGACCTATGTGGTGCTGCGCAGGCTGGAGGTGCGCAAGGTCAAGCGCGAGGCGGCGGCGCGGCAACTGGATTGAAATCAGCGCGCGGCGGGCTTAGCCTGTTCTGAACCGCAAGGAAGCCCCGATGCCTGAAGATACCTCGCCGAAATATACCGCCCCCGCGCTGGAAAAGGGGCTGGATATTCTGGAGCTGCTGTCGTGGTCGGAAACCGGGCTGTCGCAAAGCGAGCTGGCGCGGGAACTGGGGCGGTCGGTGTCAGAAATCTTCCGCATGTTGGTGGCGTTGCAGGGGCGCGGCTATATCTGGCAGGACCCGCAGACCGACCGTTACACCCTGACGACGCTGCTGTTTGAAATCGCGCATCGCACGCCGCTGATCCGCCGCCTGACCACGGCCGCCGCTCCGCTGATGCGGGATCTGGCGCATAGCATCAATCAATCGGTGCATCTGGCGGTTTTGACCGATGATTCCGTGCTGATCGCCGGGCAGGTGGACCCGCCGGCGCGGCATGTGATGTCGGTGCGGCTGGGCACGCGGGTGGATGTGTGGCGAGCGTCGTCCGGGCGGGTGATGATGGCGTTTCAGACCGAGGCGGCGCTGGCCGACATGCTGCGCCGTGCGCCGTTGCCAGATGGCGCCACGGAAGCCGATCTGCGCGCCGATCTGGTCGCCATCCGCGAGCGGGGCCATGAAATCGTTGATAGTTTCGTGATCCGCGGCGTGGTGAACATCTCGGCCCCGATCATCGACCACACCGGCGAGGCGATTGCGGCGCTGACGGTGCCGCATATCGAGCGCTTCAACGATCCGGTCAGCTTTTCCGACTGCTGTGTGCGCACCATCGCGGCGGCGGCGCAACTGACCCGCAGTCTGGGCGGTGGTGTGGTGGGCGGGGCCTTGCCGCAGGTGTTCGTGCGCAGCTAGATTTGTAACGGCACGGCGGGCAGCGCCATGGCGTCAAAGCAGGCCTCGACCAGCGCCATCGTCTGAAACGCATCCTCGACCCCGGAAAACAGCGCGGCGTCTTCACCGGCGTCAAAGCGTTGCAGGTTGCGCATCGGCCCCATGAAGCTGTCAATGAACCAACTGCCGGTCAGCCGAATCTGCTGCCACTCGCCGCCGTTCGGGCAGAACCACAGCTCATCCGCCTCGCCGTGCGGGTAGTCGAAACAGACGCCCAGCTTGATCATCAGCACGCCCTTGTCGCCCTCGATGCGGAACCATGCCGACTGAAACCGCCGCCCGCCCTGATGGTTGTGATTGAGGCTCATCACCCCGCGCCGCAGATCGCCATAATCGAGCAAGACCGAGGTGCGAGTTTGCGCAAGCCCCGGCGCGCGCGGATCGGGCAAGGACCGGGCAAACACCCCCAAAGGCGTGCCGAACAGGGCGCGGATACTGTCAAGATAGTGGATGGAATGCACCAGCATTTCCACGCGCGGCATTGGCAACAGGAAGGGGAACAGCGACCACGGCGTGAAGATGTTCAGATGCACCTCGATGTCCAATGGCGTGCCGATCCGCCCTGCTGCAATCGCCTGCCGCGCTGCCATCATCATCGGTGAAAACCGCAGCTGGAAATTCACCGCCGCTTTCAGTTGCTTGTCACGGCAGATCTGCCGGATCGCCCGCGCCTGCGCCAGATCGGCGCCCATCGGTTTCTGGATCAACACCGCTGCGCCATCGGGCAGCGCCGGCAGGATCGAGGCAATCGCTTGCGGCGGCACAGCCAGATCATAGATCACGGCCTTGCCCTGTACGGCGACGGCTTCGGCAACCGAAGCATAGGTGAACGGAATGGCGAAATCTTGCGCCAAAGCGGTGCGGCGGCCCGCATCCAGATCGGTGACACCCAGCACCTTTAGCCCGGCCTTCGCATAGGCAGGCAGATGCGCGTCGCGGACAATGCCGCCCGCGCCGATGATCACGATCGGTTTCGGCGCGGTCGGCGCGGGCCAATCCTGTGGAAAATCAAAGCTCATGCCGCGCCCCGTTTCTGCACCAACAGGATATGTTCGCAATACATCACCGTCTTGCCGTGCTGGTTTTTGGTCTCGCAAACCTCGACGACCTGCCCATGCTCCGGCCGTTTCGGATCATCGGCCTTGCGCCCGATGGTCAGGCTGGTGCGGATGGTATCGCCCGCGAAAACCGGAGTGGGAAAGCGCAGCCGTTCATAGCCGTAGGTCATCGCACGCGGATTGATCTGGCTGGCGGTCAGACCGATGCCGATGGCGAAGGTCATCGTGCCATGTGCGATGCGCTGGCCAAACGGCTGCCCGCGACAGAATTCGGCATCCATATGGTGCGGAAAGAAATCACCGGAATGCCCGGCGTGAATGACGATATCGGCCTCGGTGATGGTGCGCCCGAAGCTCTGCCGCGTCGCGCCGATCTGATAATCTTCGAAGAATTGCTCGTGTTCCATGCGCCCTCCGCTGCTGGTGTAATTTTGTATATAAAAAAGACTTTGACAAGTGAAATAAGTTACCGCAGGAATGGCGCATCGACGCAGCAAGCCTGGGGGGAATCGTGGCGGAAATCGGGGTGCATAAGCGGGGAATGCCCGGCCTGCCTGCGGCACATGCCGAGATTCCGGTTTGGAACGCCGAGAACTGGTATTTCGAAGATTTCGAGATCGGCGACAAAATCCGCTCGATCCGCCGCACGATTTCCGAAGGAGAATCGATGGCGTTCAATTCGATGGTGATGGATCATCACCCCTATGTGTCGGATGAACGCTTTGCGGTGGAGCAAGGCGTGTTTGGCCGCCGCTTGGTGGCGGGAGCCTTCGTGTTCAGCCTCGGGCTGGGGCTGGCTGCGACCAACTGTTTGAATTCGTTCAGCTATGGCTATGACCGACTGCGGTTCATCAAGCCGGTGTTCATCGGCGATACCATCTACACCATCCGCGAAAACCTGTCGAAGCAGGTGCATAACGCCACGATGGGCAAGCTGCGGGTCACCTATTCGGTGTTCAAGGCTGAAGGCGAGCAGGTGCTTTACGCCGAACATCTGCTGACCGCGCTGTATCGCAACCCCGCCGATTTTGCAGACGAAGCACGCGCGGTGATGGCCGCGAAGGAGGCCGTTCATGGTTAAGCTGCGCGGCATGACCTGGGATCACGCCCGCGGGTTTGACCCGATGGTGGCAACGGCGGCGGCCTATGGCGCAACCCATCCGGGGGTGGAAATCACTTGGGAAAAGCGGTCGTTGCAGGCCTTTGCGGATCGCCCGATTGCCGAGATGGCGCAGACCTATGATCTGATGGTGATCGACTATCCGCATGTCGGCGAGGTGGCCCGGCAAGGCAATTTGCTGCCGCTGGATGGGCTGCGCGATGCCGAAATGGCAGCGCTGGCGGCGGGGTCGGTGGGGCAGTCGCACCCGTCTTATGGCTTTGCCGGGCGGCAATGGGCGCTGGCGCTGGATGCAGCAACGCCGGTGGCCTGTCTGCGGCCCGACCTGCTGGACGCCGTGCCGCAGCTTTGGGCCGAGGTGGTCGATCTGGCGCGGGCGGGCCGGGTGGGTTTTGCGCTGATCCCGATCAACGCGCTGATGACATTTTTCGGCATGGCGCGGAATCTGGGCTATGAGGTGGCAGAAGGCCCGGCGCATCTGATCGCCCCGGCAGAGGGCGCGCATGTACTTGGCTTGCTGCGCGAAATCGTGGCGTTGATGGACCAGCGCTGTCTGAGCCTTGATCCGATCGGGGTCTATGAATGGATGGGGCGACAGGCCGATGCGCCCGCTTATTCGCCGTTTGGCTATGGCTACACCAACTATGCCCGCAAGGGTTACTGCGCTTATCCGTTGCAGTTCCACGATGCGCCGGGGATCGCCGGGCCGACTCCGCGCGGCACTGTGTTGGGCGGCACCGGCATTGCGGTTTCCGCCTATGGCAAGCACCCCGAGGTGGCGGTGGATTATGCGTTCCGGATCGCCGGGGCGGAGTGCCAGAAGGGGCTTTACACCGCGTCGGGCGGCCAACCCGCACATGCGGCGGCGTGGGAGGATGACACCTGCAACACGCTGACCGGCAATTTCTTCCGCAACACCCGCGCGACACTGGAACAGGCCTGGGTGCGGCCGCGTTATGATGGCTACATGCAGTTGCAGGACCGGGCGGGCGATATTCTGCACGCCTGCCTGCGCGGTGAGACTTCTGAGGCGGCGACCTTGGTGGCGCTGGATGCCACCTACCGGGAGAGCCGCGCATGACCCTGCCGCTGGACGGGGTTCTGGTGGTCGATTTCAGCCAGTTCCTTTCGGGCCCGCTCTGCGCGCTGAAACTGGCCGATCTGGGGGCGCGGGTGATCAAGATCGAGCGCCCCGGTCAGGGCGATCTGTGCCGCACGCTGTATCTGTCGGATACCGAAATCGGCGGCACCAACAGCCTGTTTCACGCCATCAATCGCAACAAGGAAAGCTTCACCGCCGATTTGCGCAATCAAGATGACCGGGCGATGCTGCGGGCGCTGGTTTCGCGTGCCGATGTGGTGATGCAGAACTTTCGCCCCGGCGTGATCGAACGGCAGGGCTTTGGCTATGAAGATGTGCGGGCGCTGAACCCCGGCGTGGTTTATGGGTCGATCTCGGGCTATGGCGAGGATGGGCCTTGGGTTGATCTGCCGGGGCAGGATCTACTGGCGCAGGCGCGCTCGGGGCTGTTGTGGCTGACCGGATCGGCGGGCGATCCGCCGATGCCGATGGGGCTGGCTGCGGCGGACATGATGGCGGGCAACGCGCTGGCGCAGGGGGTGTTGGCCGCGCTGGTGCGCAAGGCGCGCACAGGCCAAGGCGGTCTGGTGCAAACCAGCCTGTTGGAGGCGCTGCTGGATTTTCAGTTCGAGGTGCTGACCACGCATCTGAACGACGGCGGGCGGTTGCCGCAACGCTCGGCGGTGAACGGGGCGCATGCCTATCTGGGCGCGCCTTACGGGGTTTACCAAACCAGCGATGGTTGGCTGGCGCTGGCGATGACGCCATCGCTGGAGCGGCTGGCGGATTTGCTGAACCTGCCCGCACTGGCGGCCTGGTTTGCCGACCCGCAGCAAGCGATGCGCGACCGCGATGCGATCAAGACGATCATAGCCGCCGGGGTTATGACCCATACCACGGCGCATTGGCTGGCGGTGCTGCAACCTGCCGATATCTGGTGCGCCGAGGTGCTGGATTGGCCGAGGCTGATGGCCTCGGATGCGTTCCAGCGCTTGCGGATGATCCAGCATATCAGCGGCCATGGTGCCAGCCTTGACACGTTGCGTGGCCCGTTGCGCATCGACGGTGCGGCGCTGACCAGCCCGCGCGCCGCCCCGGCTTTGGGGGCGGATCGGGCGGCACTCATTCAGGAATTCGGTCTGCAAGACCGGAACGGCAAGGCGCAGGCGTAGCGCTTTGAAACGACAATGGGCGCGGCACAGCGCCTTTCATGGGAGGAGAGACCAATGAACCTGAAGGCCAGTCTGGTGCTGGGCACCGCGTTTGCCGCCTTGGCGCTGCCCGCCATCGCGCAGGACTACGGCAAGTTTGACGGCTACACCCTGCGCGTCAAGCTGATCGGCGGCGCGCAATATGAACCGCTTTACGCAGAAATCCCGAAATGGGAGGCGGCGACCGGTGCCAAGGTGGAAATCCTGTCGCGCAAGAACCACTTCGAGCTGGACAAGGAAATCAAGCAAGACATCGCGGCGGGCACGCTGGATTGGTGCGTGGGGTCGAACCACACGTCATTCGCGCCGCAATATGGCGATATCTATGCCGATCTGACCGGGCTGATCGCGCCGGAAGTCATTGCTGATTTCGTGCCGTTGATGATCCAGCATTCCACCGTCAATGGCCGCCTTGTGCAGTTGCCCCGGCATTCGGATGTGTCAAACTTCTTCTACCAGAAATCGCTGTATGAAGATCAGGCCAACAAGGACGGCTTCAAGGCCAAGTATGGCTATGATCTGGCCCCGCCGGAAACCTGGGGTCAGGTGAAGGATCAGGCGATGTTCTTTGCCAATCCGCCGGATTTCTACGGCTTCCAGTTTGTCGGCAAGGACGAGGCGATCACCGGGCGGTTCTATGAGATGCTGGTGGCCGAGGGCGGCGCGATGTTCGATGACAAGATGGTGCCGACCTTCAACAGCGAGGCTGGCGTGAAGGCGCTGCAATTCTTTGTCGATCTGTATGCCGCCAAGGCGGTGCCTGCGGGTGTGCCGAACTACACCTGGGATGATACCGGGCTTGGCTTTGGCTCTGGCTCGGTGGCGATGGATCTGGATTGGGGCGGCTGGTCTTCCTACTTCAACGATCCGGCCAATTCCAAGGTGGCGGGCAATGTCGGGCTGATCCGCGCGCCGAAAGGATCTTCGGGCAAGCGCACCGGCTGGTCGGGCAGCCACAGCTTTTCCATCACCGAAGGCTGCGACAACAAACCCGCTGCCGCCTCGTTCCTGACCTTCCTGACCGGCTATGACAACCAGATGGTCGAAGCGCGCAAGGGCCTGCTGCCGACACGCGCCAAGGTCTGGATCGATGCGATTGCCGAATTTGAAGCGGCCGGCAATGCGTTTTCCGCCGATGTGATGAAGACCTTCCAGGTCTCGATGTCGGAAGATGCCTTCACGCCGCCGCTGATCGCGGAATGGATCGAGGTGTCGAACGTGCTGTGGCCGAAACTGCAGGCCGCCGTCGTCGGTGACATGACCGCGAAAGAGGCGCTGGACGCAGCCCAGGCGGACGCCGCCGCGATCATGCAAGACGCCGGTTACAACTGACCCTTCCCCCTTTGGGCGCGGCAACTTTGGTTTGCCGCGCCCGCTTTCCGATCTGGAGCCGCCGATGATCCGCGCCCTGACCACCAAGCGTCCCGAAATGACCCCGTTTCTGCTGCTGACCCCGGCGTTGATCACCATGCTTTTCGTGGTGGCGCTGCCTTTGGTGTTTTCGCTCTGGACCAGCCTGACCCCGTATCAGTTGACCAAACCGCAGACGATCTACAGCTTTGTCGGCCTGCGCAACTACACGCGGCTGTTGACCGATCCGGGGTTCTGGATTCCGTTTGGCCGCACCGTACTGTTCCTGACCATCGCGCTGAACCTGGAGTTCGCCTTTGGTCTGGGCATCGCGCTGCTGATCAACAAGATCACCTGGGGCCAGCGTGGCTTGCGCACCATCATGATGTTTCCAATGATGTTTTCGCCCATTCTTGTCGGCTTTCAGTTCAAGTTCATCTTCAACGACAATATCGGCATTCTGAACAACGCGCTACAATCGCTGGGGCTGACCGATCAGGCGATTCCGTGGCTGGTGGATGCCAAGCTGGCGATGTTTTCGCTGCTGTTTGCCGAAATCTGGATGAGCACGTCGGTGTTTGCGATCTTGTTGCTGGCCGGTCTGTTCGCGATGCCGCGCGACCCGCTGGAAGCGGCCAAGGTGGATGGCTGCAACGCGTTTCAGACCTTTCGCCACATCACCCTGCCGTTCCTGATGCCGTTTGCCTATATCGCGATGACCATCCGCAGCCTTGATGTCGCCCGCGCCTATGACATCGTGAAAGTGATGACCGGCGGCGGGCCAGCCGGGCGGACCGAACTGCTTTGGACAATGATCGCCCGCACCGGCTATGAAAACGCCAAGATGGGGCAGGCCAATGCGATGGCCTATATCTCGACGGTGCTGTCGATCCTGTTCACCTGGTATTTCTACCGCAAACTGATCGCCGCGCGGCGGTTCATGGGGGGCGTGCAATGAGTGCTGTCGTCGAAAGCCGCGCCTCGAAACGCGCCAAATCGGTGGCGCTGTGGATCGCCACCTTCGCGCTGATGCTGGTGATGTGCCTGCCGGGGCTGTGGGTGATGCTGTCGGGGTTCCGCCCCAACCGCGAGATCCTGGCCAAGCCGCCGGTCTGGCTGCCCGAGGCGCTGACGCTGGATAATTTCGGCAAGATCTTCGGTTGGGGGGCAGAGCAGATCGCCATTCCGGTGCCGGCCTATTTCACAAATTCGCTGATCATCGCGCTGACCTCGACGCTGATCGCGCTGGCGATCGGCATGGCGGGCGGCTACGCCTTTGCCCGCTTTCGCTTTCGCTTCAAGGGCGGGCTGTTTCTGGGGCTGATGCTGTTTCGCGCGGTGCCTGGGGTGGCGTTGTCGCTGCCGGTGTTCATGCTGTGGAGCAAGCTGGGCCTGATCGACACCAAGGCCGGGTTGATCATCGTTTACGTCAGCCTGAACGTTCCATTCACCATCTGGCTGATCGACGGGTTTTTCCGGCAGATCCCGCTTTCGCTTTCCGAAGCGGCGCAGGTCGATGGCTGCACCCGCTGGCAGGCGTTCTGGAAGATCGAGTTCCCGCTGGCCCGATCCGGCATCGCCTCGGCGGGGGTGTTCGCCTTTCTGACCTCGTGGAACGAATTCGCGCTGGCCAGCCAGCTGACCCGATCCACCGACAGCAAGACCCTGCCCGTGGGCCTGCTGGATTTTACCGCGCAGTTCACCATCGACTGGGCAGGCATGTGCGCGATGGCGGTGATCATCATCGTCCCGGCGCTGATCCTGACCTTCGTTGTGCAGAAACACCTGATTGCCGGACTGACCTTCGGCGGCGTGAAAGGATAAGACATGGCAGCGATCACGCTGGAAAAAGTGGTCAAGAAATACGGCGCGCTGGGGGTGGTGCATGGCATCGATCTGACCATAGCGCATGAAGAATTCGTGGTGCTGGTCGGGCCTTCGGGCTGCGGCAAATCCACCACGCTGCGGATGATCGCCGGGCTGGAGGATATCACCGGCGGGCTGGTGAAAATCGGCGGGCAGGTGGTGAACGATCTGCCGCCGCGCAAGCGCAACATCAGCATGGTGTTCCAGAATTACGCGCTTTACCCGCATATGAACGTGCGCGACAATCTGGGGTTCGGGCTGAAAATCGCCGGGCAATCGCCTGCCGAGATCAGCAAGCGGGTCGGCGAGGCTGCCGAGATTTTGGGCCTGACACCGTTGCTGGATCGCACGCCTGCGGAATTGTCGGGCGGTCAGCGCCAGCGCGTCGCCATGGGCCGCGCCATTGTGCGCAACCCCGATGCCTTCCTGTTTGACGAGCCGTTATCCAACCTTGATGCCAAATTGCGCGGCCAGATGCGGGCCGAAATAAAGAAGCTGCACCAGAAGGTGCGCACGACGGTGGTCTATGTGACGCATGATCAGGTCGAGGCGATGACGCTGGCCGACCGCATCGTGGTGATGAAAGACGGCCATATCGAACAGGTCGGCACGCCGATGCAGGTGTTCAACCATCCGGCGACGACCTTTGTTGCCACCTTCATCGGCAGCCCACCGATGAACCTGTTGCCCGCCACGATTTCGGGCGGCGCGGTGCGGCTGGCCGATGGCACGGCGGTGCCGGTGCCGGACCGGCTGACAGGCCATGTGCGCGATGGCATGGCGGTGCTGCTGGGCATCCGGCCCGACGACATCTCTCCGGTCGGGCATGGGCTGAGCCAGGATGGGCCGGGGGCGGAAGTGGCCCTGACCGTCGATCTGGCCGAGCCTTTGGGGATGGAAAGCCTGATCTACACCCGTCTGGCCGGGCAAGAGGTGCAGGCCAAACTGTATGGCCCGCGCATCGTGGCACCGGGTGAGGTGCTGACCTTCCGGCTGGCGCTGGATCGCGCGCATCTGTTCGATGCCGCGACCGGCAAAACGGTGAGGGCGCTGTAATGGCCAAGATTGCCCGCGTTGAAATTCGCATGGTCGATCTGGTGCCGATGGTAAAGCGCACCGATGCGATTCAGGCTTTCATCAGTCAGGAAACCCCGTTGGTGACGATCACTGATGCCGATGGCGCGGTGGGGGTGGGCTACAGCTATACCATCGGCACCGGCGGACCTGCGGTGATCAGCCTGCTGCGCGAAACGCTGGTGCCGCGCCTGTTGGGCCGCGAGGCGGAGGAGATCGAAGCGATCTGGCGCGACCTGATGTTTGCCACCCACGCCACGGCGGTAGGGGCTGTCACCTCGCTGGCACTGGCTGCGGTTGACACCGCGCTGTGGGATCTGCGCTGTAAACGCGCGGGTCTGCCGCTGTGGCGGCTGGCTGGGGGGGCGAAACCGGCCATTCCGCTCTATTCCACCGAGGGTGGCTGGCTGCATATCGAAACCGCAGCGCTGGTCGAGGATGCGATCCGCGTCAAGGAACAGGGCTTTGCCGGATCGAAGGTCAAGGTCGGCAAGCCACATCTGGCGCAGGACCGGGCGCGGCTGGCGGCGGTGCGTGCGGCGGTGGGCGACGATTTTCGGCTGATGGTCGATGCCAACCAATCTTTCGCCTGGCACGAGGCGCTGTTGCGCGCACAGATGCTGGCCGATGTCGGCATCACCTGGTTCGAAGAACCGATGCCCGCCGATGATCTGGCAGGCCACACCCGGCTTGCCGCGCAAAGCCGGGTGCCGATTGCGGTGGGTGAAAGCCTGTATTCCCCCGGCCAGTTCGCCGATTACCTGCGTGCGGGGGCGTGCAGCATCGTGCAGGTCGATGTGGCGCGGGTGGGCGGCATCACGCCCTGGCTGAAGGTGGCGCATATGGCCGAGGCGATGAACATCGCCGTCTGCCCGCATTTTCTGATGGAGCTGCACGTCAGCCTTGTCTGCGCCATTCCGAATTCGTGGATGCTGGAGTATATTCCGCAACTGGACCCCATCACCGAAACCCGGCTGGATATCCGCGCAGGTCTGGCGCATCCGCCGCAGACCGCGGGCTTGGGTATCAGCTGGGATCATGCCGCGATTGCGGCGCAGACCATTGCAGGCAGCCATTCAGACCACAGGGGGTAGACGATGCAGCGCATGGGAATGGTGATCGGGCTGAAACCCGAGAAAATCGCGGAATACAAACAGTTGCATGCCGCCGTCTGGCCAGAGGTGCTGGCCCGGATCAGTGCCTGCAACATCCACAACTACTCGATCTTTCTGAAAGAGCCGGAAAACCTGCTGTTCGGCTATTGGGAATATCGCGGCTGCGATTTCGCCGCCGATGCCGCCCTGATGGCCGCCGACCCGAAAACGCAGGACTGGTGGGCGGTCTGCATGCCGTGTCAGGAACCGCTGGCGACCCGTGTGCAAGGCGAATGGTGGGCGATGATGCCCGAGGTGTTTCACCATGACTGATGCGGCGGCGCTGCAAGGCTGCTATACCTCGGTGGTGCATGATGTGCTGCGGGCGATGGGTCTGCGCAACTTTACCCTGCCACAGCGGTTGCGGCCGCTGAACCCCGAGGGCGTGCTGACCGGCCCCGCCTTTACCGTTGAAGGCCGGATGGATGAAACCGCCGATCCGCATGAAACCCTGCTGGCCTGGACCGGGCTGTTATCGCAGGCCAAGCCCGGCCATATCTGGGCCGCGCAACCGCACAATCATATCGTGGCGCAGATGGGCGAGCTTTCTGCCGAAACGCTGCAGCGCAAGGGCGTGCTGGGCTGCGTGGTCGATGGCGGCTTGCGCGACACCAACTTTATCCTGCGGCTGGGCTTTGCCTGCTGGGGGGCGTTTCACACCCCGCGCGATGTCGTGGGCTGCTGGTTGCCTACCGCCACCGAAGTGCCGATCCTGATCGACGATGTCCGCATCCGCCCCGGCGACTGGCTGCATGGCGACCGCGACGGCATGGTGTGCATCCCGACTGAGCGGCTGGCCGAGGTTTCCGAACGCGCCGTGGCCGCGATGACAACGGAAAGTCTTGTGCGGCGCGCAATTTTGGATGGAATGGATCCACAACAGGCTTACCTTGCACATGGGAAATTCTGATGCTGACAGACCCCCGGCTTTTGCTGCTTGCCCCCGGTGACAGCGTGTTCGTGCTGCGCGACCAGATCGACGCCGGTGAAACCGTCTGGGTCGCAGGCGTCGCCGTGGCTTTCCCCACCCGACTGGGGCTGGGCCACAAGATCGCCCGCATCGCGGTAGCGGCGGGGGACAGGGTGATCAAATACGGCGCGCCGATTGGTCGGGCCACACAGGCGATTGCACAAGGCGACCATGTGCATCTGCATAACCTCACGTCGGATTACACCCCGACCTATGCGCTTGATAAAGGTGACGCATGAAAGGCTGGCTTCGCTCTGATGGCCGCAAAGGCATCCGCAACGTGGTGGCGGTGGCCTATCTGGTGGAATGCGCCCACCATGTCGCGCGCGAGATTGCCGGCGTGGACCGCGACGGCGCGCATGTGATCGGCTTTCCCGGCTGCTTCCCCAACCCCTACGCGCAAAAGATGATGGAGCGGCTTTGCACGCATCCGAACGTCGGCGCGGTGCTGATCGTGTCTTTGGGTTGCGAAAGCTTCAACCGCTTTCAGCTGGATCAGGTGGTGGCGGCAACCGGGCGGCCAGTGAAAACGCTGGTGATCCAGAACACCGGCGGCACAAGGTCCAGCATCGCGGCGGGGCGGGATTGGGTGCGCGCGCAGGTGGCGGAACTGGCCACAGCGCCACAGGTTCCGATGGCGGTTTCCGAACTGGTGGTCGGCACCGTCTGCGGCGGCTCGGACGGCACCTCGGGCATCACCGGCAACCCGGCGGCGGGCATCGCCTTTGACAAGCTGGTCGCCGCCGGAGCCGCCTGCATCTTTGAGGAAACCGGCGAGTTGATCGGCTGCGAAGGCATCATGGCCGACCGCGCCGCCACCCCGCAACTGGCGCATGAACTGCGCGCCAGCGTCGAAAAGGCAGCGCGCTATTACGCCACGCTGGGCTATGGCAGCTTCGCCAGCGGCAATGCTGATGGCGGCCTGACCACCATCGAGGAAAAGTCGCTGGGGGCTTACATGAAATCCGGCCAAAGCCCGATTTCCGGCCTGATCAAACCGGGGGACATTCCGCCCAAAGGCGGGCTTTACCTGATGGATGTGGTGCCGGATGGCGAGGTCCGCTTTGGCTTTCCCAACATCAGCGACAACGCCGAGATCGTAGAGATGATGGCAAGCGGCGCACATTGCACGCTGTTTGTCACCGGGCGCGGCTCTGTCGTTGGCTCGGCGATTTCGCCGGTGATCAAGATCGCCGCCAACCCGCATATGTATGCCCGGCTGTCGGAAGATATGGATGTGAACGCGGGCCGGGTGCTGGAAGGGGCCGCCACGCTGGAACAGGTCGGGCAGGAAATCTTTGATCTGGTCTGCGGTCTGGCGGAAGGCGGGCGCAGCAAATCGGAAGAATTGGGGCATCAGGAATTCATCCTGACCTACAAGACGTTTGAGCCGATCGGGCCAGCCTGCCTGCCCGTCTGACCACCAGCTTAGGAGCAGCCATGCAGTTCATCGACACTCATCAGCACCTGATCTACCGCGACCGCTGCGGCTATGGCTGGACGCAGGATATTCCCGCTCTGGCCACCGGGGATTTTACCACCGCAGATTATGCCGCGCTGACGGCGGGCAAGGGCGTTTCGGGGTCGGTGTTCATGGAAACCGGGGTGGATGACGGCGATTACCAGACCGAGGCGCGCTTTGTCGCCGGGTTGATCGGGCAAGGCGGCATGCTGGGCCAGATCGCCTCGTGCCGCCCGGAAACCGATGCAGGGTTTGACGCTTGGCTGGCGGAATGCGCGGGTTTGCAGGTGAAGGGCTTTCGCCGCATCCTGCATGTGGTGCCGGATGATGTGTCGCAAAGCGCGGTGTTCCGCCGCAATCTGCGCAAGATCGGCCAAGCCGGGCTGGCGTTTGATCTGTGCTTTCTGGCACGGCAACTGCCGCTGGCCGCCGATCTGGCGCGGGCCTGCGATGATCAGATTCTGGTGCTGGATCATTGCGGCGTGCCCGACATTGCGGGCGGTGGCTTTGCCGGCTGGGCGGCGGGGATTGATGCGCTGGCCGCGCTGCCGCATCTGCGGGTGAAACTGTCGGGCATCACCGCCTATTGCGCACCGGGCACCGTCCATCTGGCAACGCTGCGGCCTTACGTTGATCACATCCTGCACCGCTTTGGCCCCGACCGCATGCTGTGGGGCGGCGATTGGCCGGTGGTCAATCTGGGCAGCGGCCTGCCGGGGTGGATCGACCTGACTCGCGCGCTGCTGGCGGGGCTTTCCCCCGCCGAGCAGGCCGCAATTGCCAGCGGCACCGCCCGCGCGGTTTATCGGCTGGACTGATCAGCGCATCACGAACGGATCAGGGATCGGATCATCCGAGGTGCGCAGCCAGACGGTCTTGACGGTGGTATAATCCAGCGCCGCCGCAATGCCGCCTTCGCGGCCATGGCCGGAAAGCCCGTGGCCACCAAACGGTGCAATCGGTGATACCGCGCGGTAAGTGTTCACCCAGACCACCCCGGCGCGGATGCCGCGGATCATCCGATGCGCCCGCGTCAGGCTGCGGGTAAACACGCCCGAGGCAAGGCCGTAAACGGTATCATTCGCCAGCGCCAAGGCTTGTTCCTCGGTCTCAAAGCTGACGACAGACAGCACCGGGCCGAAGAATTCCTGTTGCACAGCAATGGCTTGCGGTGCATCAGAACAGTCAAGGATCGTCGGCGGGTAATAGAACCCCGCGCCTTCCGGCACTTGCCCGCCAGTGATCAACCGCGCGCCTTCGGTCAGCGATTGGGCCACCATCGCGCTGATGCGGTCACGCTGACGCTGGGTGCAAAGTGGGCCGACCTCGGTTGTCATCAGATCGGGGGCGGCGATGTTGATGCCTTCGGCCTTGGCTTTCAGCTTGGCCAGAAACGCATCCTTGACCGACTTTTGCACCAACAGCCGCGAGCCTGCGACACAGCTTTGCCCGGTGGCGGCGAAAATCCCCGATACCTGCGCATTCACCGCCGAATCCAGATCGGCATCTTCGAACACGATGAACGGCGATTTGCCGCCCAGTTCCAGCGAGGTAGAGGCCAGATTTTCCGCCGAGCCGCGCACCACATGTCGCGCGGTTTCCGGCCCGCCGGTGAAGGCGATATGCGCCACGCGTGGGTCGCCGGGCGGAAACCCCGCCTCATGCACCAGCCGGGCGAATTCCAGCATCGGCGCCGGGCCGTCTTCGCTGGCTTTCAGCACAACAGTGCAGCCCGCCGCCAAAGCTGGCCCCAGTTTCACCGCCGACAGGAACAGCTGGCTGTTCCACGGCACGATCGCCGCCACCACGCCGATCGGTTCGCGGCGCAGCCACACCTCCATATCCGGCTTGTCGATCGGCAAATGTGCGCCTTCGATCTTGTCGGCCAGACCGGCGTAATAGCGATAATATTCCGCGACATAGGCGATCTGCGCCGTGGTTTCGCGGATGATCTTGCCGGTATCGCGCGTCTCCAGCGCGGCCAGACGCGGGGCTGCCGCCTGCACCAGATCGGCCAGCCGATACAGCAATTTGCCCCGCGCCGAAGCCGTCAGCCCCGCCCAGGCCTTGCCACAAAACGCCGCATAGGCCGCCTCCACCGCGCGACCGACATCCGCCGCCGAAGCATCGGGCATCAGCGCCCAAGCGGTTCCGGTGGCCGGATCGAGGCTTTCGAAACTGGCCGCGCCATCCTCGAAAACCCCATCGATATAGTGCTGGAACCGCTGCATCATATCCCCTCAGGCAAAAGCCGGCATCACGTCGTTCACAAAGCGGGTGAGCGACGCCTTTTTGCGCGCGAAGCTCATGCCGCTGTCGATCCACAGGCTGTATTCGTCATAGCCCATCGCCTGATAGCCCTTGATGCGGGAAATCACCTCGGCCGGTTCGCCGATGATATGGTTCTTGCGCATGATCTCGGGCGTGTAGTTCGGGTTGGCGGCGATCTCTTCGGGGCTGATGGTTTCCAGCAGGCCCATGCTGATCGGCTTTTCGTTTTTGAACCATGCGGCGAAGTAGTTGAAGAATTCGTTCAGCTCTGCCGCGCCCTGCTGCGCGTCTGCCTCGCTGTCGGCGACGTAGGTGTGACGCAGCACCATGATCTTCGGGCGCGGCAGATCGGCGTGCTTTTCGCAGGCGGCGTTGAACTTGTTCATCAGGTTCTGCACTTCTTCATCGCCCATGTGCATCGGCGTCACCTGCACATTGCAACCGTTCGCCACCGCAAATTCGTGGCTGTTCGGATCGCGCGCCGCCACCCAGATCGGCGGGTGCGGCTGCTGCACCGGCAACGGCGCAGAGGTGGTTTTCGGGAACTTCCAGTGTTCGCCGTCATGGGTGTAATCGCCCGCCCACAGACCCTTGATCGCCGGGATCAGCTCGCGCATTTTCTGGCCAGCGGTCCAGGCATCCAGACCGGGCGAAAGCCGTTCGTATTCAAAGCCATAAGCCCCGCGCGCAATGCCAAGGTCCAGCCGCCCGCCCATGATGATATCGGCCATCGCCGCTTCACCCGCCAGCCGGATCGGATGCCAGAACGGCGCGATCACCGTGCCGGTGCCAAGCCGCACGTTCTTGGTGCGATGCGCCAGATCAACCAGATTCAGCAAGGGGTTCGGCGCGATGGTGAAATTCATGCCGTGGTGTTCGCCGGTCCAGATCGCGTGCATGCCGCCGTTGTCGGCGATCTGGCACAGTTCGATCATTTCGTCATACAGCCGCTGCTGCGGTTCATCGGCGTTGACGCGTTCCATATGGATGAACAGCGAGAATTTCATGGTGTCGTCCCCTCAACCTTGACAGACACGGGGGCCACCCTGCCTGCATTCTGATTTCCAAAATAGATCCCGTAATTGCCGATGCGCGATTCCTCGGCCAGCCGTTCCAACATCACCCGCATCGCCGGATCGGTCACATCATCCAGCCCGCCGGGCGCCAGATCGACGAAACAGCCCTTCGCCGGGTTGCCGCCGGTGCTGGGGCAGAGGAAGGCGATATGCTGTTGCCGCGCCTCGACATCTTCATAAACCGAATAGATGAAACCGGGTGCTGCACGCACGCCTGCGGTTTCGATCAGCCATTGCAGCGTGGCATTCGCGCCCTTCGGCCCAACCTGCGCCGTTGGCAGCGTCAGCCCGCCGCGGCCATCATCTTGCAGCAGCACCCGGCCATCCTGTTCGATCAGCGCCGAAACCACCACCGCCGGACCGCTGGCCAAGGCCACACCCGCCTGCGCCGGGGTAAAGTAAGAGCCGCGATAATAGCCCAGACCAGCGCGGGCCGAGGCTTCAAACCCCTGCACATGGCCGATCAGAATGGCATGATCCCCGGCGTCCACCACTTGATGCAGGCTGCAATCGAACCATGCCGCCACCCCATCCAGCACCGGCGCGCCATGCGGGCCTTTTTGCCAGCGCACGGTGGAAAACCGATCTGCCACCGGGCGGGCGAAGGTGTTGGACACCTCTTTCTGGCCTTCCGACAGGATGTTGATCGCAAAGCCCTTGCCTGCGGTGAACAGCGCGTAATTGGCCGAAGATTTCGCAATCGACACCAGCAGCAAGGCCGGGTCCAGCGACACCGACGAAAACGAATTCGCTGTGAAACCAATCGGCTGACCATCGGCATCCATGGTGGTCACAACTGTCACCCCGGTCATGAAAGTGCCAAAGGCATCGCGCAGGGCGCGGCGGTCTTCTGGGGTCATGCGCGCAATCCTTCTGTGGCGGTGGCAGGCTCTGTCAGCCAGTGCGCCAGCGCGGCGGTCACGGCTTCGGGGGCGGTCAGGTTGACCATGTGGCGGTGACCTTCGATCACCACAGCACGCCCGCGCGGGGCGGCAGCAGCCATCGCCTGCGCCATCGCCGGGCTGGAATTGGCGTCCAGCGCGCCGGTCAGCGCCAGCATCGGGCAACTGATCTGCGGCCACGCGTCAGCATAGGTTGCATCGCCACCGGCAAAGGCGCGGTAGGCGGCAGCATAGCCCGCCGGGTTCACCGCCCGCAGCCAGCCTGCCACCTGCGCCCGCAGGTCTTGCTGATCGGCATCGAACCAGCGCGCCAGTGGGGTTTCCACATCATTCGCGCCCTTGGCCAAAGCATCAGCCCGCGCCATCACCGCGGCCCGCGCCTCGGGACTGCGGCGATAGACGCCGTTCAGCACCGCCACCCGACGCACCAGATCGGGGTGGCGGGCGGCCAGCCCGGTGGCAATAAGCGCGCCCATCGAATGGCCCGCCACATTCGCCATGCCAAGGCCCAGCGCCCGCAACACCCGTGCCGCCCACGCCACATAATCCGGCAAATCCGGCGTGCCCGGCAGCAGATCGGTGCCGCCATGCCCCGGCATGTTCAGCGCGATCACCCGATAGCGCCGCTGCAAGGCGGCAATCTGCGGCCGCCAAGCCTGATCGGACATGCCGACGCCGTGCAGCAGCACCAACGGCTCGCCGCTGCCGGCTTCGGTGTAAAACACGCAGCCCTCAGACAGCCGCAGGGTTTTCAGCGTCATGGCCCAGATCCTTCAGATCCTGATAACGATCGCCAATGCGGTGATGCGGACGCCCGCCGATGGAAGCCCCCAGCGCCACCACGATCTCATCCGCAGCAGGGGCGTCCGGGATGGCGAAATGGATGGTCAGGTAATGTGACCGGCGGCCTTCGTCGTTCTTGTCCATCAGCGGGATCATGATCGGGGTGTTCGCCCCGCCACGGATATTGGTGAACGACAGGTAAGATTTCGCACCAACAGCGGTGCGGTAATGGTTGCCGAAACGCAGGGTATGGATCAGCGCCGAGGCGTGTTCCACCTCGCCATCCAGCCCGACTACCGCAGCCTTACCGTAAGCTTCGACAATCTCACCCGACCCGGCGGCGTCCAGAATCATCTTGGTAAGCAGCGCGCCCAGCACCGGGGCGACCTCATGGATTTCCGGCTTGAGGTTTTCGACAAACCCGCGCCCGGCCCAGGGGTTTTTCACCACAGCCGCCGCCGCGATCAGGGTCAGCGGGCGTTCAGCCGCCTTGCCGCCTTCGATCAGCGTGGTTTCGATGTTCAGATAGGTCTTGCGGATGATGGCTGCCATGTGGCCCTCGGATTCGGTCGGTTGCGTTAATGGTATGTTGGTATACCATATGACCACATGTCAAGAACCTATTGCGAAGCCGGGGGGCGGCATGTAAGCTTTCGGTATGGACCAGCCCCTGCATGACGATCTGAAAATCGAAAACCCGCCGCAGACCCTGCGCGAACTGGTGCTGGAAAAGATGCGCGGCGCGATTCTGTCGGGGCGGTTCAAATCCGGCGAACGGCTGGTGGAGCGCACCTTGTGCGATCAGCTTGGCGTCAGCCGGTCGGTGGTGCGCGAGGTGATCCGCTATCTGGAGGCGGAAGGTCTGGTTGAATCCATGCCAAACAAAGGCCCGATGGTGGCGCGGATGGATTGGGATCAGGCGCGGCAAATCTATGACATTCGCCTGCTGCTGGAACAAAGCGCCGCCGCTGCCTGTGCCGCGATGGCGGATGATGCCACCAAGGCTAGTCTGCGCGACGCCATGGCCGCGCTGGATGCAGCGTTTCTGGCGCAGCAGCCCAACAGGCTGTTTGAGGCGACGACGCATTTCTACGAGGTGATCTTCACCGCCGCTGGCCACCATATTGCATGGGAAATCGTGCAGCGGCTGAATGGTCGGATCAGCCGCCTGCGCGCGCTGACGCTGGCCACCACCGACCGCCATGTTTCCGGCCCCGCCCGTATGGCGTGGATTTGTCAGGGCATTCTGGCCAACGACCCCGCCGCCACCGCTGATGCGGTGCGCGACCATCTGACCGAAGCCGCCAGCATCGCCCGCCGATTGCTGCAAGACACCCCCGAGGCCCCCTGATGCCCGCCTACTGGATCGCCCATGTCACCGTCACCGACCCTGATCGCTACAAGGCCTATATGGCACTTGCCCCGGCGGTGTTTGCCGCACATGGCGGGCGTATCCTTGCCCGTGGCGGTGAAAGCGAAACCTTCGAAGGCAGCGCCTATCAGCGGCAGGTGGTGATCGAATTCCCCAGCCTCGCCGCTGCCCGCGCCTGCTATGCCTCGCCCGGCTACACCGCCGCACGGGAGGCGCGCGACGGGGCTTGTATCGCCCATATCTGCATCGTCGATGGCGTTTAGAGCGGTTTCCTAAAACGTCTTCGACAACCGCTTGCGCCAGAACCAACGGCGGCCTTCGCGCAAGGAACGGTTCGACCGACTGACCAGCATCAGCAGCGATGGCGTCACGATCAGCGTCAGGATGGTGGCAAAGGCCAGACCATAGACGATGGCCGAGGACAGCGAGATCCACCACTGCGTGGACGGCGCGCCGATGGTGGTTTCGTGGCTGAGCAGTTCCAGGTTCAACCCGAACGCAATCGGCAAAACCCCGAAAATCGCGGTCAGCGCCGTCAGCACCACCGGGCGGGCCCGCTCGCGGCAGGTTTCCAGCACCGCCTCGATCTTGTCCATGCCCTCGTCGCGCAGCTGGTCATAGGTGGCGATCAGCACGATGTTGTTGTTGACCACCACCCCCGCCAAGGCGATCACGCCGATGCCGGTCATCACCACGCCAAACGGCTGGCCCATGATCATCAGGCCAAGGAACACCCCGATGGTAGACATGATCACCGCCGACAGCACCAATCCGACCGAGATGAACTTGTTGAACTGTGCCAGCAGCACCACAAAGATCAGGAAGATCGCCGCACCAAAGGCCTTGCCAAGGAAGGCCCCGGCTGCCGCCTGTTCCTCATCCTCGCCCGCCATGTTCCAGCGCAGACCCTGCGCCCTATAGCCGTCGTCGGCAAAGGCCCGTTCCACCATCGCCTCGACATCGGCGCGCACCTTGTCGGGCTGCACGCCTTCGCCCAAGCCGATGCCCGCCTGCACCGTGATGGTGCGCGCGCCGTTCAGCCGGGTCAGAATCCCGGTAGTGGGGGCCGCGCTGCGGGTGACGAAGTTCGAAATCGGCACCGGCCCATCCGGGGTTTCGATCCGCAACTGGTCCAGCGCCGAGATCGTGCGCTGTTCGGGCGGCAGACGCAGCACGATATCCACCGCATCATCAGATCCAGCCGGGCGGAAATCTGACAGTTTCAGCCCCGACGTCACCATCTGCACAACCGCGCCAACCGCGCCCGGCGACGCGCCATAGCGCGCGGCCTCGCCACGATCGACCTGCAATTCCCAATCCACGCCGGGCAAGGGCAGACCGTTCGACACGTCAATCACATGCGGAATGGCTTTCAGCTTTTCGCCAATGGCGCGGGCGGCATCGTTCAACCCCGCCGGATCATCCGCCGAAAGCTGGATCTGAATCGCCTTGCCGGTCGGCGGGCCAGCGGCGGGCACCGACACTTCGATATCCACGCCCGGAATCCCCTGCATCGCCAGCCGCAGATCGGCCAGAATCGCGTTCGCCTCTTTGCGTTCGCGCCAATCAACGAATTCATACTGAATCGTGCCGATCACATCGGCAGGCGCCTCGTTGCCCGCGCCGCCACCGCTGCCAACGCGGGTGTAAACCGTCTTCAGCCCCGGCCAGCCCAGAATCCGCGCCTCGGCCTGCCGCACCAGCGCATCCTTTTCCATGATCGACAGGTTGCCGCGTGCCTTCACATACAACAGGCCGTAATCCGGCTCGACGTTCGGGAAAAACTCAACCCCGTTGCCGACTTTGGAATAGGTGTAGGGCACCGCCACCAGCGTCGCCACCGCCAGCGACAGCACGATGAACGGATGCCGGATCGCCTTGCCAACCACCCACATATAGGCGCCATCCTTGTGCTGCGGCGGATGCGCGAACGGCTTGGCGATGATCGCCCCCAGCGTCGGCACAAAGATCAGCGCATAGAGCATCGAGGCCGACAGCGTCGCAATCAGCGTGATCGGCATGTATTTCATGAACTCGCCCACCACACCCGGCCAGAACAGCAAGGGCGAGAACGCCGCGATCCGGGTCAGGGTCGATGCAATCACCGGCCCGGCCATCTTGTGGCTGGCCTCGGCAAACGCCTCGCGCCTGTCCATGCCTTCGTTCATCCGGCGTTCGGCGTATTCCACCACGATGATGGCGTCATCCACCAGCATCCCCACCGCCAGAATAAGGCTGAACAGCACCACAAGGTTCACCGTCAGACCCGCCATCTGCAGCCCGAGAATTCCCATCAGGAACGACGACGGAATAGCCAGCCCGATCAGAATCGAGGACCGCACCGACAGCGCATACAGAATGACGATGAACACCAGCACCACCGCCGTCAGCACCGAGTTTTGCAGATCAGACAGCATCTGCCGGATGGTGGTGGATTTATCCTGCGAAAACGAAACCACCACGCCCGCTGGCATCTGCTTTTGCGCGGCCTCGGTGATCGCCTTCACCTTGTCCACGGTATCAATCAGGTTTGCCCCGATGCGCTTGGATACCTCAATCGCCACGGCGGCCTTGCCATCCAGCCGGGTGACGGTTTCCGGGTCCTTCAGCGTTGGCCGGATTTCCGCCAGATCGCGCACCCGCACAATCGCATTGTCGCCCGCCACCACCGGCAGATCGGCCAGATCCTGCACGGTTTCAATCAGCGACGGCACCTTGATGGCATAGCGGCCTTCTTCCCCCTCCAAAGACCCGGCGGCAATCAGGCGGTTGTTGGCGTTGAAACCGGCAATCATCGTATCGGGGCGCAGCCCGTAAGAAGACAGCTTGGCCGGATCAATCACGATCTCTACCAGATCCTCGCGCACGCCCTGCAAAGCGGCATCCAGCACGCCCGGCACTTCTTCGATGCGGTCCCGCAGCGCGCGGGCGGTGGCGTTCAGCACGCGTTCCGGCACATCACCCGACAACGTCACCACCAGCACCGGGAATTCGCTGATATTGACCTCGTTCACCGTCGGGTCATCCATTTCCGTCGGCAGATCGCGCCGCGCGTCGTCAACCTTGTCTTTCACATCGTTCTTGGCCTTGGCCAGATCGGCCCCGGCCTGAAACTCCATCAGCACGTTGCCGCCGCCCTGATAGGCGGTTGCGGTCATCTTCTTGATACCCTGAATCGATTTCAGCGCGGTTTCCAACGGACGCAGCAGCAGCCGTTCGCTGTCTTCCGGCGAAATGCCGTCCAGGTGCATCGAGACATAGATGATCGGAATCTGCACATCCGGCTCGGCCTCTTTCGGGATCGAGATATAGGCCAGCGTGCCCGACAGGATCAGAAACACCAGAACCGAAATGGTCAGCCGCGCATTGTTGATCGCCGTTTCAACGATTCTCATTTCAGCGCACCAGCGGCTTGGGCGGCAACGGCCTCGGCCGGGGTCAGTTCGGACACCGTTACCACATCGCCGTCAGACACCAGATCCTGCCCGGCCACGATCACCCGCTTGTCAGCCGGCACCCCGGCCAGCACCAGCCCCTGTTCGGTATCATCCAGAATCGTCACCGGCGCGAAAGCCGCCACATTGTCGGCTCCCACCACGCGCAGCCCGATGATGCCTTCCGGCGAAATCGTGATGATCGAGCGCGGCACGATCACCGCAGGCGTCGGCGCGGCAAACAGCCGAACCTCGGCGGTCATCCCCGACGGGATCGCCCGATCCGCATTCGGCAGCGCCACTTCGACCACGAACGTCCGGGTCTTGTCCGAAGCCTGCTGCGCCACATGCCGGATGGTGCCCTCCATCTCAGCGCCGTTCACCAGCCGCACCTTGGCTTTCGATCCGGTCGCCACAAACGCCACATCGCGTTCCGACACTTCGGCCTTCACCACGATCGGGTCCAGCGACAGGATCGTCGCAATCGCCGTGCCTTCCTGCACCCATTCGCCCAGTTCCACCTCGACCGAATCCACCGATCCGCCAAAAGGAGCCTTCAGCAACAGCCGGTCCAGCGCCGCTGTGGCCTGCGAAAGCTGCGCCTCTGCCGCCGCCTGCGCCGTCCGCCGCGAGGTCAGCTCCAATTCCGGAAGGCTGCCCTTGTCAAACAGCGCCTGCCCGACAGTCAGCTTTTCCTGCGCCTGCGCCAGCGAAGCCTTGGCGGTTGCCACCGCCGCCTCGACGTCCGCCCCTTCGAGCCGCAGCACGATGGTATCGGCGGCGATCTGCTGCCCCTGCACCACACCCAGCGCCTGCACGATCCCGGCAGAGCGCGCCGCCAGCACCGCCAGCTTGTCAGCCTTGGTCGCGCCGGAAATCCGGATTTCGCGGGCGTAATCGGTGAACACCGGCATCACCGCCGCAACCGTGCGCTGCGGTGTCGCGGTTTCCGCCACGGGTGCCGCAGCCTCGGCAACAGGTTCGCCCGCCTTCACCTCTTCGCTGCCAACCGATGAAAATTCGCCGGTCATCACCCAACCCGCTGCAGCGACAAGAACGACAACGGCAGTGATGCGGTGGGCGGTAAAGAATGACATGGAAGCAACCTTGAATGTGTGTCCAGCAGGCAAGCCTGCCCCTGCGCGACGATTTAGCGCAGAATGGTAAAGATTTATGGCTTTCGGGAAAAGGTCAATGTCGGACGCTGCATTTTGACTGGCAAATTGAACGGAACAGTTTGATTTTGCCCATTCGCACAGCATCCGGCTTGAAAGCCCGCCAACGGCGCGCCACAAAAGGCGCAAAGTGGGGGTGATGCCATGAAGATCGACCTGAACTCTGATCTGGGCGAAGGCTACGGCCCATGGCGCATGGGCGAAGATGCCGCGATCCTGACGGTTGTCACCTCGGCCAATGTCGCCTGCGGTGGCCATGCGTCAGACCCCGATACGATGGTGGAAACCCTGCTGCTGGCCCAGGCGCAAGGCGTCGTGGTGGGCGCACATCCCGGCTATGCCGACCCGCTGGCCTTTGGCCGCCGGGTGATCCCGATGACCCCGACCGAAATTGAACGCATGGTCGCCTGCCAGATCGGCGCGCTGTTGGGGGCGGCGGCACTGGCCGGGGTGCCGGTTACTTACGTCAAGGCGCATGGCGCGCTGGCCAATCTGGGCGCGGACGAACCCGCCGTTGCCGATGCCATCGCCCGCGCCACCGCCGCTGTGTCACGCGATCTGGCGCTGCTGGCGATTTCCGGCACTGAACTGGAGGGCGCAGGCCAGCGCGCCGGGCTTGCCACCTATGCCGAGATTTTCGCCGACCGCGCCTATCTGCCGAATGGCCGACTGGTGCCGCGCAGCAGGGCCGGGGCGATGATCACCGATGCCGGGGTCGCCTCTGCCCGGCTGATTGGCTTTTTGCAAACCGGGCAGATGCCGACACTCGACGGTGCGGCGATTGCGCTGAAGGCCGACTCGATCTGCGTGCATGGCGATTCCGCGCATGCGGTGGCGATGGCCGCCGACATTCGCAACGCGCTGACCGCCGCCGGGGTCACGCTGGCCCCGTTCATCGCACCATGACCCAGCCCGCCTTCCGCCCGGTGGCCGAACATGGCGTGCTGGTCGAATTTGCTGATGCGATCAACGACGCCGCCTATGCGCATGTGCGCCATCTTGATGCCATGCTGGCCGCCCACGGCTTTCCCGGCTTTGTCGAATCCATCCCGGCCTATGTGAATATTCTGGTCGAATTTGATCCGCTGCTGACCGACCACGCGGCGGTGATTCAGGCTCTGCACGGCCTGTTGGCACTGAAACCCGCCCCCGCAGCCACCACCACCCCGCGTGAGGTTCTGGTCTGCTATGATGCCGATTTCGCCCCCGATCTGCCCGAGGTCGCCAAGGCCTGCGGCTTGACCGAAGAAGAGGCTATCGCTGCGCATCTGGCCGGGGATTACGCGGTGTTCCTTTATGGCTTTGCCCCCGGTTATGCCTATCTGGGCGGCGTGCCACCGGCGCTGCACCTGCCGCGCAAAGCCGCCGCCGTGCGCGGTATTGCCGCCGGATCGGTGATCATCGCCGGGGCGCAATGCCTTGTCACAACGCTGACCATGCCCACCGGCTGGTGGATCATCGGCCGCTCGCCCACCCAAATCCTGCGCCCCGACCCAGCGCACCCCTTCCTGTTCGACGTCGGCGACCGGGTGAAATTCCGCCGCATCTCGCGCCGCGAATTCGAGGCCCGGCAATGACCGCGCGCTTTCAGATCACCCATGCCGGGCCCTATGTTTCCGTTCAGGATGGCGGTCGCCCCAAGCTGATGCGCTTTGGCGTGCCCGCCTCTGGCGCGATGGACCGGCTGGCGCTGCAAGCCGCCAATCTGGCACTTGGCAACCCCGCCCCTGCTGCGGGGATCGAGGTGTCGCTGGGCGGCCTTGCGCTGACCTGCACCGAAGGCGCGGTAACGCTGGCGGTGGCGGGCGGCGGCTTCATTGTGGAGGCTGACGCAAAGCACGGCTCGTGGGTGGTGCTGACGGTGCAGGCTGGCCAACGCCTGATCATCCGCCCCGGCCCTTGGGGCAGTTGGGCCTATCTGTGCTTTGCAGGCGCGCTGCAAACTGGGCACTGGCTGGGCGCTGCGGCGACGCATGCGCTGTCCGGCTTTGGTGGTGGCAAACTGGCCGCTGGCGGCAGCCTTGAAATCCACGATCCTCGGGTAAATCAGGCTCTAAACGGCCCAATCCCCTGCCCGATCTTCGCCCGCCCCCGCGCCAATCTGCGCGTCACCCTCGGGCCGCAGGATCGGTTTTTCACCGCCGAAACCCTGCACGATCTGCTGTCCAGCCGCTTCGCGCTGACCACCGCCTATGACCGGATGGGTGTGCGGCTTTCCGGCCCGGCGCTGCACCCTGCCGCCCCGCTGAACATGCCATCCGAGCCGATCACCCGCGGGTCGGTGCAGGTTGCGGGCGATGGCGTGGCAACGGTCTTGCTTGCCGATCATCAAACCACCGGCGGTTACCCGAAAATCGCCACGGCGCTGGATTGCGATCTGGACAGCTTTACACAACTGCGCCCACGCGATGCGGTGACGTTTCAGGCCGTCGCCCCGGCGCAGGCCATCGCCCTTGCCCGCGCCCATGCAGCGGCGCAACGGGCCTATCTTCTGGCGCTTATGCGTCCGCGTTAAGCTCGGCCAGCGCGATCAGCAGATCAATCAACTGCGCGGTGCGCTCCGGGCCATATTCCGCCTCTAGCTGGCGGTAAATCGCAGCGCTGTCGGGGGCGACAGCGGCCAGCAGATCACGCCCTTTCGGCGCAATCGACAGCATCACCCGCCGCCCGTCGCTGCTATCCTTGGCGCGCTCAATCAGCCCGCGTTCGGTCATCGTCTTGATCATCCGGGTCAGCGACGGCGCCAGAATATTCGCCCGCAGCGCCACTTCCGACGCATCCAGACTATCCACCTCGCCCAGCACCCGGATCACCCGCCATTGCTGTTCGTTGATGTCATGTGCCGCCAGCATAGGGCGAAACCGCGTCATCACCGCTTCGCGCGCACGCAAAAGCGCCATCGGCAAGGCGTGGCGGGTATCGCGCGGGGGGGGCTGGCTTTGGTCCATGCCGCAAGTATCGTCTTTGCCGCGCCCGCTGCAAGTCTTCACAAACCGCTTGACCCATTCGCAAAACTGTTTAACCTGTTAACTGATCGGAGGCCACATGCCACATCTCAGCATCGAATATTCCGCCAATCTGGAAGCCGGGGGCGATCTTGGCCAGCTGTGCAGCCGCCTCCGTGAGACCTTGCTGGGCTCTGGCCTGTTTGAAATCGGCGCGATCCGGGTGCGGGCGCGGCCTTGCCCGCATTACGCCATTGCCGACCAACTGCCGCAGAACGCCTTCGCGGATATGATCCTGCGCATCGGCACAGGCCGATCCGAGGCTGACAAGACCAAGATCGGCAAGGCTCTGATGGCCTGTGCAGAGACACATTTTGCCGCCCAGTTGGCCCAACCGCATTTCGCCCTGTCGCTGGAGGTGCAGGAAATCTCTGCGCCGTTCAGCTGGAAAACCAACGCCATTCATCCCCGCCTGAGGACCAAATGACCGCATCCGCCAACATCGCCCGCGCCCAAAGCTATCTGGACCGTTTCCGCACCGATGGCGTGCTGAACCATATCAACGGGCAGGCCGTTCCTGCCGCTTCGGGGAAAACCTTCGAGATCATCTCGCCGGTCGATCTGCAACCGCTGGCACAGGTGGCGCGCGGCGATGCGGCGGATATTGATGCCGCAGCACGGGCCGCACAGGCCGCTTTTGCCACTTGGGCAGCCATGCCGGGGGCTGATCGCCGCAAGATCCTGCACCGCATTGCCGACGGGATCGAGGCGCGGGCCGAAGAAATCGCCTTCGTTGAATGCATGGATACCGGGCAGGCGCTGCGCTTCATGTCGAAGGCCGCCTTGCGCGGGGCCGAGAATTTCCGCTTCTTCGCCGACAAGGCCACCGAGGCCCGCGACGGTCAATCCTTGCGCGCGCCGGGGCAGATCAACGTCACCTCGCGCGCGCCACTGGGGCCGGTCGGCATCATCACGCCGTGGAACACGCCGTTCATGCTATCCACCTGGAAAATCGCACCAGCGCTTGCCGCAGGCTGCACCGTCGTCCATAAGCCTGCCGAATTCTCGCCGCTGTCCGCCCGGTTACTGGTGGAGATTGCCGAGGAAGCCGGCCTGCCGAAAGGTGTGTGGAACCTCGTCAACGGCTTGGGCGAAGAGGCGGGCCGCGCGCTGACCGAACACCCGCTGATCCGCGCCATTGGGTTTGTCGGTGAAAGCCGCACCGGCAGCATGATCATGGCCCAAGGTGCGAAAACCCTGAAACGGGTGCATTTCGAACTGGGCGGCAAGAACCCGGTGATCGTCTTTGCCGATGCCGATCTGGATCGCGCCGTCGATGCTGCTGTTTTCATGATCTATTCGCTGAACGGCGAACGCTGCACCTCGTCTTCCCGCCTGCTGGTGCAGGACAAGGTCTATGCCGAGTTTACCGCCAAAGTCGCCGCCCGCGCCCGCGCCATCAAGGTCGGCCACCCGCTGGACCCGCAAACCGAGGTCGGCCCGCTGATCCATCCGGTGCATGAGGCAAAGGTGCTGTCCTATTTCGACATTGGCCGCGCCGATGGGGCGACGGTTGCCGCTGGCGGCGCGAAATACGACGGGCCGGGGGGCGGCTGCTATGTACAGCCCACCCTGTTCACCGATGCCCGCAACGACATGCGGATTGCACAGGAAGAAATCTTCGGCCCGGTGCTGACCGCGATTCCCTTCACCGATGAAGCCGAGGCTTTGGCCATCGCCAACGACACCCCCTACGGCCTTGCCGCCTATCTGTGGACGCAAGATGTCACCCGCGCCTTCCGGTTTTCCGATGCGGTGCAGGCCGGCATGGTCTGGGTGAACTCCGAAAACAACCGCCACCTCCCCGCCCCGTTCGGCGGCACCAAAGACAGCGGCATTGGCCGGGACGGTGGCGACTGGTCGTTTGATTTCTACATGGAAACCAAGAACATCTGCTTCGCCACCGAGCCACACTCCATTCCAAAGCTGGGGAGATAATCATGCCTGTTCCACAAGCGAACCTGTATCCCGATTTCAACACCGTCCGGCTGAGCCATGTTGAATATAACGTGTCTAACCTTGCGGAATCGAAGCGGTTCTATGTTGACA
This sequence comes from Paracoccaceae bacterium, assembly GCA_009773375.1. Taxonomy (GTDB): domain Bacteria; phylum Pseudomonadota; class Alphaproteobacteria; order Rhodobacterales; family Rhodobacteraceae; genus Cypionkella. The sequence goes on from WRPH01000006.1 coordinate 164,972, forward strand.
CGCTAGGGCTGCAAGTCACCGGCGAGGAACCGGGCGTGCTCTATCTGCGCGCGATGGAGGAACGCGGCCACCACTGCATGATCCTGCGCGAAGGTGCGCAGCCGCAGGTGAATGTGCTGGGTTTCAAGGTTTGGGACGAACCCGATCTGGATAAGGCCTGCGTGTGGTTTCAGGCCAAAGGCCGCCCCACCGCCTGGGTAGATCGCGCCTTTCAGGGACGCACCCTGCTGACGTCAGACGTGTTCGGCGTGCCGCTGGAATTTTACGCCAAGATGGACCGCCTGCCGCCGATCCATCAGCAATATCGGCTCTATAACGGCGTAAAACCGCTGCGGATTGATCACTTCAACACCTTCTCGCCAGATGTTGATGCGTCTGTGGCGTTCTGGAATGACATGGGTTTCCGGGTGACCGAATACACCGAGGATGAGGCCAGCCAGAAAATCTGGGCGGCGTGGATGCACCGCAAAGGCGGCGTGCATGACATGGCCTTCACCAACGGCTTTGGCCCCCGGCTGCACCACACCGCCTTCTGGGTGCCGACGCCTTTGAACATCATTGATCTGTTGGACCTGATGGCGACCACCGGCTATGTGAAAAACATCGAGCGCGGCCCTGGTCGGCATGGCATCTCCAACGCCTTCTTCCTCTATATCCGCGACCCCGACGGCCACCGGATAGAGATTTACTGCTCCGATTACCAAACCGTTGATCCCGATCTTGAACCGATCAAATGGGATCTGAAAGACCCACAGCGGCAAACCCTGTGGGGGGCGCCTGCGCCGAAATCCTGGTTCGAAGAAGGTTCTGTTTTCGCCATGTTAGAGCCGAAAGAGGCGGTGCTGAAAGCGCAACCGATCGTGGCACCATGAGCCGTTTTGTCAGCTACACCACCGGGCAGGCTTGCGGCTGGGGCCATCTGGACGGCGACGTGATCACCGACCTGACCGCGCATTTCCCCACCCTGCGCGCCGCGATCGAGGCCGGGGCGCTGGCCGCGCTGGCGCAGGCCAACGGCCCGAAAATCACGCTGGATCAGGTTGATCTGACCATCCCGATCACCAACCCGGAAAAGATCCTCTGCGTCGGCGTCAACTTCCCGGATCGCAACGCCGAATACAAAGACGGTCAGGACGCGCCGCGGTTTATGTCGCTGTTCCCGCGGTTTCCGCGCAGTTTCACCGGCGCAGGCCAACCGCTGATCCGCCCGCCGGAAAGCCCGCAACTGGATTACGAAGGCGAGGTGGTGATCATCATCGGCAAACCCGGCCGCCGGATTGCCGAGGCCGAGGCCTATGATCATATCGCGGCGCTGTCGCTGGCCAATGAAGGCACCATCCGCGATTGGGTGCAGCATGCGAAATTCAACGTGACGCAGGGCAAGAATTGGGACAAATCAGGCTCTATCGGGCCATTTGTCACGCCTTTCAGAGATCCCGCGCAACTGGACGACATCGCGCTGGAAACCCGCGTCAATGGTGAATTGCGCCAGCAAGACCGCAGCAGCCGGATGATCTTTTCCTTCCGCAAGATCGTCGCATATGTCTCGACCTTCACCACGCTGGTGCCCGGCGATGTGATCCTCTGCGGCACCCCCACCGGCGCCGGGGCGCGGTTTGATCCGCCGATCTGGCTGAAACCGGGCGATGTGGTAGACATCACCGCAACCGGCCTTGGCACCCTGCGCAACACCATCGCGGATGAAACGCCATGACGCCTGATCAGATCGAAACCGCCGGAAACAGTCTCTATCAGGCTGAACAGAGCCGGGTTCAACGCGGGCTCTTGTCCGCCGAATACCCAATCGCCACGATGAACGACGCCTATGCGGTCCAGAAAGCCTTCGCCGCTCGCAAACACGCAGCGGGACGGCACACCATCGGTTGGAAGATCGGCCTGACCAGCCGCGCCATGCAGCAGCAGCTGAACATCGAAACCCCGGATTCAGGCGTGTTGCTGGATGATATGGCGTTTGAAACCGGCGCGATCATCCCGGCCAACCGCTTCATCGCCCCCCGGATCGAGGCAGAAATCGCCTTCGTGATGAAGGCCCCGCTGCAAGGGCAGGTGACGCGCGAACAGGTGCTGGCCGCGACCGATTACGTCACCCCGGCGCTGGAAATCCTTGATTCCCGCATCCTGCGCGCTGAAAATGGCAAAACCCGCACCATCATCGACACCATTTCCGACAACGCCGCCAACGCGGGCATCGTCACCGGCCCCGCCCGGCATAGCCCCAGCCTTGATCTGCGCTGGGTCGGTGCGATCGTGTCGCGCGATGGTGTGGTCGAAGAAACCGGCCTTGGCGCGGGCGTGTTGAACGATCCCGTCATCGGCATCGTCTGGCTCGCCGCGCGCATGGGCCAATACGGCCAGCGCATTGAACCGGGGCAAATCATTCTGTCCGGCAGCTTCATCCGTGCTATGGAATGCCCCACAGGCTGCCGGATTCACGCCGATTTCGGCCCGTTCGGCCAGCTTTCCTGCCACTTCGCATAGGATTTCACCATGCACGCGCCGAAAAACCGCCTGAAAGCCGCCCTTGCCGCGAACATCCCGCAGTTCGGCATCTGGCTGAACCTTGCCAGCGCCTATTCGGCGGAATTGCTGTCGGGCAGCGGCTTTGATTGGCTGCTGATTGATGGTGAACATGGGCCGAATTCGATTCCCACCATGCTGACGCAGGCGCAGACCATCGGCAGCCGCACAAATGTCGTTGTGCGGATTCCGGTCGGCGAAACGCATCTGGTCAAGCAGGTGCTCGACCTTGGCATTCAGACCGTGATGGTGCCGATGATCGAAACCGCCGCCCATGCCGAGCAGATGGCGCGCGCGATGAAATACCCGCCGGAAGGCGTGCGCGGGCTGGGGGCCTCGGTTGCGCGCGCAGCCGATTTTGGCCGTATTAGTGACTATCTGCCGACCGCCAACGCCGAAACCTGCCTGATCCTGCAAGTCGAAAGCCGCGCCGGTTTGGCGGCTCTGCCGGGCATTCTGGCGCTGCCGGGGGTGGATTGCGTGTTCATCGGCCCGTCGGATCTGGCAGCCGACATGGGCTTTCCGGGCAATACCGCCGCACCAGAAGTGCAAGCCGCGATTGACGACGCGATGCGGCAGATCATCGCCAGCGGCAAGGCGGCGGGGGTGCTGACCTTCGATCTGGCGCTGGCCAAACGCTACCGCGAGATGGGCGTCACCTTTCTGGGTGTCGGTGGCGATATCCCGCTGTTGCTGAAGGCCGCGCAGACGCTGGCCGACACCGTCAAACAGCCTTAAGCCGATCCGAAAGCCGCCCCTGCGGCAGCCAATCCGCCCCCAAAATCAGCAGATCATCGCAGTGCCGCCCGATGATCTGCGCCAGATTGTCCGCCCCGATCAGCCGCGCAGGCACCGTAATCGCCATCCGCAACGCCTGTTCGGGCGGCAGGCCAAGCGTTGTGATCAGCCGCGCCACGCCTTCGGCCATCGTCACATGCGCCCCGGCGAGCGAGCCTTCGGCATTCACCAGCCGCCCGCCGTCCACATGAATCTCCTGCCCATACAGCGTGAAGTGATCCGTCCCGCCGACCGTGGACATGCAGTCTGAAACCAGAAACATCCGGTCCGGCACCGGCCGCGCCCGGACCGCCAGCCCCAGCATGCTATCCAACACATGGTGGCCATCGCAGATGAAACCACAATAGGCAGTCGAGTTGATCGCCGCCCCCGTCACCCCCGGCGCGCGGCCCTGCATCGGCGACATGGCATTATACAGATGGGTAAAACAGCTCGCGCCCTCATCCAGCAGCGCCTGCACCTGATCTGCCGTGGCGTCGGAATGACCGATCGACACAATCGCGCCGGTTTCCACAAGCGCGCGCACCTGCCCCGGCTGCACCGCTTCGGGCGCCAGTGTGATCTTCACCGCCACACCCGCCGCGCGCAGCCGTTCGATATGGCGCTGTGTGCTGGCCTCCATCGGCCGCAAGAACCGCGCCGCATGGGTGCCGCGCCGCGCAAGGCTGATGTGCGGACCTTCGATATGCAGCCCCAAAATGCCGGTCTGCCCCTTTGCCGCGATCGCCGCCTGCACCGCGCGCTCCAGCACTTCGGGCGCATCGGTGATCACCGTCGGCAAGATCGCATCGGTGCCAAACCGCCGCAGCGCCGCAGCCATCACCGCCATGCCTTGCGGGCTGGGATCGTTGTTCAACAGCACATCGCCGCCGCCATTGACCTGCAAATCGACGTAGCCCGGCGTCACCACGCCGGGCAGGCATTGCACTGGCCCAGATACCTGATTCAGCATGGTTAGAGACTGAATCACGCCATCAAAGACGCCAATCGCCACACCCGACAGCAGCCGTTCGCCGTCAAAAACCTGACCCGGGCAGACCCAAACCGGGGCGGTCATCCGCGCGGTCCCGTGACATCAAAGAAATACGGCAGCAGCGCCACCTGAATCTGTGCAAGGATCAGCGCCTGCGGAAAATCACCGCCGTTTTTGCGCGCCCGCGCGATTACCTCGGCACTAAACCCTTGCCACAGCATCGGTTCGGGCAGATTGCGCCCGGCCAGATCGGCCAGAACGGCAGCAACGCCGGCTTGCGCGTCCGGGTGCGGCCAGTAATAGCGAATCCGATCCGCCAGCCCGAAGTGCCGCTCTACCCGCAGGTCGCCGGAACTACCGTGATAATGCCCCTGCCAATAGCCCGGATCGGCCAGCATAACCCGCTCCATCACCGCAAAAAGCGGCTCTGTGCTGGCCCAATCAGCCTGTTGCCGCAGGCTGTCCAACGCATAGAGTGCCTGCCGATAGGCAAAGGTTAGCGCAGGGCCGACCTTCTGAAAGGCAAAGCCAAGCTGGGCCAAGCGTGGAAAAACCGCCGGGTGCTGATAGTCGCTCGAATGCGCCTCAAGGCAGACGCCGGGCCAATCCGCCAGCACCGCAAGCAGCCCCGGATCGCGCGCCATCGGCAGGTGATGCACCTGCATCGGCGAAAACTCGACGCCCGGCTGCACCACCAGCCCGGCCACTTGCGCCAGCACATGCCCCAGACCAGCCGCCTGAAACGCCGCTGCATGCGCGGCCATCGTCGCGGCGGCGCTTGCGGGCGTCGTCGGAGCAATATCGCCATGCTCATCCGCCCGCGCCCCGCCCGGCGGCGGCACTTCGGTTCCAATCACAAAGATCAGATCTTCGGGCCGTTCAGCGGCGGCCAAGGCCGCGCCCGCCAAATCGGCCGCGCGCGTTGCGGCCAGGTCATCGCCCAACTGTGCAGGTTCGCCGGCGCAACCCTCTGAACAATCTAGATGAATCTTGTTGAACCCGGCGCGCACATAGTCGGCCACCATCACCCGCGCCTTTGCCATCGCCAGCTCGGCTGACCCCTTGCGCCAGGCTTGTGGCCCCAGATGGTCGCCGCCAAACACGATCCGCGCCCGCGAAACTCCGGCCTGATCGGCAATCGCATGCACAAACTCGATGAAATCCGCAGGCCGCATCCCCGTATAGCCGCCGTCCTGATTGACCTGATTGGAGGTCGCCTCGATCACCACCGCGCGATCCAGCTCTTCGGCCAACATCAGGCTGGCGCGCAAGACATCCGGGTGCGCCGAACATACCGACGGAATCGCGCAAACCTCACCCGCCCGGTTACGCGCAACGATGTCGCTCAGGTTAACCATGTTGTGCCTCCTCAAAGGCTGCATAAGCCGCACCACGCGCGCCGGTGGCATCGCCGCCCTCTGCCAGCCGGATCACCGGAATCGCGTAGCCGCCCAGTTGCGCCTGTTGCAGACCTGCGGCCAGTTCTTCCACCAGCCCGTCAGCCCGCGATAACCCACCCGCCAGCACCACGCAGGCCGGATCGAGCGTCAGGGTCAGCGTGACCATCAGTTCCACCAGCAGTTCCAGCCAGATTGCCCAGCATTTGGCCATATCAGGGTCGGTTTTACGCATCGCCACGATGTCTTGCGGTGCCATCTGCCGCCCGGTTTTCAGCGCCACAATCCGCGCCAACCCCGGCCCCGCGATCAGCGTTTCGGTGCAGCCCGCTCGCCCGCAACCGCAGGGTAAAACCGGTAGCCCGTGCCGGATCATCGGCCCCGCTGGCAGCGGGAAATGGCCAAACTCGCCGCCGGTGCCAGACGGGCTCGGCAGCAAACGCCCGTTCACCACGAAGCCACCCGCCAGCCCGGTGCCAAGGTTCAGCCCCATCGCCGTAACAAATCCCCGCGCCGCGCCGAACATCGCTTCCGACAGAACCTGCGCGCGGCAATCGTTGACATAGCTGATCGCACGCCCCGCCGCCGCCGCAATATCGGTCGGAAACGGCTTCCCCATCGCCGGCAGGTTGGAGGTCAGCGCCAGCCCGGTCACCGGATTGATCAGCCCCGCCGCCGAAACCCCCACCGGCGCCGCACCTGCGCGCGCCGTCACCCAGGCAATCTGATCGACCATCGCGGCGACCAGAGCGTCATAGGTTTTCGGCGTGGCGATGCGACGGGAATCGACCCTGTTCCAGTCAGAATCAAAGATTTGCGCCTCGATCTTGGTGCCGCCCAGATCAATCCCCGCTGCGATCATTTGGCCACCACCGGATATAGCTTCACGCCAGAGACCACGCGGCTCAAGGTGCCTTGTCCGACGAAAGGGTCGTCTACCGGCAGGCCCAAAGCTTCAGACCAGACCACCGCCAGCACCTGCGCCAGCACCACCGGCAGGATGATGCCCCAGCCGCCGGTCGGCACGTCAATATCCCCGCCCGGCCCGACCAGCGTGGTCTGCGCGCTGGGAAACTGGCCGCGCAATTCGGCCACCAGATCGGCATCATAACGCGCGGCGTGGGCGTCAGCAGAGCCGAACACCCAAATATCCGTCACCCCGCGCACGAAAGACTTCGGCCCATGCCGGAAGCCGAGCGTTGAATCCCACAGCGCCGGAATTTGCCCTGCCGCCAGCTCCATCACCTTCAAAGCCGCCTCGCGCGCGGCAAAAGTCAGGGCGCCAGAGCCGACAAACACCACCCGTTCCGGCCGCCGCGCCGCACGGGCAAAGGCCTCATACTGCGGCAGCAGCCGGGTCAGATCGGCAGAAACAGTCTCTAACTGGCCTTTTGAGCCACTTTCATCAAACACCGCCAGCGCCGTCAGCAGCATGGTTGAAAAGCTGGAGGTCATCGCAAATCCCGCGTCATGCGTCGCGTCAGGCAGCACGATCACCCGTTGCAGCGCCGCCTTGCGCAGTGCCAAGGCCGAGCCTGCGTTGCAGGTGATATTCAGCCGTGGCGCGTCCGGGGCCAGCGCATCCAGAGCATCTAGCGTGCCCAGCGTTTCGGCGCTGTTGCCAGACCGGCCAAAGCTGACCACCAGCGGTTTGCGCCCATTCAGATAGGCATAGGGCCGCGCCACCAGATCGGTGGTCGCCACCGCGCGCAACCGGGGGCCGCCTTGCCCCTCCAGCGCCGCAACCAGCATTTCACCGATGTAGGCCGACGATCCCGCACCACAGAACCAGACCTCATCAACGCCCAGCGCAGCGACCCAATCGCGCAGGCTGACAACATCCAGCGCCTTTGCCCAGGCCGCCCAAATCGCGGGCTGGGCCTGAATTTCGCGCCATGTGGCAAAACGGCTCAGGTTGGTCATCGGGTTTGCGTCACTTTCGATAGGGTGGCGGGGGCGTCGGGGTCGTGCCCCAAGGCGAGCGCAACGGCAAGCACCAAGGGGTAGGTCAGATACAGCAGCAGCGCGGCAGCCGCAGCGGGCGTCAACACCCCCGCGTTCACATCGGCAGGTCTGATCCGATACACCGCCCCGCCTGCGGCGCGAAACCGCGCTTCGGCAGTATCCAGACTGGCCTGCACATCCGTTTGGCCGGTATCCAGAATCAGCACCAGCAGCGGTTTGGTCACCAGTTGCAACGGGCCATGCAGCACCTCTGAACTGGAGTAAGCCTCGGCGTGCAGCGCGCAGGTTTCCTTCAGCTTCAGCGCCAGTTCCTGCGCCGCGCCAAAGCCGGTATCGCGGCCAATCACATAGACATGCTGGGCACGCAGCAGCGCCGACACCAACGCTTTCGCATCGGGCAACACCGCGCCATCCAGCCCGCCGATGACCTGCGCCGAAGCTTGCGCGCGGGCGGCATAATCAGGCTCTAACTGCGCCAACAGAGCCATTCCCGCCGCAACTGAACCGATCACCGATTTCGTCGCAGGCACCGCCAGTTCCGGCCCCGCACCAATCGGCAGGGTGACATGCGCCGCCGCCTGCACCGGCGAGTCCGCCGCGTTCACCAGCGCAATCACCGCGCCGCCACTGTCGCGTGCGCCACGCGCCGAACGCACCAGATCCTCGCTCGCGCCCGACTGCGACACCACGATCGACAGCGTTCCGGCCAGATCCACCCCGCGCCCCAATGAGAATACCGAAGGCGGCAGCGAGGTCATCGGCACCCCGGTTTCGCGCATGAATTCATAAGACAGGATATTCGCCGCTGCATCAGAAGACCCGCGCGCAATGGTGTAGATCGCCCGCATCCGGCCAAGCTGCATTGCCGCCAGATCATCTGCGGCTTGCGCCGAAACTGCTGCCTGCACCGTGCGCGCGAACACGCCCGGTGCTTCAGCAATCTCAGCCCGCATGTGCCGCCCCGCATCCCTCATCGCCACTTCGGTCATTTCCCGCTCCGCCGTGTCTGACCCAAACTTGCCGTAATAATACCAAGACAAGCGCGCATTGCTACCTATATAATACCAATATGTGCAAAATTCGGCAAAGTTGCTGAAAGAAAACCGATCTTCGGCGGAAATCGACAGCAATTGCCAATACCACAAAGAAATGGTCTTATCCAAACAATACCAATCGGGGGCATCATGAATACGGACGATCACGCCAACCTGTTTCGCCCCGACGCATGGTTCCGCACCGGGCGCGGCCCACGCTATGAACAGCTTCACCGCCACATCGCGGCGGCGATCAGCACCGGCGATCTGTCGCCGGAAACCCAACTGCCGCCCGAACGCGAACTGGCCGAGATTGCCGGGCTATCGCGCGTCACGGTGCGCAAGGCGGTGGCGCAGCTGGTTGACGATGGCGTGCTGGAACAACGCCGGGGCGCGGGAACCTTCGTGCGCGCGCCACGCGGCAAGATGGAGCATTACCTGTCCAAGCTGCTATCGTTTTCGGAATACATGCTTCAGCGTGGCAAGACCCCAACCAGCACCTTGATCAATCGCGGCATTTTCCACCCCACGCCCGACGAGCAGATCGCGCTAGGCCTGTCCGCCGCCGACAAGGTCGCCCGGATAGAGCGGTTGCGGATGGCGGACGGCATTGCAATGGCGGTGGAGTGGTCGTCGCTGCCGCAAGACATCCTGCCCGAACCGCAAATCGTCGGCACTTCGCTTTATGAGGTGTTGCGCGCCAATGGCACCGCCCCCGCCCGCGCCGTGCAGCGGATTACCGCCGTCAACCTGCCCGGTCACGAGGCCAAACTGCTGAACCTGCCCGAAGGTGCCGCCGTCTTGCGCATCGACCGCACCGGCTATCTGCCCTCGGGGCGGCCGATTGAATTCACCCGCGGGCTGTATCGGTCGGACATCTATGATTTCATTGCCGAATTGCGGCTGGAAGCGAACCTGTAGACCCTATTCAGCCGACCCGTGCCGCGCCCGGAACGCCGCCAGTTCCGCCGCTGTCGGGGCTTGGCCAGTAAAGATCAGCACATAATCCGGGATGCGTTGCAGCCGCAGCGCCAGGGATTCTTCGGTCCGCATCGCGATATAGCCCACCTGCGTCAGATACACCGTCTGCGCCCGCAAGCGTGCCTCCAGCGGCGGAAAGGAAAACCGCTCAAACAACGCTGTCAGAGCCTGAATCCGTGTCTCATCGACGCCGCGCAACACCTCGGCCAGCCTGCTATCGGTCAGCGCCCAGGTGCGGATGGCAAACTCCATCCGGCTGTCAAACAGCGCCGGGGTGATCCAGCAGTCGGTGACGTTCAGCATCGCCTCGGCCACCGTCGCCGCTTGGGCTTGCGTGCGGGCAATCAGATTGGCGGTGTTCTGGCTTTGCCAGCGGGTGATCAGCCCGGCAAGCAGGGCCTCACGATCCGGGAAATGCCAGTAAAAGCTGGTCCGCGACAGCCCCAGTCGCGCCGCCAACGGCATCACCTTGACCGATTCGACCCCGCCTTCCACCAGCATGTCATAGGCCGCATCCAGCCAGACTTCCGCCGATCCGCGCCAGCCACGTTCCTGTTGCACCTGTTCCATGCCGAAACCCTAAGCACCCCCCACAGCCAAGACAATACGAAAACTTGACACATGTGTCGATTTCAGCTTTCATAGCAAGAACCCATGGGAGGCCCCGATGTCCAACGATCCGCTTTTGCAGCCCTACCAGCTGAAACACCTGACCCTGCGCAACCGCATCATGACCACCAGCCATGAACCGGCCTACCCCGAAGATGGCATGCCGAAAGACCGCTACCGGCTTTACCACGTCGAACGCGCCAAGGCAGGCGTCGCGCTGACGATGACCGCCGGTTCGGCTGCGGTGTCAAAAGACAGCCCGCCGGTGTTCAACAACATCCTCGCCTACAAGGATGAGGTCGTCGGCTGGATGAAAAAGCTGACCGATGAATGCCACGATCATGGTGCCGCCGTGATGATCCAGCTGACCCACCTTGGCCGCCGCACCCGCTGGGACAAGGGCGATTGGCTGCCCACGGTTTCCTCCAGCTCCGCCCGCGAACCCAGCCACCGCGCCTTCCCGAAGGTGATCGAGGATTGGGATATCGAACGCATCATCAATGACTACGCGGACGCCGCCGAACGGATGGCGGCAGCCGGGCTCGATGGCGTCGAATTCGAATGCTACGGCCACCTGATGGATCAGTTCATGTCGCCGTTCACCAACAGCCTCGCCGCCCCCTATGGCGGCAGCTTGGAAAACCGCGCCCGCTTCGCGATGGAGGTGCTGGCCGCCTGCCGCAAGCGCGTCGGTGAAAACTTCCTGCTCGGCGTCCGCTACACCGCGGATGAGGTCGAACAGGGCGGCATATCTGCCGATGAAGGCGTGGCCCTTGGCAAGATGTTCCGCGACTCCGGCCTTGTCGATTTCCTCAATATCATCAAGGGCCGCATCCATACCGATCCGGCGATGACCGATGTGATCCCGATCCACGGCATGAAATCCGCACCGCACCTCGATTTCGCCGGTCGTATCCGGGCCGAGGTCGGCATGCCCACCTTCCACGCCGCCCGCATCCCCGATGTGGCGACCGCGCGCTATGCCATCCAGTCCGGCCAGTTGGATATGGTTGGCATGACCCGCGCCCATATGGCCGATCCGCATGTGGTGCAAAAGATCATCGAAGGCCGCGAGGAAGATATCCGCCCCTGCGTCGGGGCCACCTATTGCCTTGACCGTATCTACCAAGGCGGCCTGGCGCTTTGCATCCACAACCCGGCGACCGGGCGCGAAGAAACCATGCCGCACACCATCACCCCTGCCGCCGTGCAAAAGCGCGTGGTGGTGGTCGGCGCTGGCCCGGCTGGGCTTGAAGCCGCGCGCGTCGCCGCCGAACGCGGCCACCGCGTCACGGTGTTCGAGGCTGCCCCACAGGCCGGTGGCCAGATCCGGCTGACAGCCCAAACCAAGCGCCGCGCCGAGATGATCGGCATCATCGACTGGCGCATGGCACAATGCGCCGCACGCGGAGTCGAATTCCGCTTCAACACCTGGGCCGAGGCCGCCGACATTCTGGCCGAAACCCCCGATGTGGTGATCATCGCCACCGGTGGCCTGCCGGAGAAAGATATCCTGAAATTCGGCAATGACCTGACCGTATCGGCGTGGGATATCCTGTCAGGCGATGTCAAACCCGGCACCAACGTCTTGCTTTACGATGATGCGGGCGACCACACCGCGCTGCAAGCCGCCCAGACGCTTGCCGAAGCCGGGGCAAAGGTCGAAATCATGACCCCCGACCGCACTTTCGCGCCGGAAGTCATGGCGATGAACCTCGTGCCCTACATGCGCGCGTTGCAGGATAAACCTGTTACCTTCACCGTCACGCATCGGCTGACCGGGGTGGAAAAAGACGGCAACCAGATCAAGGCCACTGTCGATTCCGATTACATGTCGCTGGGCAAGACCGCGCATTACGATCAGATCGTCGTCAACCACGGCACCCAGCCGCTGGCCGAGATCTACTTCGATCTGAAACCGCAGTCGGTGAACCTTGGCGCGGTGGATTACGACGCGCTGATCGCAAGCCAGCCGCAAACCCTGAACGGTGGCCCCGCCGGGTTCCAACTGTTCCGCATCGGCGACGCGGTAGAATCGCGTAACATCCACGCCGCCATCTACGACGCGCTGCGGCTGGTCCATGTGATGTAAGCAGCTACAATTTTACTAAAATTTGCCTTCATCTTGGCAAAAATACTCCACGGGGGGCCGGGGGTGTGAAACCCCCGGCTCTTGCCCCCTACCCGCCCTCAAAGAACCGGACAATCCGCGCGGCAATCGTCGCGCGGTCCGCCACCTGCGCCAATGAAGCTTGCGCCCGCCGCGCCACATCGGCAGGCAGCTTCCCCGCATATTCCGCCACCAGCGCCGCCACAAACTCCGGCGTCATTTCCGGGTGATATTGCGTTGTCAGCACGGTCTTGCCGATGGCAAAGCTGCCCACCGGGCATTCCGCATTGCCGCCGATCACCACAGCCCCGTCAGGCAGCCGCAACACCTGTTCACTATGCGCCGCATAAAGCCTGACCGGCACCCCCGCCATCTCGGTTTCGGTCAACCCGAACACCCAGCCGCCCGGATTGTCGCCCACCACGCCGCCCAGCGCCTTCGCAATCGCCTGATGGCCAAAGCAGGCGCCAAACAATGGCTGCCCCTCGGCCACCAGACGCCGGATCAGCGCCTGCAACTGCCCGACCCACGCATCCGAATCATGCACCGAGGCCGGGCTGCCGGTAATGATCCAACCATCATAAACCGCGCCCTCTGCCGGGAACTGGCCGTCCTTCACCGAATAGACGCTGACCCGCCAATCCGGGCGCAATTCGTGCAACAGGGCTTCAAACTTGCTGCCATCCTTTGGATGCGCTTGCGCAAATTCGCTTTCGTCAGTGTTGGCCATCAGCACGGCAATATGCATGATCTTCCGCTTTACATATTTATGAACCTGTTTAGTATATTTTCAAATCAGCATTCCGGCAAGCGAGGAAATCATGACGGTCTGGACCCCCACCGACGACGGCCACGCCGATCTGACCAACCACGACAGCTTTCTGAACGGCGCGCCGCACAACACCTTCGCCCGCATGCGCCGCGAAGACCCGATGGCCTGGACCCCCTACGCGCAGGGCGAAAGCTTCTGGTCGGTCACCCGCCACGCCGACATTCTCGAACTCAACCGCCAGTCCGACCTGCTGTCTTCGGCGCGCGGCATCCGGATCGAGGATCAGACCTATGAAGAATACCTCGCACGCCGCACCTTTCAGGAAATGGACGGTGCCGAACATATGGCCGTCCGCATCCGCGTCGCCAAAGCCTTCTCGCGCCCGGTGATCGCCCAGTTCGAGGATGTCGTCCGTCAGATCTGCAACGACATTCTCGATGAAACCCTGCACAAAGGCACGTTCGACGCCACCACCGACATCGCCCGGCAACTGCCGATGCGCATGCTTGGCCGCATCATCGGCACGCCGGATGAAGACCTGCCGTGGCTGGTGGAAAAGGGCGACAGCCTGATCGCCAACACCGACCCCGAATTCACCTCCCACGTCCTCGACAAGATGACCACCGACGAATTCCGCATGATGCCGTTCAACTCCCCCGCCGGGGCAGAGCTGTTCGTCTACGCCAAGGACCTGCTGGCGAAAAAGGCCGCCTCGGGCGACACCTCGGGCATCCTGCCGCTGATCCTTGCCCCCGGCGCGGATGGCTCCACCATGCCGGAACACGAATTCCGCAATTTCTTCTGCCTGCTGGTCGCCGCTGGCAATGACACCACCCGCTACTCCATCGCCGCCGGTCTGCAAGCGCTGGCCCACCAGCCCGAACTGCTGCCGCACCTGCAAACCAACACCGTCTGGGATAGCGCGCCGGATGAAATCATCCGCTGGGGTTCCGCCACGCAATACTTCCGCCGCACCGCCACCCGCGATTTCGAATATCACGGCAAGCAGGTCAAGGCCGGGCAGAAGGTGGTCTACTGGTGGGTCTCCGGCAACCGCGACGAGACCGCCTTCCAGGACCCGATGCGCGTCGACTTCGCCCGCCAGAACAACCGCCACGTCGCCTTCGGTCAGGGCGGCCCGCATGTCTGCCTTGGCATGTGGCTGGCCCGACTGGAGGTGCGCGTACTGTTCGAAGAGCTTGCCAAACGCCTCCGCTCCATCGAACCTGCCGGAGAGCAGAAGTTCCTGCGCTCCAACTTCGTCGGCGGCATCAAGTCTTTGCCGGTGACAGTGCACCTACAATAAGCGGCCAAAGAGCCACAGGGAGTATCCGATGACCGACCACCCCCCGCGCCTGCGCGCGATGTTCTGCGATCATCTGTCGATCATGCGCGGCAAATATCTGCCCGCAGCCAAGATCCGCGATGATGAAAGCCGCTTCGCCCGCCCGACCTTTTCCGTCCATTACGATAAAGACCTGCTGATCGAGGCCCCCGGCACCCTGTGCCTGCAAGGCATCCCCGATATGGCGCTGCGCTGGAAGGGCGATGAAATCCGCCAGGGATGGGAGCCGAACACCAAGATCGTCACCGGCGATCTTTACGCAGGCGACGGCAGCGAAATCCCGATGTGCCCCCGCCTCGCCCTCAAACGCGCGGTGGCGGCATGGGAGGCGCATGGCCTGACCCCAAAAGTCGGCATCGAACTCGAAGCATACGCCTTCACCCGCGCCGATGACGGCAGCCTTGCGCCCTACGACACCCCCGGCGGCGTCGTCTATGGCACCGGCAATTTCACCGACCCGCGCGGCGTTACCACCGCGATCTGGAACAAGGCGCAGGAAATCGGCCTGCCACTCGATCTGATCACCGCCGAATATGACATGCCGCAATATGAATTCACCCTGACCTTCGACACCGCCGTCGAACATGTCGATACCGTGGTGCTGTTCCGGCAGATGGCGCGCGAAATTGCCTTTGATCACGGCCTCATCCTGACCTTCCTGCCCAAACCAATTCCCGGCAAAGGTGGCTCAGGCATGCATATCAACCTGTCCTTCACCGATCACAACGGCGCCAACGCGCTGGCCAATGGCGATCATGGCGACCCTGCCAACCTCAACGATCTGGCGAAAGGCTGCATCGCCGGCTGGATGCGGCACCACAAGGCGATGGCCGGGCTGATGGCCCCCAACGCGCAATCCTACAACCGGCTGCAACCGGCCAGCTTGTCGGGCTATTGGTGCAACTGGGGCGGCGACAACCGCAACGTCACCGTCCGGCTTTCTGCCGAAGGCGGCAAGAAAGCCCGGCTTGAACACCGCATGGCCGACGCCGCTTCAAACCCTTACACCGCCGTGGCCACCGTGCTGCAAGCCGCGCTGCTGGGCTATGAGGGTAAATATCCGCTGCAACCCTTGGAAACCGGCGACGGCTTTACCGGCAACGACGCCAGCCACGGCACCGCCGCCACCCTGACCGAGGCGCTGAACGACCTTGCCGCCGATACCGCCCTGTCAAACGCCGTCGGCGCGGGCCTTGTGGAAAACCACCTGTTCATGAAACGCGCCGAGGTCGAAAAAACCGCCAACCTCGAATCCGAAGCGCTGCGTGACTGGTATATCTGGTATCTCTGACCACCCCCAGAAACCGCCCCCGCATTTCATCTGTCCTCAAATATCCTGGGGGTCAGGTCACATTGGCCGCTGGCCAATGTGACTAGGGGGCTAGCCCCCGGTTCCCACCCCCAAAACCGGAGCCAACCATGCAAGCCACCTGGCATCTCCCCGACGGCCGCCAAGTCACCGCCAGCGTCCCCGAAGGCCAAACCCTGATGGAGGCCGCCCGCGCCAACAACATCCCCCACATTCTGGGCGATTGCGGCGGCAACCTCGCCTGCGCCACCTGCCACGTCATCCTCGATGCCGCCTGGGTCGCCAAAGCAGGCTTCCCCGGCCCGCTGGAAGACCCGATGCTCGACGTCACCGACGTCGAACGCAAACCGCACTCGCGCCTGTCTTGCCAACTCACCATGACCGCCGCGCTTGACGGCATCGTGCTGCACATCCCGGCCTAGGGCGGGGTTTACCCGCCAAGCCCGCAGGCTCAAGCCCCTGCGATGCGGCTTCAGCTCGGTCGCGGCGATCATCTGCGTCATCGGAATGGCCGCCCCGTCTCGTCCACGCCCGCCACGATACCGTTTGAAAACCACATCCGCATCAGCAGACACCCCCCTGCAGACGCGCCGTACAGAACTTCCACGCGGTGAAGCTCGCACTTGGTCACCATCGCCCAGCCCATGACGCCCGGCTCCTGTGCCGGTGGAGCGGGCAACGGTCTGAATTGCTCAGGTGCGACAGCTCTGCTGTGCAGTTTGCCATTCCGGTTTGGCACCGAAAATCATGCGCCCAAAATGCCGAACCCATCGGCAATCTCCGCCATGGGTTAAACCAGCAAAATCTCCAACTGGCCCTGCACCGCTGTTTTGAGCAAGGTCAGTTTGCCATCCACAACCGGCATTGCAGCACCGTTCAGGAATGCGGCAGCAACGCCGTGTCCAGTTTGGTTGGGATTGCGGATGGTGATATCGCAGCGGGCGGCAGCTTGCCCCAGACTGGCAGAGATCTGCGGCCAGGCCTTCGGAAAGCAGGGATCAAAGATCAGGTTATCGCCGGCACGGGTCAGGCCCAGCAGGCCCTCGATCCCGGCGCGGTACATCCATGCGGCAGACCCGGTGTACCACGTCCAGCCGCCCCGGCCTTCATGTGGCGCGGTGGAATAGACGTCTGCCGCGATAACATAGGGCTCCACCTTGTAGCGCATCGCAGCCTGCGGGGTCAGCGCGTGATTGATCGGGTTGATCAGCGCAAACAGCGCCTGCGCGCCATCGCCATCGCCAAGCCGTGCCTTGGCCAGAATGGTCCACATCGCGGCATGGCTATACTGGCCGCCGTTTTCACGCAAGCCGGGCGGATAGCCCTTGATATAGCCGGGGTCTTTGACAGACTGATCGAACGGCGGGGTGAACAGCAAGGCAAGCCCCGCGTCGGGCCGGATCAACCGGGCGGTCAGCGACTCCATCGCCGCAGCCGCGCGCGCCGGATCGGCCGCGCCGGACAACACCGCCCAGGATTGCGCGATACTGTCGATCTGGCATTCCATCGAGGCCGCTGACCCCAGCCGTGTGCCATCGTCATAGCTGCCGCGCTGATACCATGCCCCATCCCAGGCGGTTCGCTCAATCGCCTGCGCCACCCGGTCGGCATGGGCCAGCCAAAGCGCGGCGCGGGCGGGATCACGGGCCTGCGCATGCGGGACCATGGCGCGCAGGGTGGTAATCAGGAACCACCCCAACCAGACGCTGCTGCCCTGCCCGGCCTCGCCCACGCGGTTCATGCCGTCATTCCAGTCGCCGGTACCGATCAACGGCAGGCCGTTGCTGCCGGTCAGCGCGATGGCTTGGTCCAGGGCCAGCGCGCAGTGGTCAAACAAGCTGGCGGCTTGGTCCGAGATTTGCGGCAGAAAGAAATCGTCATGCGCGCCGGGGCGCAGCACCGGGCCTTCCAGAAAGCGAAGCGGTTCGTCGAAAACCGAAACATCGCCAGACACCTGCACATAGGTCGCTGTAGCGTAGGCCAGCCAGACACGGTCATCGGAAATCCGGGTGCGCACGCCCTGACCCGAATGCGGCAACCACCAGTGCTGCACATCCCCTTCCGGGAACTGCCGCGACGCCGCGCGCAGCAGGTGGGCGCGGGTCAGCGCGGGGCGCAATGCGGTCAGCGCCATGCTATCCTGCAACTGATCGCGAAAACCATAGGCACCGCTGGCCTGATAAAACCCCGCCCGCGCCCAGATCCGGCAGGACAGGGTCTGATACAGCAGCCAGCCGTTCAGCATGATGTCCATCGCGCGATCAGGCGTCTGGATTTGCACCTCGGTCAGAAGGGCGGTCCAGTGGGCGGTGACTTCGGCCAGCATCGCATCGGTATCGCGGGCGCGGGTGGCCTTGATCAGCGCCACCGCAGCATCAGCAGAGGCCGCCTGACCCAGCAGAAAATGCAGATCAACCGTTTCGCCGGGGGCCAGCACGATCTGCCGTTGCAGTGCGGCACAGGCATCCAGCGCAGGCCCGTGGCGACCGGACAGCGGCGCATGGGTCAGCCCTGCGGGGGCGCTCATCTTGCCGTCTGGGCCCAGAAACTCGGTCCGATCACAGGTCAGGCTGGCAAGATCAGCGCCAAAATCGGCAAAGGCGGTGCGGTCTGCAAACGCCATCGCGCGCGGGTTCTGCGCCAGAACCGCGCCGGTTTCGGCGTCAACCGCCGTGATGATCTTGCCCGCCGTGGCACTGCGGGACGTGCCAAGCACCCATTCGGCATAGGCTGTCACCGAAAGCCGCCGCGTGCGGTCTGATTGGTTGTGCAACCGCAGGCGCGTCACCTTCACCGGCGCGTCCATCGGCACAAATTGCAGCATCTCGGCGCTGATCTGCTGGGCAGAGTGATCAAAGACCGAATAGCCAAAGCCATGACGGCACCGATATTGCCCCAGGCCGCGGATGGGCAGGGCGGTTGGGGTCCATATCTGCTGGCTGTCCAGATCGTGCAGATAAATCGCCTCGCCCGCCGGATCAATGACGGGATCGTTCGACCAGGGGGTCAACTGATTTTCGCGGCTGTTTTCCGACCAGACCGACCCCGACCCGTCGGCCGAAACGCCAAAGCCGAAGCTGGGGTTGGCGATGACATTGATCCACGGCGCAGGCGTGGTCTGGCCATTTTGCAGGGTGATCGCATAGTCGCAGCCCTGATTGGCAAAGCCGCCAAGGCCATTGAAGAACTCCAGCGATGGCTGCACCGAGGCCGCATGCGCTGGCTGTTGCATCGCGCGGATCGGCAGGCGGGCAAGGCGGGGCGGGGCCGTGACCGGCAGGGCGTCCAACTGCGCGCCAATGCGGCCCCGACTGGCGTGCAGGATGACATCCGCCGCCGCCAGCAGCATGTCCCGCGCCTCGGGCGGCATCAGATCGCTGCGCAAAGTATAGGTCGCGCCCTGTGCATCCAGCTGCCCCGGTGCCTTCGCCGCGCGCACCGCCGTCTCGATCGCGATCTGCAAATCCTGCACGTAGGACGAGGCGCGGTCGTTCAGGATCACCACATCAACGGCGACCTGCCGCATCCGCCAATAGGCCTGCGCCGCCAGAATCTCGCGCAGGCGGGGGCTGTCTTCGGCATCGGTGATGATGAACAGCACAAGCGGCAGATCACCGGAAATCCCCAAGGCCCACAGCCGCGATTGCGGCCCATCCCCGGCGGCAATCCGGGCCGGGCTGGCCCGCAGGCGGGCATCGTTGCGGATCAGCATGCCACCCAGCCGCTGAAAATCGGCCGCATCACCCGGTGCCATGCCATGATGGCGCAGTTGCACCTGGCTTTGCGTCCAGGACAAGGTGGCCGCCCGATCAAAGGCCGAGGCGTCGCGGTGGCGGTCCACCAGATCCAGCAACGCGTCAGACCTATCTGCCACCATCGTCCAGAAGGTTATACGCGCCCGCCCACCCGGCGGGATCTGAACCCGCCTGCGCAGACTGAAGATCGGGTCCAGCACCGTGCCGGTGGTGCCGGACAGCGGCGCTTCGGCCATGGCGGCGGTTGCCATCGATTGGCCCCGCCCAATAAACCGGGCCCGGTCGGATTCGTGTTGCAGCGGCGCGGTTTCCACGCCTTCGACCACCGCGATATGGGCGGCCCACACCTCGGGGTCAGATGGGGCGCGACGGCGGCGGGTGGCGATCAGCACACCAAGTTCGGGCAAAAAGTCTGTCACGACAAACATCTTTGAAAATGCCGGGTGCGACAGATCAGACGCCAAAGGCGCCAGCACCAGCTCGACATAAGAGGTGACATCCACCTCACGCGGATGCCGCCCGGTGTTGGTCAGCGTGACACGCCGGGCCTCGGCATCATCCTCGCCGGACACGACGATTTCGGTATGGGTGATAAGCTGCGCCGCGTGATGGGTGAAAGCCGCGTGATGGTCGCAGAACACCGCTGTATGGCCAGGGGCGCGACCGAGAGGCTGCACCGCGCCGGACCATGCAGCCCCGGATTTCACATCGCGCAAATACAGATACGACCCGTAGGCCGCCTGCGTCGAATCAGACCGCCACCGGGTCACCGCCAGATCGTTCCAGCGGCTGAAGCCCCCGCCCGTCGGCGTCAGCATCACGCTGTAGCTGCCATTTGACAACACATGTGCCGTGGGCCAGAGGTTGGCAGGCGCATCAAAGCGGCGGAAGACCACCGTTTCGCTCTGCTCGACCGGCGAGACCTGCACATCAGCCGCGTGGGGTGACGCCACCGACGCATCGCGCGGCACGCGTTCCTGCAACAGCAGTTCCACCGCCTTTATCATCGGCTCGGCATGAAAGCGGGCGCGCAGGCGACCTGCCTGCAACACATTGGCAAGCGCCGTGATGGTCATGCCCTGATGATGCGCCATATAACTGCGCACAATGGCGCATGTGCCGTTTTCGGGCAGACGCGAGGCGGTGAAATCCAGCGCCTCATAAAAGCCGTAGCGGCTTTGCGCACCCAAAGCCGCCAGCGCCGCAAAGTTCTGCACGGCTGCCTTCGGCTCCACCATCGCAGCCAGCGCCGTCGCATAGGGCGCAATCACCCGATCCTCGGCCAGCCCGCGTTTCAGCCCCAGCCCCGGCACGCCAAAGTTGGAATATTGATAGGTCATTTCCAGATCGCGGGCATTGAAGGCGGATTCCGAAATCCCCCAAGGCTGGCTCAACCCTTCGGCATAGTCGCGCTGCCGCTGCACCACGCGGCGGCTGGTCTGATCCAGCACCGACCCTGCAGGCGCGCGCATCACCAGCGCAGGCATCAGGTATTCAAACATGCTGCCCGACCACGAAATCAACGCCGAACCAGCGCCGATCGGTGTAGCGGCACGGCCCAGACGGAACCAGTGCCGGGTCTCGACATCGGCCTTGGAAATCGCGAACAGCGACGCCAACCGCGCCTCGGAGGCCAGCAGATCATAGCAGTTCTGGTCCAGCGTGTTGGTGGACACCGTAAAGCCGATCGACAGCAGCTTTTTCTCGGGATGCAGCAGAAAGCGGAAATCCATCGCCAGCGCAAAGCTGCGGGCCATGGCGGCGACCGCCTGCAACTGGCCCGGTGGTGCCAGCGCCGTGTCGTGGCTGGCGATCAGCGCGCGGGTCCAGAATGCCGCCTCGGACGCTTGCGGCAATGTGTCGGCCAGCACCCGCGCCTGCGCGATCAACGCCTCCGTCACACGCTTGGACAGCTGCGCCAACACCTCGGACAGGCCGGGTGCAGGATCGGCCAACAGCGCCTCTTGCGCCAGAGCCAGCGCGTCTTGCAGCCCCTGCGGTTCGGTCACAGCCGCCGCAGCCCAAGCCTCGCAGGCCTGCGCCACCGCGATCAGATGCCCGGCCAGATTGCCGCTATCGACCGACGAGACATAGGCCGGGTCCAGCACGCGCAGATCGCTGGTGTCGTGCCAGTTATAAAGATGCCCGCGATGGCGCGGCATCCTTTGCATCGTGTGCAGGGTTTGCTCCAGCCGTGTCGCGGCGTTGGCCTGACTGATCCAACCCATGTCATGCGCCGCCGTCACCGACAGCAGGTAAAGCCCGATGTTGGTGGGTGAAGTGCGCCGGGCCACGACAGGCTGGGGGATTTCCTGAAAGTTGTCCGGGGGCAGAAAATTGTCGGCCTCGGTGACAAAGGTTTCGAAATAGCGCCAGGTGCGGCGGGCGATCAGACGCAGGGTCCGGGTGTCGGCACTGGTCAGGCTTTGCTGTGCTGCGGGCTGGCGTGGCACGCTGATCGCGCGCGCAATCGCCGGGGCGGCCAGCCACATCACAGCAAAAGGCAGCACCACCGACAGGCTTTCGGGGCGCAGGGCATAAGCCAGCGCGCAGGCCCCAAGGCCCAGAAAAAGCCCGCCCGCATGGCGCAAATATTGGCGCGCCATGGATGGCAGCGCCCCACTGCCCGCATGCGCCGCCGTTTTCCACTCTAACATGTGCCGCCGACTGCGCAGGCGGAACAGACTGCGCACCACCGCATCCAGCATCGACCAAGCCGTATCCGCCAGCAAAATCAGATTCAGACCAACCCGCGCGCCCGCCAGCCGGGCGTCTGACCACAGCGCCTCAAGATGGCTGCGCGAGGTGATGCCAGCCCGCCCCGGCAGCACCGCAAAGGGCAACGCCATCAGATAGGGCAGCATCAGCATCGCAACCACCGCAACGGTCCAGCCCGCAGCCTGTGGCATCGTCCACCCCAGCAACAATGTAAGCACCGCCAGCGGGGCCAGCAACGACCGCCGCAGATTATCCAGCATTTTCCACAGCCCCACCGCCGGAATGCCGCCAACCGACGGCCTGAACCCGAAAATCCACGGCAGCAACTGCCAGTCACCCCGCGCCCAGCGGTGCTGCCGGGCGGCGTCCACGTCATGGCGGGCCGGAAAATCCTCAACCACCTGAATGTCCGAGGCAAGGCCCGCCCGCGCGAAAACGCCTTCAAACAGATCATGGCTGAGCAGGGTGTTTTCCGGCACCCGCCCTGCCAGTGCCGCCGCAAAGGCGTCAACGTCATAGATGCCCTTTCCGGTGAAAGAGCCTTCGTCAAACAGATCCTGGTAGACATCGGAACTGGCCGCCGCATAGGGGGCGATGCCGCCGGGGCTGGAGAACACCTGCTGGTAGATCGACCCGTCCTGCGCCATCGGCAGGCTGGGGGTAACGCGCGGCTGCAAGATGCCATAGCCTTTGATGACGCGCTGGGTGGCCGGATCAAACTGCGCCCGGTTCAGCGGATGCGCCATTTTGCCCACCATCCGCCGCAGCGTATCGCGCAGCAGGCGGGTGTCGGAATCCAGCGTGATCACAAACCGGATGTCCTGCCGGATGGCCACAGTATCCGCGACAAAGCTGGTATCGGTGGCCCCGCGCAACAGGCGGTTCAACTCGGTCAGTTTGCCGCGCTTGCGCTCCCACCCCATCCAGACACTCTCTTCGGGGTTCCACTGCCTGCGCCGATGCAGCAGCACGAACAGCGGACCATCCGGCGACGGGTAACGGGCGTTCAGCCGGGCAATTCCGGTCTGGGCCAGCGCCAGCAGCGCTGCATCTGCGGGCAAGATTTCGGTAGCGGCGTCGGGGTCGTCCGACAGCAAGGCAAAGCTGACCGCACCGCCTGCGCTGGACAGATAATGCACCTCCAGCCGTTCGATCTGGTCGTGCAGATCGCGCGCGTTCGTCAGCAGGATCGGCACGGCGACCAGAACCCGCAGCTCTGGCGGGACGCCGGCCAACAGCGCCAACCCCGGCAGTTGTCTGGGCGCAAAACTGCGGGTGACGGCCAGATTGACCAGCGCCATGCCTGCCTCAAACGCCACGGCCGCACCCGTCAACGCCAGCGCCCAATGCGCCACCCCTGCGGCAAGCATGGCAGCGGCCAGAACTGCCGCCGATGCCAGAACAACCGCCGCGCCGTATCCTGCCAGCCCAAGCGCGCGCGCCCGGCGCCGCAGCCGCAGCCGCAGCGGCACGACAAAGCGCAGCCTGCTCTCCAGATCGCGCCGCAGATCGCCGATCAATGCCGCGCCGGGGTCGCCGTCGCGGGCCATCTCCAGCGCCGCATCGGTCACCGCTGCCTCTGACAGCTTTGCCCCGCGAGCCAGGGTTTCAATGGCGGTGCGGTAATCATTGCGGGTGGGAAAATCCAACGCGGCAAAGTCGAAAGCCGCGCGCAGACGCGCATCGGTCAGGCTGACGGATTCAAAGAACTCCGCCCAGTCCACTTCGGAAATCAGCCGCATCGAAGTGACCAGATTGCGCATGCTGATGTTGGTGGCACCCTGCCGATGCTGCGCCGCGACCACGACCGCATCGACAGACGAGCCGCCCTTGTGCAGCCGGTCTTGCAGCCATGCCAGAAGCGGGGTCTCGGACGGATCAGCGCCACGCAATCGCTTGGCGATCTGCGCGCAGAAGATGTCGGCGGCGTCGGTCTTGGCAGCGCCGGCAATAGCAGCATCGGGGCCATGTCCCTCGGCGGCGTGCACCCCCACAGCAAGGGTTTCGACCAGCGCAAGCGCGCCCGGCGCGCCGCCAAGCACCTGATCCACCGCCTGATCCGCCTGCAACCGCAGCCGTTGTGCCGCGACGATCTGCGCCGACAGACGCCGCATGTTTTCAATCATCACGATGCGCAGGGTGATCGCAATCGCCCAAAGCTCGCCGATCGTCAACGGCTGAACCGTCTGATAAGCCTGCACAAACCGCGTCAGGATCGCGGCCGAGAACAGGCTGTCGGTGTGGGCAACATAGGCCCAGGCCAGTTCCAGCACACGCGGATATCCGGCAAAGGGACCGCTGAGCAGTTTCGGCAGCTGGTGATAATAATCGGGCGGCAGATCGGCCTTGATCTGCCGCAGCTGTGCATCGACAGTGTGGAAATTGTCCAACAGCCATTCGGCGGCGGGGGTAATGGCCTGCCCGGCCTTCAGCGATGAGGCACTGGCCTGATAGGCCGACAACAGCACTGCCGCGTTCTCTTTCAGCCGCCGCGACAGCCTGCGGTCAGACCCGCGCACGACGGTGACCTGATGCTCGGTTGCCAGCGATATGGCGTGATGTTCAAGGCGTTCCGTGCCAAAAAGATCAGCCCGGATGGCGTGAGAATCTTGCCAGAAATCGGGCGCGGGCGCAGTCAGGCGCCAGTCGCGCCAATGTTTCATCCCGGTCACGCGTCGGTGCGATCAAGCTGCGGCGACACGCGCATTTTGGTCAGGTCGGGCTGCAAAGACGGCTGCAAGGCGGCGGTTATCACCGTGTTGTCGTCTTGCTGTGGCAGGTCTGACCGCACGCGGCGGGCCATGGCCGCCCATTTCAGTTGTATCTCGTTCCAGCTCATGGCGCAGTCCCTTCAAGAGCCGCAGTCTGGCCGTCGATACGGCGCGCGGCGGTGGGGCAATCGTTGATTTTGGCGGTCAGCCGGGCTGCGCTGATCGCGGCTCCGGTCACAGAACGCTCTCGCTTGACGGCGCGCTGCCGGGCGAGGCCGGCCTCGATCAGGCCGTCGTGGCTGCCGCAATCATAGCGGTGGCCTGAAAAGCGAAACGCCGTCAACGGCAGGCGGGCGGCATCAGCCGCAATCGCGTCCGTCAGCTGAACCTCGCCGCCCGCACCGCGCGGAATGCCCAGCAGGGTCGTGAAGATCACCGGATCAAGCACATAGCGCCCAACCGCCGCCAGCAGCGAAGGCTCCGTCCCGGCTTTCGGCTTTTCGACCATGCCCGACACCGCAACCGATTGGCCCGAAGGCGTGCCCAACAGCCGGAATATGCCGTAACGCGGCGCATCCAGCGCCGTCACAGCCATGGCAGCAACCATGTGGCCACCGCGATAGGCCTGTGCCATCTCGGCCATGCAGGGCGTGCCCATGATCACATCATCGGGCAAGATCACGCCAACCGGCCCCGGCAACGCCAGCTTGCTGCAAACGGAAATGGCATGCCCCAGCCCCAACGGGCTGTTTTGAAACGCAAACACCAGATCCACCGTTTCCGGCACCTGCACAGCAGCCAATGCCGCGCTGAGCGTGGCATTGCCGCCAGCCCTCAGCCGGCCCACGTAATCTTCGTCCGGCTTGAGATAATCGCGGATCGCCAGCTTGTCGGGGTGGATCACCACGATGATCCGCTCGGCCCCGGCGTTGATCGCCTCGTCAATGGCGAATTGCAGCACGGGGCGATCGTAGACGTTCAAAAGCTCTTTTGGCACCACCTTGGTCGCAGGCAAAAGACGCGTTCCCAGCCCGGCAGCAGGAATGATGATGGAGCGAATTTGCATGGCAGCCGCCTCCTTTTGCGGATGACAGGTCAGCAGGCGGTTTTTCTAGCTTGCAACGAAACCCCGACCACGCCGATCCCTGATATCTGCCAACTCTACACGCGATCAAAGCAAGCCATGCCATCACAGATCAAGGTCGACGACGCTATTGTGGCGTCAATGCTCCAGATCCGGCCTGCTCAGGCCACCGGGTAGCGCAGCTTCGGGCACCGGCATTGCATTGGACAGGCCTGCCCTGCAACCCTGCAATCCAAAGAGGAATTAGAACAAACCACACAGCCGCAGGCTCTATCGGTGATGGGGTATCCTGCGCGTCTTCCCGGTCATTTGGGGTCAAGCTGCGCGGCAAATCCCCTTATTCCGCAATCAAGCCCACCTGTTCCATGTGCGCCGATGGTGGCCAGACAGGCAGAGCGCAAGCCAGCCGCCATCTCGCCCGACGCGGTGCTGCTGCCGCAAAAGGCAACCCGCCCCCCCTTAATGGCCAAGGGCAATGGCGGTTCGGAACCACCATCGCCCCTTGCAGTTATCTCGCGTCCATCTGGGCGCGGCGGGCTTCAGTGGCGTTCAGATCGACAGTCTCCGCCTCCAGATCCAGCACCACACCATACACGTCGGCGGCATCTTGCGGCGAACAGAAGCCGTCCAGCACATCATCCAGCACCTTTTGCGGATCACGTTCCAACGGGCTGCCATAACCGCCGCCGCAGGGCGAATAATAGGCCATCACGTCATTCGCCTTCACCGCCAGCCCGTGGAACTTCGACGGCATCTCGCGCACTTCACCGCCCGCAATGTTGTAGATGTCGCACTTGCCCAAAGCCCCCGGTTTGCCGCCGAAAATGCCCCACGGCACGTTGGTATGGCGCTCGGATTCATGGGTGATGATGCCATCGGTCAGAATGCGCTGGGCTTTCACCACACCGATCCCGCCCCGGAACCGCCCCGCGCCGGGGGCCACGTCGTCGCGCAGCTCGTAGCGGTCGCAGATCATCGGGATATGCATCGCCAGATCTTCCAGCGGGTTGTTGCGGGTGTTGGCCATCAGATTGTCGATTGAATCCGGCCCGTCAGACCGCGGCCGCCCGCCATAGGCCCCCTCGTTGACCTCAAGGAACACCCAGTAATTGCCATCCGCCTTGACCCCGGCATAAGAGGCAAAGCTGATCGAAGCCGACGATCCGGCGATGATCTCATCCGGCAACACCGGCGCCATCGCCTTCAGGATCAGGTCGATCATGAAATTGCACTGGGTAAACCGCGCCTCTGCCGCCGCAGGGGCCTTGGGGTTGAAGATGGTGCCCAAGGGCGCGATCACCGAAATCGGCCGGAACGAGCCTTGGTTCGATGGCACGCGGGTCGGCGAAGTGGCGGTATCCAGCAGCAGCTTGCGGAAGGCGGCAAAGGCCGCAACCTTGGTCGAGCCTTCAAACGGCACGTTATAGGCGGTCGGGGTCTGCGGAGCCGACCCTGTCAGGTCCACCTCGATCCGGTCGTCAATTACCCGCACACAGACCTTGACCGGCAGCCGCTGCCCCCGGTTGCGGCCATCGTCATCCAGCCAGCCCTCGGCGCGGTATTCGCCGTTCGGAATGGCCGAAATGCGCTGGCGCAGCATTGTTTCGGAATAATCCATCAGCTGGTTGCAGGCCGAAAACACCAGTTCCTTGCCATAGCGATCCAGCAGCTCCTTGAACCGCTTCACCCCCAGCCGGGCCGAGGCGATCTGCGCCTCGATATCATCCACCAACTGCCGCGCAGCGCGGCTGTTGCGGCGGATGTAGTTCCACATCGTATCGTTGCGCATCCCCTTGCGATACAGCTTGGTGCCGGCAAACAGCATCCCTTCGGCGTAAACATCCGGCACGTCGATGATAAGCCCCGGCGTGGCCGCGCCGATGTCGATGTGGTGGGCGGTATTTGCGGAATAGCCGACCAGCTCGCCATCGTGGAAAATCGGGATGACGATGGCGAGGTCGGGGGTATGCGATGATCCGAAATAGGGATGGTTATGCACCACCACATCGCCTTCGAACCACGCGCCATCATCCAGGCTTTCCTTGATGCCGTTCAGATAGCCGGGGATCGAGCCGATGTGCATCGGCGTCGATTCACTTTCGCACAGCGTATTGAAATCCTTGTCAAACAGCCCTGCGCCAAGGTCTTCGGATTCCCGGATGATCGAGGAAAACGACATGCGGAACAGCACATGCGCCATTTCCTCGGCAATGGTTTCCATCGCGCCCCGGATGACTTGCAGCGTGATCGGATCGACTTTGAGTTTGGTCATGATGTGATCCTCAAATCTTGGCGATGCGCAGGCTGCCGTAGGTCAGAACCTCGGCCCGGTAGCCCGGTGGCAGCAGCGTGGTCGAGTTGTGCTGGATCAGGATGGCCGGGCCATCAACAGTGACGCCAGCGCCCAGTTTGGTGCGGTCATAGCGCGGGGTCTGATGGGTTGATCCATCGTCAAACACCGTCTCGCGGGTATACAGCAGCGAGGCTGGCACATCGGTCTGCGTGCCCTTGGCAACCTTGGGAAGTTGCAGATGCGGTGCCGCCGCGGTGGCGATGACGCGGATGTTGTAAAGTTCGACCAGCGCATCGTCGAAGGCATAGCCATAATCGGCGGTATGGCGGGCGTGGAAGGCCTTGATCACCTCGGGCCGGTTGGCTTCGGTCAGCCGACCGCCGGGGATCGGCACCCGCAACTCAAAGCCCTGACCGTGGTAGCGCGTTTCGGCAATCACTTCGAAATGACGGTCGGGGGCAGCGATAGCGTCGGCGTCAAGGTCAAGATTGCCGGCGGCGATCAGCGTTTCGATCACCGCATTCACCTTGTCCATCGCGGCTTGGGTCGCGGTATAAAGGTTGGTGATCACCGAGCGGATATGTTCGTATTGCAGGTTGGTGCCCAGCAACCCCATCGCCGCCGTGATGCCGGGGGCAAGCGGCACCAGCACATCCTTGGCCGACACCAATTCCGCCAGTGCGACGCCGTGGAAAGGCCCCGCACCGCCAAACGGCATCAGGCTGAACTCGCGCGGATCATAACCGCGCGCCACCGAATTGGCCCGCATGGTCAGCGCCATGTTGTTGTTGATCACCTTGATGATCCCCAAAGCCGCCTCAGTGACGGAAATGCCCATCGGGTCGGCGATCTTGTCCTTGATCGCCTTATGCGACAGCGCCGGGTCCAGCGGCAGATCACCGCCCAGAAACTTGTCGGCATCCATCCGGCCCAGCACGACCTGAGCGTCGGTCACCGTCGGCTCGGTGCCGCCACGGCCATAACAGGCAGGCCCCGGCTCCGACCCAGCCGAGCGCGGCCCGACATGGAAGCCCCCCGCCGCATCCAGATAGGCGATGGAACCGCCCCCCGCGCCAATCGTCTCAAGGTCAATCATCGGTGCCATCACGGCATGACCAGACACCAGCGTATCGCGTGGATTCTTGATGCGGATACGACCGTTCGCGATGGTGGAAATATCCGCCGACGTGCCGCCGATATCATTGGTCAGAATATTCTCGATTCCCGCCAGACGCGCTTCGGACAGCGCGCCGATCACGCCACCGGCAGGGCCGGACAGCAGAATACCCACCGGCTTTTTCGCGCAGCCGTCGATGGTGGAAATCCCGCCATTCGACTGGATTACCCGCAGCTTGGCCGGAATGCCCGCCGCCTGCACCTTTTCTTCCAGATTGCGCAGATACAGCGCCGATTTCGGCCCGACATAGGCGTTCATCGCCACGGTTGAAAAGCGTTCATATTCGCGGATCACGTTGGCGACTTCCGAGGAAATCGAGATGTAAGCGTCGGGGATTTCCTCCAGCACGATCTCGCGCGCGCGTTTTTCATGGGCATCGTTCAGAAAGCTGAACAGAAAGCCAACGCAGACAGACTTGATGCCGCGTTTGCGGAACAGCGCGCAGGCGGCGCGGATTTCGGCTTCGTCCATCGCCACCGAAACCTCGCCGGTTGGCGGCAGGATGCGTTCGGTGATGGCAATGCGGTTGCGGCGCTTGACCAGCGGGTTTGACTGCCACGGCACATCGAAATGCAGCGAGAAATTGTGCGGCCGCTTATGCCGCCCGATATGCAGGATATCGCGGAAGCCGCGCGTGGTCAGCATGCCGACCTCGGCACCGTTATGTTCGATGGTGATATTGGTCGCCACCGTGGTGCCATGGGCGATCAGACTGACCTGCTCTTTGGCAATCCCCGCGATGCCGCAAATTTCCTGAACCCCGCGGATCACCGCAATCGACTGATCCTTCGGCGTCGAAGGCACCTTATGGAAAAAGATGCCCTTGTCACATTCCAGGACGAGGTCGGTGTTCGTTCCGCCCACATCCACACCAATCCGTGCCATCTTACCCTCGCTGCTGTTTCTTTATTGTTGGGGCACCCTTGCCGGGTGCCCCTTTGGCGCTTTGTCTCAGGCGCGGTTGCGACGGCCGATTTCGTCAAGCGTGTTGCAGATGTCATTGACAGATTCGACGTCGCCGAACTTGGCATCAATGTCGAAAAGGTTCCATGCAACAGCACCCGGCACCCGGTCGCCAATCGCTTCGCGGGCGGCAATGGTGCGGAAGCCGTCGGCGATGCCGTCGCAGATGGTCTGACGCACGCAGGCACAGGCGGTAACGCCGGTGACAACGATGGTATCAACGCCATTGGCGCGCAGGATGCCGGCAAGCTCGGTGCCGTGGAACGACGAGGCGCGCTTTTTCAGCAGCGTGTATTCGCCGGGGATCGGCGCGATACGGCTGTCGATGGCCCACAACTCGGTGTCTTTCAGATCGACGACTTCAATCGGGATCTTGTCGTGCCACAGGCCCATATCGGTGAAATCTGCATTGCGGTCGGTGATCTCATAGGCCGTCGTCACATGCACCACCGGCAGATTGTTGGCGCGGAAATGCTTCAGCAGCTTCTGCATGCCGGGGATGATTTCGGTGTCCATCTTCTCCTGATCGCAGGTGAAGGGATTGCCGGGCCGGGTCCAGGCGTTGGCCAGATCCACGCTGACCAGGGCCGGGCGCTTGCCAAAGCCGACACGGCGCTGAAAGCCGCGCTCTTTATACAGCTTCGATGCAGTGTCGAACGCCTGTTGCAGCAGGCGGTCCAGTTCCTTGGTGTCCACGTCGCTCATTCTTTAATCCTTCGCGTGTTGGGGTGATGCACTCATTTGCACTGCCGGAACGCCACGATGGAATGGCCGGATTCCCCTCTATTATGGACAGTATTGCATTTATCTTTTTCCGCCATTTTGCTAAGTCGGAAGGCAGGAGGGCCAGATGACCCAAACCCCAGGTTCCCGCGATATTGAGGCCTTCAATGTGGTGGCGGTGGAGCTGTCCTTCCGCCGCGCCGCCGAGCGTCTGGCGATTGATCAATCCGCCCTGTCGCGCCGCATCCGCCAGCTGGAAGAAAACCTGGGCTACCAGCTGATCCGCCGCACCACCCGCGAAGTGTCCTTGACCGCCGCCGGCGAAATCTTTCACGAACGCACCCGCCTGCTGGGGTCCGAAATTGACGCCGCCGTTCACGCCGCCCGCATCGCCGCCGAAGGCAAGCGCGGCCAGTTGCGAATCGCCTACATGTCCTTTGCCGCCATCGAATGGATGCCGCGCGTGGTGCGCGAATTCACCGAACGTTACCCCGATATTGATCTGGAGCTGAAATATATCCGCACGCAGGGCCAGAAGATTGAGCTGGCGCGCAACAATATCGACGCGGGCTTCATGCTTGGCCCGTTGCAGCATCCGCAATACGAGGTGTTGCAACTGTCATCCGATCCGCTGGTGGCGATTCTGCCAATCGACCACCGGCTTTCGACCCGCCCGGCGGTGACGCTTGCCGATCTGGCGCGCTATCCGATGGTGCTGGGCAGCATGGCCGAATGGGATTTCTTCCGCCAGTTCGTGCTGGACGCCTTCGCGCAGGCTGGCCATGCGGTGCAGATCAAGTTTGAAGCCTCGAACGCGATGGGGATTCTGGGGCTGGTGTCCGAAGGTCTGGGGGTTTCTGTCTACGCACAGGCCATCGAACGCTTTCAGCCGCGCACCATCATGACCAAGCCGATTTCCGATTGCACGGCGCAGGTGCAAACCGTGCTGGCGTGGAACCGGGCTTACAAAAATCCGGCCCTGATGAATTTTGTGGCCGTCGCGCGGGAACTTGCGCGCCGACCTTAAGTATCGGGGGCCCTGAGTATTGGCCTTAAGTCTCAATGCGCCAGCGCGTCGCCTGCCGAATTGTTGGTGCCGACCAGCATGCAGACATCCTGCGGCTGCCACCGCGCTACCACCTCGTCGCCAAAGCGGAACGGGTTGGCGAAAAAGTCGGATTCCGGCAGATGCGCCACGAATTCCTCGGCCTGCGGCGTGGCGAGTTCGACCTTCACGAACGTCCCCTGATATTCCACGTTGATCACCTTGCCCGGCATGGCATTTTCGGCACGCGCCTGCCCCTGATCCAGCCGGATCTTGTCGCGGCGCACGGCAAAGCGAATGTCTTGCCCTTCCCGCAGCGCGGCACGCGGCGCAAAGGCAAAGCGCCCGCCCTCTGCGCCTTCGGCCTGAATCTCGTCACCGACCGTCAGCACCCGCGCCGAGACAACATTCTGCCCGCCCATGAAGCGCGCGACATAGGGCGAATGCGGGCGGTCATAGATTTCGCGGGGATGGGCGGCCTGCTCGATCAACCCGTGATCCATCACGATCACCTTGTCGGCCAAAGCGATGGCCTCGGGCTGGGTGTGGGTGACGTGGATGAAAGTAATCCCCAGATCGTTTTGCAACCGCTTCAATTCCACCCGCATCCGCAGCCGCAGGAATTCATCCAGCGCCGACAGCGGCTCATCCAGCAACAGCACTTGCGGGTTGGTGATCAGCGCGCGGGCCAGCGCCACCCGTTGTTGTTGCCCGCCCGACAGTTGCGACGGCATCCGGTCAGCCATATGACCCAGTTGCACCCGTGCCAGCATCTCGCGCGCACGGTCGCGGCGTTCAGCGCCAACGCCATGAATTTTCAGCGGAAAGGCCACGTTGTCGGTCAGGTTCAGATGCGGAAACAGCGCGTAGTTCTGGAACATCAGCGCCGTGCCACGTTCACCCGTCCGCACATGCGTCACATCCTTGCCGCCGATCAGAATGCGGCCCGAGGTCGGCGTCTCATGCCCCGCGATCATCCGCAGCAGCGTGGATTTGCCACAGCCCGACGGCCCGATCATGCAGCAATAACTGCCGCCCTCGATCACCTGATCCACCGCATTCACCGCCGCCACCGCGCCAAACTTGCGCGTGACCTTGTCCAGAATGATTTCGCCAACTTTGCTCATGGAAGGATCCTTTGATTAACGCTTGCGGCCGGTCAGGGCGATGGCGGCGAAGGCGACAACGATGACCGCAAGGCTAAGCGCCGTGGTCAGGGTGCCGATGGCATACAAGGCGGGGGTGGTGACGTTCGCGGTCAGCGAGGCCACTTGCAGCGGCAGGGTGTTCTTGGTGCCAACCGTCAGCAAAGAGCGGGGAAATTCGTCGTAACTCAGCGTCAGGCCAAACAGCGCCACCGCGATCAGGCCGGGGAACAGGATGGGCAAAGTCACTTGTGACAATACCTGTTTGCGCGTCGCCCCGGCATCGCGCGCGGCTTCCTCCCAACTGCCGTTAAACCGGTTCAGCACGGCAAACATGATCAGCAGACCAAACGGCAGCGTCCAGGTCAGATGCGCGCCAAGGCCCGAAAGCAGCCAATTGGTCTGCAAACCCAGCGTGGTGAACAGCGTGCCGATGCCAAGCCCGGTCAGCACGCCGGGCATCACCAGCGAGATGATGGCAAGGTAAAACAGCACGCCCGAGCCGCGGAATTTACGGCGAAAGCCAAGACCGGCGAAGAACGACACCGTCACAGTGATGATCATCGCCAGCAGGCCAAGGATCATCGACCGCGTGAAGGCACCACCAAGATCGCCATAGCGCGAGCTTGCGAACAGATCAGCGAACCAGTGCAGCGACACCCCGCGCAAGGGAAAGGTCATGCCGCCGGTCGGGCCTTGGAACGACAGGATGAAAATCGCGATCATCGGCCCGTACAAGAACAGGATGAACAGCCCGAAAACCGCTGTCAGCACCCAGAATATCAGCTTGGATTGCATGATGACCCCCTATTTCGCCAGTTCCGCCCGCACGTCCACCACGCGCAGGATCGTCGCAACCATGCCCAGCACCACCGCGATCAGCAGCACCGCCATCGCGGCGGCTTGCGGGTAATACATCTGGTCGATGTTGTTCTTCATCGCCGAGACGACGGTCGAGGACTGCCCCCCGCTCATCACCCGCACCACAAAGAAATCACCCATCACCAGCGTCAGCACAAAGATGGTGCCCAGCGCGATGCCGGTGCGGCTCAGCGGGATGATGATGGTGCGCAGGATCTGAAAGCCGGTCGCCCCGGCATCCAGCGCCGCCTCGATCACGTTCCTGTCGATCTTCGCCATCGCGTTGAAGATCGGAACGATCATGAACAGGGTGAACAGATTGACATAGGTGATGATCACCGCAAAATCGGAAAACAGCAGGAATTCAAGCGGTTGCTGGATCAGACCCAGCTGCATCAGCCCGGTGTTGAACAACCCCTCCCGCCCCAGAAACGGAATCCAGCTGATCATGCGGATCACGGTCGAGGTCCAGAACGGGATGGTGCACAGCAGAAACAGCCCGATTTGCAGCTTCAGATTTCGGACATGGAACACCAGATAGAAGCTGACGGTAAAACCCACGACCAAAGTGATCGCCCAGGTGATCGCGGCATAGCGCAGGGTGTTGGCGAAGATTTTCCACGTCACCGGCGCGGCGAAAACGGCGGCGAAATTGGCCAGCGTGAAGTCGGGGCGGTATTCCAGCCCGTCGAAAGTCCAGAACGACAGCAGGACGACCATCAGCAGCGGCAAGCCGGTGAAGATGATCAGAATCGCGGTGAACGGCAGCACCGATAGCTGTGACATGCGGTTAGGGGTCATGGGAACCTCTTGAAAAAAGGCCCCCTTTCGCAAGGAGGCCCGTCGGGGAGCCAGTCGGGATCAGGATGCGACGAAGTCGTTCCAGCGCTGCACAAGATATTCGCCCTCGTCCATCGTGGTGTTCCAGCAGCGGATGCCACCGATCCGGTCTTCAAAGCTGCCGCCATCGCGGCTCCGGCCCGGCAATTCCATCACGGTGCCAAACGGATCTTTGATCTCGACTGCGGCAGGTTTGCCGCCATACCAGTAGTCCCACTCCTCGGCCGACAGGCTGGCCTTGGTGGTTTCCGGCACCGCAGAGTAATAGCCCTGCCGCGCCACGAAGGCCCCATAAGGCCCGGTCAGCATCCAGTTGAGGTATGCGTAAGCCGCCTCCAGCTTGATACCCTCAAGATGGCTCATCAGGCCAAGCCCGTTGCCCCACCCGCGATAGCCTTCTTCCAACCCCTTGTAGACACAGTCAATTCCCCGGCCGCGCACCGCAGTCACGGCGGGCGACCACATCGACTGGATCACCGCCTCGCCCGAGGCCATGAAGTTCACCGATTCATCAAAGCTGGACCAGAACGCGCGGAACTGGCCGTCCTGTTTGGCTTTGATCAGAATGGCGATGGTCGCGTCGATTTCGTCACGCGTCATGTTGCCCTTGTCGGCATAGGTCAGATCGCCGCGCGCTTCGATCGCCATCGCCGCATCCATGATGCCGATCTGCGGCACGTTGATCAGCGCGACCTTGCCCTTGAATTCCGGGTTCAGCAGCTCGGCCCAAGAGGTGATATCGCGGCCAATCAGATCGGGGCGGATGCCCAGAGTGTCGGCGTTGAAGATGGTCGGCATCATCGTGGCACTCGTGTTCGGGCTGGCGGCAAAGCCGGTGCCATCGGCATATTGCACCTCAAACGGCATGGTGCCCTGCCGCGACATCTCGTTGCCGTCGAAATTCTTGCCCTCGCGGAACAGCGGGATGATCTTGCCCCAGTGGGCGATTTTGCCGGTGTCGATGGTTTGCAGCTTCTGGCTACGCCATATCCGCTGCATCGCCCAGAACTCCAGATCGGCAATGTCGATGCTGTCGGGCTGGCCAACGACCCGCGCCATGATCGCATCGGTCCCGGCGTTCTGCATCTCGATCTTGAAGCCAAGATCGGCGCTTGCCGCTGCCGCAATATCCTCGAAAATCGAGTAAGACGGCCCGACATGCATCAATGTCACGTCCTTCAGGCCCTGTGCCCAGATCATCGGCGCCCCCAGAACCGAGCCAGCCCCCGCACCGGCGATCGTCTTCAGCACTGTGCGACGACTGACGCCATCCGTGGTCTTCACCTTCTGCATTTCATCTCTCCTGCTGTGAATGACTGCGTGCCGAAGCTGTTTCGACCGCCGCCTTATATGTGTTTCAGCCCCGCGACAGTCCTTGGACCGAAACAGGCCTCAGTGCAGGCTAGGGGAGAAAAGCCGCGCGTGGGTGTGCTGGTTTCGCCATTATTGATGCAGATCTGACATGAATGCAGACACCCCTTGCGGCGTGCGCCAAACGGTCTGTTCCGACTTGCTGACAGTTTGCAGATTTGGCCGCGAACGTCGCCCCCGGTCCCCGACAGGGTGCGAGCCGCGACCGACCCGGCACCCTCGGCAGCCCTCTTTGGGCTACAGCGGCCCGGCCATCCCCCGGCGTGTCAGCAGCGGCCGCGCTGTCGTGCTGATGCAGCACACTGACACTCTGGGTGATCGCGCCCGGCGTGAAACTGCGAACGCAATCCACAAGATTGTCGGCATGGTTTCAATTGCTCGCAAATCGGTCACCGTGATCGCAACCGTCAGCGAAAGGAACGACGGCCGGTTTCCACTATGATCTTTCGAAGGGTTATGAAGGTGAGGCCAAGTCCTCTGCGGGACTCACGGCACAGAGCGAACTCCGGGCTTCGGCATTGGAAGGCGACCTCACGGGTTTCACCCTATACGCCCCGTCCAAAGCGATCAATGCCGCCGCGCAATGGGCCGCCGCTGATCTGGACGGAAGCCGACGATCTTCCTAATGTGGAATCTCTGATTGAGGTAAGCCTTGCCAATGCCAATTAACTTGCCCGCCAAATCGCCGAAGCCACCTAAGACTTTGCCCCCTGAACCTTCAGAACTCGTAAACGCGAGTCCTTCACTGATGGCGATCTGGGCAAGTGGGCATCTTCCACCCGAGGAAGTGGAGCGGCGCGCACGCGGCGCCATACGGCTAAGCAAGGCATTCGCCGCAATACCTTGGCACACGCAAAGAGCGGCCAAAGACCCGGACTATTGGAACGCGCTCTACGCCAGTCGCGCGCGCTGGTAGCACGCAGCCACCCGCGTAGGGCAAGGTTCACGCGGCCACACCTGCCACCCGCCTCACCGCACCAGCAGCCCCAACTGCGCGACCAGATCAGCCGCTTGCCTGCGCGATACCACTGCGCCCTTGAACTTGCCCGCATCGGCCATTTTCAGCCCGCCCAGATCGGCACCGCGCAAATCGGCGCCCTCAAACCGCGCGCCGGTGACATGTGCGTCGCGCAAGCTACAGCGCTCAAACACCGCATCGCGAAAATCGCAGCCGCCCAGATCGGCACCGGAAAAGTCCACCCCGACCAGCACGGCGCGGCGCAAAGACACCCCGCGCAGCCGCGCATCAGCCAGCAGGGTTTCTACCAAAACCAGCCCCATCGTGCCGGCCTTCGTCAAATCAGCCCCGGTCAGCTTGCAGCCCTCTAGCCGCGCGCCGGTCAGCACCGCTTCGGCAAAACTGGCATTGTTGAAATCGCACGACTGCATCACCGTATCCGCCAGCCGCGCCGCCGCAAGATTGGCAAAGCCGCCGCGGCAGCCGTGAAACACCGCGCCCTCCAACACCGCCTGCGTCAGCTTGGCCGCCTTCAGGCTGCAACGCTCAAACCGCCAGCCAGACAGATCAAGCCCCGCCATATCCGCCGCCTCCAGATCGCAGCCGCGCAACACCGCAGGCCCATCCGCCGCCAGCGCCTGAACCTGCACGCGCCCCAGCACACCGCCATCCTGCTCCGCCATTTCGCTCAAACCTTAACAGGACATTACCCCGAGAGCCTAACCCATTGATTTCCCATATCCCAGCCCCCTGTCCACACGCGGACACGCCGCACCCCCCTTGCAAACCGCCCGCGCCCCCGGCATCACCACGCAAACCAACCCAAGGCCGCCCATGCCCGATCTCATCCCCGCCTGGATCAACGGCACCCTCACCCCCGTCGAAAAGC
Organism: Paracoccaceae bacterium; assembly: GCA_009773375.1. Taxonomy (GTDB): domain Bacteria; phylum Pseudomonadota; class Alphaproteobacteria; order Rhodobacterales; family Rhodobacteraceae; genus Cypionkella. Next base: position 203,336 of record WRPH01000006.1, read on the forward strand.
TGGAGGTCCACCAGCGCGGCCTGCGCCACAAGGCCGTGTCGGTCTTCGTTCTGTCGGGCGACCGCGTGCTGATCCAGCAACGCGCGCTGTCGAAATACCACACCCCCGGCCTGTGGGCGAACACCTGCTGCACCCACCCGCACTGGGATGAACCCGCCCTCACCTGCGCCCACCGCCGCCTGTCCGAAGAACTCGGCCTCAGCAACCTCAGCCTCACCCCCGCAGGCCAGGTCGAATACCGCGCCGAGGTCGGAGGCGGCCTGACCGAACACGAACTGGTTGACATCTTCACAGCCCAGGCCCCGCTCTCCCAGCCGATCACCCCCAACCCCGCCGAGGTGATGGCCACCGCCTGGGCCCCGCTCGCCCAACTGCTGCACGATACCGAAACCACCCCTGCCCGCTTCACCCCCTGGCTGCGCATCTACCTGCACGACCACCCGCACATCCTCGCGCACGCCGCCGCCACCCGATCTTAACCCGCCCCGGCCACCCTGCGCGAAACAGGAGGCCGCATGCTCACCCAGATCCCCACCGCCGAAATCCTCGAATCCGCCCTGCTGCGCGACCGCAGCCACCTCGACCCGACCGCGCTCGAAGACCTCGCCGCCTCCATCGCCCGCGACGGTCTGCGCATGCCGATCGAGGTCTGGCGCCTCTCTACCCCCGAAGGCGGCCACCGCTACGGCCTGATCTCGGGCCTGCGCCGCCTCACCGCCCACCGCCTGCTCCACAGCCGCAACCCCGCGCTGCACAGCACCATCGCCGCCCTCATCCGCACCCCGGCCTCGATCCCCGACGCCATGGCGCAAATGGTCGCCGAAAACGAAATCCGCGAAAACCTGTCCCCGTGGGAGCGCGGCCTCACCCTCGCCACCTGCGTTCAGCACGGCCTGTTCGACACCATCGACGCCGCCATCGCCGCGCTGCACCCCACCGCCAGCAAGCAAAAACGCAACCGCCTGCGCAGCCTCGCCATGGTCGCCGAGGAACTGGAGGGCAGCTTCGCCACCCCCGAACAGCTGTCGCAATCGCAGATGGAGCGCCTCGCAGCCGCCCTGCGCGGCGGCCTCACCCCGCTGATCCAGCACATCCTGACCGAAAACCGCCGCAAAAGCCTGCCCAGCCAATGGGCCGCCCTGATCCCCACCCTGACCGAGGCGCTCACCGCCGAAACCGACCCCACCCCCAACCACCCCGGCCGCCCCCGCCGCATGCTGACCCTGCGACAGGGCCTGACGATCCGGCGTGAGAAATGCACCGGCGGCTGGTCACTGAAATTCACCGGCCCCGAGGCCAAAAGCGGCGGCCTGATCGACGACGTGCTGGACCATGTGGAGAAGTGGTTTCAACCGGAGTAGCGAGAGCGAATACGATTAACAATTTTTGGTTGCTCTGATCAAGTTAGACTCGCACAAATTACAAGCTCACGATATCGTGTTTACATGCAGTTGACCGCAGCACTTGCGCACGCGATTTTTGATGGCCGGAAGCGGCTTGTTGCGCCATTTGAATGGCGCCCTAACGCGCGAAATGGCGTAACCGTCCGGCCTGACCGCTATCGGTTCCATCGCCAGGGCAGCAGTTCATCGACCTTAGTGATCTTGTAGTCCGGGATGCGGGCGAGGGTGTCGGCG
>WRPH01000034.1 GCA_009773375.1 Paracoccaceae bacterium
GAGGCGTCGTGCGGGCCGCATCAGTGGTGGTGGCGACGGGCGGCAAATCGATCCCGAAGATGGGGGCGACGGGGATTGGCTATCAGATCGCGGAAAGCTTTGGGCTGCCTTTGGTGGAGACCCGGCCGGGGCTGGTGCCGCTGACCTTTGCGGCGCAGGAGTTGGAATGGATGGTGCCGCTGGCGGGGGTGGCGGTGCAGGGGCGGGTCTCGGTGGGGCGGGTTGGGTTTGACGAGGCGGTGTTGTTCACCCATCGCGGGCTGTCGGGGCCGGCGGTGTTGCAGATTTCCAGCTATTGGCGCGAGGGTGGCGAGATCCGGCTTGATCTGGCACCGGGGCGGGATGTGGCGGCTGATCTGCGCGGGATGAAGCAGGAGATGGGGCGGTCGGCGCTGCGGACGGCGCTGGGGCGGATCGTGCCGGAAAAGCTGGCGCGGCATCTGGAGGCGACATCGGGCATCACCGCACCGCTGGCGGAGGTCGGCCGGGTTGATCTGGAGCGGGTGGCGCGGCTGGTGCAGGACTGGCGGCTGGTGCCGGTGGGATCCGAGGGCTATCGGACGGCGGAGGTGACGCTGGGCGGCGTTGATACCGACGCGCTGGACGGGCGGAGCATGCAGGCCAAGGGGGTGCCGGGGTTGTTTTTTGTAGGCGAGGTGGTGGATGTGACTGGCTGGCTGGGGGGATATAATTTTCAGTGGGCGTGGTCGTCGGGCTGGGCTGCGGGGCAGGTGGCCTGAGCGGGGTTGTCCACGCGTGGATGTCTTGAAATATTTAATGATTTCAATGTTTTATCGTGGGGTTTTTATGAATCATTAAGGTTTTGGGGGCTTTGCCCCCGACCGCTTCGGGCAGGCCCGAAGCGGTCTCCCCCAGGATATTTGGGCAGAGAGGATGACCATTTTAGCTAAATTTTAGGGATCGGGCTCAGACGTGCAGCGGGTCGGCTTTGGCGAGCCGGTCGAAGGCCATCAGGCTGGCGATCAGTCGCGGCATGTCTTTCAGGTAGATCATGTTCGGGCCATCCGAGGGGGAATTGTCGGGGTCTTCGTGGGTTTCGATGAACACGCCGGCAATGCCCAGCGCGACGGCGGCGCGGGCCATCACCGGGGCGAATTCGCGTTGGCCGCCCGATGAGCCGCCCATGCCGCCGGGCTGCTGCACCGAGTGGGTGGCATCCATGATCACCGGATAGCCGCTGCGCGCCATGATCGGCAGGCTGCGCATGTCGGCGACAAGGGTGTTATAGCCGAAGGACACGCCGCGTTCGGTCAGCAGGATATTGTCGTTGCCGGTCGAGGCGACCTTGTCAGCGACGTTCGCCATATCCCAAGGTGCCAGAAACTGACCCTTCTTGATGTTGACCACTGCGCCGGTGTCGCCTGCGGCCAGCAAGAGATCGGTCTGACGGCACAGGAAGGCCGGAATCTGGATCACATCGACCACTGTGGCCGCCTCGCGCGCCTGGGCGATGTCATGCACGTCGGTCAGCACCGGGATGCCGCTGGCGCGGATGCTTTCCAGCACGCGCAAGCCCGCCTCCATCCCCAAGCCACGTCGCCCCTTCAGCGAGGTGCGGTTGGCCTTGTCATAGCTGGCCTTGAACACATATTGCGCGCCTGCCGCGCGGCAGGTCTCGGCCATCTGGCCCGCGATCATCTGGGCGTGATCCAGACTTTCCAGCTGACAGGGACCGGCGATCACCAGCAGGGGCAAATCGTTGCCGACGGTCAGGCCGCCGATTTTCACATGTTTCATCATCGCCTCGGGTCTGGGTATGCGGCTGGAATCCTGTGCTCAGGCTGTAACCTGTTCGCGCAGAATCGCAATCGTCATCGAGATCATCAGATAGATCCCGGCAAAGATCAGCATCACCACAAGGGTATTTTCAAAGGCGCGCGGATAGGTCGCCTCGTCGGCGGCAATCGGTGGGGCCGACATCGACAGATAGCGGGTCTGCCGGTTGGCCTGCGTGCGCGCCGATTCCATTGCTTGCAGCGATTGCGCCAGCAACAGCTGCCGGGTCTGCGCGTCGGCTTGCTCCACCAGCAATTCGGATTGCACGGCGGCGAGCGACTGGCCGTTGGCATCGTCTTCGGTCAGTTTGGCGCGCAGGGTGGCAATCTGTTCTTCAAGCGTGGCGATGCGGCGTTTCACCGGGTCCATCCGGGCGACGTTGGGGGTCTGGTTTGATTCCATCTGCGCCAGCGACAGCCGTTCTAGGGTCAGCTGGCTGTCAAGCTGGGTGATCTGGCCGGTGATCAGGCCAACCTCAACCTCGGAGGAAATCACCCGGTTCTGTTTTTGCAGCGCCAGCACGCGTTCATTCGCCGCCTTCAGCTCTGCCTCGGCCTTTTGATAGGATTCCTGCGCGCCCTGCATCTGATCGGTGCGCAGACGGCTGGTCAATTGGTCAACCTGTTCTTCGGCATAGCCGATCAGTGCCTTGGCGATATTGACCGCGACCTGTGGGTCGGCCGCGATCACATCCATCTTGATCAGCCCTTCGGTCGGGTCGTAGGAGATTTTCACATAGCGGCGATAGGTTTTGTAGGCGGCAGTGTTCGAGGCATCCGGCGACAGCCGTTGCAGCGGGTCGATCGCGGGGTCAGAATAATGCGTGCGAAAGCCGTGATCGGCATCAAGCCGGGTCATCGCGTCTTGCGATTGCAGATAGCCCTGCACCGCAATCGAATCCTGCGACGAGCCCATCGGCGAGCTTTTCAGCAAGCCGCCAAGCGGGCTGGCGGCGGCATCGGCGCTTTGGATGACGAATTCGGCGTGGGTTTCATAAAACGGCGTGGCGACGGTGTAGTAATAAATCCCGGCCATGAAGGTGGGCAGCATCACGAAGACAAACAGCCGCGCCATCAGCAGCAGCGATTTCTTGCGGCGGCGGGCGGCGATATCGCGCTGGATGCGGGCCACTTCGGCGATATGGGCCTGTTCGGCACGCTGTTCGGTCGAGGGCAGTTGCGCGGGTTTGATGGTCTGCGGCAGTTGGATGCCATCACCGCCGGGGGTGATGGTCAGCGCGCGCGAGCCGGGCGGCTGGTTGGGCGGACTGCCTGCGGAAGAGACCAGCTCCAGCACCGAATTGGCCTGAAACGGATCAATCCCGGCGTTGCGCAGCAGGCGGACGGCATCGAAATCTGACGTGGCGGGCAGATCGTGCTTTTGCGCCAGACGGCGGGCCATGCGCAGCTGGCGGCCGGTGAGGCCTTCCTGGCGGATGGTGTCGATGTCATGCGGGGCGGTGTTGGCGGCCGGTTCTGCGCGGTGATCGGCGGCCGGGGTGGCGGCCTTGGCGGTGGGGAAGGTCATGCCGGCAAAGCCGTCATCGTCCTGATTGGGAAAGAAGGCGTCGTCGCCGATGCGATGGGCTTTGGTCGCGCGCGGCACTGGCGCCGGGGCGGTGACCGGGTCGGGACGGCGGGTGCGGAACCGCTGCACTCTAAGCTTGGTAGTCATAAAGCCGCTTCGCCTCTTCCAGAGTTTCAAACGTGTACAATTGCCCATTGCGCAGCACCGCTGCGGTTCGGCAGAACTTTTCAAGTGTCGCGGGCTGGTGCGAGACCACCACCACGGTGGCGTTTTGCAGCCGTTGTCGCAAGACCTGACCGGCTTTGCGGTTGAATTCGACGTCGGTAGAGGACGGCATGCCTTCGTCGATCAGGTAGATGTCGAATTCCAGTGCCAGCATCAGCGAAAACGAAAACCGTGACCGCATGCCGGAGGAATAGGTGCCGATCGGCATGTCGAAATATTCGTCGATGCCGGCAAGCCAGCGGCAGAAGCTTTCGACATAATCGGGGTCGAGGCCGTAAAGGCGGGCGATGTAGCGTGCATTTTCAGTGGCGGTGTGTTTGGAGATGATGCCGCCCATGAACCCCAGCGGGAACGAGATGCGCGAGGTGCGGATCACCCTGCCTTCATCGGGTTTTTCCAGCCCGGCCATCATGTTGATGATGGTGGTCTTGCCGGTGCCATTCTTGGCGAGGATGCCGAGCGAATTGCCGACTTCAACCGTGAACGAGGCGCGGTCAAGGATCACCTTGCGCGACTTGCCGGTCCAGAACGACTTGCTGACATTCTCGAATGCGATCATGGCTGCCCTGGGGCGTGCCTCCTGCTGTGCCAAGGGCCGGTGTTTCAGCCTTAGCGGATAAGTGTTAACGCCCGGTTTCTTGCGGCTTGCAAGCGATTTTGCAGCAATTATCCGGGGTTTGAGGCAGCATTATGTCTGATTTGGCGACAATTCTTCAAGATTGCTTTACCACCGCCCAAGCAGCCGCCGCAGCAGCAACGCAGCCCCCCCTGCGGCAAGGCTGATCGCCAGCCCCAGACGCGCCGCCTCGGCCATGCCACCGCCGGGCAGGGCGCTGTCAAGTGCCAGCACCGGCACGGTAAAGCCCATGCCAAGCAGAACCGCGATCAGCACAAGGTCGCGCAGATGCACGCCCTGCGGCAGCGGCGCGCGGGCAAGCTGCGCCATCAGAACAGCGCCGACCAGAAAACCCAAGGGTTTGCCGATCCAGAAGGCGGCCAGCGTGGTCAGGGTGGTGGGGGCGAAGGCCAGCAGATCAATGCCGCCACGGGTCAGCCCGAACAGGAACAACACCAGCGCCAAGGGCCGCACCAGAAGATGTGCCAGCCGGTTCAACGGATCGTGCAGGAAGGATTCCGCCTCGGCAAACAGGCCGAAAGAGCGGTCGGCGTGGGGAATAGCCGGGATCACCGGCAAGAAGCCCAAGGCGGGCGGCAGACCAGCGGCGGCGACGCCTGCAAAGCTGATCGCGCCGGCAAGGATATAGGGCCACAGGTGCAGGCCCTTGCGCCGCGCACTTTCGGGGGCGTTCGGATCGGGGCGGCGACCATACAGCGCCCAGACCCCAAAGCTGGCGGCCAGCGCAAGGCCAAGCCATGCCAGCCGCAGCAGGCCGCCGGTTGGGTAAGACAGGCCCAGCAGCAGCAAGCCAATGAAATCGCAGGCGATCGTGACCAGCAGCAGCACATGCAGCGCCGGATGCCCCGCGCCAAACAGCCAGCGCCCGACGATATAGCCCAACACCACATCGCTGCCCAACGGCACCTGCCAGCCGACGGCAAAGCTGGCCTCTTCGGCAGTTTCAACGGCTGCCCCGACCAGCACCCAGACCAAGGCCGCGCCGATCACCGCCCCGGCAACGCCGCCCAGCGGCACCAAGGCTTGCGGGCCGGACAACGCGCCGTGACGCAGGATCAGCGCCTCCCACAGTTCTTTGCCGACGAAGAACATGAAGAACGCCATCAGAAAGCCCGAGGTGAGCGAGGCCGGGGTCAGGCTGGCAGGCTCGGGGGCCATCAGCGCCGGGATGGTAACGTAGTGCGCCAGCCAATCCGGCGCGCGCAGATCTGCCAGCCGCCATTCGATGAAATCATAATAGCCGCCGGGGTTCAGGTTCAGCCAAGCCGTGGCAACGACGATACCAATCCCCAGGGCAAGGGCGAAATGGCGCACGAAGGGGGAGACGCGATACATGGGGGAAATCCGCGGCTGAAGTCGGTTTTCTCCACCGTATCTGGTGGCGCGATTTGCCACAACCGGGCTTTTCAGCCGCCCGGTTGCAGCGGGAGTGCCAGATCGGGTTTTGCCAGATCAGCTTTTAAAAGCGCAGCCGGTCTTGAAGCCAAGTTTGGCAAAGATCGTGGCTGCCGGGCAGAAGCCGGTGATCGAGGACTGGATCAGGTTGGCACCGATAAACAGGGTGAACCAGTAAAACAGCGGCGAGACCCACAGCGTCAGTGCAACCGACAGAAGGATCATCACGCCAGCAAACAACAGCACGGAACGATCGAGGTTCATGGTATATCCTTTCAAGTGCCCGGATTCTTCGGGCGATGACATTGACATCTTATGCAACATTATGAATATAAGTTGCAAGAGCAGATTTAGGGAAAGGCCCCACCATGCGCCGCGCGATTCTGATGCCGCTGATCTTGTCAACTTGCCTTGTTTCCGGGGTGGTTTTTGCGGAGCCGCTGACACTGGCACCGATGCAGGTGACGGAATGGAAGGCGGTCTATGGCCGAATCGAGGCGCGTGACCGCATCCCGGCGCGGGCGCGATTGGGCGGCACCTTGATGGAATTGGCGGTGGCCGAGGGCGACGTGGTGACGGCGGGGCAGGTGCTGGCGCGGATCGTCGATGAAAAGCTGGCGTTCCAGCTTTCGGCGATCGACGCGCAACTGGCCTCGGTGCAGGCGCAACTGGTGAATGCGACGGCGGAATTGAAGCGCGGCGAGGATTTGCTCAAGCAAGGCGTGACCACGGTGCAGCGGCTGGACGCATTGCGCACGCAGGTTGACGTGCTGACCGGGCAGATTGCCTCGGTGGAGGCGCAGCGCAAGGTGGTCGAACAGCAGGCGGCAGAAGGCGCTGTGCTGGCCCCGGTGGCGGGGCGGGTGCTGGATGTGCCGGTCTCCAAAGGGGCGGTGGTGATGCCGGGCGAGGCGGTGGCGACGCTGGGCGGCGGCGGGATTTTCCTGCGGCTGGCGGTGCCAGAGCGGCATGCCGGGGCAATGAAAGCGGGGGATGCGATCCAGATCGAAGGCCCGGACGGGGTTTCCGAAGGCAAGCTGGCGCGGATCTATCCGCTGATCGAAAATGGCCGCGTGGTGGCGGATGTCGAGGTGGCGGGGTTGCCGGATGCATTCGTTGATGCGCGGGTGCTGGTGCGGCTGCCGGTTGGGGTGCGTGAGGCGCTGATGCTGCCCGCAAGCGCCTTGGTGACGCGTGCGGGATTGGATTTCGTGTCGGTCAATGGCGATCTGCGGTCTGTGGTGCCGGGGCGGCGCGAGATGGTGGCCGGGGCTGAAATGGTCGAGGTGCTGTCGGGCTTGCAGGCGGGCGATGTGATCGAAACCACCGGCGCTGTGGCTGGAGGCGCGGCACATGACTAAGTTGCGCATGCCTTTGGGGTTGGCCGGTGGGCTGACAAAGTCTTTCATTTCATCGGCTTTGACACCGTTGTTCATCCTTGCGGCACTTGCCGCCGGGTCGGTGGCGCTGATCTCGCTGCCGCGCGAGGAAGAGCCGCAAATCTCGGTGCCGCTGGTGGATATCCATGTGCAGGCGCAGGGTTTGCGCGCACCTGATGCCGTCAAGCTGGTGACGGAACCGCTGGAGGTGATGGTCAAGGGCATCAACGGGGTGGAGCATGTTTACAGCTCGACCCGCGATGATGCGGCGATGGTGACGGCGCGGTTTTTGGTCGGCACCAATGCGGATGATGCGATCTTGCGGGTGCATGACAAGGTGCGTGCTAATGCCGGGCGGATTCCGGTGGGCATCCCGGAACCGCTGATCGTCGGGCGCGGCATTGACGATGTGGCGATCCTGACGCTGACGTTTTCGGGGGAAAATGCCACGGCAAATGACCTGACCCGGCTGGCGCGAGCGGTGCAAACCGAGGTGGCGAAGACTGAAAATGTCGGGCTGACCTATCTGGTGGGCGATGCAATGGATGCGATCCGCATCGCACCCGACCCGGAGCGGCTTGCTCTGTATGGTGTGACTTTACAACAGCTTGCGGGCAAAGTCTCACAGGCCAACCGAACATTGAATACCGGAAAGTTAAGGGATCAGGGCGGGCAGATTGATCTGGTTGCGGGTGAAACCCTGACTGCGCCGGCAGAGGTGGCGAACCTGTTGCTGACCACCCGCGATGGTCGCCCGGTCTATGTGGCGGATGTGGCGGAGGTGTCCTATGTTGCCGATACCTCGGATCATATGGTGGCGCATGTCACCCGCGCCGAGGACGGCAGCTTGCACCGATCCCCGGCGGTGACGCTGGCAATTGCCAAGCGCGCCGGGGCGAACGCGGTGGTGGTGGCCGAAGAGGTGCTGCACCGGGTCGAGGCGCTGGAGGGCAAGCTGATCCCGGAAAGCGTGACGGTGACGGTGACGCGGGATTACGGCGAAACCGCCAATGAAAAGGCCAACGAGCTGCTGTTTCACCTGGGCCTTGCCACGGTGTCGATCATCGCGCTGGTGTGGCTGGCGATTGGCTGGCGCGAGGCGATCGTGGTGGCGGTGGTGATCCCTGTGACCATTCTGCTGACGCTGTTTGCCAGCTGGATCATGGGCTACACGCTGAACCGCGTGTCGCTGTTTGCGCTGATCTTTTCGATTGGTATTCTGGTTGATGACGCGATTGTGGTGATTGAAAACATCGCCCGGCATTGGGGGATGCGGGACAGCCGCTCGCGGCTGGATGCGGCGGTGGATGCGGTGGCCGAGGTGGGCAACCCGACCATCGTGGCGACGCTGACGGTGGTGGCGGCGCTGTTGCCGATGCTGTTCGTATCGGGGTTGATGGGGCCGTACATGAGCCCGATTCCGGCAAACGCGTCGGCGGCGATGATCTTTTCGTTTTTCGTTGCGGTGATTATCACGCCCTGGTTGATGCTGAAAATCGCAGGCCGCGCCAATATGTCGGCGCATGGCCATGACGATACCTATGGCGGGCATCAGGGCGGTTGGCTGGAGCGCAGCTTTGGCCGGGTGGCGCGGCCGCTGCTGGCGACCAAGAAACGCTCGCTGACCTTCTTGCTGGTGACGGCGGCGCTGTCTTTCGGGTCTTTGGCGCTGCTTTACACCAAGGATGTGACGGTCAAGCTGCTGCCGTTCGACAATAAATCCGAACTGGCGGTGATGATTGATCTGCCCGAAGGCGCTTCGGTGGAGGCGACCGACCGGGTGGCGCAGGATGTGGCCAAGATCGTGATGGAGCTGCCGGAAGTGATGGCGGTGCAGACCCATGCGGGCACCCCGGCGCCGTTCAATTTCAACGGCTTGGTGCGGCATTACTACCTGCGGGCTGAACCGCAACTGGGCGAGGTGCAGATCAACCTGACGCCGAAGACCGAACGCGACCGCGCCAGCCATGCCATTGCCTTGGACATTCGTGCAAGGTTGGCGAAGCTTGCGGTTCCGGCTGGCACCAGTCTGAAAACGGTTGAACCGCCACCCGGCCCGCCTGTGATCTCTACCCTGCTGGCCGAGGTTTACGGCCCGACGCCGGAAGCGCGGCGCGAGGCTGCGGCGAAGATCCGCACGGCGTTTGAATCGGTGCCGTTCATCGTCGATGTCGATGACAGCTATGGCCAGCAGGCCCGGCGGTTGCGCGCGACGATCAACACCGATGACCTCGAATTCTTCGGGGTGCAGGAGGCCGATGTGTTTGACACGCTGGCGATCCTGAATGGCGGGCAGACCGTGGGCTATTCGCATCGCGGCGATGGGCGTTATCCGATTGCGCTGCAACTGGCGCGACCCAAGGGCGACCGGGTGCTGGACGAGCGTTTCTTGTCCACGCCGATCCCGGCCAACGTGCTGCCGGGCGCGCGCGGTGTGGTCGAACTGGGCGACGTGATCCGGGTTTCCGAGGAACAAAGCAGCTTCCCGATCTTCCGCCACAATGGCCGCGATGCGGAAATGGTGACGGCGGAACTGGCGGGGGATTACGAGGCACCGCTTTACGGCATGCTGGCGGTGTCGAATGCGCTGGATGCGATGGACTGGGCCGAAGGCACCAAGCCGGTGGTGTCGATGCACGGCCAGCCAGCGGATGAAAGCGTCAATACCCTGCTGTGGGATGGCGAGTGGGAGGTGACGTTTGTAACCTTCCGCGACATGGGGGCGGCGTTTGGTATTGCTCTGCTGGGGATTTATATCCTTGTGGTGGCGCAGTTTGGCAGCTTCCGCCTGCCGTTGGTGATCCTGACGCCGATCCCGCTGACCTTCCTTGGCATCATGGTCGGGCACTGGATTTTCAACGCGCCGTTCAGCGCCACCTCGATGATCGGTTTCATCGCGCTGGCGGGGATTATCGTGCGCAACTCGATCCTGCTGGTGGATTTCATCCGATCCCGCGGCGAGGGGCTGACCACGGTGGAGGTGCTGATCGAGGCGGGGGCGATCCGGTTCAAACCGATCCTGCTGACCGCGATTGCGGCGATGATCGGGGCGGTGGTGATCTTGGCGGACCCGATCTTTCAGGGGTTGGCGATTTCGCTGCTGTTCGGGCTGTTGTCTTCGACCCTGCTGACCGTGCTGGTGATTCCGGCGATTTACCGGGTGTTCAAGACCTGAGCGACCAATAAGGACAATAACATATAGGAGATTTTCTATATGTTATTGTCACATTCGAATATATCTATATGATGGGTGCAGGGAAAACGGCCGATGCGGCCAAGGGAGGAATAGATGGCACATATTGTGGTGTTGGGGGCGGGGCTTGGCGGGTCGATCATGGCTTACGAGCTGGCGGATCAGATCGGCAAGGGCGACTCGATCACGGTGGTGACGAAAGACCCGAAATATCACTTTGTGCCGTCGAACCCGTGGATCGCGGTGGGCTGGCGCGAGAAGGAAGATATCTCGGTCGATCTGGCACCGACGATGGCGGCGAAGGGGATCAAGTTCATCACCACCGCCGCTGAGAAACTGCATCCGGCGGAAAACCGGCTGGAGTTGGTGGATGGCAGCTCGATTTCCTACGATTACATCGTGATCGCCACCGGGCCGGAACTGGCGTTTGACGAGATCGAAGGTCTGGGCCCGCATGGCGGACATACGCAATCGGTGTGCCACGTCGATCATGCGCTGGCGGCGCGCGAGGTGTTTGAAAAGCTGGTCGCCAATCCCGGCCCGGTGGTGATTGGCGCGGTGCAGGGGGCCAGCTGCTATGGCCCGGCCTATGAATTCCTGTTCATCGTCGAAACCGCTTTGCGCCGTGCCAAGGTGCGTGACCGGGTGCCGATGACCTTTGTGACCTCGGAGCCTTATGTCGGGCATCTGGGGCTGGACGGGGTGGGCGATACCAAGGGCCTGCTGGAGTCGGAAATGCGCGGCAAGCATATCAAGTGGATGACCTCGACCAAGGTGAAGAAGGTTGAAGCCGGAAAGATGACGGTCGAGGAAATCAACGATGACGGGTCGGTGAAGGGCGAAAAGGAATTGCCGTTCGCGTTCTCGATGATGTTGCCGGCGTTCCGGGGCATCAAGGCGGTATCGGGGATCGAGGGCCTCAGCAACCCGCGCGGCTTTACCTTGGTGGACAAGCACCAGCGCAACCCGAAATATCCGAATGTGTTTGCGGTGGGCGTCTGCGTCGCGATCCCGCCGATGGGGCCTACCCCGGTGCCCTGTGGCGTGCCGAAGACCGGCTTCATGATTGAATCGATGGTGACGGCGACGGCGCATAACATCGGGCAGTTGCTGAAGGGCGAGGAGCCGACCAACGTCGGCACTTGGAACGCGGTCTGTCTGGCCGACTTTGGCGACAGCGGTATTGCTTTCGTGGCGCAGCCGCAGATCCCGCCGCGCAATGTCAACTGGTCGTCGTCGGGCAAGTGGGTGCATCTGGCCAAGATCGGCTTTGAGAAATACTTCCTGCGCAAGGTCAAGAAAGGCACTTCCGAGCCGTATTACGAAAAGATGGCAATGAAGATGCTGGGAATCGACAAGCTGAAGGAAGTCACCAAGGGCTAAGCGGGGCTTGTGGGCTTGGGTCTGGCGGTTTACCGAAGGCGAAAAAGAGGGCCCGCGATGACAGAGCTTGACCATGCCTATCAGGCGATGACCGGCGGCGACGACGCTGCCGGTCTGCGCTTTTATCGCTCGCTGGCGGACGCGACCCTGTTTCTGTTGCTGGAGCGCGAGGCTGAGGGCGATCAGGTGGCGCCGCGGGTGTTCGATCTGGCCGATGGGCCGGTTATCCTGGCCTATGACAGCGAAGAGCGGCTGGCGGTGATGGGCGATGCGCCGCTGCCCTATGCGGCTTTGCCGGGGCGGGTGGTGGCGCAACTGCTGGCCGGGCATAGTCAAACAGGGCAAGCGGTGTCTTTGGGGTTGAATTTCGGCTCGGGGGCGGCGTCGGAAACCTTGCTGCCGCCCGAGGCGATGGTCTGGCTGGCCGAGATGCTGGAAGCCGTGCCGGATGCGGTGGAAGCCACGCCACAGCAGTTCTATGCGCCGCAAGGCTTGCCAGTGGCGCTGACTTCGGCGTTGGAGGCGGCGGTGCAGGCGGCAGCGGGCTTGGCCTCGGCTGCCTTGCTGGCGGGGGTGCGGTATGCCGACGGGCGCAGGGGGCATATGCTGGCGGTGATCAACGCACACCCGGCGGCGGAAGCGGCGCTGGCGCGGGCAGTGGCGGAAGCGCTGGCGTTTTCCGGACTGGACGCGGGCGAACTGGACGTGACCTTTCTGGAGGGTGATGCGGCACCTGTGGCAAGCCTTGCGCGGGTGGCTGTGGTGTTTGAAGTGCCGGAGCGGGCGGTGGTGGAAACGCTGGAACGGCCTGCGCCGGGGATGGATCCGGGCAAGCCGCCGCTGCTGCGTTAAGGGTGGATGGGGGTTTCACACCCCCAAGGCCGATTTCCCTGCGGGGAAATCAGCCTTCCCCCGTGGGATATTTGTGCAGCGAGGATGACAATTTTAGTAAAGTTGTTTGCAGTTGGTGGATTTGGTGTTGCTGTGTGGGGTAATATAGTACCGTATATTGTAATCCATTGAAAACGTTTGGCTTTAAGTTGCATGCGGGTCTTGACGCGCGGGATGGCTTCGGCGATAAGCCGCCATCCGAAATGCGAGAGGTGACTCTCGCCCTCTTATCTATGGGTTCAAGATGAAAACCTTCTCCGCTACGCCCGCGGACATTGACAAGAAATGGATCCTGATCGACGCCGAAGGCATCGTTCTGGGTCGTCTTGCAACGATCGTGGCAAACATTCTGCGCGGCAAGAACAAGCCGACGTTCACCCCCCACATGGACATGGGTGATAACGTGATCGTCATCAACGCCGACAAGGTGCAGATGACCGGCAACAAGCGCAACGACAAGATCTACTACTGGCACACCGGCCATCCGGGCGGCATCAAGCAGCGCACCGCCAAGCAAGTCCTGGAAGGCGCACACCCCGAGCGCGTCGTGATCAAAGCTGTTGAGCGCATGATCACCCGCAACCGTCTGGGCCGCGTTCAGATGACCAACCTGCGCGTTTACGCGTCGGCCGAGCATCCGCATGAAGCACAGCAGCCCACCGTTCTGGACCTTGCGGCCCTGAACCCGAAGAACACCCGGAGCGCGTAATCATGTCCGATATCAAATCTCTCGACGATCTGAAATCGGCCGTTGGCGCGGCTGCTCCTGCTGCTCCGGCTGCCATTGCGCGCGTCGCTGTGCGTGACAAGCTGGGCCGTGCCTATGCAACCGGCAAGCGCAAGAACGCGGTTGCACGCGTCTGGATCAAGCCGGGCTCGGGCAAGGTTGTGGTCAATGGCAAGGAAATGGCGGTTTATTTCGCCCGTCCGGTGCTGCAGATGATCCTGCGTCAGCCGTTCACCGTGGCTGGCGTTGAAGGCCAGTTCGACGTGATGGCAACGGTTGCTGGCGGTGGTCTTTCCGGCCAGGCTGGTGCTGTGAAGCATGGCGTGTCGAAGGCGTTGCAGCTTTATGAACCCTCCTTGCGTGGCGCGTTGAAAGCCGCTGGCTTCCTGACACGCGACAGCCGCGTTGTGGAACGGAAGAAATACGGCAAGGCGAAAGCCCGTAAGTCGTTCCAGTTCTCCAAGCGTTAAGCTTCATCTTCTGGATTATGCAAAAGGCCCGTGGTTTCCACGGGCCTTTTGTTTTTGATCTGATGGCGGGGGCGAAAAAAAACGGGCCGGAAGAACCGGCCCGAGGTTGGGGAACTTTGCTGGGGTAGCTCAGGCGCGCCAGAACGGCTTTTCAGCCTCGATGCTTGCAGCGACTTCGCTGATGCCGATGTCGCGCAGGGTTTCGGTGGGCAGGTGCGACAGGTGTTTTCGGGTGCGATGGCGCAGTTCCCACGCGGCCACGGTCAACGCCAGCGACACCAGCACGCGCGACAGCGGCGGCAGAGGGCGGGCGGAAAGGGCGAGGGTGTGCTGATACGACATGGCTTCATCCGATTGTATTGATACAAGATGCAGTTGCCCGCTATGATTGATACAATGCGGGCGAGCGAATCGCCAGAGGAACATTGTTATGCACACAATCTGGCTGCCGGACCTGTCGGGCGATGAAGGGCCGAAATATCTGGCGCTGACCCGGCGTTTGCGCGAGGCGATCCGCACCGGGGTGTTGCCGCAGGGCGCCCAACTGCCGACGGTGCGCGATCTGGCTTATCGGCTGTCGGTGACGCCGGGCACGGTCAGCCGGGCCTATCAGATTGCAACGCAGGAGGGTTTGCTGGAGGCGACGGTGGGGCGCGGCACCTTTGTGGCGGCGGCGCGGCCTCGGTTGGGGCCAACGCAGGCGCTGTTCACTGATCGTGATCCGGGCGAGCAGGCGGGGCGGGTCGATCTGCGCTCGCCACAGTTGCCGGATGTGGGGCAGGCCACGATTTTTGCTGACAGTCTGCGACGGGTGGCGGCGCAGATCGGGCCGGAGTGGCTGGAATATACCCATCAGGCCGGTGAGGCACCGCTGCGGGCGGCGGTGGTTGGCTGGCTTTCGGGGCGGATTCTGGGGCCGGTCGGGGCAGATGACATCATGCTGACGCATGGCGGGCAAAGCGGCATCGGGCTGGTGTTCGATTGCTGTTTGCGCGGTGATCGGCCGGTGGTGCTGATCGAAGATCTGGCCTATCCGGGTTTTCGCTATGCGGCGCGGGCGGCGCGGGCGGAAGTGGTGGCGATCGAGCTGGACAGCGAAGGCATGCGACCGGACGCGCTGGAGGCGGCTTGCAAGCGCTACGGGCCGCAAGTGCTGTGTCTGACACCGGGGGCGCAGAACCCGACCACCGCGCGGATGAGCGAAGAGCGGCAAGCGCAGATTGTGGCGATTGCCCGACGCTATGATCTGCAAATCATTGAAGACGAATGCTATTCCTTCAGCGGCGCTGCGGTGCCGGGGTTGCGGGCGATGGCGCCGGAGCGGGTCTGGCACGCGGGTAGTCTGTCGAAATCGGTGTCTGCGGCGCTACGCTTTGGCTATGTGGTTTGCCCTTCCGGCATGGGGCCGACGGGGCGGTTGGCGGCGCAGCACAGCTTTTTCGCGCTGTCGCGGCCTTTGGCGGAAATGGTGCTGGATTTGCTGCAGACGGGCGCTGCCGAAGATATTCGCCGCAAGGTGGAGGCAGAGTTTTCCGATCGGTTGCAGATGATAGTCCACCGGTTAGGGGCGTTTGATCTGGCTTGGCAGCCGGGGATTCCGTTTGCCTGGCTGCGGCTGCCGCAGGGCTGGCGGGCCTACACGTTCACCCGGATGGCGGAAGAGCAGGGCGTGCTGGTGCGGGCGGCGGATCAATATGCGATGATCAATGGCCGCGCGCCGAATGCAGTGCGGCTGGCGATTGCGGGCAATATTCCGCGGCAACAGCTGGAGGCTGGCATTGCGGCCCTTGGCTATCTGCTGCCACGTCCGCCGCATGACATGGCCGTGTGATTGTATCGCTGCATTGGCGATTGTTCCGCTGCAACGCAGCCTGTGGCTTTCGTGACTCGGAGCGGCGGAATTCTGCACAAGCAGATTGACCGTTGGCGGATCTTTGCGCAGCATGACCTTAGAGCAGTATAGGAGAGACCCAAAATGGGCGTCCAGACCACATTTCATGCGCCGCACGGCGGTGCCGATTTTCTTGGCTTTCGCAAATCGCGCAGCGGTTCCACCGAGATTGTTTATGACGACGGGCTGAAGCAGCGGCTGATCTGGCGGGTGGCCGGCGGCAGTGGCGATGAGGTTATCTCGGATGCATTGCAGGCGGCGATGGCGGCGCAGCGGGTGCTGCCAACGCTGTATGAAGAGCTGAAAAAGCGTGCAATCGATATCGAGCGCGTCGAAAACTGACCCGTTTTCCTTGAACTTCAAGCTGTTAGCGGCGAAGATAAGAATTAGGCTTGCGCGGTCTTTGCGGATCGGCTTAATTTGATCAAAATATGCCGGAATGCGCCAACCAAGGTGCAACAGGGGGAATGAGGATGCAATCCAGAGGAAAGGCACGCTTCAGGGGATCTGAGGCGGCCAACGGCTTGGCGATGATCAGCCCGACCGCGCTTTACGCCACGCTGTTGCTGGCGGCACCGTTGGTCACGATCTTTCTGTATAGTTTCTGGACCGATGGCTATCTGACCATCGTTCATGAATTCACCCTGCAAAACTACATCGACGTGTGGTCGAACGAGGCGTTCCGTGCGGTGATGCTGCGGTCTTTGGGTGTATCACTGGCGGTAACGGCGGTGACGGTGCTGACCGCGTTTCCGGTGGCCTATTTCGTCAGCTTTCACGTTCATCCGTCAAAAAAGTCGCTGTGGCTGTTTCTGATCACCATCCCGTTCTGGACCAGCTATCTGATCCGGGTGTTTCTGTGGAAGGTGATCTTGGGCTATAACGGCGTGGTGAACTCGGGCCTGATGGGCTTGGGCATTACCGATGAGCCGGTGACGTTCATCCTGTATAACGTCAACTCGGTGATCATCACGCTGGCCCATGCCTATGCGCCGTTTGCGATCCTGCCGATCTTTGTGGCGCTGGAAAAGATCGACCGGTCTTTCCTTGAGGCGGGCCGCGATCTGGGCGAAAGCCCGTTCATGACATTTATTCGGGTGACGCTGCCGCTGGCGATGCCCGGAGTGATTTCGTCGGTGTTGATCGTGTTCATTCCGACGATTGGCGACTATGTGACGCCGCTGCTGGTCGGTGGGCCAGAGGGGCGGATGGTCGCCAACCTGATCGAACTTTCCTATAAAAAGCTGGATAATTACCCGATGGGGTCGGCGATTGCGATTTCGGCGATGGGGATCGTGGTGGCGGTGAGCCTGCTGTTCCTGTTCCTCAACCGGCGCTACCTGAAGGGGGGCAAATGATGAAGGGTGGTTGGTTTCGCGTCTACACGCTGGGCTATCTGATTTTCCTCTATGCTCCGATCCTACTGCTGCCGCTGTTTGCCTTCAACGATGCCACGGTGATTGCGTTTCCGCTTTCGGGGGCGACGACAAAGTGGTTCGAAAAGCTGTGGCTGGAGCCAGAACTGCACCGGGCGCTGAAAAACTCGCTGATCATCGCGTCGTGTTCGGCGGTGCTGGCGACGACCTTGGGGATTTTCGCCTCGCGTGCGTCGACCCGCTACAGCTTTCCGGGCAAGGCCGGGATCATGGGCATGATCATGCTGCCGCTGGTGCTGCCGGAAATCATTCTGGCGGTGGCCCTGTTGGCGGTGATGCTCGGGATCGGGCTGCCGCTGAGCATTTTCACGGTGATCCTGGGGCATGTGCTGGTTTGTACGCCGTTCTCGATTGCGATCCTGTCGGCGGCGTTCCAGTCTTTGGACAAATCGCTTGAAGAGGCGGCTTATGATCTGGGTGAAACCCCGATCTCGACCTTTCGGCTGATCATTCTGCCACTGGTGATGCCGGGGATCATTTCATCGCTGCTGATCACCTTCACCATCAGCCTTGATGAATTCATCATGGCGTTCTTTCTGGCGGGCAATGAAAACACCCTGCCGGTCTATATTCTGGGCCAGTTCCGCTTTCCGCAGAACGTGCCGGTCATCATGGCGCTGGGGACCATTCTGGTGTGTCTGTCCATCGCGCTTCTCGCAACCGCTGAATATTTCCGCCGCCGTGGCATCGCCAAAACCGGTGGCAAGGATACTGGAGGCTTTCTGTGACCCTCGCTGCCGACAAACCGACGATGATCGAGTTCAAGGACGTTCATAAGTATTACGGCGATTACCACGCGCTGCGCGGGATCACGGCAACGATCAAGGCGGGGGAGTTTTTCTCACTGCTCGGGCCATCGGGGTGCGGCAAGACCACGCTGCTGCGCACCATCGCCGGGTTTGAGGGGATTTCCTCGGGTGCGGTGATGATCGACGGCAAGAACATGGAGGGGGTGCCAGCCAACGTGCGGCCGACCAACATGGTGTTTCAGTCTTATGCGATCTTTCCGCATCTTACCGTAGCCGAAAATGTCGGCTTTGGTCTGCGCAAAGATCCGCGGTCGAAGGCGGAAAAGGCGGCGGCGGTGGCCGAGGCATTAGAGATGGTCGG
Source organism: Paracoccaceae bacterium (assembly GCA_009773375.1). Lineage (GTDB taxonomy): Bacteria > Pseudomonadota > Alphaproteobacteria > Rhodobacterales > Rhodobacteraceae > Cypionkella. The sequence goes on from WRPH01000034.1 coordinate 18,062, forward strand.
GCTGAAAGGCTATGGCGCGCGGGCGGCGCATGCGCTGTCAGGCGGGCAGCGGCAACGGGTGGCGCTGGCGCGGGCGCTGATCCTGAAGCCGAAGGTGCTGCTGTTGGACGAGCCGTTGTCGGCACTGGACAAGAAGATGCGCGAGCAGATGCAGGTGGAACTGATCAAGCTGCAACGGCAGGTCGGCATCACCTTCATTCTGGTGACGCATGATCAGGAAGAAGCGCTGGTGATGTCGGACCGGATCGCGGTGATGTTTGAGGGTGAAATCGCGCAGCTGGCCGATCCGGAGACTTTGTACAGACGTCCGAATTCGCGCAAGGTTGCTGATTTCATTGGCACAATGAACTTCCTGCCGGCGCAGATCCTGTCGGAACACGGCGGCAAGGTCGAGGTTGACGCGCAGGGCTTTGGGCGGCTGACGCTGAACGCTGATCAGGTGTCGTCGGCACCGGGCGGCACTGGCGCGTCGATCGGCTTCCGGCCGGAAACCCTGACCATCCTGTTTGATGGCCAGACCGCAACCGACCGCGAAAGCATGGCGACGGTGGAAGAGGTCGTTTATTACGGCGACATGACCTATTACGACATCAAACTGGATGGCACCACCGAGGCGATGCGGCTTTCTATGCGCAACGTCTTTGGTCGCCCTGTGCTGGATATTGGCACGCGGGCGCGGGTAGCGTGGGCTCCGGGGGCGTTGGTGCTGTTCCGCTGATGCCAGATCGGCAAGCGCCGACGCTGTTCTTTCATGCCCGCGCCAAGCTGGCGGTGTCGCTGGAAAAGCGGCACTTCAAGCTGCTGACAGCCTTTGCCGATCACGCAAGGGCGCGAGGTTGGGGGGTTGAGATTATTGCCGCGGACCCCGGCGCGCACGAACGCGCGGCGGCACACCCGCAGCATCTGCATGTGTTCATGGAAGATCGCGGTTTCTACGCGCACAATGTTTTCCATTGTGTGCCCAGTTACTTGCGCGGTTATTGGTTTTTCGACCAGATTGGCACCCGCAACAATTCATTGCAGCGGCTGGCTCCGTTCGATGCCGAAGCCATGCCCAAACGGCGGGCAGAACGGTTTCTGGCCGAGCTGGCGCCGCAGTTTATCGAAGAGAACCGCAGCAAGTTCGATCAGATGCCGCGCGGGTCGGAGATGATCAAGCCGGGCTGCCTGGCGTTTTTCGCACAGGATTTCAAAACGCCAAAACATCACCGGCATTACCTGAGTGTGCCGCAAATGATCGAAGCCGCAATTGCTGCCAAGGGCGCGCGGGCGCTCTATATCAAACCGCATCCCAACCAGAGCCTGGAAGAGCTTGCGCATCTGTCCGGCTATCACGATCCGGCGCGCGGCGTGCATGTGGTGGCAGCGTCGATCCATGATCTGCTGGCAGCCTGTGATTGTGCGCTGACGCTGACCTCAGCGGTCGGATTTGAAGCTTTCTTGCACCGCAAGCCGGTGGTTCTGGGCGGGCAGACTGATTTCTGGCAGAATGCGATCACCCTGACCGATGCGGCGCAGATGCCTGCGGCGATTGCGGCGGCGACCGCGCGGGACTGGCCCTATGCGGGATTTCTGTATTGGTATCTGCGGCTTATGTGCGTTGAAGATGAAGTGAGCCAGCTGCCTCGGCTGTTGGAATTGCTGCATCAGCGTGGCTACGATCTGGGTGATCTGAACCGGCGCGGGTATTTTTAAGCGCCCGTATTTCTAGGAATCGGGTGGCAGCAGGCCCAGTCCGCGCAGATAGATGCCGATTCCGGTCTCAAGCAGGTCTTCGGGGGGAAATGGGCTTTTTGCCCCCGGTGCGCCACGCATGTAAAGTTCGACCACGCCATGGCTCATCGCCCAGATATGCGCCGAAACCATGCTGGCGGGCGGGCGCTTGGTGGCGGGCAGTTGTTGCGATAGCTTTTCGGCGGCTTTCTCCACCACGTCACGGGCTTTTTGCGCCACCTGTGCCAGATCGGGATGGGCTTGCAGGTTAAGCCCGGATTCAAACATCGCCATGTAATGGCCGGGGTATTTGCGGGCGAAGGCAAGATAGGCACGTCCTGTCGCCTCGAACGCAGCCAGTGCGGTGGGTTGACCATTGCCATAGGCAAACTCCATCAGCGCGGCGAAAATGTCATAGCCTTGGCGGGCAACCTCGGCGAGCAAGTCATCGCGCCCGGCAAAGTGGCGGTAGACGGCGGCGGGCGTGACATCTGCGGTCTTCGCGGCTTCGGACAGGGTAAAACCAGTGGGGCCCTGTTCGGCGATCAGCGCAAGCGCGGCTTCAACCAGCGCTTGCCGCAGATTGCCGTGATGGTAGCCGCGTTTCACGGCTTTGGCCGGATCTTGGGGCCGCCGCAGATCCTGTCATCTATCCTGCCGATGACTTTTTCATCTTTGCCTTTATAGTCAATGGATTGCAGGATTTTTTGCACAACACAAATCCGCGTGCGCAGCTTGTCATCCGACAGAACCACCGTCCAGGGCGCGTGCTTGAAATTGCTTTGATGCAGCGTTTCGTCAATGGCAGCAGAATAGGCATCCCATTTTGCCAGCCCGTCGATGTCAATCTGGCTGAGTTTCCATTGCTTGAGCGGGTCTTTTTCGCGATCGAGGAAGCGTTTGAGCTGCTCAGCTTGCCCCACCTCCAGCCAGAATTTCAGCAGGGTGATGCCTTCATCGACAATCATCCGTTCAAATTCAGGCAGTTGCCGGAAGAACTTCGCGCGCTGTTCGGGTTTGCAGAAGCCAAAGACATGCTCGACAATGCCGCGGTTATACCAGCTGCGGTCAAACAGGGTGATCTCGCCCGCAGCAGGCAACCAATCGACGTAGCGCTGGAAATACCATTGTGCCGCCTCGCGCTCGGTCGGTTTTGGCAGCGCCGCAATGGTCGCAGAACGCGGATTCATGTTCATATGCAGCGCCGAAATCGCGCCGCCTTTGCCTGCGGCATCTCGGCCTTCGAACACCACGACGATGCGCTTGGCCGTGGCCTTTACATCCGCCTGCATTCGCGCAATCTGGATTTGCAGTGCCTCCATATGGGCGCCGTAATCCTTTTTCTTCATCTCTTCGCGGTAAGGGTAGTCTGGCCATAGAATCTCGTCTTTGCCTGCCTTTTCAATGGCGTGGCGGACGTTTGTCGGAGCGGTTTCGGTGAAATAGCGACTGATGGCGCCGTCGAATGGCAGATCCATGACTTCCCCTTTGTTTCGGCAACTATGGCGATTTGGGCCGCGCCTGCAAAGCGCTTTAGCGACCCAGATCGTTCAGATCATAGGGGGTGCCCTGATAAATTTCGTTGATCCAGTTGCCGTAAAGCAGATGCGCGTGGCTGCGCCAGCGGTTTAGCGGCGGTTTGGCCGGATTATCATCGGGGTAGTAGTTGGCGGGGACGTTGATCGGCGTGCCTGCGGCAACGTCGCGGTCATATTCCTGCTTCAGCGTGTCGCTGTCATATTCGAAATGGTTGAAGATATAGAGCGCGCGGTGGGCGGCATCTTCGACCAGACAGGGGCCAACCTCGTCGCTCCCGATCAGGGTGCGCAGGCCGGGGGCTGTATCAATCTCGGCCTGTTTCATCTCGGTCCAGCGGCTGACCGGAATGATGAAATCGTCGGAAAACCCGCGCAAATAGGGCGAGGTCGGCGAGACGTTCTGATGGCGGAAACAGCCGAAGGCCTTGTGGTCGAGCATGTGTTTCTGCACGCCATGGAAATGATAGATCATCGCCATGCCACCCCAGCAGACACCGAAGGTGGAGAATACGTTAGTCTGCGTCCAATCCATCACTTCGCAAAGTTCATCCCAATAGGTGACCTCTTCGAATGGCAGATGTTCAATCGGCGCGCCGGTGATGATCAGACCGTCAAACTTTTCATCCTTCACCTCCTGGAACGGGCGGTAGAAGGTTTCCATGTGTTCGGCAGCAGTGTTTTTGGTCTGATGTTCGCTCATCCGGATCAGTTGGAAGTCGATCTGCAATGGCGTGGCACCGATCAGCCGGGCGAACTGGTTTTCCGTCTGGATTTTCTTCGGCATCAGGTTCAGCAGGCCAATGCGCAGCGGACGGATTTCCTGCGCCATCGCCCGTTCGGGCGACATCACCATGACGCCCTCGTTCCGCAGAACGTCGAAGGCGGGCAGGGTGGTGGGCAGGGTGATCGGCATGGGTTTCTCCTGACAAGCCCGTGAGTTAGGCGGTTGTGGTCGGATTTTCAAGCGGGCGGCGATCGAGCGCGCTTGCGATCAGATCATCGAAATCGGCGGGGGTTGCCACCTGCGCCACCTCTTCTGCGGTTACCGTGACGCCCCAGCGCGCCATCGCGGCATAGCGCGGCTGGCGGTGATCCAACAGGCGGGCATAGCCAAAGCGCAGGAAGGCATCGGGATCGACCTGATCGGCGGGCTTGGCTTCGCGGGTCAGGTATTCGGCCCAAAGTGCGGTGAGGAAATCGGGGCGGTAATACATCGGCTTGGGCGCGCGATCAAAGCGGCGGGCGAGTTCGGCCTTGTGGGCATCTGAACCTTTGATCCAGACCAGAAGCTGGCTGGAAGCCAGCGCCTGCATTACCGGATCGCTGGGGTTTTCGGCATCGACGACTTCGCAGATCGAACCTGAAGTGTCGCAGATAAAGTTATGATATCCATATATACTTTCGGCGCGTTCGACGAATCGCGGCGTGTCCAGCATGGCGGCGATTTCGGCCTGCGCGTGCTGGCTCTGGCGGCGGCAGTATTCCTCAAACGCAATGCCACCGCGCGCAGAGTCGCCGGGTTTGCCAAGGTAGGTCGACAGCGGGGCAAGATTGTCAAAGGTGATGTTCGACGCGATATAGACCGAATCAGTCATCAGCAATTCGCGCAGCAACGGCACTTTCATCGCCTCGCGCTTGAAGTTGTCGGCAATGAATTCGTTCATGTAACGGGTGCCGATGCGGTAATCCACCGAGTAGTGAAACCAGTCGCCGGCCTCGCGCAGCATGTTGGACAGATAGGTCTTACCCAAACCCGACATGCCGAACAGCAGCACGCGCTTTTGCGTGGCATCACGGAAATCTTTCCCGGACCTGTAGATCATCGGCGGCTCCTTCGGCTGTCGTGGATGTTGTTACAGGGGGACGGCGGGCGGCGAAAGTGCAAATGAAAACGGCCCCGCAAGCGATGCGGGGCCGATGCAATGCCTGTGACAATTCAGAAGCTGAGGCCAATCTTCATGCCAACCGCAACCGCCGAGTTGCCTTCAAAGTGCGACCCACCGCCAAGTGCGGAGGCATCGCCGATTTTGACATAGCGCACGCCGCCCGAGATCTTCATCTTGTCCCTGGTGTAAGATCCGCCAACTTGCAGGCTGAACAGGCCATCGGTCGGCGACAGGTTGGAGGCCAGCAAGCCGTTGGAATCCTCGTAACTGACCGACACGGCGCCCGACCATTGTTCGTTGAACTTGCGGCCGACGCCCAAGCTGTAGGTGATAACGTCATTGTCATAATCGATCAAAGGGTTAGCTGGGCCTGCGTTCGGCGCAATCAGCCGCGTCGCCGTCCAGTCCATCCAGCGGATCGAGCCGAACACCAGCGTATTGGCGGCCACGCCGGACTGGAAATCGAAGGTGACCGATTTCGGCAGCTCGACCGTGGTGGGGGTCGTGAACGCGACGGGCAGGCCGGTCAACGGGTTCAGGAACACGCCTGTGGTCTGGAGTTCATGCGTGGTTTCGGTGGAATAGGTCAGCCCGACGCGCAGGGCGATTTCAGGCTTTTCATACGCCACGCCAACGACATAGCCGAGATCACGGTCGGTCTTGAAGTTGGCTTTGTACCCGTTGACCGGAACCAAGCCGACACTGGGTATAACCATATTGCGCGACAGCGACACGCCACCGCCGACACCAACCGAGCGCACGCCCGCCAAGGCCGAGAAGCCGCTGTCAAACTGATAACGCCCGATCAGGGCGATGGTATCGCCGCGCAAGGTCGCGGTTGACCCCTGAATCGGAAAGCCGGTGGCTGCACGATAGGCGATGTCGGCGCCAAAGCTGGGATCAAGCGAGATACCGAGCGACAGCTTTTCATTCAGGTCGGTTTTGAATGCCACGCCCAGCTGCGAATAGTTTTTTGCGACGTTGCCCGACGCCGCGCCACCCAAGGCACCGATAGCGCGGCCTTTCACCGATGGGTTTACGATGCCAAAGGTAAGTTCGGCATAGCTGCCCTTCTCGAACATGAAGCCAAGTGGCACGCTTGAACGTTCAAACCCACCCGCCTGGGCCAGGGTTGAACTGACTGCCAGCGCGCCAAGCGCTGTGATGATGTGTTTCATGGTTCTCTTCCCCGTAAATCGTCAAGCTTCCTGGCAGGCCCCGTCTTTGATGCGGGATGCTGCGGCAAGATGCGGTGATTTGCCACGCTAAGCAGCAGGTCATTGATCGGTCAATCAATGACGCCACGTCACGTCCGTGTGATGCCGAGACTGTGGCGTTTGAGGCGTTATCATCAGGTTAATAGCCCGCCGTCAAACCGAAATCGAGCATCTGCGCCGCGCCGGTGATGCCTGCCGCGGCAGGCGACAGCAGGAATGCCACGTTCAGCGCAACCTCATCCGGGGTCAGGAAGCGGGCCTGCGGCCCTTGCGGGTAATGTGTCAGCAACTGGGCGAAATAGGCGGCAGGATTGCCCGCGCCGTAGCGGTCCGCCTGACCTTGCAGCATCGGGCTGGCGATATCGGCGGGACAGAGCGCGTTTACCCGGATGCCGCGCGGTGCCAGTTCGCGCGCTAGGGCTTTGGTCATCACGGTGACGCCCCCCTTGGAAGCGCAGTAGATCGCCGCCCCGGCGTTGCCGATCACCCCGGCATCGGAACTTATGTTGACGATCGCACCCTTGGTCGCCGCCAATGCCGGGATGGCACGGCTGCACAGAAAGAAGGTGCCTTTCAGATTGACCTCGATGCAAGCGGTGAAATCTGCCTCGCTGGCGGTTTCCGAGGGGCCTTCGACCCAGATCCCGGCGGCATTGACCAGCGCGTCGATCCGGCCATAGGCATCCAGCGTGCGGGTGATGATTTCTTCACAGGCGGCAGTGCTGCGGATGTCGCCTTGCAGGGCCAATGCATCCAGCGGCAGGGCAGTGGCTTGCAGGCTGTGCGGGTTGGCGTCGGTCAGCGCCAGAGTGGCACCCAAGCGGTGCAACAGTCGTGCGGCGGCAGAACCAACGCCGCCGCCCTCCATTTCAGGGCTGCGGTTTTGCGACTGTCGGGCTGACTTTAGCTGACCGGGCTGGTCATCGAATGCGGCTTCAGGGTTTCCTCGTCCTCCGGCTCGACTCCGTCCAGTCGGTCGGCCTTGCGCAAGCCGGGGAACATCCACGCCCAGGTGCCGGTGACGATCAGCGTGCCGATGCCGCCGAATACCGCCGCACCGACCGGACCGATGAAGCGCGACACCACGCCGGATTCGAACTCGCCCAGCTCGTTCGAGCCAGAGATGAACAGGCCTGACACCGAAGACACCCTGCCGCGCATGTGGTCGGGGGTGACGATCTGCACAAGGGTCTGCCGGACGTAGACCGAAATCATGTCGGCAGCGCCCAGCACCGCCAAGGCTGCCAGCGACAGCCACATGTTCTGCGACAGGCCGAAGACGATGGTGGCCAGACCAAAGGCAGCGACGGCCCAGAACATCCGCACCCCGGCGCGGCGTTTCAGCGGCCAGCGTGCAAGCGCAAGCGCCATCACCACCGCGCCAATCGCTGGGCCAGAACGCAGGATGCCAAAGCCTTCGGGGCCGACTTTCAGGATGTCAGAGGCAAAGGCGGGCAGCAGCGCGGTCGCGCCACCCAGCAGCACGGCGAACAGATCGAGTGAAATCGCGCCAAAGATGATCTTGTTTTTCCATGTATAAACAAGACCTTCCTTGATCTGCTCCCACTGACCCCCCGGTTGCCGCGCGGGTTTTGTATTGGTGCGCAGCAAGCTGACGATGGTGATGGCGAGAACATAGAGGCAGGCTGCAACACCATAAGCCAGCGCGGTAGACACAGCACAAAGCATACCGCCAATCCAAGGACCAAGGATCACCGACACCTGCCAGCTGAGCGATTTCAGCGAGATCGCCTGCGGCATGTCGGCTTTTGGCACCAGCATTGGCACCAGCGCCGAGGCTGCGGGCGACAGGAAGGCGCGCGCCACACCGAAGATGCCGGCGATGGCGAAGATGTGCCACAGGGTCGGGGTTGGCTCCAACGCCACCGCGACCAGACCCAGCACGCCAACGATCTTCAACACGATGGACCCCAGCACGATGGCCCGACGCGAGTGGCGGTCTGCCAGAGAACCGGCCCACAGGGTCAATACGAACAGCGGAATGAACTGCGCAAGCCCGACCATGCCGACCATGAAGGCGCTTTCCTCGATCGACAGCGTCTCGCGGCTGACGGTGTAGATCTGCCAGCCGATGGTGACGGCCTCGATCTGCACCGCGATGCTTTCAAAGGCCATTCCGAACCAGTAGAGGCCGAAATCGCGGTGGCGGAACAGGAAGTTTTGAGACGTGGCGCGCATGGGCCAAGGGATAGCTGCTTCGGCGCGGCTTTGCCAGAGGCGGCAAGCTGCGCAAATTTGCGCAGAAGCTTTGCGGCAGCGTGGGTTTTGCTTTGGCAGAAATAGAGTTAGCTGCCCTGAAGTTCGTAGCAAGGAAGCCGAGATGACCCGCACCGCAGACCACCCGATTGCCGATCAGTTTACCGGGCGCTGGTCGCCGCGTGCCTTTGCCGACGCGGCTTTGGCCGAGGCCGACCTGATGCCGCTGTTTGAAGCGGCACGCTGGGCACCCTCGGCCAGCAATAACCAGCCGTGGCGGTTTGCCTATGGGCTGCGCGGTGATACGGCTTTTGCCAAGATCGCGGCGGCTTTGGTGCCGTTCAACCGCACTTGGGGGGAAAAGGCGGCGGCGTTGGTGGCGGTGGCTTCGCGCAGCACGGTGGCCAAGGATGGCGCTGAAAATCCGAACCCATGGCATGCGTTTGATACCGGAACCGCGTGGGGATCGTTTGCCCTGCAAGCATATCTGCAGGGGCTTTCTGCGCATGCGATGGGCGGCTTTGATGCGGCAAAACTGGCCGAAACGCTGGCGATGCCGACAGGTTATGTGCTGCATGCGGTGATAGCGGTGGGGCATAAGGGCGATGCTGAAAGCCTGCCCGAAGCGCTGCGCGCGCGCGAGTTTCCAAGTCCGCGCCTGCCACTGACGCAGCTTGTGGGGCGTGGCGCGTTCAAATGATTTATGTGGAAAAAGGCGCGGTTAGCGTCGGTTTTTCATCTAATTTCTGAGGTCTTCCACCCGGAAATCGCGCAGCACATTTCGGGTGGCCTCGAACCAGCGCGATGCCCGTGTGCGGGTCTGATGCGCATTGAAATCATCGCGGCTGCGAAAGGTTTCCATCACCTCAAACATCATGGGGTCGTCAGTCGGGGTGACTTCGAACGACAGACACCCCGGCTCGGCGCGACTGAGCCGGGTGTGTTCTGCAACATGTGCAAGCACTGCCGCACATTCGTCGGCGGTCGTGCAAATCATGTGGCCGCGCAGCCGGATCATTCCAGTTCGATCGTGCCCGGCGGCTTTGAGGTGACATCGTAGAACACACGGTTCACGCCTTTGACCTCCTGGATGATCCGGGTCATCGTCTCACCCAGAAAATCATGCGTGAACGGGTAGTAATCGGCGGTCATGCCATCGACCGAGGTAACCGCCCGCAGCGCCAGCGCATAGTCATAGGTGCGCCCGTCGCCCATCACGCCCACGGTTTTCATCGGCAAAATTGCGGCGAAGGCTTGCCAGATTTCATCGTAGAGGCCGTGTTTGCGGATCTGGTCGATATAGACAGCATCAGCGCGGCGCAGGATGTCGAGCTTTTCTGCGGTGATTTCGCCGGGGCAGCGAATGGCAAGGCCGGGGCCGGGGAACGGGTGGCGACCGATGAAGCTGGCGGGCAGACCGAGTTCGCGGCCCAAGGCGCGAACCTCGTCCTTGAACAGCTCGCGCAGCGGTTCGACCAGTTTCAGGCCCATCTTTTCCGGCAAACCGCCGACGTTGTGGTGTGATTTGATGGTGACGGAAGGCCCGCCGGAGAAGCTGACCGATTCAATCACATCGGGGTAAAGCGTGCCCTGCGCAAGGAAAGTGGCACCGCCCACCTCATGCGCATGTTTCTGGAACACGTCGATGAACAGCCGGCCAATGGTCTTGCGTTTGACCTCCGGGTCCGAAATACCTTCCAGCGCGCCAAGGAACAGGGCAGATTCATCGGCATGGATCAGCGGCATGTGGTAATGGTCGCGGAACATGCTGACGACCTGTTCAGCCTCCCCGAGCCGCAGCAGGCCGTGATCGACGAAAACGCAAGTCAGCTGATCGCCAATCGCCTCGTGGATCAGCACGGCGGCAACCGAGCTGTCAACGCCGCCAGACAGCCCGCAAATCACCTTGGCATCGCCCACTTGCGCGCGGATCTTGGCGATGGCCTCGGCGCGGTAGGCGCCCATCGTCCAATCGCCCTTGAAGCCAGCCAGTTTGATGAAATTCTCGTAGAGTTTCGCGCCCTTCGGCGTGTGATGCACCTCGGGGTGGAACTGCACGGCGTAGAAATGCCGCGACACATCCGCCGTGACCGCAAAGGGCGCGTTCGGTGAGGTGCCATAGACGGTAAAGCCGGGGGCGATACGCGAGACGTGATCGCCGTGGCTCATCCAGACCTGTTCTTTGCCATCGGCGAACCAGCCGTCGAGGATCGACAGGTTATCCGTGGTCGGCGTGACAAAGGCGCGGCCAAATTCGGCGGTGCCGTGGCCGTGTTCGACCAGCCCGCCCAACTGCTGCATCATCGTCTGCTGGCCATAGCAGATGCCCAGAACCGGGACGCCAAGGTTCCACAAGCTTTCGGGCGCGCGGGGCGAGCCTTCGCGAGTGACCGAATCCGGCCCCCCCGACAGGATCACCGCCTTGGGCGCAAAGCTGGTAAGAACCGCGTCGTCCACCTTGTTATAGGGATGGATTTCGCAATAAACGTTCAGCTCGCGCAGGCGGCGCGCAATCAGTTGGGTGACCTGAGAGCCGAAGTCGATGATGAGGAGGCGATCATGCTGTGTCATGGCTTCGCGTAGCCTTTGGGGCGGAGAATCGCAAGATCGGTGACAAGGAAAATTCTTGAAGAAAGAATTTTAGGGGGGGCGTTCCGTCCCCCTCGGCGTTCCGCCTCACCCCCTGGAGGATATTTGCGCAGAGAGGATGAACCGAAGTCGCTTACAGTCGCTGAACATGTCGGTTTTGGAGTTTATGTGGCGTATTCGGGGGGTGGGTCTGCAGCGCTTCGCGGCATAAGGGTGGCAAAACAACGCCGTTGGGCGGCAGACGATGGAGATTGCGATGAGCGAAGTGGGTGGACGGCGGGCACGCGGCGGCGGTGGGGCCAGTCGGCGGGCCGAACGGACGGCGGTGTCGTTTGAAACCGCGAAGTTCATTCAGCGCAATATTCCGAACTTCGAGATCCTGAACGAAGAAGCATTGCAGATCATCGAATACAATGCCGAGACGGTGTTGGAAGAGGTTGGCGTCAACTTTGTTGAAAACGAAGCGGCGTTGCAGCGTTGGCGCGATGCCGGTGCGGATGTGCGTGGCGAGCGGGTGCACATTCCGCGCGGGCTGGCCCGCAAGCTGTGTTCGACCGCGCCGAAGACCTTCACCCAATATGCCCGCAACCCGGAGCGGAATGTTGAGGTCGGCGGGCGCAATCTGGTGCTGGCGCCGGTCTATGGCCCGCCCTTTGTGCGCGACATGGAAGGTGGCCGCCGCTATGCCACGCTGGATGATTTCCAGAAATTCGTGAAGCTGGGTTATATGTCGAAATGGCTGCATCACTCGGGCGGCACGGTGTGTGAGCCGACCGATATTCCGGTGAACAAGCGGCATCTGGATATGCTGCGCGCGCATATGGTGCTGTCGGACAAGCCATACATGGGGTCGGTGACGGAGCCTTCGCGGGCGGCGGATTCGATTGAGATGTCGAAGCTGTTGTTCGGATCGGATTTTGTCGATCAGAACACGGTTATGACTTCGCTGATCAACATCAACTCGCCGATGACCTTTGATGGTATCATGATGGGCGCGTTGGAGGTTTATGCCTCGAACAATCAGGCGTCGATTGTGTCGCCGTTTATCGTGGGCGGCGCGATGGCGCCGGTGACGGTGGCGGGGACGCTGACGCAGGTGCTGGCCGAGATTCTGGCCGGGGTGTCTTACAGCCAGCTGGTGCGTCCGGGCTCGCCGGTGATCGCCGGGGCGTTTGTGACCTCGATTGACATGAACTCTGGCGCACCGACGTTTGGTACGCCGGAAGCGGCGCATATCACCTATGGCACTGGCCAGTTGGTACGGCGTCTGGGGCTGCCGTATCGGTCAGGCGGGTCGTTCTGTGGGTCAAAACTGCCGGACGCGCAGGCAGCCTACGAAACCGCGAACAGCCTGAATATGGCGCTGCTGGCGGGCGTGAACTTCATGCTGCACGCCTGCGGCTGGCTGGAGGGCGGTCTGGTTTCTTCGTTCGAGAAATTCGTGATGGACGCCGATCAGCTGGGCACGCTGCACCATCTGGCGCAGGGTATCATGATGGATACCAACGGTCAGGCTATGGATGCGATCCGCGAAGTTGGTCCGGGCGGTCACTATTTGGGTTGCGAGCACACGCAGGCCAACTTCAAGAGCGCGTTCTGGCGGTCTGATCTGTTCGACTACAAGCCGTTCGAGACCTGGGCCGAAGAAGGCGCGCGCGATACGCAAACGCTGGCGGCAGAGCGGGTCAAGAAGATGCTGGGCGATTATGTGGCGCCTGCGATTGACGAAGGCATCGTGGAAAGCATCGACGAATACGTCGCCAAGAAGAAGGCGTCGATGCCGGATGCATTCATGTAATCTCTGATCGGCATTCAGGATCAGGAAGAGGCCCGCATCGCTGCGGGCCTTTTGCGTTTCAGACTGCATTCGGTGGGCGGGGCAGCAGTCTGACTTCGGCCATCAGCGCGATCAGCACCTCGATATGACGGGCAACGCAGTAGCCCGCTTCACCAGTGCGGCGGGTTTCTTCCAGGCGTTCTTCTTCCGCTAGCAGGCGCGGCACGACGCGTTCGGGCGAGATCGAGCCGCAGGCCAGCCGACGCAAGTGACGGTCGCGCTTGTAATCGACAAGCCCGCAATGGGCGGCGCGGATCAGCAGGCGTGGGCGGCGCAGAGTGGCAAGCAGGGCGCGGAAATCGGTCATGGCGGGAGCCTCCTTGAGTGAATGAGGCTTTTTAGCACGACACAACCAAGCGTTGCGCAAAGCCGATTTGCAGCGCGCGGACGGTTCTGACATTGTTTAAGATTTAGAAACAATTATCAGCAACGGTTCAGATATTAACCAATGGGTAACCAATGCCTTCCACGGTTGTTAACGTTTCGGCAAGGAACGACCAAGACGAGGCTTTGGCGCGGCAAACGACGATGCAGAGTAATCTTTCCCTGATTCAAAGCCTGCCTGGCTGGTTGCCTGACGCGGTGCGTCTTTATCTGGATCATACCGAAGATGGTGTTTCATATCGGGAACTTGCGCGACGCGAGGGCCGACATGCCTCGACCGTCATGCGGGCGGTTCGCCGCTATGAGACCCGTCGTGATGATCCGTTGCTGGATCAGGCGTTGGATGCGCTGATGCAAGCCCCGCAGACCCGCCAAGCCCCTGTCATAAAGGATGAAGACCCGATGTCAGCCCCGATCCGCCCACAAACTATTGTTGCTGATGAGGCAACAATCAAAGCCGAAGGTATGCGCATTCTTCGCCGCTTGGTTGAGCACGGTGCGATCCTTGCCTTCGCGCCGGATATGGAAAAAGCTGTGGTGATGCGCGAGTTGCCGGATGGCAGCACGCAGCGGACGGCGGTGGTGGATCGCACGATTGCACAGGCCTTTGCGTTGAAGGATTGGATCGTCTGCCGCAAGCCGGGGCGAGTGGCGAGTTATGAGATTTCGGCACCGGGGCGTGCGGCGCTCAGGCGGATGCTGGACGAAGACGCACGGGTCGCGGGTGGGTTTGCCGAGGCTCCGGCCAGTTTCGCCGATCAGCACCGCAGTTGGGACGAGCGCGCGGTGGCTGATGATGCCGGGCCACGGCGGATTCGCTATAATCTGGCCGAAAGCCCGGTGGCGGTGCTGGGACGGCGGCGCGACAAGGATGGCAAGCTGTTTCTGGAGCCTGATCAGGTGGTGGCAGCCGAACGGTTGCGTGAGGATGTCGAACTGGCGCAGATGGGGCCGAAGGTTGCGCAGAATTGGGAGCGGTTTCTGACGGGCGGGGATCGTGGCAGTTTTCGTGGCGATTCCGGTCTGGCTGAAGGCCCGCGTGCGGCGCGCGACCGGGTGGCGGCGGCGTTGCGTGATCTTGGCCCCGGCCTTGGCGATGTGGCGCTGCGGGTTTGCTGTTTTCTGGAAGGCATCGAGACCACCGAGCAGCGTCTGGGGTGGGCGGCGCGCTCGGGCAAGGTGGTATTGCGCATCGCGCTGCAACGCTTGCGGCGGCATTATGACGAGGCCTATGGCAGATCAGGACCGCTGATCGGCTAGGGCGTTCAGCCTGCAAAGGCCTTGGCGGCCAACAGCAGCGACAGAGTGGCCAGCCAAACTGCGGCCCCCCGGTTCAGCCAGCGCCCCGAGCGAGACAGCACGCCTGCTCCAAGACCAACCCAGAGCGCCGAGATCAGCGGAACCAGCACCAGAAACAGCCCCAAACCGGCTGAAATAGGCGGGCTGGCAGGGATCAGCACCATGCCGAAGATCAGGGATTTCGGATTCAGCGCGGTGGTGATCGCCATTTGTGCAGAGGTTACGGGCTGGATTTGGCTGCGAGACACGGCAGGCAGATGCCACAGGCGGAAGGCCAGCCGCGCGACCCACAGCGCGGCCAAGCCGGTCAGGATCGGCCGCAGAACTGGCACCTGCTCGATGATCGGCGCGCCCCAGAGCGACAACGGTGCAACGATGCTCAGGTAGCACAGCATCACCGCCGGGATCAGCCGGAGGCCGCCACCCATCCCAGACTGCGCGCCCGCCAAAGCCAACAGCGCGTTGGTTGGGCCAGGGGTGATCAGCAGGGCGGCAAGGGCGAGGGTCAGTTCGATCTGGGTCATGCGGCTTCCTATCGCGGACAAGGTAGCGCGCCTCTGATCTGAATCAAACAGATTGACCTGCGGGCGGCAGAAACCTGTCGCCCGCAGGAAAGTTGGCTCAGGTACGGGTCGGACCGGCTTTGTGAATGATCCCGGCCAGCGCACCACCCGCCAGAGGGGCGACGATGAACAGCCACAGTTGCGCCATGGCCGTGCCGCCGACAAACAGGGCCGGGCCAATCGAGCGTGCCGGGTTGACCGATACGCCAGTCACGTCGATGCCGACCAGGTGGATCGCGGCCAGCGTCAGGCCAATCGCCAGACCGGCAAAGCCGGAGGCGGCCCCTGCGCTGGTTGCACCCAGAATCACCGTGACGAACACGAAAGTCAGCGAAAATTCAAACACCAACGCCGCCGATGCCGAATATTCGCCCAGATAGCCCGCGCCATAGCCGTTCTGCCCCAAGCCATTGGTCGCAAGACTGTAATCGGCCTTGCCAGAAGCGATCAGATAGAGCACCGCCGCACCAAGGATCGCGCCAAGCACCTGCGCCGCAGCATAGGCCAGAAATTCGGCCCTTGTCATCCGACCTGCCGTCATCATGCCCAGCGACACCGCTGGGTTCAGATGCGCTCCCGAAATTGCGCCCAGACCATAGGCCGCAGCCACAACGCCCAGACCGAGGCCAGCGATATGCCGGTGTAGCCAATCGAGGCCCCGGCAATCACTGCCGCACCGCAGCCGAACAGCACCAGAATCGCCGTGCCCAGCGCCTCTGCGATCATCTTCTTTGCCATTTTCACCCCTCTTACTGGTTACGGGCCTTGCCCCGACTGCATAGGCCTGCGGCGGGAACGCCGTTGCCAAGCCGCCCGCGCCAGACTATTTGATACGGATCAGCCTTTCAGGGGGAAAATCTGTTGCGCGACCTCAAGCTTCCGGCCGAACGTCACCCCGAAAAGGCGCACAAGCCCGATAATGCCCAACCGAAAAAGCCGGATTGGATCCGGGTGAAGGCGCCGACCTCAGAGGGTTACAAGCAAACCCGCGACATTCTGCGTGAGAAAAAGCTGGTGACGGTCTGCGAAGAGGCCGGTTGCCCCAATGTGGGCGAATGCTGGTCGGCGGGCCATGCCACCATGATGATCATGGGTGAAATCTGCACGCGGGGCTGTTCGTTCTGTAATATCGCCACTGGCAAGCCGAATGCGCTGGACACGTTTGAGCCGGGCAGGGTGGCGCATGCGGTTTCGGAACTGGGGCTGAAACATGTGGTGATCACATCGGTGGACCGCGATGATCTGGAAGATGGCGGGGCGGAACACTTTGCGCAGACCATTCGCGCCATTCGTCACCGCTCGCCCGGCACCACCATTGAGATTTTGACGCCGGATTTCCTGAAATGCCCGCCCGCTGCCTTGGAGAAGGTTGTCGAAGCGCGGCCGGATGTGTTCAATCACAATCTGGAAACCGTGCCGGGGCTTTATCCGACTGTCCGCCCCGGTGCGCGCTATTTCCACAGCTTGCGCCTGCTGCAAAAGGTTAAAGAGCTTGACCCGACGCTGTTCACCAAATCCGGCATCATGGTGGGCTTGGGTGAGGATCGTCAGGGTGTGCATCAGGTGATGGATGACATGCGCGCGGCGGATGTGGATTTTCTGACCATCGGGCAGTATCTGCAACCGACGCCGAAACACCATCGGGTTGATCGCTTTGTGACACCGGATGAGTTCAAAAGCTATGAAACCACGGCGTTTGGCAAAGGTTTTCTGATGGTGTCTGCGACGCCGCTCACCCGGTCCAGTTATCATGCCGGTGATGATTTTGCCCGGCTGCGGGCGGCACGGCTGGAAAAGCTGGGGCGGGTCTGATCTGGTTGAAAAGGGGGGGCGGTTTCGCCCCCCGTTCATTAGCTTTCCGGCTGGCGATAAGCTTTGTGGCAGGCCGAGCAGACCCCGCCCAACTGTGCCAAGCTGCCTGTGATTGCATCGGTCGCGGCTGCGGTTTGCATCATGGACGCGGCGTTCTTCAGACATGCCCAGATCGGTTGCCATTTGCAGCATCAGGCCATGAGGCGTTTCGACGGCATCAGCAAACGGGTCTTCTGCATCTTGCACCAACACGTCAAAGGCGGTCAGAGCGGCCATCGTGGTGAAGGCGATCTGTCTTTTCTTAGAGCGGGTTGCGGCCATTTCGATTCGGGATTCCCTTGGCGGTTGATTTGTGATTCTCTCTGCCCATGGCAGATGTTGGGGTCAATTATGGGCAGG
>WRPH01000035.1 GCA_009773375.1 Paracoccaceae bacterium
CCCCGATCGCGATGGAAGAAAAACTGCGCTTCGCCATCCGCGAAGGCGGCCGCACCGTCGGCGCAGGCGTGGTTTCGAAAATCATCGCTTAAGGGCTGCAAGGCTTGATCTTGAAAAGCCGCCCGGTTGGGCGGCTTTTCTTTTTCAGAATTTACACACCAACACTCTGACCTTCACCCGGCTGGATCGCCGCAAGCGCAAACCCGTGCTACACTACCCGATCAGGTCTCAAAGCGTTTCGCGCTGCCAGCCGCTCTGGTATTCCACCCGGTCACACCCAGAAAATCCAGCCCAGCGGCACAACTCGGCGTCGAGTTTGGCTTTGCGGGCTGCGGTCAGCTTTACTCCGGCTTCGGGCCAGAAGCCTTTGACACGCAAGATGCTTTCGTCGCGGAAGGCTTTGACATCGATGCGGCCGATCAGCCGGTCGCCTTCCAGCAGCGGGAAGACGTAATAGCCGTATTGGCGTTTGGCTTCCGGCACGAAGACTTCGATGCGGTAAAAGAAACCGAACAAAAATTCGGTCCGGTTGCGGTCGCGCAGGGCCGGATCAAACGGCGACAGCAGGCGCAGACGGTTGGTTGGCTCGGGTGCCGCCGCGGCCTGCGCCAGCACATCGGGGCGGGCATAGCTGCGTTTGCGCTGGCCCGCTGCGCCTTCGATATCCACCTCGATGATCTCGCCGCGCGCCAGGGCTGCCTTGGCCCAGGTTTTGGATTCGTCTGGCCGCAGCGTGTGCCAATAAGCGCGCAACTCTGCCGCATCGGCAAAGCCAAGATTGTCCAGCGCGGTGGCGTTGGCCCAGTCGATCATGCTGGCCTCATCCGGTGGCGGGCTGCGGTGCGGTGCGGGGATCACCCGTTCGGGCAGGTCGTAGACCTTCTGAAAGCCGTCGCGGCGGCTGATCGCCAGTTGCCCGGTGTGCCACAACCATTCCAGCGCGGTTTTTGACGGGTGCCAATCCCACCAGCCGCCCTTGCCGCGCACCTCGCCTTGGCCCACGTCACTGGTGCTGACCGGGCCATCATCCTGCACCCGGCGCAGAATGGTTTCCAGTTGATCCTCGTGGCCGTCGCGGAACCATTTCTTCCAGTTCGCCTGCATCCGCAGCGCGTTGCGGTCAAAGCGGTGCTGCCAGATCGGATGATAGCCAATCGGCAGGATCGACGCGTCATGCGTCCAATGTTCCCACAGCGCGCGGTCGGTCTCCAGCAGGGATTTCAGCGCCTGCGGCTTGTAGCTTTGGCGGCGGCTGAACAGGATCATGTGATGCGCGCGCGCCAACGTGTTGATGCTGTCGATCTGCACAAAGCCGATGCGCCGGATCAGATCGGCCAGTGCCGCGCCTGAGGCCGCGCCGGTGGGGGCTTCGGCCAGCGCGTGGCGATGCAAGAACAGCCGACGCGCGGCGCGATTGGGGATCAGCGGTGCCATCCGCCAAGCGGTAACAGGCCCGCAGCTTTCGTCAACAGCGACCTTTCCGATGCCAGCAGCGGCATGCGGTAACATATGGAAATATTAGCGGGAAAATCGTGATTTCCAGCGATGACTTGCGCGGTTGATCCGGGCAGGCGCAGGCCTCACTTTAGGGCCATACCCAAAAGGAGTTTTGAATGACGCATGACACCCCGTTGATCGCCACTATTGCCGTTGGTTTGTCGCTGGCGTTTTTGCTTGGCCTCGTGGCGCATCGGCTGAAGCTGCCGCTGATTGCGGGCTATCTGCTGACGGGGGTGATTTTGGGGCCGTTCACGCCGGGCTGGGTGGCGGATCAGGAAATCGCCGCCGAGCTGGCCGAGATGGGGGTGATCCTGCTGATGTTCGGCGTTGGCCTGCATTTTTCGCTGGCCGATCTGTTGGCAGTGAAGGCGGCGGCGGTGCCGGGCGCGATCGGGCAAATCGCGGTGGCGACGGCCGCTGGCACCGGGCTGGGCATGCTGCTGGGCTGGGGGCTTGGCGCATCGCTGATCTTCGGGCTTTCGCTGTCGGTGGCCTCGACCGTGGTGCTGCTGCGCGCATTGCAGGCGCGCGGGATCGTCAAGCAACACACCGGGCGGCTGGCCGTCGGCTGGCTGATCGTCGAAGACCTGCTGATGGTGATCGTGCTGGTGCTGATCCCGCCGCTGGCCGGGGTGATGGGCGGGGTGACGCCGCCGGTGGAGGGCGAGGTGGCCGAGGTGGCGCGCTGGGGCATTGGCACGCTTGGGGCGACGTTGCTGGTAACCGGTGTCAAGGTGACTGGTTTCGTTTTGCTGATGCTGGTGGTCGGGCGGCGGCTGATCCCGATGGTGCTGCACTACGCCGCGCATACCGGCCAGCGCGAGTTGTTCCGGCTGTCGGTGCTGGCGATTGCGCTGGGGGTCGCCTATGGGTCTGCCATGTTCTTCGGCGTCAGCTTTGCGCTGGGGGCGTTCTTTGCCGGCATGGTGATGGCGACCTCGACGCTATCGACGCAGGCGATGAAAGACACCCTGCCGCTGCGCGATGCCTTTGCCGTGCTGTTCTTCGTGTCGGTGGGGATGCTGTTCAACCCGGCGGCGATCCTGGAGCAGCCTTTGGCATTGGTCGCGACGGTGCTGATCATCGTCGGGGTGAAATCGCTGGCGGCTTACGGCCTGATGCGGGCCTTTGGCCATGACAGCCACGCATCGTTGCTGTTGGCGGCCAGCTTGGCCCAGATCGGTGAATTTTCGTTCATCGTCATTGCGATGGGCGTCAAGCTGGCCATCGTTCCCGCCGCCGCACAGGATCTGGTTGTTGCCGGGGCGTTGGTTTCCATTCTGGTTAACCCACTGCTGTTCCATTTGCTGGATCGCCGCGCGCCGCCCCCCGCCACACCGGCCTGATCTGCAAGGCATCCCCCCGCGATTGGCGCGCGGGGGGGATGGCTCAGGCCAGACCGTAAAGCTTTTTGGCCTCGCGGAACGACATCAGCTTTTGCAGCTTTTCGTCCCACAGGTGCAGGTTCACCGACCGGAAGCTTTCCCAGATCGTCAGACGCTGCGCCTCGGCCAAAACCTTGTTGTCGTTCAGCACTTCCGGCAGCCGGTAGAACGGGATGCGGCTATACAGGTGGTGAACATGGTGAATGCCGATGTTGGCCGTCAGCCAGCGCAGCGGCTGCGGCAGCACATAATGCGAAGACCCCTCCAGTGCGGCCTGATGCACCTGCCAGTCCTCGGTTTTCGACCAGTGGGTTTCCTCGAACTGGTGCTGCACATAGAACAACCACACGCCAATCGTGCCCGCGATCACCGAGGTCGGCAGATAGATCAGCAGCACCGGCATCAGCCCGCCCAGCCAGATCATCAGCCCCAGCACGATGGCGATCATCGCATTGGTGCCCATCGCCGATGTCCAATAGCGCCAGCCCTTGTCCATCAGGCCAAACGGCAGACGGTTTTGCAGGATGAACAGATAGCTTGGCCCCAGCACGAACAGCACCAGCGGGTTGCGATACAGCCGATACAGAAACCGCCCCATCGGGCTGCGGGCGCGGTATTCTTCCACCGTCAGGGTCAGCACGTCGCCGATGCCGCGCTGATCCAGATTGCCATGATGCGAATGGTGAATCGAATGCGTGCGCCGCCACACGTCGTAAGGCGTCAGCGTCAGCACGCCCAGACAGCGCCCGACCCAATCCTGCACCTTGCGGCTGTGAAAATACGAGGCATGGCCGCAATCGTGCTGAATGACGAAAATCCGTACCAGAAATACGCCGTTCAGCAGTGCCAGCGCGAAGGCCAGCCAGTAGCTGACCGAAAGCGCGGCCCAGGCCAGGCCCCACAACATCACGAACGGCACCAGCGTTGCCACCAGTTCGAACACCGACCGGAAGGTCGATGGTTCACGGTATTTCGCAAGCACGAGCACCCAGTCCTTTGCGGAACGTCTCTGCACCTCGGTCGGCGCGGTCTTGTCGGTCGATGTCATCTCAAGCGCCCTTACGCTTTGCCCGGTCTGCCACCGGAGGGCCGCAGCACCTTGCCGGGTGCCTTGTGTTGATTGGGCCATGCAATCATCGCATGACCGGTTTTCCAAATGGTTAACACTGGCGGACACAATGACGATCAAAGCCTTTCGAGGAAAGAGAGAATTTGTTGCTTCCGCGCCCTTCTGCCGCAATCAGGCCAATTTTTGCAGCGTCATCTCGCCGCGCGTGCGGTCGATCAGGGCGCGTAGTCCGCTTTCTGTCGGCGGGGCCGATAAATCGGCAGCGATCTGGCGCAGCGTCGCCACTGGCAAATCCCACCATCCCAGTTCTTGCAGCAACGTCACGATTTGCGGCGAAAACCGGGTCGACAGCAACCGCGCCGGGTTGCCGCCCACCACGCCATAGGCCGGCACATCGCGCGTCACCACCGCTGCCGCCGCGATCACCGCGCCGTTGCCGATCTGCACCCCCGACATGATCCGCGCCCCCGACCCGATCCGCGCCCCCGACCCGATCCAGACATCGTGCCCGATGCTGACATCGCCCTTGCTGGCCGGGTGGCCGACAATACCCGCGCCACCCAATTCGTTGGTAAACACATGACCAAACGGAAAAGTGGTAATCCAGTCGGTGCGATGATTACCGCCCAGAAACACCGTCACGTCATCGGCAATCGAGCAAAACCGCCCAATCCGCAGCGCGGCCCCTTCGCCCCACTGCCGGATCGCCAGATGCTCTTCGCCATAGCTGAACGCGCCAAGGCTGACCGGGCTTTTGCCCTCCATCCAGCGCCGGTCCTGACTGGCATCAGGGCGCTTGCGCTTGCCGAACAGCTTGGTCAGCAGGCTCACCCCTGCGCCCCGGCTTTCAGCGCCGATTTGCGCTGCTTTTCGGTCGCCGATTTCAATTGCCCGCAAGCCGCCATGATATCCTCACCGCGCGGCGTGCGGATCGGGGTGGCGAAGCCGGCATTGTAAAGAATATCGGCAAAGGCATGAATCCGGTTGCCGGATGATCGTTTATACGGCGCCCCCGGCCATTCGTTGAACGGGATCAGGTTGATCTTGGCCGGAATGCCGCGCAGCAACTCGATCAGACGGTAGGCGTCTTCCTTGCTGTCGTTCACATGGTCCAGCATCACATATTCAAAGGTGATACGCTCCGAATTCGACAGGTTCGGATAGTCGCGCAACGCATCCAGCAGGGTGGCGATGTTCCATTTCTTGTTGATCGGCACCAGCACGTCGCGCACTTCATCGGTGGTGGCGTGGAACGATACCGCCAGCAGACAGCCGATTTCGGTGGCGGTGCGGGCAATCTCCGGCACCACGCCGCTGGTGGAAAGCGTGATGCGGCGGCGGCCCAAGGCAATACCCTCGCCGTCCATCACCACCTTCATCGCGTCGCGGACATTGTCGAAGTTATACAGCGGCTCGCCCATGCCCATCAGCACGATGTTGCTGACCAGCCGCACCTCTTCCTTCGGTGCGCCGGGCACCGGCCATTCGTTCAGATCATCGCGGGCCAGCATCACCTGGCCGACGATTTCCGCCGCCGTCAGGTTGCGCACCAGCTTTTGCGTGCCGGTATGGCAGAACGTGCAGGTCAGCGTGCAGCCGACCTGACTTGAAATACACAGCGTGCCGCGATCGGTTTCGGGGATATAAACCACTTCCACCTCGTGCCCGCCCGCGATGCGCACCAGATACTTGCGGGTGCCATCGGTCGAGATTTGCCTGGTGACGATCTCCGGCACTTCCAGCACGAAATTTTCCGCCAGCAGGCTGCGGTAATCCTTGGCCAGATTGGTCATGCGGTCAAAATCGCGCACGCCCCAATGATAAACCCACTGCCAGACCTGGCCCACCCGCATCTTCGCAGCCTTTTCCGGCGTGCCAGCGGCGATCAGCGCCGCGCGCATCTGCTCGCGTGTCATGCCAACCAGATTGGCCTTGCCACCCTCGGGCAGCTTGCGCGGAATCGTCAGCAGGTCTTGAGTGATCGGGGCGGCGGTCATGGCAACAGTCCTTGAGGCTTAGAAGCAGCCGATATAGGGGATTCGCGGCAAAAACAAAACCATCCAATGCAAAACGCCCCGGCTGCAAACCGGGGCGCTGTAAAATCAGACGCTTAGCTTAGTTGCACTGCTTGGCGGCTTCGTCCATCGCGGCGGTAAAGCCGCGCAGGCTGAAAGTGTCTTGCGTCTGGGTGCCTTTACCCGACCGTGCGGTCAGTACCGCCGTCGTGCCTTTTTTCAGCGCTGTCAGAATCGCAGAATCATCTTCCGCCCCGCCCGACCACGCCCATTCGCCATCGGTGAACAGATCAAATGACGTGCCATCCACATTCATCTTCACCGTCGAGCCACCAGCAAACGGATAGCCGCCCGAGAACGAAACCTCGCCCTTGGCACCCGGCCGGAACGTCACGAACAGCAGAATATCGCCGCGCCGCACCGAAACCGGCTGGCCGTCCTTGCTGTTCACAGACTCCTTCGGGCTGGACACGCCCCAGCATTCTTTCGGATTTTTTTCGGCAAATACGCTCCAATCCGTCATGGTGGCGACACGGTTGGTCGATTCTTGCGCAAACGCAGCCGACCCCGCCCCAAACCCGATCAGAGAAATCACCGCAGCGCAGCTTGCGCGCGTCATCCAGCTTGTCATATCGTTACAGCCTCCAAGCCGCATTGCCTCTGCCCGCCCTGACGCCGCTTGAAACGCGATTTTTACAGTAGCGCGGTGCACCTTCACTCGATATGCCATGCATAACCGAAAAAGAGCGATCCGTGAAAGCCCCGGCTGGTCATATCGGGCAGAAAATCGCGCATAAGTGAGAGGGGACAGCATGGCTGCGGTGGAAATGGTGGAACTTTGGCGTGGCGGGCTGCTGGAAAGCACCCATCGCGGCCATGCGGTGATCTGCGATGATACTGGCGCAATCGTCGAAAGCTGGGGCGATCCGGGCCGGGTGATCTTTCCGCGATCCTCCTGCAAGATGCTGCAAGCGCTGCCTTTGCTGGAATCCGGTGCGGCGGATGCGCATGGCCTTTCGGACGCCCATATCGCGCTGTCCTGCGCCAGCCATCAGGGTGCGGCGCTGCATGTCAATATGGCAGGCCGCTGGCTGGCCGATCTGGGCTTGGGCGAGCCCGATCTGCGCTGTGGCTCACACGAACCCTATGACCGTGACGAACGCGACCGGCTGATCCTCGCGCACGAAGCCCCCTGCCAGCTGCACAACAACTGCTCGGGCAAGCATTCGGGCTTTCTGACCACGGTCAAGCACCTCAAGGCCGGGCCGGAATATGTCGAACTCGATCACCCGCTGCAAAAAGCGATCAAGGCGGCGACAGAAGAAGTCACCGACGAGGCCAGCGCAGGCTTCGGCATTGACGGCTGCTCAGCCCCCAACTTTGCGATGTCGGTGACGGGCCTTGCGCGCGGTATGGCGGCATTCGCCAAGGCGCGCGACGCCGGTTCAGTGCGTGAACGTGCCATGCACCGGCTGACCCGTTCGATGGCCGCCCACCCCGAACTGGTGGCGGGTGAAGGCCGCGCCTGCACCGAGCTGATGCGGGCGATGCAAGGCCGCGTGGCGATCAAGACCGGCGCCGAGGCGGTGTTCGTCGCGATCATCCCCGAGAAAAAGCTGGGTGTGGCGCTGAAGATCGAAGACGGCAATGCCCGCGCATCCGAGGCGGCCTTGGTGGCGATTCTCACCCGGCTGGGCGTGCTGGACGCGGCCCACCCGATGGCGCAGAAACGCCTGCCCGCGCCGCAGATCAACTGTCGCGGCACCCGCACTGGCGAATTGCGGCTTGCCGCCGGATTTATGTAAATCCCCGCCTTCTGTAAGCTCGCGGTCTTCTGTCAGACCATGAAAAAGGACGGCCCCCGCCAAAAGGCGAGGGCCGTTGGTGCGACAGGGCCGGTGAGGCAGACTGGGTGGGGGCAAAGATCCGCCCCACCGGTTTCGTTCACCTGTAGCAAGCCTGTTTTGCACTCAGATCACGGCGGCGATGCGGAACTTGCGCGGCCATTCCACGGTGTTTTCGCGGCAAGAATGCGGCCCCGCTTGATTTGCCGCGCAGTCGGGTTACACTTCGCGCATGACGGTGCAAAGCCCGACCCCTTTCCCAAGCGCTGATCCCCTGCCAGAACAGGTTGTGTTTGATCGCCACGAACTTGGCGCGATCTTGCGGCTCTATGGCCAGATGGTCGCGGCAGGCGAATGGCGCGACTATGGCCTGTCATTCCTGCGGGAAGCGGCGGTGTTTTCAGTATTCCGCCGCACCGCTGAAATGCCGCTCTATCGCATCGAAAAGCGCCCGAAGCTGCGCGCCAAGCAGGGCATGTATGCCGTGGTCGGCATGGATGGCTACATCCTGCGCCGTGGTCACGATCTGGCGCAGGTGCTGCGGGTGCTGGAGCAAAAGCTGATCCGACCAGTCTAAATCCGCCGTCTATGCGTGACCGGGCTGTTGTCAGCGGCAAGAATGCGCTGGATGCAGGCGTCGATCCCTTCATAGGCCACCGACATCGTGTGCCCGTTGGCATGGATCAGCCGCGATTCATCAACGATCAGCGCAATATGCCCCTTCCAGAACATCAGATCGCCCCGCCGTAGCGGCGCGGCTTCCGGCACTGCATCGCCCAAGGCTTCCTGCAGGTCAGCATCCCCCGGTGCCTTGATGCCGCACGCCAGCAGCGCGGCCTGCGCAAGCCCCGAACAGTCAATCCCGGCGCGCGAGTTGCCGCCCCACAGGTAGGGCGTGCCCAGCAGGCTTTCCGCCACCGCAACGGGATCGTTGAGCCAATCGCCCAAGGCCCGCAGGTGCGGCGTCGGGATAAAGCCTTGTGTGGTTTCGGTGAATTTCGGCGTCTGCGACACCACCGCAACCTGTGCCCCCATCGGCAACGCCGCCAGCTCGCGCGCCTGCACGCGGGGTTCGGGATAAAGATGCGTGCCGGGGCTGGCGACCCAATGCGTCGGCTTCGGCCCATCCGACAGCGCGGCTTCGGGCAGCCAGCCGCAATAGCCGTCTTTGCCCGCGAAACCAAAGGCATGGCCGTCTTGATGGTCGATCACGATAAACGCCTCGCCCAGCATCAGCTGACGTTCGCGCCCGCCGTTCGGGCTGCGCAGCAGATCAACCAGCGGCATCGAGACCCGCCGCCTCGTGCCTTCGGTAAAGCGTTCCGCCGTCACCAGCCCCTTCAGCGAGATATGGGCACAGCGGGCGGTGGCAGGGGTCAGGCGGCGATCCATCTTACGACCCCAACATCGCGGGCAGGCCCGCCAAAATCGCCCGCGCACCCTGGCCAACGCCGCCTTTCGGGCGGGCGGGCAGGTCCGCGGGCGCATGGCCGTAGATGTCGAAGTGCATATAGCGCGGATGATCAGCAAAACGGCGCAGAAACAGCGCCGCCGTCACTGATCCGGCAAAGCCCCAACCGGGCGCATTATCCAGATCAGCGATGCCGGGTTCGATGATATGTTCATAAGGCGTGTGGAACGGCAGCCGCCACACCGGATCAAACGCCGCCGCCGCCCCCGATTCCAGCGCCGCTGCCATGCCCGCATCATCGGTATAATACGGTGCCAGATCGGGCCCAACCGCAACCCGCGCCGCCCCGGTCAGCGTCGCCATAGAGATCAGTACATCGGTCGGCGTCTCGGTCGCCAACGCCAGGGCGTCGCCCAGCACCAGACGCCCCTCGGCATCGGTATCGTTCACCTCCACCGTCAACCCCTTGCGCGATGTCAGAATATCTTTCGGTTTCAACGCATTGCCTGCAATCACATTTTCAACCGCCGCCACGATCACCCGCAGCCGGACAGGCAATCCCAGCTGCATGATCATCTGCGCCAGCCCCATCACCGTCGCAGCCCCGCCCATATCCTTCTTCATCAGCAGCATGCCGGTTGAAGGCTTGATGTTCAGCCCGCCGGTGTCAAAACAAACCCCCTTGCCGACCAGCGTCAGGCTTGGCCCGCTGTTGCCCCAATGCAGATCCATCAGCCGGGGTTCGCGCGGTGAAGCGCGGCCAACCGCATGAATCATCGGGAAATTCTGCTCCAGCAGATCATCGCCCTTCACCACCTTGGCGCGGGCACCGAACCGCGCCGCAAGCTCCAGAAATGCTGCTTCCAGCTGATCCGGGCCCATATCGGCGGCAGGCGTGTTGATCAGATCGCGGGTCAGATATTCACCCGCCGCCATTGCCAGCAGCCGGTCTGCATCGCAGCCTTCTGGCAACTGCAGCACTGCAGGCGCGCCGACCTTCGCCGTGCGATAGCGGTCAAACCGATACATCGCCAGCAGCCAGCCCAAAGCCGCCTCATCGCGCTGGGTCTGGCTCAGATTGCCCACCAGATGCCACGCCCCGGCAGGCAGGCTGGCGGCTTTTGCCAAGGCAAACCGCTGCCGCGCGCGGGTTTTTGCGCTGCCAAAGCCGATCACCGCCGCGGCCACGCCATCGCCACCGGGGATCAGCCGCAGATCGCCCAACGCCGCCTCAAACCCCTGATCCGTCAGCCAGCCTCGCGCAGCCACGCTTTGGCTTTGCAAAAACCCGGCCAGATCCTCGGCCGCGACAATGTGCAGCGGCCGCGAAACGGCTGTGCTTTCGGCAAAAACGGGGGTCATCGCGGCATCCTTTCGGCTTGCCTGCCGGAATATCGCAGGCTTTCAGGAACCCTACCGCTTCCACCGTGCGCCGCAAGACCCGCCCGCATTCAAACCAGCGTCTGATCCAGGAGATCCTTGTCGGATGACAAAGACCGTTCGGCAATCCGCAGCAGCCGCGCCCAAACCGCAGCAAAGGCGGTCGGGTCCGACCGTTCCATGCAGACCCGCAAGTCGCCCGCCACCACGCCCAAAGACACCATGCCCAGATTTTCCGCCAGCCGCTGCAACCGTCGCAATTGCCGCAACAGATCGCCCATCTCATGCGCCCGCACCTGCGTCGCCAGCCCGGCCATCGTCAATGCCAACTCGCCCAAAGCCCGCGTCACCACCTGTTCTGCACTCGACGTGCCCAAATTCCGATAAATCGTCGCAATCGGTTCGGCATCCTGCCGCACCCTTTCCTTTGGCTGCAAAGCCACCACATTTTCCATTTCACACCTTCCGTCACACCCAGGGCCAGTCTGCGCCCTCGTGCTGAAGAAAAGGTTGCCGGCGCCGCAGAAAACCTCTCGAATTTTCTGCGATTGCAGCCTAACTAGACATCATCTGCAAAAGGGGATGACCATGAGCCACGCCCGCACGTTGCCCGCCTACCTGATCCAGCGCTTCCAAGGCTGGAAGGCCACGACCTATACCGAAAACAAGGCGTGGTATCGCCGTTTGGCCGCCTCGGGCCAGCACCCGCGCGCCATGGTGATTTCCTGCTGCGACAGCCGCGTCCACGTCACCTCGATTTTCGGCGCTGATGAGGGCGAGTTTTTCATTCACCGCAACGTCGCCAACCTTGTGCCGCCGTATAACCCCGATGGCGAATATCACGGCACCTCGGCGGCGGTCGAATACGCGGTGACCTCGCTGGGCGTTGCCCATATCGTCGTGCTGGGCCATTCCAACTGTGGCGGCGTCAAGGGTTGCCTTGACATGTGCTCAGGCCATGCCCCTGAATTACTTGAAAAAACCAGCTTCGTCGGTCGCTGGATGGATATTCTGCGCCCCGGCTATCAGCGCATTGAAGGTCTGCCCGCCGAGTTGCAACAACCCGCGCTGGAGCGTGAAGCGGTGCTGGTTTCGCTGGAAAACCTGATGACCTTCCCCTTCGTCAAATCCGCCGTCGAAGACGACCGCCTGACCCTGCACGGGCTGTGGACGGATACCGGCGAGGGCGGGTTGGAACAGTTCGATCCGGCGAAGGGCGGGTTTGTGGCGGTTTGAGGGGCGGGTGCGTTATTTTAGCAGAGTCGACGCAGCAAAGCGCTTGATTTCTGGTCAAATAGGGCTGACCATATTTGTCAGTTCTATTTTGTGCGAGAGATAACTTGGCTGAATTTTTGACTGATGAAGCTTTAACAGAAGCAATCCGGTACGTCGTCGGTGGAAAAGGCGTCAAATGCGCGGTGGCGTTTTGGGGTAATCATGGGTTTTTTGAAGCCGAAGCGCTTGGCGGGGTAACGAAAGACTGGCAGATCATCTGTGATATTCAGATGGGCGGAACATCACGAGATGCGTTAGAGAAGCTTGGGGCACCGACAGAACCAAATTTGAAGTTTAGAAATGGCCTTCATGCCAAATCTATATTTCAGATAGGGGCGTTGTTGTAGGCTCGGCGAACGCGTCAGCCGGTGGTTTGGGTTTTGACGGAAAGCCCGCTCGGTTGCTTGAAGCTGCGACCTTCTATGAACCCAACAGTGAAGCAGGGCTTGAAGCACTCCAGTGGTTTGAGCGAATTTTTGAAGATGCGAATGAAGTAGATGACGCTGCGTTGCGGGAGGCAGAACAAAGGTATCGCCGCCCAATGATCATCAACAAGGACAATTCAAAGCAAAATTCCTTTTTGCAAAGCGTAGCTGCCTGCGCGGACCAGTTAGAGGGGGTGTCGTTTGCGATCACACGAGACTTCATTTCCAACGAAGCTGTAACAGATTCTGCGTTGAACATCGAAGTCGCAGACCCAGAGTTGCTGGGTAAGTTTCGTGATTGGAAACCAGGCCCAGAATACGTATTTGTCAAATGGCCGTACTCAGATATTGACAAAGGGGCAAAAACAATTGTTGAGTTTTACATTGAAAGGAACGGAAAAGAAAAGAAAGTATTTTGTCATCAGGTATACCAATCTTTTCGGTGGAAATCTGACCCAAGCCTTTGCAATATCTACACTGAACAATCAAGTATTGTTCATAACGGTATGAATATGGAAGGGCTTGAAATTTGCAAGCAAATGACAGAAAATGATTGGAAAGCACTCTTATTCGTATCAAACGAAATAGTGAGCAAGAAAATGCACCGATCTGATGGCGATGGCATTTTCAGCGCCGACGAATTTTCCACGTTGCTCGGTGAGGCTTATCGCAACATAAGTCAATAAACGGCTGGCAACGACCTTTTGGAACCCCCGACAAGATGCTCACGCCTACCCTGAAAACCCTCTCCGATATCGGTACATTCGCGCCATCAACGGACCCGCTTGCCTTGCTGCAATCCATGGCAGGCGATTTT
Organism: Paracoccaceae bacterium; assembly: GCA_009773375.1. GTDB lineage: Bacteria > Pseudomonadota > Alphaproteobacteria > Rhodobacterales > Rhodobacteraceae > Cypionkella. Next base: position 13,122 of record WRPH01000035.1, read on the forward strand.
GCCCCCGAGATGGCGTGTATCTTCCCCGAAGGCTGGGCGTGGGCGGCGTTGGCAATCCCGCAGTCCACGCGGCAGATTTGGTTTGCGGTTCTCTCGGGACTGCAGGTCTTGCCGGAAAACTGCACCCATCTGCGCCGCAACCTGTTGATGCTTGATGCAGGCTTGATGCTGCGGTTGCGATTTGGTGGTCTTGCAGAGCCGATCCATGGCATTGTGACGCGCATCACCCCGCAGCCATTGCCTCGCCGCCATTATGGTGAATTGGCCCGGATGCTGGCCGAGGATCCCAGTCTGATCGCATGGTATGCGGGGCAGACGGTCGCGATTGAAACGGTGGACCTGTCAGAGATTTTGGACACAAGGATAGAACGCCGGGTTGTGGGTTGATTGCATTTTTAAACCCGAGCAATGCGCAAGCAGCCGAAACCATCTGGGAGTGTTAAGAAATCCTTAAATCGGCCACCCCAACCTACTGATTCAAAACAACAAAAAAAGGTCCCGAGTTGGGACCGTCGTCGCCCTACCGGTCCTCCCACCCATCCATCGCCGCGATAGCTTCTTCAGCGGTTTCCACGAATTGAAACAGCTTCAAATCCGCCGCACTGATCGTGCCCGCTTCTGCCAGCATGTTCCAGTCGATCAGCCGCTCCCAGAACTCCCTGCCGAACAGCAGGAAGGGCACGGCTTTCATCCGGCCAGTCTGGATCAGGGTCAGGCTTTCAAACATCTCATCCAGCGTGCCGAACCCGCCCGGAAAGATGCAGATCGCCCGCGCCCGCATCAGGAAATGCATCTTGCGGATCGCGAAGTAATGGAAGTTGAAGGACAGGTCCGGGGTGACATATCGGTTCGGGGCCTGCTCGTGCGGCAGCACGATGTTCAACCCGATCGACTGCCCGCCCGCGTCGTCGGCACCGCGGTTTCCAGCCTCCATCACGCCGGGGCCGCCGCCGGTGCAGATCACGTTTTCGCGGCCATAGGATTGCAGGCTGCGTTCGGTGATCAGGCGGGCGAAGCGGCGGGCTTCTTCGTAGTAGCGGGTCAGGTCGGCCAGCATCGGGGTTTTTGCGGTGGCCTTGTTGGCCGGGTCGGGGATGCGGGCGCCGCCGAACAGGACGACGGTGGATTGGATGCCGCGTTCATCCAGCATCAGCTGGGGTTTCAGAAGCTCCAGTTGCAGGCGGACCGGGCGGAGTTCTTCGCGGGTCAGGAAGTCGGGGTCGTTGAAGGCGAGGCGGTAGGCGGGCGCGCGGGTTTGCGGGGTGTCGGGCAGGCGGTGGGTGGCGGCGACGTCCTGAATGGAATCACGGAAAGGGTGCAGGCGGGGGTCAGGATTTTTCACGTCGGGCGGCCTTGATTGGGGGCTGGTTGGGGTGGTCCCAACTCGGGACCAATTTTATGTGTTTATATTCAGATGGTTGGCGTGTCGAGTTTAGGAATTCTTAACGATTGGCCACCAGTCGGGGCTGCAGGGCGGGGCGCAAACCCCGCCCATGGGGTCAATCGCGCGACAGCACGACCAGCCGGTCACCTGCACCAAAGCTGCGCTTTTCGGATTTCGGCGGGTTCACCCGCACGCTGCCGTCAGCCAAAGCGTAGCCGATGGCGACATAGCCGACCAGTCGGGCGGCGTGGGTCAGGGTGACGAAATCGACGCTGCTGCCGGGCAGAATGAAATCGGTGATCGGCTTGGTGTGGATTTCAGAGCCTTCCGCATCCAGCAGATCATCGAAGATCGCGGTGATATGTTCGTTTTCCGACGCCTGCGCCAGCATCAGGCTGACCAGCTTGTTGCTGACCACGAAGTCATCGGCGCGGGTGACCTCGGCCAGCTTGCGGTTGCGCACGTCGATCATTTCAGAGACGACGTTCAGCGAAAGCGCCTGCGTGTCGGCGAGGTGGCGCAGCTGCAGCAGGGTGACAAGCGTGTGGGTGTCGGCGGTCTGCGCAGGCAGATCGTCGCTGTAACCCAGCACCAGCACATGATCGAACTGGCCAAGGTCCAGCCCGTTCAGATCGTCGGCTTGCGTGGTTTCGATCCGCTGGATGGTGACGGTCAGGTTATCGCCGTCGAGCGGCAGGAAATCGGCCTCGGGCAGCCACTGGCTTTCGGCGGCGATGGTCAGGCGAGAGCCGGGGGCGACCAGACGCGACATTTCATGCACGATCATCGGGCCGCGGCGGTTCCAGCCAAGGATCAGGCCGTTTTCGGGCAGATGCGGGCGTTCGGCGCGGGTGGTGATGGCGGCGGTATCTGGTTCGGCCAGTGCGGCGCGGGGTTTGATGGCGGAATCGTCTTCGGCAATCAGCACGGCCAGATCATCGGCGGCAATGACGCGGTCCATCGCCGGATGCACAGTGACCTTGCCCGCCGCATCACACAGCCCGATCAGCACGCAATGGTCATAGGCCAGCAGGGCCTGACCAAAGGTCATCCCGGTCAGTTTTGGCTGTGCGACGGCGTAAATCTCGGAGCCGTCAAAATCCAGCAGTTCAGTATAGACGGCGGAAAGGCCGGATTCGCGGCTGGAATGCACCATGATGCGGGAAATCAGATCATCGGCGAGGATCAGTTGCGCCTGACCACGGCCGACAGCGCGGGCGATACTGATGTTCTTGTCATCGCGGATTTCGGCGGCGATGCGGTAGGGTTCGGCGCGGCGGTCGGGGTCGTTGACCAAGGCGACGATGGTCTTGATCACGGCGGCATCGGGGTTTTCGCTGTCGGGCGACAGGATGATCGCAGAGCGGCACGTCTGCGGGTTGGTGATTTGCAGGTCTTGCAGATCGGTCGGATCGCCCGAGCGGCAGATGATTTTGGTGCGGCCAAGCGCCGGGGCTTTGGCGGCAATTTCATCTTCCATCTCGACCTTGTCCTTGTCGGCCATGATCACGATGCGGGGTTTGCGCACCGAGTCATTGGCGATGGCAAGTTCACCCAGAATGTCGAAGATCGACGGCGACCAGTTCAGGATGATGGTGTGATCGGATTCGATGACGCGCGAGCGGCCCTTGCGCAGTTCGGAGAGTTTGTCTTCGATGCCGGCAGACAGCACGCCGATCAGGGTCGAGAAGATGAAAATCCCGGCGACGGTGACAACCAGCATCACGCCGCGAAAGCTCCAGCCGATATCGCCACCAACGGTGCCGGCATCGACGGTGCGCATCAGGGATTCCCACGCGGCCTCGACAAAGCCGAGGTTTTCCGAGCCGGTCGGCGCGATGCCGGTGGTGACCAGCACGACGGCTGCGATGATGATGATGATCAGCGAAATCAGCGCAAGCCAGCCGACAAGGGCGGGGGCACCTGCGGCCATGGATTTATCAAAGTTGTAGCGAAGGCGTTCTTTGAGGCCGGTGGTCTTGCGCATCTGTGTGTCCATTCGAAATACAGCGTTTGGAGTGCTTGAAATGCAATGCCGCGTCTACTGGTTTCGCGGCGAAGCTGGCAAATTCATTGGCAATATTGGCGGGAGGGCTGGGCGTGCCCTGTCTGCGCGCCGTGCCGATTGCATGAAAGGGCGCGGTTCGCTATAGGGCGGCTCAGATTTGGGGAGATGTGCCATGACCTATGCCGCCTTGGAAACTGCAATTGAAGCCGCCTGGGAGGCACGCGATGCGATCAGCCCGGCGACCAAGGGCGAGACTCGCGATGCCATCGAGGCAACGCTGAGCGCTTTGGACAGCGGCAGTCTGCGGGTGGCGGAAAAGCGTGGCAGTGATTGGCATGTGAACCAGTGGGCGAAGAAGGCCGTGCTGCTGTCGTTCCGGCTGACCGATATGTATGAGATTTCGGGAAGCAATGGCGGGTCAAACTGGTGGGACAAGGTGCCGTCGAAGTTTCAGGGCTGGACGGAAGCCGACTGGCGCAAGGCTGGCTTCCGGGCGGTGCCGGGCAGCATCGTGCGGCGGTCGGCGTTCATCGGCAAGGGTGTGGTGCTGATGCCGTCGTTTGTGAATATCGGGGCCTTCGTGGATGAGGGGTCGATGGTGGACGGCTGGGCGACGGTGGGGTCTTGCGCGCAGATCGGCAAGAATGTGCATCTGTCGGGCGGCGTGGGCATTGGCGGCGTGTTGGAGCCGATGCAGGCGGGGCCGACGATCATTGAGGATAACTGCTTTATCGGCGCGCGGTCGGAAGTGGTGGAGGGCTGTATCGTCCGCGAAGGATCGGTGCTGGGGATGGGTGTGTTTATCGGCCAATCGACCAAGATTGTGGATCGGGAAACCGGCGCGGTGATGTATGGCGAGGTGCCTGCCGGGTCGGTGGTGGTGGCCGGGTCGATGCCCAGCAAGAACGGGGTGAACCTGTATTGCGCGGTGATCGTGAAGAAGGTGGACGCGCAGACCCGCAGCAAGACCTCGATCAACGAGCTGCTGCGCGACTGAGTGCGGCTGTCCACGCGTGGCAGGGTGAGTGGGGGATGTAAAATCAACCACTTACCGGCGTGTGGTCATGGTTCGTTAACGATTGCGCTGCGGCGGGCGGGTCAGTTGAACCAGAAGAAATAGCCGATCAGGCCGCTGCCCATCAGATTGAACACCGTGTCGACCGTGCTGGTCTGCACGGTTTCGCCGTCTTCCAGATAGGGCAGTGCGGCGGAGCCTTGCAGCAGTAGCACCAGATCGAGCGCCGCGGGTTCGTCGAACAGGCGTCTGAGGTTGATGCCGCGGCGTTTGGTGGCAACGCGCCAGTGCGGGATCAGCTTTTTGCCGTTCAGGACGGCTTCGAATTCATCCAGAAAGATGCCCCAGCCCTGCACCCGGCTTGCGGTGACGCGCAGGTTTTCCATCAGGCTGGTTTGCTTAGGCCCCGGCAGCCACTCGACCTTGTCGTCGGTTTCCGCCTTGATCCGCCGCCAGTTTTCGCGGCTGAGGCTGATCATCTGCAGCAGGTGCTGGCGGGCTTCTTTCATGCGGTCGGGTTGGACGACAGGCCAGTCAAGCACATGGATGAAGGCGATGCTGTCGGCGATGCCGCCCATCCAGAGGGCATCTGTCATCTGCCTAATTCTTCCTTGTGCGGCTGCATAAGCCTTAGCCGCTGGTGACTTGTCCCAAGCGGCTTTTGCGGTGTCGCGACCCTGTTTATACGCATTCCAGCGCTTCGAAAACGCCATTGAGCCTTCATCTGGCAGGAAATCCCAGTTGAATTCCGGGTAGTCAAAATATTTTGGCGCTGTTCGCAGGTATTCGAACGCCAGCGTGCTTTGTTCTGCCAACTCATGCGAGGCGAGGTGGGACTTTGGAAACAGGTTGTGGAAGGTCAGATCGAAGGCGCGGTGCCAATCGTAGGCCAAGGGCAGGTCGGCCATGGCCATCAAAAGGTGACAATAGCCGCGCAGCCAGGGCACGTCGCTTTGATCGAAGTCGATGGCGAGGATTTCACGCGTGCCGATCTGATCGTCCGCTGTGGGCGATTGGCCGACGGCGATGCGGTAGAGTGCGCCGCCGATGGATTCGTCTGCGCTGGCCAAGCCGTCTGAATTCAGATCGAGCCGGATTTCCATCAGGTGCAGCGGCAGATCAATTTGCTGGTCTGGCACCTGCGCTAGCGTTGCCTCGGCTATGGCAAGGCGGTCATGGAATTGCGCCAAGACTTGGCGCAGGCCATCATAGGTGACCTCCTCGGGTGTGGGGTTTTCCGGCACCGGCAGGCGCAGGAACGGCAGGTTAATGAAACCAAGCATCTCGTTGTCATAGGAATTGCGCAGGCCATAGCGGTGCAGGCCTTGCCCCAAACCTTCAACGGCAAACAGGAATTCTGCGATGCCTTCGCTAAAGCGCGCCTGCGCGTCTTCGGGGGCGTCCTTGACGCGGGCGGCGGCGAGATCAATCGCGGCGGTCAGCTTGCCGGTGGTCAGCAGTTGTTCGAAATCTGTGGCGAAGGTCTGGCCGAAGCTGATCGCAGGCAGCAGCCCAAGGCAACTGGTGGCCAGTATGCGTAATCCGTGCAGGTAACGTGACATGGCCCCCTCCTTGGGTGGAACGGCATTCTGGCAGCCTGCGCTTGTGCGGCGGCGCGGGCGTTGATTTGGGTCAAGCGGGCAGGTGGTGGTTTGCGGCTGTTGGTTGACAAACCCCCGTCTGGCCTGCCACCTCGGACAAAAGGCTTGGAGACTGTGATGAGCGAAGACAGCGCTGCCGAATCCCCGAAGGCGGAGAAGGTGAAACGGCAACAGCAGGTGTATACTCTGGTGGTCGAGGTTGGCCGCAAGCCAGGGGATGGTTTGCCCGACAAGGCCACTGGCGCGGCGCTGATGTGCTATGCCAGCGGCGTCGATGAGGCCGAGGCAGTGCGCGAAACCGTGGCGATCCTGAAGGATGCCGATCTGGCGCCGCTGGACGTGTCGGGCTACGGCACGCTGGATGAACGGTTGAAGGCCGGGGATGAGATTGATGCCGAAGAGCGCGCCCTGATGGAGCGGGCTTTGGCGGAAAACTCGGTGATCGTGGCGCAGATGACGCCGTTTTTCGACTGATCTGCGTGGCGGGCGGCGGATGGGGGTTTCACATCCCCACGGCTTAACCCAGCCCGATCCTTGCGGATCGTGCGTTCGATGCTGACAAGCTTCCACTGGAAGCTTGTCCGGGCGCATCTCACCCCGTGGGATATTTATGCAGAGAGGATGACAATTTTAGGCGAATTGTCGGCGTTTCAGGCGGCGCGCGTTCAAGCAGCGCGGCGGGGGGCGCGGCCGAGCAGGGTCATCAGGGTTAGCACCTCGTAGTGGTGCAGGCGGCGCAGCGGCAGGTCTTGGGCAGCGTCGTGGCCGATGGCCAGAAGGCATCCGTCGGCCTCGATCAGTGCCGGCCCGCCCAGATTTAGCGCGACCGAGCCGGTCACGGCGCGGCGCTGATCTGACAGCGCGGTGCGGCCATCGGTCAGGGCGCCGGCGGGCATCAGCACGGCATCGCAGCCGAACAGATATTCGGTTTCCGGGCCGCGCGTGGTGACAAGTTGGTCAGCAGACACCAGCAGGTCGGCGGTTTGGCCGAAGAACGGCGCGCGCAGCAATACCGGCGCGAAGCTGCCACGCGCGGGCAGCGCCAGCCTTTCGCAAGCCAGCAGCGGCAGCGGGCCGCGATCTGCGGTCAGCACGAGGTCGCCGGGGCGCAGGTTGCCCGCCGCGATCGGGCCGAGGCTGGTTTCGATCGGGGTGCGCAGGCCGATCCACGGGGCGGCACCCGGCGGGGCGGTGCCTCGGGTCAGGCCGAACCACAGCACCGCGCTATCGCTGGGCGGGGTGGAGCAGAGCGCCTGCATATCGGCCAGCGGCAGCGGCAGCGGGTTGTTGCCGTGGCTTTCGGCCTTTTGCGGCGGATCGGCGGTGAGCAGCTCAAAGCTGAGGCTCCAGTGCCGGGCGGGGGCGTCGAACTGAAAGCTGAGCCGGGCGGTGCCGCGACCTTGCGGCAAGGGGCCGGGCAGCACATGGCGGGCGACGGATTTGCCCTGACGGTGCAGCAGCACGATGCCGCTGGCCGGATCGTGGAAAATCGCGAAGGTGCGCGGCCAGCCGTCTTGCGCCTGATGGTTCAGCAGCAGGCTGGCGTTTTGCAGCGGCAGCGCCAGTTCCAGCACGAACAGACCTTTGTGCAGCAGGGCGTTGGGCGGAGCAGCCTCGATGATGCCGCGATCCGACAGCGCCACCCAGCAGGTGCCGTTTTGGCTGCTGGTCATTGCCGCACCGTGGGCAAGGGCAAGCTGCCGTCGCAGCACAGGCTGCACGGCGGGGCTTGGTGAAACAGCTGGGTCTGCCCGGCCGCCGGTATCATCTCTGCCTCGGTTCTGGCCGAAGACGCGGCAGGTTGCGCCAATGCGGGCTCGTTGGCCCCATCTTCGGACGTGTTATTGCGGGGAAGGTAGGGGGGAATGCGGGCGGGAGCCACTAGATTTTGGGGTTGAATCCATGCGTTAAGGTGATGGTTGCGGCTTGGCCACACCTTTTGCGGGCTGGGGCGGGCGTTGCAATGCGGGGTTTCAGCCGTTATTCCAAGCGGCAGGAAATTCAGCCCGAGAAGGTGCGCCATGACCGTTGTGACCCCCGTTGATCCGGTGGCTTTGACCGCCGATCTGATCCGTTGCGCCTCGGTTACGCCGGTAGAGGGGGGGGCGTTGCAGCTGTTGCAGGGCGTGCTGGAGGGCGCGGGCTTTGCCTGCACGCGGGTGGATCGTGGCGGGGTGGCGAATCTTTTTGCGCGCTGGGGGGCGAAGGGGGCGAACAAGGCGTTTGGCTTCAACGGCCATACCGATGTGGTGCCGGTGGGCGACGTTGCGGCCTGGACGCATGATCCGTTTGGCGCGGAGGTGGTGGATGGCTGGATGTATGGCCGGGGTGCTACCGACATGAAATCGGGTGTGGCGGCCTTTGCGGCGGCGGCGGTGGATTTCGTGCAGGCTACGCCGCCGGATGGGGCGGTGATTTTGGCGATCACCGGCGATGAAGAGGGCGATGCGGTGGATGGCAGCGTGGCGCTGCTGGATTGGATGGCTGCCAACGGCGAGCGGATGACGCATTGTCTGGTCGGTGAGCCGACCTGCCCGAATGAGATGGGCGAGATGATGAAGATCGGGCGGCGCGGCAGCATGACCTGCTATATCACCGCGCTGGGCGTGCAGGGGCATTCGGCCTATCCGCATCGCGCCAAGAACCCGATGAGCGCCTTGGTCAAGCTGCTGACGCGGCTGGAGGCGCAGCCGTTGGATGCGGGAACAGCGCATTTTGATGCCTCGACGATGGCGATCACCACGATTGATTGCGGCAATCCGGCGAATAACGTGATCCCGGCGAAGGGGACGGCGACGGTGAATATCCGGTTTAACGACGCGCATTCGGGGGCGTCCTTGACGACGTGGTTGCAAGACCATGCGACGGCGGTGCAGGCGGAAACCGGGGTGGAAATCGCGCTTCGGGTGTCGATTTCGGGCGAAAGCTTTCTGACGCCGCCGGGGGAATTCTCGGCACTGGTGGCGCGGGCGGTGCAGGCGGAAACCGGGCGGGTGCCGGACTATTCGACCAGCGGCGGCACGTCAGACGCGCGGTTTGTCAAGGATCACTGCCCGGTGGTCGAATTCGGGCTGGTCGGCAAAACCATGCATCAGGTCGATGAGCGGGTGGAGGTGGCGCAGATCCATGCGCTGAAGGCGATTTATGCCCGCGTGCTGCGGGACTATTTCGCATGAGCCTGCACATTGAGGAAACCCGCGATATTGCCACTTGCCGCAGCTTGCGCCGGGTGGTGTTCATCGAAGAACAGGGTGTCTCCGAAGCCGATGAGGTGGATGATCTGGATGATCAGGCGATTCATCTGCTGGCTTTGCAGGATGGCGTGGCGATTGGGTCGGCGCGGCTGCTGCTGCAGGGTGATATTGGCAAGATTGGCCGGGTCTGCGTGCTGCGCGCCGGGCGGGGGCAGGGGATTGGTGCGGCGCTGATCCGGGCGGCGGTGCAGCGGTTCCGCGAAACCGAGGGTATCGCCAAGGCCAAGCTGGGCGCGCAGGTGCATGCGATCGGCTTCTATGAAGCGTTGGGGTTTCATGCGATCGGCCCGGTCTATGATGATGCCGGGATTGATCACTGCGACATGGTGCTGGCACTTTAGGGTTTGTGATTGCGTGGTTCCGTGTCAGCCTGTGGCATCAGCCAGGGAGGCGAAAATGGCAGATGGCAAACCGGCAACTTGGAAAGTGGTGATTGCGGCGATTCTGGATTTTCTGCTGGTGTTCTTTGTCGGCGGCTATGTGATTGCCAAGCTGACAGGCGGTATCACCGAAAGCGGGTTTGAACTGAACGGCCTGCCCGCAGTGGCGCTGTTCGCGCTGGTGGCGGTGTATTTCATCGGCGCGAAGTGGGTGGGTGGCACGGTGTTTCAGCGGCTGTTCGGGATTACCTGAGGCGCGGGCCTGCAACTGCGGACAAAGCGATCAGAAAGCCTGCGCCGAACTGGCCCAGACTTAGGGCTTGAAAACTGTTGGCACTGATCGTAAAAATTTGATCAAATTAGGGTTGGCGGGATGTGCAGCCAGCAAGATTGCCTGCGGCGATCTGCACGGATGCCGCGCAAACCCTGCTTTGCCTAGCGATGATGCGCCCGTATATATAGAGAAAGCCGCCACCATGATCTCGCCGACCGGTTCCACTCTGGACGAAGCCCAAGCCTTTCTGGACCAATACCCGGATGTGGAGGGGATTGATGTGATCCTGACCGATGCGCATGGCATCGGGCGCGGCAAGATCATCCGGCGGCATGAATTGACCGGGCTTTACGGCGCGGGGCGGGGCATGCCTGCCTCGATGTTCGCGCAGGACGTGGCGGGCGATGATGTTGATGGCGCGCTGGCGACGCAGAACGACGGTGGCGGCGATAGCCGGTGCTGGCCGGTCGCCGGGTCTTTGGGCTTTGTGCCGGCGACCGGGCGCGGCATGGTGCTGGTGACGATGTTTGACGCGGCAGGCCAGCCGCATCCGGGTGATCCGCGTGCGGCGCTGATCCGGCAGATTGCGCGGGCGAAGGCGGCGGGCTTTACCGCGATGGGCGCGATGGAGCTGGAATTCTATCTTGTGGACCGCGACCGCGACGCCGATGGCCGCTATCAACCGGCGCGCTATGTGCTGACCTCGCGCCGCAGCCGCCATACCAATACGATGTCGGTCGATGAGCTTGATGAGATGTCGCCGTTCTTCGATGCGGTCTATGCCGGGGCAAAGTCGCTGGATCTGCCGCTGGAGACGCTGATTTCGGAATATGCGGCGGGGCAGTATGAGCTGACGCTGCGCTATCGCGATCTGGCGCGGGCGGCGGATGATATCATTCTGGCCAAGCGGCTGATCCGCACCACGGCGCGGCGCTTTGGCATGGAGGCCTGTTTCATGGCCAAGCCGTTTGGCCATATGTCGGGGTCTGGCATGCACCTGCATCTGTCGCTGGCCGATGAGCAGGGGCAGAACCTGTTCGCCGATACCGCCGAGGGGGCGCTTGCGCCGCTGATGCTGCACGCGATTGGCGGTATCCGCGCGGCGATGGCAGATAGCATGCTGGTGGTGGCACCGTTTCTGAATTCATGGCGGCGGTTTGCTTCTACGGTGTATTCGCCGGCGTCGAACACCTGGGGGCAGGAAGACCGGCTGGTGGCGCTGCGCATTCCGTCGGGGGCGGCGAAGACCCGGCATTTCGAACACCGCATCGCCGGGGTGGATGCCAACCCCTATCTGGTGGCGGCGCTGACGCTGGGCACGGCACTGGACGGCATCGAAGCGCAGGCCGATCCGGGGATGGCTGGGGCCGAGGGGGCGGCGGACCATGCGCCGCTGCCGCGCACTTGGCTGGAAGCGATCGAGACGTTTGAAGGATCGGTTGTGATGCGGCGCATCTTCGGGGAGCCGCTGCATCAGGGCTTTGCCGCGATCAAGCGCGCCGAGCATGACCAGCTGGCGGTGGAAGTATCAGAAGCCGAATGGCGTCTTTATGGGTTTGTCGTCTGATTTGGCTGTGTTGGGCGAATCCGGGGCTGCAGATTCGCCCGATGCGGCGGCAGATTCGGGGGAATCGGGGTGTGAGATTCGGGGGATTGGCGGGATTTTCTGGCGCGCGGTGTTTTCGGGGCGCTGAGGGTTTGATCGTGATGTGTGAAACCCCCCTGTAAACATTGGTCGTGACAAGAAAATGACATTGGTTTGCATTTTTCCTCTTGCGGGCATCGGCGTGTTTCCCTAGATAACGCCTCACCGAAGA
>WRPH01000036.1 GCA_009773375.1 Paracoccaceae bacterium
GCCTTCACGGGCGCGGGCATGTGCCCAAGCATTCCCGGTGGATTGGCGGGGGGCGGGTCTGGGGGCGCGGGCTATGAGCTGTGGTTGCCGCCCACCTTTTCGGGCGGCAGCGGCGGCGGGTCGTTCAACTCCGGCGATGGCGGCGATGGCGGCAACGGGGCGCGCGGCTGTGGCGGCGGTGGCGGCGGTGCCGGTGTCGCCGGCGGCTTGGGAGGGCGCGGTGGCGACGGCTTTGTGCTGATCACCGTGCTGGCCTGAGCCGGTCTGAACTGGCCTGAACTGAACAGGCCAGAACTGGCCAGAACTGGCCAGAACTGGGGCTAACCCATTGCAAAGACGGGCGGCGGTCTGCAAGGCCCGCCGCCCACAGATTTTATTGTTGCCGGATTTGACACAGTGCACCGCTCTGCTTAAGACGGGGCCTGAACAGCCGGGAGCGTTGGGAATGAAGATTGCGATGATCGGGACGGGCTATGTGGGCTTGGTCTCGGGTGTGTGTTTCTCGGATTTCGGCCATGAGGTGATCTGCGTCGATAAAGACCCTGGCAAGATCGACCGGCTGAATGCCGGGCAAGTGCCGATTTTCGAGCCGGGGCTGGAAGCGCTGATGGCCAAGAACGTCGCGGCGGGGCGGTTGTCTTTCACGCTCGATCTGGCCGAGGCGCTAGCGGGTGCGGATGCGGTGTTCATCGCGGTGGGAACCCCGACGCGGCGCGGCGATGGCCATGCCGATCTGACCTATGTGATGACGGCAGCCGAAGAAATTGGCCGCGCTCTGACCGGTTATGCGGTGATCGTGACCAAATCGACAGTGCCGGTGGGGACCAACCGCAAGGTGGCGGAAGCCGCCCGTGCCGCCAATCCTGACGCGGATTTTGACGTGGCCTCGAACCCAGAGTTTCTGCGCGAGGGCGCTGCAATCGACGATTTCATGCGCCCCGACCGGGTGGTGATCGGCGTCGAAACCCCGCGCGCCCGCAAGGTGATGGGCGACATTTATCGGCCGCTGTTCCTGCGCGATTTCCCGGTGGTCTATACCGGGCTGGAAAGCGCCGAGATGATCAAATATGCCGCCAACGCGTTTCTGGCGGTGAAAATCACCTTCATCAATGAAATCGCGGCGTTGTGTGAAAAGGTCGGCGCGGATATCAAGGACGTTTCCAAAGGCATGGGCATGGATGGCCGCATCGGCAACAAGTTCCTGCATGCCGGGCCGGGCTATGGCGGGTCGTGTTTCCCCAAGGATACCAAGGCCTTGGCGCGGATTGGCCAGGATTATGCCGTGCCAATGCAGATCACTGAAACCGTGATCAAGGTGAACGAGGAAATCAAGCGCCGGATGATCGACAAGATCGTTGATCTGTGTGACGGCAGCCTGAATGGCAAGACCATCGCCGTGCTGGGCGTGACCTTCAAGCCCAACACCGATGATATGCGCGACGCCCCCAGCCTGACGATCGTGCCCGCGCTGGTTGGCGCAGGGGCCAAGGTGCGGGTGGTCGATCCTCAGGGCCAGCGTGAAGGCGAGGCGCTGCTGCCGGGGGTGAAGTGGCTGGACACCCCATATCAGGCAGCGCAAGGCGCGCATCTGGTAGTGATCCTGACCGAATGGAACGAATTCCGCGCCATGGATCTGGAAAAGCTGGCGAAAAAGATGGAAACCCGCCGCATGGCCGATCTGCGCAACGTCTATTCAGCGGAAGAGGCGAAAGAGGCTGGCTTTGAAACTTATGTGGCAGTGGGGCGCTGATTGCTTTGGCGGTATGGAGGCCGGGCCCCCGGCTTTGCGCTGGGCCTTGGCGGTGAAACATAGTCCAAAGCGGCGGGCTTGAAGGAGTTTTTGATGCCAAAGCATGTGTTGGTCACGGGCGGGGCGGGCTATATCGGCTCGCATGCCTGCAAGGCCCTGACGCGGGCAGGCTATGTGCCGGTAGCGTTTGACAATCTGTCTACCGGCTGGCGTGAAGCGGTGAAATTCGGCCCGCTGGTGCAGGGCGATCTGTTGGATCGCGCCGCACTGGATGCCGCCTTCAGCCAATATCGCCCCATCGCAGTGCTGCATTTCGCGGCGCTGTCGCTGGTCGGTGAATCGATGTCCGATCCGGGTCTCTATTGGCGCAGCAACGTCAACGGCTCGCTCAATCTGATCGAAGCGGCGGTGGCGGCGGGATGTATGAACTTCGTGTTGTCGTCCACCTGCGCGACGTATGGCGATCAGGATGGCGTGCTGCTCGATGAAGATACGCCGCAGCACCCGATCAACTCTTACGGTGCCTCGAAAAAGGCCATTGAGGAGATGCTGAAGAATTTTGGCGCGGCTTACGGGCTGAACCATGTGATCTTCCGCTATTTCAACGTTGCGGGGGCCGACCCCGAAGCCGAGATCGGCGAACAGCACCGCCCGGAAACCCACCTGATCCCGTTGATGCTGGATGCCATCGAAGGCCGCCGCCCGGCGCTGACTCTGTTCGGGCAGGATTACCCGACGCCGGACGGCACTTGCGTGCGCGATTATGTGCATGTGATGGATCTGGTCGCGGCGCATGTCGCCGGGCTGGAATGGCTGCTGGCGGGCAAGGGCAACCGTGCCTTCAACCTTGGCACCGGCCATGGTTTTTCTGTCCGCCAAGTGATCGAGGCCAGCTGCGCCGTCACCAACCGCGCCGTGCCGGTGATCGAGGGCCCGCGTCGCGCTGGCGATGCGGCTGCCTTGGTGTCAGGCTCGCAACGCGCTCGCGCTGAACTGGGCTGGGACCCGAAGCGATCAACCCTGCCCGACATGATCCGCGATGCCTGGGCCTGGAGCCAGAAGCCTGGCTATCAGGGCTGATTGCCGCAAATTTGGTTCAAATGGTCATCCTCTCTGCCTAAATATCCTCGGGGGGAGGCGTTGGGCGCAAGCCCAACGTCGTGGGGGGCAGACAGCCCCCCTCTGCCGTTCAGATCGCGGCAAGCCCGCGAAAATCCTGCGCCTGACTGGACAGCCGCGCCGGATCGCGCGCGGGCAGATCGGCGATCAGCAGGGCAGGGCCGCTGCCCGCCTGCGCCACCACCTCGCCATGCGGGCCGGCAATCAGCGACCCGCCGGCATAGGTCAGATCGCCTTCAACTCCGCAGTAATTGGCGTAAACAATCGCCACGCCATGATTGGCCGCCATCGCCGGAACCGTCGCCGTCATCACATGGGTGAAAGGCAGCATATTGGCAGTGGGCACCAGAATAAGCGTCACCCCCGCCGCCGCCAAGGCGGCCACATGCGGTGCAAATTCAATGTCATAGCAGATCAGCACCGCCGCCTTGATTCCGGCAAGGTCGAACAGCGCATAGGCATCGCCGGGGCGGTAGATCGCGGCTTCACGCGGACCGAACAGCTGGATCTTGCGATAGTGTGCCAGCACCGATCCATCCGCCGCCAGCGCTAGTGCGGCGTTATACACCGCATCCCCCGCCGCTTCGGCATAGCCCAGCACCAGCCCGCAGCCTGCGCGGCGGCAGATCGCGGCCAGCCGGTCTTGCCACGCGGCCCCGGCAACCAGCGCCAGTTCGGCAATCCGTGGGCTGTTATAGCCCGGCAACCATGTCTCGGGCACCACCAGCATTGTCGCCCCCGCAGCACCTGCGGCCAGCAAGGCAGGCTCCAGCGCTGCCATCGCGGCGTCGATATCTCCGGCGGGCGAGGCGGCCTGCATCAGCGCCACGCGCAGGGGGGGATTGGGCATCGGTGGCTCCTTCGGGTTTTTCTGCATCATGCCGGGGCATCCCGGCCTTGTCACCCCGCAGCGCGATTGACTTCGCACGGTTGTGTTCCTCTTGTGTAGGAAAAACCTGTCGAGGCGTTGCGTGTCCCAAAGTTCCCCGCGTCATGTGCTGATTTCCAGCATGAAAGATGAAGGCCCTTTCGTGCTGGAATGGGTGGCGCATCATCTGGTGCTGGGGTTTGACCGCATCTATGTCGCCTCGAACGATTGCCGCGATAATACTGATCGGTTGCTGGGCGCGCTGGATGGTGCGGGCTATATCACGCATGTGCCGAACAAGCTGGCCCCCGGTGATATTCCGCAGCATGCAGGCTATGACAAGATCCGCCGCAAGCATGATATAGACAGTGCCGAATGGCTGATGATGCTGGATGCCGACGAATTTCTGAACGTGCATATCGGCGATCACCAGGTGGCCGATCTGACCGCCCGCGCCGAGGCGGATATAGACGCCATCGCCCTGTATGGAATGTTTTTCACCAGCGCCCCCGAGGTGAACTGGCGCCCCGGCAGGGTCTGCCCGCGTTTCGTCAACCGTATCAGTATCCGCCACAAGGCCAATGCCGCGCTGAAGACGCTGACCCGACACCCGTCGCGGTTCAAGGGTATCCACAATCACCACATGGTTGGTTTCAAGGGCCAGGATCCGTTGCAGGTGCTGTGGGGCGATGGCACCCGCAGCCAGACCGTGCCCGAGGTGCCGTTGTGGCGGCAGTTGCGCAATGGCGAAATTCCGGCGGTGTCGCACCGGCTGGCGCATTACAACCACTACGGCGTGAAGACCTGGGACAGCTTCATGCTGCGCCGCGAACGCGGGCGCGGTGCTGTGCCGGAAACCAACGCCGAAACCGCGCGCCACACCGATGAGTATTACGCCGAGCGCAACGCGCCTGCCGGGCTGGACCATTCCATCGCCCGCTATGACGCGGCGGTGACGGCGTTGCTGGCCGACATGATGCAAGACCGCAAGATCAGCCGCCATCAGCAAAAATGCGAGGCGATCTATGCAGAACTGGCAGCGCCTTATCGCCGGTAGGGGAGGGCGGTGATGGTTCTCGCTGGCGGTGCCCGCACTGATCAGGAAGACCGCTTGGGTTGCCAATCGTGCAAGGCCTGCGAAAGCCGGTCCAGACCGTCTTGCAGTCGCACTGCGGCACCGCCGCCGACGCCCAGCCGGATATGACCCGGCAGATCGTAGGCGCTGCCAGGCAGCAGGAAGGTGCGATAGGGCGGGGCAAGCAGAAACCGCGCAAAGGCATCACTGTCAACACCGTCCGGCAAGCGGGCAAGGCCGATCAGGCCAGCCTTGGGCGGCACCCATGTCAGTTGATCTTGGGCTGCGAGCCAAGCGTTCATTTGCGCCAGATTAGCCGCGCCTTCTTGCTGTGCGCGGGCCAGTGCAGTTGCATAGCGTGCTGGCCGCAAGGCGACCTCTGCGATCACCTCGCCCATGATGTTCATGATTTCGCTGGAATTTTCGCGCAAGATCAGCGCATCGCGCATGTGCCCTGCGTCGGGGCAGATCATCCAGCCGGTGCGCAGCCCCTGCAAACCCAGCGCCTTGCTGACCGATCCGGTGGTGATGCCGCGTGCATAAAGCCCCGCGACGGAGGGCGCGCGCGGGCGGTCCCATTCCAGACCGGCATAGACCTCGTCCACCAAAAGCCAGGCACCGGCGCGGTCTGCGATGGCGACGACCTCTGCCACTTCGGCCGCGGTCATCAGATCGCCGGTTGGGTTGTTCGGGTTGGTGAGAAAGATCATCCGCGTGCCGGGGGTGACCGCTGCTGACAGCCGGTCAAGCGGCAAGCGCCAGCCATCGGCTTCGCTGCGCGCGACCTTGACGATTTCAGCGCCTTTCGCCTTGGCAAGCACGTCGGCCTGCGGCCAACCGGGAGTTTCCATCACAATCCGCTCGCCGGGTTGCAGGCACTGCATGATCGACAGGTAATTCGCCTCGGCAGCGCCTGCGGTGATCAGCACATCGGCAGGGGTGCTGATGCCTGCCAGCCCCGCCTGCACCAAAACATGATCTCGCAGTTCGGGCAGGCCGCGAAAGTCGCGACCGTTCCAATCCAGCGATTGATCCGGGTTCAGATCCTCCAGATAGTCGCCCAAACGGGGCGAGGCTGACAGCGAAAACCCGACAATCGCTTCGGGCGCGGCCTCGGTCGTTTCCAGCAGATATTCGAACAAGGTGTGGATCTGGACTTTCAACCGAGCGCTCCGCTTGATCTGGCAGGGGGTGGCGCGATGATGGAGCAGATATTGCTGAAGGGGAAACCCATTCGGCTGGCCGTGCTGGATTATGGGCTGTTCGAGGTGCATCACGGCGCGCGGCTGATGCGGCTTGCGCAGGATCGCGATGCGCTGGTGATCTTTGGTCACAGCCCGCAGCAATGGCGCGGCTTGCGCAAGGCACCTGCGTGGTTCACCTGACGTCGCGGCCCTGATTGAGGATGATCACGTTGCCGCTGCAGATATCCCCGGCGGACGAGATCAGAAACCCGACCCATGCCGCGATTTCGGATGGCTGCATCGCATGGCCATGTGGCATCGCCGAGATGGCGCGGGCCAGCACGTCTTCGGTCAGCACGTTGAACAGCGGCGTTTCCGTCATCGCAGGTGCAAGCGAGTTCACCGCGATCTTTTCGCGCGCATAGCGCCTTGCCAGATCCTTGGTCAATGTATCCAGCGCGGCTTTTGACGCCCGATAATGCGGGGGGTCAAACACATCAAAGTTATAGGCCCCGTTCGAGCTGATATTGACGATCTTGCGCACGCCTGCCCGCCCTGCCATCAGCGGGATCGCAGCCTGACAGCAATGGAACGCCCCCGAGAAGTTGATCGACATTTGCCGGTCCAGTTCCTGCGCCGGAATGTTCGGAAAATCCGACATGAAGCAGGTGCCGGCGTTGTTGACCAACGCATCGACGCTGCCATGATCGGCGGCGATCTGCGCGAAAACTGCCGAGATTGCCTCCGCATCGGTCAGATCGGTGACATGGCCGGTAAAGCCTGCACCCGCCATGCTGGCAAGGCCGTCCGCGTCGATATCCAGCCCGACCACCTGCAAGCCGTCGGCCAACAGCCGGGCGCAGATTGCCCGCCCCATACCGCCCGCCGCCCCTGTTACCACTGCAAGTCTTGTCATCGTTCCCCCCCCCTCGGCCAAATCCGCGCAGTTTCGGCTTCGGAACAGAAGACGGGCAGCAGACGCCGGTCATTTGTCACTGATCAAAACAACTTCGACAAGGCCTTGCGTGTGGGCGAGGGCGCGTTTGGCTTTCGCCTGGGTCAGCCCGGACCGGCCTTGCCGTGGCAAGGCAGACAACGGCCCCCGCAGCGTTCTGCGAGGGCCGTTGGACGATTTACTTCAGCACGCTTGCCAGGCTGACCGGGGTGCCCGATGTGGCCGAAAGCGTTGCGGCTTCCGCCATCGCAAGGGCGGCCACACCATCGGCCAGCGTCACCGGCAGGGCGCTGCCTGCGGTAACGGCGGTGACGAAAGCAGCCCATTCGGCGGCATAGGCGGGCATGTAGCGTTCAAGGAAGAAGTAGGTCGGCTTCGCGCCGGTCACGCCTGCGGTGGTGGATTTGACCACGGTGTTTTCCAACATGTTCTGCGCTTGCAGCAGGCCTTCCGAGCCCAGCAATTCCACCCGCTGATCATAGCCATAGACGGCGCGGCGGCTGTTCTTGATCACCGCGATGCGGCCATCGGCGTAGGTCAGCGTCACCACGGCGGTATCAACATCGCCTGCCGCACCAATCGCCGGATCGACGATCGAGCTGCCGACGGCAGACACCGAAACCGGTGCAGTGCCCATGATGAAATTCGCCATGTCGAAGTCATGGATCATCATGTCACGGAACAAACCGCCCGAAACCTTGATATAGGCGACCGGCGGCGGGGCCGGATCGAACGAGGTGATCGACAGCAGTTCGGGCTTGCCGATTTCACCCTTATCCAGCGCGGCTTTCAGTGCCGAAAAGTTCGGGTCAAAGCGGCGGTTGAAGCCGATCATCACCGGCTTGCCGTTTTTGGCCACGGCCTGTTGGCAGGCTTGAGCGCGCGCAAGGCTCAGATCGACCGGCTTTTCGCACAGCACGGCCTTACCAGCGGCGGTGGCGCGCTCGATCAGGTCGGAATGGGTGTCGGTCGAGGTGGCAATCAGCACCGCGTTGATCGACGCATCGGCAAGAATAGCGTCAGTCGTGCGCGCCTCGGTGCCACATTGGGCGGCAAGTTTCGCGGCGGCTTCGGTGTTGATATCCGACACCGCGACAAGCCGCGAGCCGGGGTTGGTGGAAATCGCGGTGGCATGCACGCCAGCGATGCGGCCTGCGCCAAGAAGGGCTACGTTCAGCATGATATTTCCTTGATTACAGGCCCAGATCGGCCTTGAGAGCGGTGAATTCAGCGTCGGCCATGGCGACATTGTGCTGCGGTTCGGGGTAGCTGCCTGCGTTCACATCGGCGATGAAGTCGCGGAAGGCGGCGATGCGTTCGGTTTGCAGGCGGGCATATTCGGCGCCAAAGTTGCGGTACGTCTTGGCGTGGCGCGGCTTGTGGCCATCGGTGCAGCCCAGCACATCCTCGGCAAACAGGTATTGCGCATCGGCACCGGGGCCTGCGCCCATGCCCAGCATGATCATCGGGGTGTTGGCGCTGATCAGCGCGCCCAGACGATCCGGCACGACCTCTAGCTCTGCGCCAAAGCAACCGATGGCTTCCAGCTGTTTGACGTGATCCCAGACGGCGCGGGCCTCGATGGCGGTTTTGCCCACCGCGCGCCACCCGGTCCAGGTGATGTAGGACGGGATCAGGCCGACATGGGCGACCACCGGCATATGGTTGTCGCACAGGGCTTTCTGGATGTCCAAGCTGGCGGCGCAGTAAAAGCAATCGCCGCCCATCGCGGTGTATTTGAACGCCGCGCGCAAATAGTCTTCGGCGGTGGCAAGGGTGCCGTAGGGGCCAAAGGGCAGACCAACCTGCACAAAGCAGCGGCCTGCGGCTTCGCGCATTTCCGGGGTGAAGAACCGGCTTTCGATAGACAGCATGTGGATGCCCGCTGCATCGGCTGCGGCGGCTTCCTCCAGCGTGGTGACGTAGAGCATCGAGATTTTCTCGCCTCGCGTCTTCATCGCGCGCATGTCGTGGACGCTGGGGCGGTTGGCTTTCGTGACCATGATTACACCCGTGCCCTTCTTAAACCGTAAATGCGTTGCGGAAGGCGGTAAGGGCGGCCTCGGCATCGCCCTGCGCGAAGGATTCAAGGCCAACCGGGCCGCTATAGCCCATCGCCTTCAAAGCCTTGGCGACGCCGTGGTAGTTGATCTCGCCGGTGCCGGGTTCGCAGCGACCGGGGTTGTCGGCCACTTGCACTTCACCAATCCACGGCAGGCAGGCCTCGCACCAACGGATCAGATCACCCTCGCCGATCTGGGTATGATAGAGGTCCAGATTGATGCGCAGTTGCGGGCGGTTGACCGCCGAGACCAGCGCCAGAACGTCTGCCGTTGACCCGAACGGACAGCCGGGGTGGTCGATCGGGTTCAGGTTTTCCAAGGTAAAGACCTGCCCTTCGGCTTCTGCCAGATCGCAGATCCGGTGCAGCGTATCGCGGGCGCGCGTTACCATGCCGGGGGCAAAAGCGCCGATTTGCGGGATCGGGATACCCATATCGCCCAAGCCGGTGCCGTGCAGGTTGAGCCGATGCACGCCAAGCCGCTTGCCCACCG
This sequence comes from Paracoccaceae bacterium, assembly GCA_009773375.1. Classification (GTDB taxonomy): domain Bacteria; phylum Pseudomonadota; class Alphaproteobacteria; order Rhodobacterales; family Rhodobacteraceae; genus Cypionkella. The sequence continues at coordinate 9,507 of WRPH01000036.1, forward strand.
CTGCCGTTTCGCGGGCCGACGCCACCAGCATCTCGCAACCTTCGGCATCGGTCAGCCGGCCTTGCAGATAGCCGTTCATGATGGTGAAGGTGGCGCCCGTGGCCTCCAGCTTGGCCAGGTCCCAGGCGGGCCAGTTCCACAGGCCGACGCCGAAGCCCAGCTCTTTCAGACGCGAGGCACGCCATTCGATGGGGCGGTCGCGCCAGATCATTTCGGCGCAGGCGGCAAGTTGGAAGGTCATGTCAGATCTCGATGTAAACTTGGCCGTCCTGAACCCGGACGGGGAAGGTTTTCAGGTTCACGCAAGCGGGCGCGCGTTTCGCCTCGCCGCTGCGATAGTCGAAGGTGGCGTTGTGCTTGGGGCACTCGATGGTGCCATCCATTACCAGGCCATCACACAGATGCACCTTTTCATGGCTGCAGATGCCGTCCATCGCGTGGAAGGTGTCATCTTCCGAGCGGACGACGACAAAGGTCTGGGTGCCATGGTCAAAGCGGATCAGGTCATCCAGCTCGATGTCATGGGTGGCACAGGCTTGTATCCATTGGGGCATGGTCGGTCCTCAGGCGGCAGGCGGTGGCGGGTGGCCACCGTGGCTGTTCATGTAGCTTTCGATCTCGGCCTCAAGGCTGGCCATGCTGGCCCCGCCGGCCATCAGATCGGTGATCTCTTCGCGGGTTTTCTCGCCCTTCTTGAAGTCGGCAGCGACAGCGCCGCGGATCAGAACGGCAAAGTGATCGCCCACGGCCATGGCATGCATGACCTGATGGGTGATGAAGATCACCGCCAACCCGCGTCGCTTGGCCTCGTTCACTATGCGCAGAACGTGGGTGGCCTGTTTGACGCCAAGGGCGGCGGTGGGTTCATCCAGGATCAGCACCCGCGCGCCGAAATGCACGGCGCGAGCAATGGCCAGCGACTGCCGCTCGCCCCCCGACAGGCCGCCGACCAGACGGTCGCCGTCCTCGATCCGGGTGATGCCGAAATCGCGCACGGCCTTGACGGCGATGTCATTGGCGCGCTTGCGGTCGTAAATCTTGAACGGGCCCCAGCCTTTTGTCATCTCGACACCGACGAAAAAGCTGCGGCCAATCGACATCAGCGGGAAGGTGCCGCCGAACTGGTGGACGGTGGCGATGCCCTTGTCCGAAGCTGCGCGCGGGGTGGGGATGGTGGTGGCGGTGCCGTCCATCTCGATGGTGCCGGAACTGGGTTGGTGCACGCCCGACATGATCTTGATCAGCGTAGACTTTCCCGCGCCATTGTCGCCCAGCAGGCACAGAACCTCGCCCGCGCGGACCTCCAGCGTGATATCATGCAGCACGTCGATCGGGCCGAAGGATTTGTTGACGCCCCGCAGGGCCAGGATTGGTGCGGACATCACTTGGCCCCTTTCTTCGGCGCATAGCTCAGCGCCATTTTGCGGAAGGTGTTGTTCATCAGCACAGCGCCGAGCAGCAGCACGCCGATGATCAAGGACGACCAGTTGCGGTCAAAATCGGTGTAATAGATGCCTTGGGTGACGATGGCGAAGGTAATGGTGCCGAAGAAGATCCCGATCACCGATCCGAAGCCACCCGTCAACAGCACGCCGCCGACCACGACCGAGATGATGGCATTGAAGATGAACGACTGGCCGCCCGCGACCTGCGCCGAGTTATACAGCATCGCCTGACACATGCCGACAAAGGCGGCGCTGGTGGAAGACAGCACGAACAGGATCATCGTCAGGCGTTCCGTCGGGATACCGGCGTTGCGGGCAGACACCTTGTCGCCGCCCATCGCAAAGATCCAGTTTCCAAACGGCGACAGGTGGACGTAAAACACATAGACCGCCGTCAGGGCGAACCACCACAGCACCATCACCTGCATTTGTCCGCCCAGCACGAAATCGCCGAACATCGCCTTGGCGACGCCGTCGGTTGCGAGGGCGACGCTGGTCGATTTGGTGATCAGCACGGTCAGGCCCAGCACGATGCCTTGCACCGCAAACAGGCTGCCAAGGGTGACGATCAGCGACGGCACAGCGGTGCGGATCACCAGAAAGCCGTTCACCAACCCGACGATCACGCCAAAGGACAGCGAGGCGGCGATACCGATCCAGATCGGCAGGCCGAAATGGCCCGAGATCACGGCGACGGTCATTGCGCCAAACGGCACCATTGCACCGACGGAAATGTCCAGTTCGCCTGCGATCATCAGCAAGCCAAGCGGAATGGCGATGACGCCAAGGTTTGCGGCGACGTTCAGCCAACTGGCCATGCCGGCGGGCTTGAGGAAGGTGACTCCGCCGAAGATCGCAAAGAAGATCAGAACGGCGACAAGGCCAAGTGCGGCCCCGGCTTCGGGTCGGCGCGCAAGGGCGCCGAAGGAAAAGGTGCTGGACATCTGGCCCCTCGGAATGGCTGCGGAAAGGTGGGGGGTATCCGGCCCGCGCTTGGGCAGGCCGGATCGCGTTCAGATCAACGTGCGCCCTTGCTGACCCCGGTCAGCGTGGCGTCGATGTTGGAGGCATCGACGATGCCCGGACCGGTCAGCACCGGGAAGACCGGCAGATCGGTGCCAAAGTCGATGGCCGAAGCCAGCAGGCTGACCGCGAGGAACGATTGCAGATAGGGCTGCTGGTCGATCGCAAAGGCCTGGGTGCCGGCTTTGATCCGGTCAAGGCCAGCCTGGTTCATGTCGAACGAGCCCAGCAAGGTCTTGCCAGCCTTGCCCGCCTGATCCACTGCAATCGCGGCGCTGTCTGCGTCGCCTGCCGAAATGGTGATCACGCCGTCGATGGTGTCATCCTTGATCAGTTCAGCCTTGATCGCCTCGGCCACTGCAGTTGCATCGCCAAAGCTGGTGGTCGGCAGCGGCAGCTGAGCGCCCTTGCCGCCCTTGGCGGTGACACCGTCGATCACGCCTTTGCAGCGGGCTTCGGTGTTCGATGCACCCGGCAAGGTGTTGATGCACAGAACATTTTTCTGACCGCCATTGCCGAAGTATTCGCCACCTGCCATCCCGGCCACATATTCATCCGAGCCGACATAGTTGATCGCGCCCAGCTCGGTGGCCTTTTCAGCCCCGCCTGCGTTCATCAGGATCACGGTGATGCCAGCCGCAATCGCGTCCTTGATCGCCGGATCTTCAGCTTCGGGCACCCAGTTCGGGATCACCAGACCATCGACTTCCATCGAAATCGCGGTGCGGATCAGTTGCACAACGTCGGGGGCGAAGTTGTCATAGTTCACCAGGCGCAGGTAGTTCACCGAGCCGCCATTGGCGACCACGCCGGGGGTGGCATCGTCGATGCCTTTCTTGATGATATTCCAGAACGCATCGTCGTTCGATCCGCCGATCACCGCGATATCGGCAGCCATCGCGACCGATGCGCTGCTGACCAGCGCTGTGGTTGCCATCACTTTGGCAAAGGTTTTCAGAAAGCTCATGTGGTTTCCTCCCTGGATCCGCCATTTGGGCGGGTTGTTGACTTTGGGGTTGTCCCGCCGCCCGGCCCTCCTGCCGGAACAGCGGGGGGGCGTTTTTCAGCGCGCCGCCTTGGCGTTCATCCGCGCTTTCTTCTTCTCGAACCGCGCCTGCATCTGTGCATCGCCGTCTTTCGAGCCGTCGTGGAAATAGCCGAACCACTTGTCCAGCGGGATCAGGCCGTCGCCGCCATAGTTCACCTCGAAATACTTGTGGTGCAGATAATGGGCGTAGGCGTGGCTATCCAAAGGGGTGTCTTCGGTCAGTTCCAGTTTGTCAAAACCGATGTGGCCGTTCACCGCGCCAAAGCCTGCCAGATGCAGCTGGAACATCGCCACGATCGGGTTGGACGGGATCACCAGATGCCACAGGGCGACTGCGTGATAGAGGAAGCCTTCGACCGGATGCATCGACAGCGACGACCACGGGCTGGGGTTGACCGAATTGTGGTGCACCGAATGGATCCATTTATACAGGATCGGCACATGGATCAGGCGGTGGATGCAGAAGAAATGCACCTCGTGGATCGCCGGGGCCAGCAGGGTCAGCACGCAAAGCCACAGCCAGTTGTCCGACCAGCTGAGCCAAGGGACCATGCCGGTTGCATAGGCGTGCAGGAAAATCACCTGCACCAGCGTCCACAGCGGGATCGAGATGAAGAAGCTGCGCAAGAAGTTGTCGATGTTTTGCGACTTGAACCAAAACACGTCAGACGGCTGATCGGCAGGGAACTTGCCGTTGTATTTGAAGCGGGTGCCCTGCTTTTTCTTGACATACCAGAATAGCTCGACCGAGCCGTAGAACACGAAGATCGCCGCCGCATTCACCGCGTAAAGCCACAGCGCCCAGCCCCAGGACAGGGTTTTCATCACCTCAACATCGGGCACAACGTAGAACCACCAGATCAGCGTCGTCGCCATGTGAAAGGCGTTCCACGGGAACAGGTATTCCGGGATCCAGGCCAGCACTTTCGGCAGGCTGAACGGGCGCTTCCAGAACGGCGGTACATCCAGAACCGCCGAAGGTGCCCAGTCGCCGCGCTTGTTGCGGGTGCCGAATTTCAAATCATCCATGTCTCGCCTCCGTCGCCTGACCCTGCGGCCTTCAAGGCAAACCGGTGCCAGTCCACGGCTTTGGCATCCAAAGCGCGGTCGTCTGTGCTGTCGGTCTGTGTCTTGTTGGCCCTCTGGCGCAGCACCTTGGGGCTTGGCCCGCAGATCGCTGCATCTGGGATACAGCTTAGACTTTCAATTCCATTACCGATCAAGAATGGAATTTTCGTTTGCTTTATTTCATATCATTTGTATCTTGATATATCACAAATGATATTTTTTGAGATGAAGGTAGCGATGACCCGCCCCACAATTCGCGATTTGGCCGACGCGGCTTCGGTTTCGGTTGCAACCGTCAACCGGGTTTTGGCGGGTGCGGCGAATGTTCGCACCCCGACTCGGATTCTGGTGCAAGAGGCGGCTGAGAGAATCGGCTTCTATGGCTTGGGTGCCATTCAGGCGCGTGTTGCCGCCAGCCGCCCCAAATATCGCTTTGGCGTGTTGCTATTGCAGCCGCATCGACCGTTCTACCAGAGTATTGCCGCAGCGCTGCGCCGGGCGGCCATGCAAACCACCGGTGCCGAGATCGAGTTGCGCATCGAGTTTCTGGAAGACCTGTCGCCGCAAAACACCGCCGAGCGGGCACAAAGGCTGGCGGACAGCTGTCAGGCGATCTGCATTGTCTCTGCTGTGCATCCGCTGGTGACCGAGGCTGTGACACAAATTCAGGCGCGGGGCGTGCAGGTGTTTGCCATGGTCGGGCAGCTTTCGGCCACGGGCGAGGTGCCCTACATCGGCCTTGATAACTGGAAAGTCGGGCGTACCGCCGCCTGGACTTTCGCCAATGTCTGCAAAGTGCCGGGCAAGATCGGCATTCTGATGGGCAACCCCCGCTATCGCAATCAAGAGATGAACGAAGCTGGCTTCCGTTCCTATTTCCGCGAACACGCGCCGGGATTTACGTTGCTGGAGCCGATCTCGACGCATGAAGCTTCTGCAATTGCGCAAGAGATGACGGAAAAGCTGATCGCAGATCACCCCGATCTGGTTGGGCTTTATGTGTCGGGCGGCGGCATCAGCGGCGCGCTGGCTGCCCTGCGCGGCCACGGGCTGGCGGGGCGGATCGTGACGGTTGGCTATGATCTGTTCGATGTGACCCGTGCCGCGCTGCTGGACGGGACGATGACCATCGTCATCGCACATCCGCTGGATCGGCTGGCACATGAAGCGCTGGAGGCCATGATCAACGCCTGTTCCGCCCCCACCTCGGGCGCAAACCTGACCCGGATCGTGCCGTTCGAACTTTTCACGCGGGAAAACCTGTGAGGCCTGATCCGTGCGGCTGCCTCGGCTTTGATTGCAAGCCGCGTTGGCCCGACGGGCTTCGGCACGCTTTCGCGCCGATGTCGCTCGCGGTTTCTTGAATATGTCACCAAGTTCTGCGACCACTCTGGCAAGTCGAAAAACCCGCGGCCCGCGCGGCGCAGCCTGATGGTTTGACACAAACAGCACCGGGATCCGAAGGACAATGCCATGAGCAAGAAGACCCCACCCCAGTCTGGCGCGGTTGTGGCCGCAGTAGCCGCCCCCAGCCTGCCGGTGCCGACTCACGCCGAGCCAGCGGCGGTGGGTCTTCCGAACGGGCACCTTGTGACGCGGGCGCCGGACGTCATGGTGGACCGTGCGTTGCGCGCCTTGGCGGCGCGGGTGACGAACGGCACCTCGCCGCAAGCGGCCAGCGCCGCTTGGGCGGACTATATTGCGCATCTGTCGCGGGCACCGGGGCACCAGATGCAGCTTATCCGCGACGCTCAGCAATCCTATGCCCGGCTGATGCGTCAGGCGTTTGGCCTTGGCGGCGAGGAGCGGGTGCCGCACCCCGGCGACCACCGCTTTGATCATGCAGGCTGGGAGTCGCCACCGTTTTCGTTTTGGAAGCAGGGCTTTCTAGCGGCACAGGACTGGTGGGCAGAGGCCACGCACGAAATCCGCGGGATGCAGCCGAAGAACGCGCAGCGCGTCGGCTTCACGGTGGGGCAGATGCTTGACATGCTGGCGCCGTCGAACTTTCCGCTGACCAACCCGGAGATCATTGAGCGCACGCTGCAGACCGGCGGGCACAACCTGATCAAGGGGGGCGAAAATTTCGCCGCCGACATGATGCAGCAAGTCGCAGGGGGCGAGCCTGACCAGAAATCCAGCTTTGAGGTTGGCCGCAACCTTGCCAGCACGCCGGGGCAGGTGGTGTTTCGCAACGATCTTTTCGAACTGATCCAGTATGCGGCGCAAACCCGGACTGTGCAGGCCGAGCCGATCCTGATCGTGCCGGCCTGGATCATGAAGTATTACATTCTTGACCTGAGCCAGACCAATTCGCTGATAGCCTATCTTGTCGCGCAGGGATTTACCGTTTTCGCGATGTCCTGGTGCAATCCGACGGCCGCGCAGCGCGACCTGTCGCTTGACGATTACCACAAGCATGGCGTCATGGCCGCGCTGGATGCGGTGACCAAAATCGTGCCCGCAGCGAAGGTTCATGCCTGCGGCTATTGTCTGGGCGGCACGATCCTGTCGATTGCGACGGCGACGATGGCGCGCAACAAGGATGACCGGCTGGCGTCGATTACTCTGCTGGCGGCACAGACTGATTTTGTCGAGGCGGGCGAGCTGTTGCTGTTCATCGACGACAGCCAGATCGCCTTTCTGGAAGACATGATGTGGGAAAAGGGCTTTTTGGACGAAAAGCAGATGAGCAGTGCGTTCAGGGCGCTGCGTGCCTCTGATCTGGTGTGGTCGCGCGCTGTGCGGCGCTATTGGCTGGGCGAAGAGGAACCCGATTTCGATATTGCGGTCTGGAATGCCGATGGCACACGGATGCCAAGCCGGATGCACTCGGAATACCTGCGCGGCCTGTTCATGGAAAACCGGCTGACGGCAGGGCGCTTTGCCGTGGATGGCGAGGTGATTGCCCTGCGTGATATCGAGGTGCCGTTCTTCGTGCTTGGCACCGAAAGCGATCACATCGCGCCGTGGCGGTCGGTCTACAAGGCGGCGCTGTTCACCGACTCGGAGTTGACCTTTGCGTTGACCAGTGGCGGCCATAACGGCGGTATCCTCAGCCCGCCCGGCTCCGCGCATCGGCACTACCGGATTGGCTGCCGCACCCGTGACGACCGCTATGTGGACCCGGAAACCTGGGCCCGCAATCATCCCGCGAAAGAGGGGTCTTGGTGGTTGGACTGGGCGGCGTGGCTGACCCGCAAAAGCACGGGCAGTCTGGTCACGCCACCCGCGATGGGCGCGAAAGACGCTGGGCTTGCGCCACTTTGTCCCGCACCGGGAACCTATGTGTTCCAGAAATGACGCGTGTTTTTCTACGGGCGCCGGGCACATATCAACCAACCCGAAGCGGCCTGAGCGGCTGAGACGACCACCCAAAAACGATCATGTTCCGAGCGCTGGCCTAACCTGACAGCGGGCTTTGTCAGCCCAAACCCGCGTTGGTGTGCATGCCGTCAAATATCTGACGAAAGGCGGCGGCTGTCACGTTGAAACCAGCAGGGCGTGCTTTCCGCGTCAAAGCCAGCACGCCCTCCTCGCAGCACCGGGTTACTGCGCGGTATAGCCGCCATCGACCAGATGATAAGACCCGGTGATGAAGCTGGCGCGATCTGACAGCAGGAAGACGATCAGCGCTGCGACTTCCTCTGAACGCCCCAAACGGTTCATTGCGTGCTTGCCTTCAAGAAATTTCAGCGTCGCCGCATCCAGCGCATCCGCCACCATCGGCGTGTTGATAAAGCCCGGCCCGACCGCGTTCACCCGCACACCCGTCGCCGCATGTTCCAGCGCGGCATTCTTGGTCGCGCCCAGAACGCCATGCTTGGCGCTGACATAGGCGGTGGAATTGGCAAAGCCGACCGAGCCGAGGATCGATGCCACGTTGACGATTGCACCGCCGCCGGCCTTCTCGATTTCAGGGATGGCAAAGCGCATGCCGTAAAAGACGCCCGACAGGTTGATGTCGATCACCTTTTTCCAGCTGTCGATATCATAGCTGCCCGTCGGTGCCGCAGGCCCGCCGATGCCCGCGTTGTTGACAATGCCGTGCAACGCTCCGGTCTTTTCGACGGCGAAGGCGACCATCGCCTGAACCTGATCCGGCTTTGCCACGTCCGCTGCAAAGGCATGGGCCTGGCCGCCGTTTTTCATGATGGCGCTCGCAATGCCTTCGGCATGGGCCAGATTGATGTCGGCCACAATCACGGTTGCACCGCTTGCCCCCAACTCTTCGGCCGTCGCAGCCCCAATCCCGGACCCGGCGCCGGTTACGATGATCGTCTTGCCGTCGAAGCGTAGATCCATGGCGTTTTCCTTCTGTCTCTGGCTTGGTCACCGTCCCGATATAGGGACTGCGTGACGCATTTATGAGGGTGCCGGCCGATATTCCCCAATCATCCGACAGCGAAAGCGCATGGGGCGCTGCGCGTCAGCGGGTCCGAATGCCAGCCGGGGACAGCGAGGTTACGCCAACCAGCGATAGGCCCCGACCGCTGTTGCAATGGCGATTGCGCTGGCAAGACCAACGCGCAGCCCAACCGCCGGGCCGCCCAGCCAAGCCGCCATGCTGGCTTTCGCAACCGTATTGACGGCGACGGCCAGCAAGATGGCTTGGGTGGCCAATTGCGCCGTTATCTGCATGCGGGCCATCGACAGCGTGATGGCATCAACATCGGCAATGCCTGATACCGCCGCAACTGCCAGCAAGCCGGTATTGCCCCAGAACCGCTGCACCAGCACCGCAGCCAGCATGACCGCCACGATATAGGCTGACAGCTTGATGGCTGTGCCAACCTCAAGCGGGTTCGATATCGCCAGTTTTGGTCTTTCCCGACCCGCCGCAGGGGCAGTCATGCCGAACACGAAAAACAAGGCAAGCGCGCCCAATGTTGCCGCCGCAGAGCCAAGCGTTGCCGCAAGCGGCCGCAGCAGGTCGGGGTTCAGCGCCGAAGCAATCGCCGCGACACGCAGTGTCATGGCGGCTCCGCTGATCAATATCCCGCCGACCAGCAGGTTGACCGCGCCTTGTTGCGTGCGCGCCATCCGCGCGAAGGTGAGCGTGGTCGCCGTCGATGAGACAAGCCCGCCCGCGGCTGCGGTGATGATAATGCCGACCTTGTCGCCAAAGATCCGCACCGCGACATAGCCGGTGAACGAAATCAGCGCCATCATGATGGCCAGCAGCCAGACCTCGTGCAGATTGACCGCGCCCCAGGGATCGATCGCCCGGTTCGGCAGCAAGGGCAGCAGCAGGAACGACATCACCCCCAGGATCAGGCCGGCGCGGATCTCTTGCCAGGTGATCGCGGCAAGCCAGCTGTGCAGTTGGGTGCGCAGCGCAAGCAACACCGTCATGCTGACCGCCGCCGCGATGGCCACAGTGACATCGCCCACCGTCGCCATCGCCCCCAGAAGAAAGGTCAGCATTCCCGCGACAAGCGTGGTGGCGCTGAGATCGCGCTTTGCTTTCGCTTCAAGCCAAGCAAACGCTCCGAAGGCCGCACTGAACGCCAGAAAGCCGATGCTGACAATCTGCGCCCCCAGCGGGCCGCTCAGCACACCGCAGACCCCGCCCATCAGACCAGAAAGGCCAAAGGTGCGCAGCCCCGCAGCCCTGCCATGGTCTTCCACCTCACGCGCCTTCCAGCCGCGTTCGATCCCCACCATAAGGCCGATGGCCAGAGCCACCGCAAGGTTCATGAAAAGATCGAGGTCAGGCATCAGGGCAAGCCAAGTGGATGAACCACCTCGGCACAAACGAAGCGGCCCGGAGGGGCGGGGCGTTCACCCCTGTTTTCGCAACTATTTCTATCGCGTTCTCTCCCGGAATTCGTTGCGGCCACCGTGCTCTGTAACGTCACGAAATACAATAATGTTCAATTTTTTGTTCTCAATCCAAGCACGCACTGTATGGCAGAATGGGCACAGAACAGTGATCGGCGGTTGACGCCCTCCCGTCCATGACGCGCTGATGGCCGACGTCAGGGTTTTGGTCATATTCTTCGCCGTGTTGTCCTCGTAGATCTTATCGCCTACGGCCAAAGCCTGCGACGCGACCTTCTTCTGGTCGTATACGCCGACGAGCGCGGCCTCGACCGCCTCGCCGAGCGCGGCGGTGCCAGCGGCCACGCCGAAGATGGAGCCGACGAGTAGAGGGCAGTCGTCGAAGAGGCCGGTGTTTCCGAAGCATCGAAAGCAGATCGGATCGCCAGCGCAACCCGTCGAGCAATCACCGAGAAGATGGAAGAGGATCCAGCTTTCTATCGGCAGTTTTCCGAAATGCTTCAGGAGACCATTCGTGCTTACCGGGAGCGGCGCCTGTCCGAGCGCGAATACCTCAACAGTGTTTCCGACTTGGCTAGCAAGGTCGCACGCAAGGATCGCGGCAGGGACGTCCCTGACTCGATCAGGGGCGATGACGATGCACAGGCTCTTTTCGGGCTGCTGGAAGGTCGTTTGGCGCGTCAGGAGGGTGCTGCCCTCGCGCCCGATGACGGCGCTTCCATCGCCCTGGATGTGACCAAGATCATACGTTCCCACCTGATCGTAGGCATTTGGTCGAACGAGGTAGCCCAGAACAACTTGCGCAACGCAATCGATGACTATTTCTTCGACGTCCTCCGGGACACGATGCAGATAGAATTGCCAATGGAACAGCTGGATGATCTGGAACAACGGATCATGGATCTTGCAAGAGCAAGGTTCGCGTCATGAGCGTGGAGCTACGCCGCCTCATGGTTGGCAGCCAAGCCATCGAATATGTCATAACAAGAAGGGAACGAAAGACGCTCGAGATTGCCGTCGAGCCGGACGCATCGGTCTCGGTCGCGGCACCAATTGATGCAACCATAGACTCCATCGAGATACGCTTGCGACGACGAGCAGCCTGGATCATGCGTCAGCAACGCTATTTCTTGCAGTTTTTGCCCAGAACCCCTGAACGCCTGTTCATCTCTGGAGAGACACACCTCTACCTAGGACGGCAGTATCGGCTGAAGGTTGTGCCGCATGTACAAGCAGGGGTTAAGCTAACCTGCGGCTTCATCGTTGTGCAAACGCATCGCCCTAACAGCACCGAAGTAACCCGCGAGCTTGTGGATGCCTGGTATCGGGAACGGGCCCATGTGAAGTGTAAGCGGTGCGTGAACCCCGTCGGGCTTTTAGATTGACGGTTTTTGGAAGGCCCAGGGCATGAGGTCGTCGATGCGCGACGCGGGGTAGCCGTTGGCGATGGCGGTCAGGGTTTCGCGCAAGTAGGCGTAGGGATCGATGGCGTTCAGCTTGCAGGTTTCGATCAGCGAGGCCATGCGCGCCCAGGTTCGGCCGCCCTCGTCATGACCGGCGAACAGCGCGTTTTTGCGATTGAGGGTTATGGGTCTGATGGTGTTTTCGACCGGGTTGGTATCCATCTCGACGCGGCCATCGGTCAGGAAGATTTGCAGGCCATCCCAGTGGCGGTGGATGTAGCCGAGCTTCTCGCCCAAGCGGGATTTGGCGGAGATCCGGCTGCGCTGTTGGGTCAACCAACGGCGGAAGTCGGCAATCAACGGGGCGGATTGCGCTTGGCGGGCGGCAAGGCGCTCTTCGGGGGACCGCCCCCGGACGCTGGCTTCGATCTTGTAGATCTGGGCGATGCGGCGCAGGCCTTCGGCGGCGATCTCGGAGCCGTCCTTTTGATAGATGTCATGCAGCTTGCGCCGGGAATGTGCCCAGCAGTAGGCCAGCGTCAGGGGCATGCCGCCCACGCGCTTTGGTTCGGCCAAGGCGTCATAGCCGGTATATCCATCGACCTGCAGAATGCCCTCGAAGCCTGTCAGGATGTCCATCGCATGGCGGCCATGGCGCCCGGGCGCATAGGTGAAGACGACGGCGGGCGGATCGCCTCCACCCCAACCGCGATCATCGCGGGTCACCGCCCAAAGGTAGCCGGTTTTGGTTTTGCCCGCCTTGGGATCGAGGACCGGCGCCCGGGTCTCGTCCATGAACAGGCGGCTGGACCGTTTGAGGTGGATCAGCATTCGGTCGACGACTGGGGCCAGATGATAGGCCGCCACACCGCACCAGTTTGCCAGGGTTGACCGATCCAGGTCCACGCCGCCCCGGCCATAGATCTGGCATTGGCGATAAAGTGGCAAGTGGTCGGCATATTTGGAGACCGCGACATGGGCGAGTGTGCCCTCGGTCGGCAAACCGCCTTCGATCAGCCAGTTGGGCGTGTCCGCCTGCACAACACCCGCGTCGCAACGGCGACAGGCGTAGCGGGGGCGAACGGTGACGATGACCTGGAAGCGGGCCGGAACGATGTCGAGCCGTTCGGCACGGTCTTCGCCGATCTTCACCATGTCGGTGCAGCCGCAGGGACAGGTCTTCTGCGCGGGTTCGATCACCTGCTCGATGCGCGGCAGGTGGTCGGGCAGATGGCCAAGGTTGCGCTTGGCTGGCGGGCGTCTGGCTTTGCCATCGGCATTGCGTTCAGCAAGCGCATGCCGGG
>WRPH01000007.1 GCA_009773375.1 Paracoccaceae bacterium
GCCCAGCGACGACCGCATCAAGGCGCGGATCTCCGATGTGATCCGCCAACGCACCCATGCGCCCGCCAGCCACCTGTCGCCGATCGCCGCCGCCATTCAGCGCCGCGAGCCGCCCGTCACCCGCCCGCGCGGCCCGACGCCGCTGATCGCCGATACCCGCCCGCCGCGCATTGAACCGCCGGTGGTCGCGCCCGCCGCTGCGATGACCACCGCTGCGATAACCACCGCCGCACTGACCGCCACCGCCACAACGCTGGCGACGCCGATGCCGCGCACCCTGCCGCGCACGCCCTCCATCGTGCAACCCCCGATCCACAACGCCTTTGTGGACAGCGAAGACGATACCGCCGCCGACTGGCCGCTCGACCCCGTCGTCGATGACAGCACCGAAAACGGTTTCGACGCCGCCTATGATGCCGATTACGACGGCTTCGAACCCGACAGCAATTACGAACCCGATTACGACCCCACGCCGGTCGCCATCGCCCCCCGCATGGCACCACCTCATATCGCGCCACTCCGCCCTGCCCCCACGCCGGAACGCCGCCCCGTCGTGCAGCAGACGCAGAAGAAACCCGCAGCCCCCTCGACCCGCGCGCAAGCCGAACAGCAGCCGCGCCTGCGCTTCGACGATCCCGCCCCGGCCTACGAACTGCCGCCGCTGTCGCTGCTGACCCCGGCCTCTTCGGTGCAGCGCCACGCGCTTTCGGTGGAATCGCTGGAAGAAAACGCCCGCATGCTGGAAAACGTGCTGGATGATTACGGCGTCAAAGGCGAAATCGTCTCTGTGCGCCCCGGCCCGGTGGTAACGATGTACGAACTCGAACCCGCCCCCGGCCTGAAGGCCAGCCGCGTCATCGGTCTGGCCGATGACATCGCGCGTTCCATGTCCGCCCTCAGCGCCCGCGTCTCCACCGTGCCGGGTCGCACCGTGATCGGCATCGAACTGCCGAACGCCACCCGCGAAAAGGTGGTCTTGCGCGAAATCATCTCGGCCCGCGACTTTGGCGATACCAACATGCGCCTGCCGCTGGCCTTGGGCAAGGACATCGGCGGCGATCCCATCGTCGCCAACCTTGCCAAGATGCCCCACCTGCTGATTGCGGGCACCACCGGCTCGGGCAAATCCGTTGCAATCAACACCATGATCCTGTCCTTGCTGTATAAACTCAGCCCGGAAGAATGCCGCCTGATCATGATCGACCCGAAAATGCTGGAACTGTCGGTCTACGACGGCATCCCGCACCTGCTGTCCCCCGTCGTCACCGACCCCAAGAAAGCCGTCGTCGCGCTGAAATGGGTGGTCGGCGAGATGGAGGAACGCTACCGCAAGATGTCGAAAATGGGCGTGCGCAACATCGAAGGCTTCAACGGCCGCGTCCGCGAGGCACTGGCCAAGGGCGAGATGTTCAAGCGCACCATCCAGACCGGCTTTGACGATGACACCGGCGAACCGGTGTTCGAAACCGATGAATTCCAGCCCGCCGCCATCCCCTATATCGTGGTGGTGGTGGACGAAATGGCCGACCTGATGATGGTCGCCGGCAAGGAAATCGAAGCCTGCATCCAGCGTCTGGCGCAAATGGCCCGCGCGTCCGGTATCCACCTGATCATGGCCACCCAGCGGCCTTCGGTCGATGTGATCACCGGCACCATCAAGGCCAACTTCCCCACCCGGATTTCCTTCCAGGTCACCTCCAAGATCGACAGCCGCACCATTCTGGGCGAGCAAGGCGCTGAACAGCTGCTGGGCATGGGCGACATGCTTTATATGGCAGGCGGTGGCCGCGTCAGCCGTATCCACGGCCCGTTCGTGTCCGATGAAGAGGTTGAAGAAATCGTCAACCACCTGAAATCCTACGGCCCGCCCGCCTATATGTCCGGTGTGGTCGATGGTCCCGAGGAAGACGCCGCATCCGATATCGACGCGGTGCTGGGGCTTGGGTCGGGCGATGGGTCCGATGACGCCTTGTATGATCAGGCCGTCGCCATCGTGGCAAAAGACCGCAAGTGTTCCACCTCTTACATCCAGCGCAAGCTTGGCATCGGCTATAACAAAGCCGCGCGTCTGGTCGAGCAGATGGAAGAAAATCAGGTCGTCACCCCCGCCAACCACGTCGGCAAGCGCGAGATTCTGCTACCAGAACATTGACCAACGGTGCGTGACCCCCAAGTTTCGCCCCGCGAAACCTGCGCGTCACACACCCTACCTCTGGCGAAATGCCAAAAACAAAGGGCGGGGAAATCCCCGCCCTTTTTGATGTGCAGCCCGCGATATTTGCGGCAATTCCTAACAAACCCTTAACAGACACACCCTAACAAATTGTAATTCCATCATAAAATTTGGTCCCGAGTTGGGACCGCTACGCCAAAGCCTCCAGCCGCGCGCCGTCAAACCCGGCCAGCGCCGCCTCGATCTCCTCCCGGCTTTCCATCAGACAGGCCGCCGTAGACAGCCCATCCGCCACCGCAGCCAAGGGCGCCGAAACCGTCACCCCGCGCCACCTTGCCGTTGCAGGCAGCCCGGTGCGCGGGTCCAGAATATGGCCGACCTTGCCCGCCGCATCAAACACCGTCCCCAGCGCCGCCGAGCTGGCAAGCCCGCGCCCGACCAGATCGACCTCGCCGCCAGTGGCGATCTGAACCGGCCAGCCGCGACCCTCCAAAGCCCGCATCTCCCCCATAT
The DNA here is from genome assembly GCA_009773375.1 of Paracoccaceae bacterium. Taxonomy (GTDB): domain Bacteria; phylum Pseudomonadota; class Alphaproteobacteria; order Rhodobacterales; family Rhodobacteraceae; genus Cypionkella. The sequence continues at coordinate 2,687 of WRPH01000007.1, forward strand.
TCACCAGCACATCCACCAACCCTTCATCACGCAGCATCGACGCGATCCGGTCAGCAATCCACCCCTGCGCGACGCCATTCAAGGTCAGCGCCGCCCCAAGCCGCAAGCGGACCGCAGCGCTGTCAAACGCCACCCCATCCCAACCCACCACCGGCAGAACCGCCGCAATATCAGCCTCAGTCGGAGCCGACCCCGCCGAAAACTTCTCGGCATACAAAGCCCACAACGGCTGCACCGTCGGATCAAACCGCCCGCCCGTCGCCGCATGCAACTGCCCACACAGCGCCAGACATTCCAGCAATTCAAACGGCGGCGCCTCCAGCCGCCCCGCCGCGTTCAGCTGCATCAGACTCGAATCGCGATAGAGGCTGAACACGCCCTCCAGCCGCGCCACCTCCGCCACCGCCCGCGCCACAAGCGCCTCAGCCTGCGGGTGCTGGACCAGGATCGAGGCCTCCGCCCCCAGCGCAATCCCGCGCCATTGATAAACCGGCGCAGCCATCACCCGCCCCGGCAACGCCAACCCAACCGCCGAAATTGCCATGAACCGCCGCCGCGTGATCGCTTGCATCTCAGTTCCCATCCTTTTTGCCCAAGTTCCGCAGCCGCGTCGTGTAATCTTCATCATCCGCGCCACCCTCCGCCACCGGCGGCACCACGTCATCTTGCGGGATCGCGTCCAGTTCCATCACCCTGCCGCCATGCGCCGCCGCAAAGGCCGTGGCCTTTGCCGGATCGGCAAACGGCACCAGCTCTGCCACGCCCATGCCGCCCATCATGTCACTGCCGACCACGAACACCACCTCCGCCAGCGGCACCCAGTTGCCCACCCCCGGATCATCCCAGCTTTTCGCCGCCCCCATGTCGTTGACATAGATCGCGGTGATCGCGTGGCTTTGCTCCGGCATGCGCTGATAGGCGACCACATCGCGGACCTGACTGAAGAACAGCGGCGCGCCGGGCAGGCCATCCAGATGCACCTGCCCCTTCGGCCCCGGATGCTCCAGCACGTTCATCTGGCAGTAAAAGCCCACGGTTTGCGCCGTCATTTCCGCAGGCTGCGGCACCGCCGCTACTTCTTCCTTGCAGGCGGCCAAGGCCAGCAGCAAAGCCAAGACCTTCTTCATGGCGTCACCTTGCGGAACGCCGCCACCGCCAAAATCAGCGCCAGAACCGGCCAGACCACGATAGAGGTCAGCGATTGCCAGACCGGAATCGAGGTCGCAGCCCCCGACACCCCCGCCGCCGCCGCCGTCGCCTCGGATGCGGCAAGGTTGAACAGCCGGAACGCATCCGCCGGGTTGGCCAGCAGCGCATAGGGGAAAACCTGAGTGGTAAATACCCCGCCATCATCGGCCACCACCGCCGCCAAAAGCCCCAGATCGAACAGCACGATCATCACCAGCCACAGCCCGATCGCCAGCCCCGCCGCCCCAGAAGGCCTGCGCGATAGTGCCGAAATCGCGTAGCCCACGCCCAGAAAGGTCGCGCCCAGCAGCACCGAAGACCACATCAGCCGCCACAGCGAAGGCAGGCCGCTGGCGGCGTTTTCATCCACCGCAATCGCCGCCACCGCCGCCACGCCATACCCCGCCGCCACCGCGAGGCTCAAGATCGCCAGATGCGCCATCAGCTTGCCCAGCAACACCTCGGCGCGCGAAATCGGATAGGTCAAAAGCAACGGCAGCGTGCCGCGCTCGACCTCACCGGCGATGGCATCGAAAGACATCAGCAGCGCCACCAGCGGCACCAGATAGACCGCCAGACTGGTCAGGCTGGCCACGGTGACAGACAGCCGGTCCGCCCCCAAAGCCCCGCTTGGGGCCGACCCTGCGGCGGATAGCACCATCGAAAACAGCACCATCATCACCACCGCGATCAGCACCCAACGGTTGCGGAACGCGATGGCAAACTCGGCGCTGGCAGTGGCAAGGATGCGGTTCATTGCCCGTCCCTCCGGCTGAAATGACTATACATGTCTTCAAGGCTGGGCGGCAGCACTTCGATATCGGCGACCGCATCGCCCAGCCCGGTGATCCGGGTCAGCACCGCCAGTTTGGCCTCTTGCGAACAGGTCAGCACCAGCGCGCCATCGGTCAGAACCGCATCCGGCAAAGCCGCCTGCACCGCCGCCAGATCGCGCGCGATCACATGCAGCGTTACCGGCAACGCCGCCTGCCGCCGCAGTTCCGCCAGCGAGCCTTCGGCCACCAGCTGCCCCTTCGACAGAATGACGATGCGATCCGTCCGCGCCTCCACCTCCGTCAGCGCGTGGCTCGACAGCAGGATCGAGGCACCGTCTGCCGCCAACCCATCCAGCAGCGAATAGAAATCCCGCCGCGACACCGGATCAAGGCCCGAGGTCGGCTCGTCCAGCACCAGCAGCTTTGGCTTGCCGATCAGCGCCTGCGCCAGACCAACCCGCTGCCGCATGCCCTTGGAATAAGTGCCGATCCGCCGCTTGGCCGCCCCATGCAGCCCCACCCGTTCCAGCAGCGCCATCGCCTGACTGGGGTTTTCGCCCCGCAACGACAGGTAATAGCGGATCTGCTCCACCCCGGTCAGCGCCGGATGAAACGCTACGTTTTCCGGCAGATAGGCAGTATTGCCCCGCGCCGTGGCCGACCCGGGGGCAGCCCCCGTCACCACCACTTCGCCGCCGTCATGCGGGATCAGGCCAAGGATGATCTTCATCAGCGTCGATTTGCCCGCGCCATTATGGCCCAGCAGCGCCACGCGCTCGCCGGGGGCCACGCGCAGCGACACCTCTGACAGCGCCCGCACTCCGGCATAGGTTTTAGTGAGTTGTTTCAGCGTCAACGTCGGCGTCATCTATCGTCACTTTCTGCCAGCGATCACCGATTTCGGCCTGCATCGCTGTAATTTCCGGGCTGACGGCAATCTCTGCCGGAGCCATCAACGGGTGGCTGTCCACCACGCCGCCGGGCATGGTGGCGGGGAAGCTGGCCTGCGACCAGCGGATCAGTTGCACCGCAGGTGACCCCAGCAACAGACTGGCTGACGGCTGCGACCACAAGATGCTGTCCATCAGATCATTCGGGCGGAACGGGCTGTCGGCCAAGCCATCACCATTCAGATCAAACGCCGGGTGGTCGGACCAATAGTTGCCGCGGCCCTCAAGGCTCCATTCGATATCACGGGTGCCAACGTATTTCACCTGCTCGCGGTTGCCGATGAAGGCATTCCCGGTCAGCGCGTTCTTTTCCGACCCGGCGGTGAAATGAATGCCGATATCACACCCCTCAAAGCGGTTGCCAGCGATCAGGTTGCGATTGGCGTTATAGATGAAGGTGCATTTCTCCGCCCCGCGCATCAGATTGCCGGAAATATCTGACTTGTTGGCAAAGTTCAGCATCACGCCATGGCCGCGATCCGACAGCGACATGTTGTTTTGCACCTGAACCCGGTCCGAAAACATGATCGCATAGCCCAAGTGGTTGCCAATGCTGACATTTCCAGAAATCTCGGAATCATGCGTATACATGTAATGCACCGCAAAGCGCAGGTCGCGGAACAGGTTGTTGCGGTAAGAGCCACGCTTGGAGGCGTTCGAGAATATCCCGTCCCGCCCCCAGCGCACCGTGTTGTTCTCAATCACCGTGCCGGGCGCATTCCAGACGTAAAAGCCGTTGCCGCGTTCGTTCATCCGGGCGTTCTGGCGGCCCTCAATGGTATTGCCGCGCACGATGCAATCAAACCCGCCATGCACATCGACGCCGTGCATGTTGTCGATCAGATGGTTGCTTTCCACCAAGGCGCGCTTCACGCCCCGCACGATCTTGATGCCGGAATCAATCGCCTGATTGATCCCGCCAGAATTCTGCACCACCAGCCCGCGCAGCGTCACATCATCGGCGGTGATGGTCAGCACCGTGCCAACCCCGCCACCATCGACCACAGCCGCGCCCTGACCGTCGATCACCAGCGGGCGATCCACCACCACGGGGCCGGCATATTGGCCGGGGTCCAGCAGCAGCACATCGCCGGGTTTGGCCCCGGCGATGGCAGTGGCAAGGGCGTCCGCCCCGGCTTGCACATGCACCTCCTCTGCCTGCGCCATTGGCGCAAGCATCAGAAGAACAAACATAATCCACGGCAGACGCATCAACTCAGGCTTTCTTCGGTTCCACAAACATCCGGCCGCGCATTTCCATGTGCAGCGCATGGCAGAACCACTGGCAGTAATACCAGTAGACGCCCGCATTCGCCGCCACGAAGGTAATCGACGAGGTCGCCTGCGGCCCGATTTCCATCGCCACGCCATGGTTGCCCATGGTGAAGCCGTGGGTCAGGTCGTCGATGTCATCGAGGTTTGTGATGATCACCGTCACCTCGTCGCCTTCCGTCACCGTAAAGCTTTCAAGGCTGAACGACGGCGCCTGGCTCGACATATAGACCCGCACCTTGTTGCCATCGCGGATCACGGTATCCATGTAGTCGTCGATGTTGACGCCATCGGCTTCGGCCTGCTTGCGGGTTTCGGCCCACATCACGTCGTCGCGCTTCCACACCGACAGAGGGTTCATCTTGCTGGCCGCGACGGCAATCGCGTCGTGCGGTTCGGCAAAGTTCGGGCCATCATGCACCACAACCATCTTGTCGCCGGAAATGTCGATCAGCTGATCGTTCTCCGGCTTCAAGGGGCCGACGTTCAGGAAGCGGTCTTTCGAGAATTTGCACAGGCAAACCAGCCACTTGTTGCCCGCATCCAGCGTTTCGCCTTCGACGGTTTTCAGGTGGCCCGGCTGATACTGCACATCGACCTTGTCCTTGATCGGGTCAATCTTTTCACCCGCATAGGCCTTGATCGCATCTGCGATGTTCCACTTCACCACCTGGCTATCGAGGAACAGCGAGGTATAGGCGTTGCCGTTGCCGTCAAACGCGGTGTGCAGCGGACCAAGCCCCAGCTCCGGTTCGGCCACCACGACAGACCGCAACTCGGCACCAGCAAAAATCGTGTCCAGCTTGGTCACGTCGATCACCGTCACCGTCGGCGACAGCTTGCCACCGATGCACAGGTGCTTCTTGTCGGGCGCCATGTTGCAGCCGTGCGGGTTGTTGGCGATCGGGATGTAACGGGTGAACTGGCTGTTTGCATCCTTGCGACCGTCAAGGATCTTCGCGCCGTTCAGTTCCTGGAACTGCCCTGCCGCGATGGCCTTTTCAATCTCGGCGATGTTGAACACAACCACATGGTCCATTTCGCTGGCGGTCATATCCGACAAGGTCATGCCCATTTCCGAGTTGTAGCTGGTCGAGAACGCCCATTTGCCTTCATAATCGGCGTCACAGTTATCAAGGTTGCCCGAAACCAGCACCTGCCACGCAACCGTCATTTCATCCGCATTGATCGCGGTGAACACGTTCACATAGGTCGAAACGTCGGTCATCGTCGAGCCGTCGTTGACCAGCGGAGCCTCATCCTCGCCGTTGCAGAACACATAGTTGGTGCGCGGGAATTTCTGCGGACGCATGCCATGGATGGCCTTGGCGTTCGGAATCTCCAGGATCTTGTCGCACTTCATCACGTCGCCGCGCACACGCGCCACGCGGGTGTTGGCCTTGTCGTTCATGAACAGGAAGCGACCATCATACTTGCCTTCGGTGAAGGACATGTGAACGTGGTGCAAATCGCCGTTGTCATGCACGGTCTTGCCATTGGCAGCGAGCTGCTTCTTGGTCTTTTCCGTCATGCTTTCCTGCATGATCCGCTTGGATTCATTGGTCTGGCCCCAGCCGGTGGCCGAGCAGCGGTTGAACACCGGCACCCGCATCAGCTCGCGCATCGACGGGATGCCCAGAATACGCATCTCGCCCGACTGACCCGAGGACCAGAAGCCATAGAACTCGTCCAACTGCCCCGGTGCCACAGCGCCCGTTGCATCGGTGGCGGCCAGCGCCGAGGTGGCGGCGATGCCGGCAAGCCCGGCTGCAGCGCCCCCCGTCAGGGCCAGACGGCCACCAAAAGCCCCCAGCGCCGCAGAGCCAGCCGTTGCGCCCAGAAGGCCCCGGCGACTGATGCCGGTTTTGATTTCGTCAGACATTTCAAGCGTCCTTTCGGTTGTGGATTTGGTTGGGGTGCCCGACAAAGGCCGGGCTGGCCGAGGCGGCATCGCGCCGCTTCAGCTGTTTGATCACCACCGGGCAGGTGGTTTTCGATTGGTACAACACCTGACAATGCAGGCAGTTGACACACTCGTTCGGGTTGATCTCCCCGGTGGGGTGGATCGCCTGAACCGGGCATTGGTTGGCACAGGTCTGGCACGGGCTGCCGCATTCCTTGTAACGCTTCAGCCAATCAAACATCCGCATCCGCGCCGGGATCGCCAAGGCTGCGCCCAGCGGGCACAGATAGCGGCAATAGAACCGCTCCACGAACAGCCCTGCCGCCAGCAGCGCCAGCACATAGGCCACGAACGGCCAGGCCCGGACGAATTTCAGGATGATCGCGGTCTTGAACGGCTCAACTTCCGCCAGATGTTCCGCCTGCTCGATGCTCATCAAAGACACACCGAACAGCCCCAGGAAGATCATGTATTTCAGCGGCCACAGCCGTTCATGCAGGCCCCAAGGCAGCGTCCATTGCGGGATATGCAGCGCTTTCGCCACCCGGTTGGTCAGCTCTTGCAACGCGCCAAACGGGCAGAGCCAGCCACAATAGGCCCCGCGCCCCCAAAACAGCAGCGCCGCCGCCAGCGAAAACCACAGGATGAACGTCAGCGGGTCCAGCAAGAACGCCTGCCAGCTGAACCCCGACACCAGCGCGCCAAACAGCGCCATCAGGTTGACCACCGACAGCTGCGCATTGGCATACCAACCCAGAAACACCAGCGTTACCGTCAGATAGCCGATGCGGAACCAGAAGAAGAACCGCTCATTCCGGGTGAAGTAGCCCTGAAAGAAGAACACCACCGTCAGCACGAACAGCATCACGGCGACGACCGCAATCTCGACCTTCTTGTCCCACCAGATCCGCTGCCACAACGCCTGCTGCGCCGAGGTTTCGTCCGGGGCAGCCGCCGTTTCCGCCACAGCCGGAGCGGCGATCTTGCGCAAATAGTGATCGGGCAGCTGATAGGCCAGATCAAAGGTGGTGAACGCCTTTTCCGTCGCCGCCACTTCCCGCTGCACCAGCAGTTGCAGCCGGAACGGTTTCACCGGGTCAAAGCCAGCATCCGCCGGAATGCGGAACAGATCGGCTTCGGTAAATTCCGGCGCACCGGGCGCCGTCATCGCCACCAGCCGCTTGTGCTGCTTGTCGTGGAAGCGCACCGACACATCGTCCTGCACCAGCACGATGCGGTCAAAGATCCCGCCGCGCACATAGCCCGAGCCCTTGAAGGAATATACCCCCTTGCCCACCACCATGATCGCCGCCTCACCCGGAGCCAGGCTTTTGACAAGATTGCCATATTCGCCTTCGCCCAGCAGCGCCTTGCCGATGCTGGGCACCGAAACCAACGCCACCTGCATTTCGATGAACAGATCATCCGGCTGGCCCGGTTCTGGCCGTTCGGCCGCACGCGGATCGCTTCCGGCGGCGAAGGCTGCGTTGACCTGCCCCACGTCAATCGCCAGACGCCGCAGCGTGCCGTCGCCCGCCATGCCCATCCAGTCAGCGGGGGCAACCGCGTCTGGATCGAGTTCAACCGTCGGGCCAACCGCGACATCGGGTTTCATCCCGCCCAAGCCCAGCGCCCGCGCCACTTTCAACCCAGACCGCACGATCGAATCGTCGATCACCATCACGGTGACGGTCGCGCCGGAAATGATGTTCAGCTCATGCCCCGACCCGTTCGCAGCCGCCTCGGCCACCAGATCAAGCCCGGTATAACCGGCAACCAATGCCTTCATCTTGGCATCGGGAATGCCGATCAACACAATCGGTTCTGAATGTTTGATCAGCCTGACGCCGATCACCTTGGCATCCAGCCCCAGCGCCACCATGGTATGAATGGGCTTGCCGGAATACCCCGTCGTGCCGACAAAATCGCTGGTCACAAACGCCCAGCCGATAGTGTCTTCGCCGTTCAGCACCGGGGCCACCGCCAGATCGGCGCTGATCGGGCCAAAGCCGGTTGCGCCCGCCACAAGGTCAGGGGCGGCAATCTCTGCGATGTATTTGGAAAGGACGGAATCTTCAGCTTGCGCTTGGGTCGCCAGAACCATCAGGGCCAGCGCGCGAAGGAGAACAGTCAGCAGGGCAACAAAACGCATTCTTCAGGCCTTTTGCGGGGGCGCGCGGGCAGGGTGTCCTTGCGCCAGGCGCAAGGTCACAAGCTCGGGCAGAAATTGCGGGGAAGCGGTGCGAATGCAGGACGCAACAAAGCTGAAACCGGGCGTAGCGAAACCACCAAGCCCATGACTCAAAACACAATCCGGGCATTTACCACAGGCATCGCCACCCGTTGCCGGGGTGGCCGCGCCGGTCTTGTCCAATGTGATCATTTCCGGCCCGGACTCGCCGCAGATGACAAGCTGCGTCATCGTTGCCGCCTGCGCCATTGCCACGCCGGCCACGCCACGCGCCAAGCCCACAACCATCAGGCTGAGGCAAAGCAAAAGGCAAAGCAGGGATCGCGGGTTTCGGCACATCATGGCGGCACCATGGTCAGCTTCGGCTCAGCCTACCTTGATAAAGATCAAATGAGATATCTCTTTTTCCGCTTTCACCAATTTTCTGCATAATTTTTCTGCAACACATTCTGTCTTTGTGATCCGTATCAAAGACAGCGCCGTATATTCTGTTAAGTCGGCGCATCCGTGTCGGGGGAAAGCTGTGCGACTGACCAAATTTATCGATTTTTCGTTGCGTGTTCTGTTGTTTGCGGCAGCCCACCCCGCCGAGCGCGTGACCATCGAATCTGCCGCCGAGTATTTCGACATTTCGCGCGCGCATCTGAAGAAGGTTGTGCTGACCCTGACGCGCGGCGGGTTCTTGCGCGGTATCCGCGGGCGCGCGGGCGGTTTTGAACTGGCGCAGCCCCCCGATCAGGTCAATCTGGGCGCGGTGATACGGCTGACAGAGCCGGATTTCGGCCTGTTTGAATGCTACCTGACCGGCAATACCTGCACCATCTCGCGGCCCTGCCGTCTGCCATCGGTCGCCACCGAGGCGCTGATGGCCTTTCTGGAGGTGTTTGACCGTCACACGCTGGCCGATGTGCTGGTGCGGCCCGATTATTTCCTGACGCAGCAAGACAAGCAAAAACAGCCGGTCCGGGGGCCAAAGCTGGCGCTGGCTTAGCGGCGGATTTCCTTCAATCTGATTCAGATTGAAGGAAATCCAAGACAAGATCAGCCTGTGACTATTGCGTATTGCGTCTGATTGGTTGAACCCGATCAGACGCAATACGCTCGAGCGGCGGCAAAGGTTAACGAACCGTAGCGTATCGCCTACAAGCTGTTGATTTCATTGGCACTTCATGGCTGTCCACACGCGAACAACCATCACGAAACCGCTCTCGGCACCTCTCCGCCAAGTGATACGGCGAGGGGATGCGGTGGCCAGAAACCTTCCTTATATTAGGGGCATGAAACCGCTTCGCACCCTGCTTGCCCCGCTCGCCCTGATCCTGCTCGCAGCCCCCGTCTGGGCCGAGAAGATTCCGCTGAACACGATTTCGGGCTACCTGAACAGCCTGACCACGGCCGAGACCGACTTCACGCAAGTGAACGCCGACGGCTCGATCGCGACCGGCAAGCTTTATATCAAACGCCCCGGTCGGGTCCGGTTCGAATACGGCCCGCCGGATAAATCACTGGTGCTGGCAAGCGGCGGGCAAGTCGCGATTTTCGACGCCAAATCCAACCAGCCGCCCGAGCAATACCCGCTGAAGCGCACCCCGCTGAACCTGATTCTGGCTGAGAACGTCGATCTTGGCCGCGCCAGGATGGTGGTCGCGCATCAGGAAGACAAGAACGCCACCAACGTCATCGCGCAAGACCCCGAGCATCCCGAATACGGCACCATCGCGCTGGTGTTCACCGCGAAACCGGTCGCCCTGCGCCAGTGGGTCATCACCGACGATCTGGGTCAGCAAACCACGGTCATTCTGGGCGAACTGAAGACCGGCGCCACCTACCAGGCCGGCCTGTTCAACATCGACAACGAGGTGCGGAAGCGCGGCAACTAAGCCACGCCTGCCCTTACCGGCGACAATAGCTCAGTTGTTCCGCATACATCTGCGACCGCGACCCGATCTCGGCGGCGACCTCGACCAGCCAGGGCTTGCCCAGATAAGATTGCTTGGAATAGCCGGTGCGGCCTTCGTGATAAGCCAGATACTGCGCTTCAGCGTCCGTCTTCGAGATGCCTAGTTTCCGGCTGCTGTCGTTCATATACCAGCCCATGAAATCGGTGGCATCGGTGATGCGGTCCCGCTTGGCCCCCATCCGCCGCTGATCTTTCTTGTATTCATCCCATGTCCCGTCCAGCGCCTGACTGAACCCATAGGCCGAAGACTGCCGCCCCATCGGGATCACCCCCAAAGCATAGCGGTGCGGCGTGCGGGCGTTGCCGATGAACTTCGATTCCTGATAGATCGCCGCCATCTGAACGTGCACGGGAATGCCCCATTTCCGCTCTGTCGCCTTCAACGCCTTATAGTAGGTCGGCCGCTGCGACAGGATCGCGCAAGCGTCGTCCAGATTACGGGGCGCCGAAGAGTTGCCTCCCCCACAAGATGCGAGGGCCAACAACAATATCGACGCACGGAGAAGTCTGCTCATTTGCCCCTCGCGCTTTTTCTTTTGACCGAAGGATAAGGGAAAAGCTGCGGCGTGGAAATGGGCATGTCTCCGATTTCGCGTCAGAATTCCGTGACCCAGCGGAAAACGGTCACACCTCGCACCGGCGAAGCCTTGCCAGACTATGGCCCGCGTTGCCACAGACTGTTTCCCCCGCCATGCGCCTGTGGAATAGACAGCCCGCGTCCAAGCGATTACAAACCCAAGACGGGGGATGAAGTGCAATGTTGAAAACAGCGGCCAAATATCACATCGGACAGGTGCTGCGCCATCGCAAGCACCCATTCCGCGGCGTGGTGTTTGATGTCGATGCAATGTTTTCCAACACCGAGGAATGGTATCACGCCATTCCCGAAGACGCCCGCCCGTCGCGCAACCAGCCGTTTTATCACCTGCTGGCCGAAAATGACCAAAGCTACTACGTCGCTTATGTCTCGGAACAAAATCTGGTCCCCGACGAAACCGGCGAGCCTGTCAGCCACCCGGATCTGCCCGACCTGTTTGGCGATTTTGAAAATGGCCGTTACCCGCTGCAATTTCAGCTGAACTGAAAATTCCAGGCTGCGCTTACTTCTTCGTAACCTCTGCACCGTAATCTGCCCTTGTCTTATCAAACAAGGAGCCAAGCAGATGGAGCTTGTGGCCGAACAACGCGGTGAAATTCTGGTGGTCCGCGCCATGGATGATCGCATCGATGCTGCCGGGGCAATTCAGTTCAAGGATCAGATGCGCGAATTGACGCTGGCTGCCTGCCCTCGGGTGGTGCTGGATATGTCGCGGGTGGCGTTTCTGGACAGCAGCGGTCTGGGGGCCGTGGTGGCGGTGATGAAAGCGCTTGGCCCGGATCGCAAGCTTGAACTTGCCAGCCTGACCACCACGGTTCAAAAGGTGTTCCGGCTGACCCGGATGGACTCGGTGTTCACCATTCACGACCAAGTGCCCGAAGACCTGCGGCAAGCGGATTAGGCAGGTGGTAGCGCCCGTCTCCGCCCCCGCGCAGCAATCGGCAAAAGTCATCATTCCGGGCGACCAGATCGCGGTCCGCAACGGTTTGCGGGCGCTGTTTGACACGATCTTGCTGCGCAGTTTGCCCGAAGATGGCCGTAGCACTGCAGAAATCGTGTTGGCCGAAGCGTTGAACAACATCGTTGAACACGCCTACTCCTCGCATGACGGCGAAATCGAAATCACTTTGCACCTGCGGCAGAACGAGTTGGTCTGCAAGATTTCTGATACCGGGTTGCCGATGCCGGACGGAAAATTGCCGGCAGGCATTTTGGCCCCGCTCGAACCGCCTGCCGATCTGCCCGAGGGGGGATTCGGCTGGCATTTGATCAGAAGCCTGTCGAAAGACCTCGATTATCGACGCGAAAATGGCCGCAACCTGCTCAGCTTTCGGCTGGATACGCAGCAATGCGGCGATTAGCTGGGCAATGTTTCGACTTTATCTGTTTGGTCGCTGAATTGCCGAAGTTTCCCCCTAAAATGGTCGCGTGCGCGGGTCATAATGGGAATGTAGCTGCATAAAGCTTCTCTCGGCGCTGCGGATAAAGCCCCCACCCAGTTCGTGGCGCCGAGACACTGCTTCCGCTTGGAAATCCTGCTGGTCTTCCCTAGGCTCTGCGAAAATGGGAGGCGTTCATGCGCAATTTTCAGGCTCCGGGCCGATCCGCCGTCTATGCAAGCAACGGGGTTTGCGCCACGTCGCACCCTTTGGCCGCCAAGGTGGCAATCGAAACGCTGGAGGCTGGCGGCAATGCCGTTGATGCCGCTTTGGCGGGGGCGGTTCTGCTCGGCATTTGTGAACCGCAAATGACCGGGATCGGCGGCGACTGCTTTGTTCTGGTCAAGCCTGCGGGCGAAGACCGTATCCTTGCCCTGAACGGCTCGGGGCGGGCGCCCAAAGCCTGCTCGGCGCAAGCGATGCGGGATCGCGGGCTGCAAGCGGTGCCGTTGCGCGGGGTTGATCCGGTCACGATCCCCGGCGCAATGGATGCGTTTTGCCGCTTGTCGCAGGATTGGGGCAAACTGGGGCTGGATCGCGTGCTTGCCCCGGCGATCCGCTATGCCGAGGCAGGCGTTCCGATTGCCCCGCGCGTGGCCTTCGACTGGGCCGAAGACGGGCCGGCGCTTTCCGGTGATGCGCGCAACTTCTATCTTTTCAGCGGTCAGCCACCGCAACCCGGTCAAATCTTTCGCGCCCCCGGCCAGGCCGAAGTGCTGCGCCGCGTCGCGCGCGACGGGCGGGCGGGTTTTTATGAAGGCGAGGTTGCCCAAGACATGGTGGCATCGCTGCAAGCCCTTGGCGGCCAACATACTTTAGACGATTTCGCTGCGACTTCCTGCACCTATGGCGACCCCGTCTCTGGCCCTTACAAAGGCATTGATCTGGTCGAGCACCCGCCAAACGGCCAGGGCGCGACCGCGATCTTGATGCTGAACATCCTGTCGCATTTCGATCTGGCTGCGATGGACCCGTTCGGCACCCAGCGCGCCCATATCGAGGCCGAGGCGGCCAAGCTGGCCTATGATGCCCGCAATCGCTTCATCGCCGAAACCGCCCCACGGTTGGATTACATGCTGGCCCCCGAAACCGCCGCCAGACTCGCCGCGCTGATCGACCCGAAACGCGCCATGGCGTCGCCTGCGCCTCTGACCGAATCCGTCCACAAAGACACCGTCTATATCACCGTCGTGGACCGCGACCGCATGGCGGTTTCGCTGATTTATTCGATCTTCTGGGGGTTCGGCTCGGGCCTTGCGTCACAGAAGTTTGGTATCAACTTTCAGAACCGCGGCGCGGGGTTCAGCCTTGAAGCCGGGCACCCAAACGAGGCGGGCGGCGGCAAGCGGCCGATGCACACGATCATTCCGGGGATGTTGCAGAAAAATGGCAGGGTTATCATGCCCTTCGGCGTGATGGGCGGCGCCTATCAGCCCTGTGGTCACACCCGGTTTGTGACAAACATGATTGATTTTGGCATGGAGGCGCAGGAAGCTATCGACGCGCCGCGCTGTTTTTCGGGGGCAGAGGGCATGATGATGGAAACCGGATATGCGCCAAAGGTGCGCGCGGAACTGGCCGCGTTGGGGCATGACGTCAAACTATCGCCCGAACCGATCGGCGGCGCGCAATCCATTCTGATCGACGACAGTGGCATCCTGATTGGCGCATCCGATCCGCGCAAAGACGGCTGCGCCTTGGGGTATTGACATGAAAGATATCATTGAAAGCATCCGCGCGCTGACCCACGGCGAAACCGACTCCGTCGCGCTGATGGCGACGGTGGCCTGTGAAATCCACCACGCCCACCCCTATGCCGACTGGACCGGGTTTTACCGTGTCACCGCGCCCGATCTGCTGAAAATCGGCCCCTATCAGGGCGGTCATGGCTGCCTTGTCATCCCGTTTGCGCGCGGGGTTTGCGGCGCGTGCGCCCGCACCGGGCAGGTGCAGAACGTGCCGGATGTCGAGGCTTTTCCCGGCCATATTGCCTGTTCGTCCAGCACCCGATCCGAGTTGGTGCTGCCGGTCTGGAATGGCGCGGGGCAATTGCTGGGCGTGCTGGATATCGACAGCGACACCCCCGCCGCCTTTACAAAGGCCGACGAAGACTGGCTGGTGCCCCTGCTCGCCGAGGTGTTCCGCGACGCCGTTTGACCGCCGAAAGGGTCGCCCATGTGGGATATCATCACCGGCATCGGGCCGGGTAATTTTCTGGCCTTCGTCGGCGGCGGTTTGCTGGTCAACCTCACCCCCGGTCAGGATATCTTCTTTGCCTCCGCCTCGGGCATTCAGGGCGGGCCGCGCTGTGGTGTGATGGCGGGCTTGGGCGTCGGCGCAGGCGCGCTGTGGCATGTGGCGCTTTCGGCGCTTGGCCTTTCGGCCCTGATCGCCGCCAACCCCGAGGCGTTGGCCGCGATCAAATATGCAGGTGCCGCCTATCTGCTTTATATTGCTTGGCAATCCTGGAGCGCCCCTCGCGACATCAGCGCGGGCATTGCCCAGCGTAGCGGTTGGGCGGCGTTTCGCAAAGGCGCGTTAACCAACATGCTCAACCCCAAACCGATCCTGTTCATGCTGGCCTTTCTGCCGCAATTCGTCGATCCGGCGCTGGGCCCGGTCTGGATGCAGATCGTTTTCCTTGGCACCGTGTTCGGCATCACCGGCACCCTCATCACCGCCGGATTTGGCTATTTGGCAGGCCGCGCCGGGCATGCTATCGGGGTCAGGCTGGGCCTGTTGAACAAGGTCGCAGCGGTGCTTTTTGCCGGGCTTGCGGCCCGCCTTCTGACGGAGTGAAAGATGCAGATTACCCTTCTGGACGGCGGCATGGGGCAAGAGCTGGTCGCGCGTTCAGGCGATGAGCCGACGCCGCTTTGGGCGACGCGGGTGATGATCGACCACCCCGGTTTGGTCAAAGCCATCCATGACGATTACTTTGCCGCCGGGGCTTCGGTCGCCACCACCAATACCTATAATATCTTGCATGACCGGCTGGAAGGCGTCGGGCTGGACGCGCTGTATCACGCCCTGCACCTGCGCGCGCTGATGGAGGCGCATGAAGCCAAAGCCCAGGCCGGGCGCGGCATCATCGCCGGCTCTATGGGGCCATTGGGCGAATCCTACCGCCCCGATCTGACGCCACCTATCGAGGTATCCGCCCCGCTATACGCCGAGAAAGCCAGGATACTGGCACCGCATGTTGACGTGATCTTGCTGGAAACCATGTCGTCGCTGGGGCTTGCCCGCGGGGCGTTGAAGGGGGCGCAAGTGGCGGGGCTGCCGGTCTGGCTTTCGGTTTCGGTCGATGATCGCGACGGCAGCCGTCTGCGCTCGGGTGAACCGATTGCGGGTTTGCGCGACCTGATCGCCGAATTCCCCACCGCCGCCGTGCTGGCCAACTGCTCGATGCCTGAGGCGATGCTGGCGGCTTTGAAAGAGCTTTCAAACATGGGCCTGCCGTTCGGCGCCTATGCCAATGGCTTCAGCGAGATTTCCAGCCTGCCGCTGCCCGATGCCGTCGCGGCCCCCGAATACACCCACCGCCACGACCTGACCCCAGAGAGATACACCGCCTTCGTGATGGAATGGGTCAAACTGGGTGCCACGATTGTTGGCGGCTGCTGCGAGGTTGGTCCCGCCCATATCCGCCACTTGGCAACCGCCTTGCGTGCAGCGGGCCATACCATCGCATGATCCCGGATTTTGTCTACAATCCGCCGGATGTGCCGCTGGACATCCTGTATCAGGATGCGCAGATTATCGTGGCCAATAAACCTGCCGGGCTTTTGTCGGTTCCGGGCAAGCTGGAAGGTCGGTCAGATTGCCTGATGTCGCGCCTGCAAGCGGCGCATTGGGATACGCTTTTGGTGCATCGGCTGGATTGTGATACGTCCGGCGTGATGATCTTCGCGCGCACCAAACAGGCGCAGGGGTTTCTCGGGCAGGAGTTTGAAAAACGCCGCGCCAAAAAGACCTATATCGCACGGGTTTGGGGGCAGCTTACCCCCGATGTGGGCCATATTGACCTGCCACTATGTGCCGATTGGCCGAACCGGCCGCGCCAGATGGTTGATCCCGTCAACGGTCGCCCGGCGCAGACCGACTGGCAGGTGATCAGCCGCGATGCCGGCACAACTCTGGTCCGGCTTTACCCCTTGACCGGGCGCAGCCATCAGTTGCGCGTGCACATGCTGGCGCAGGGCTGCCCGATTTTGGGCGACCCGATCTATGCCACTGGAAAGGCACGGGATTTTCCGCGCCTGATGCTGCATGCCGAAACACTGTCGCTGCACCATCCGGCAAGCGGCGAGTGGGTTACATTCACCGCCCCCTGCCCGTTCTAAAGCGACAACGCCAGCTTGCGGCCTTCGTGGAACGCATAGGCCGCCAGCCGCGGTGCCGTGCAATCGCCGATCCGATAGGTGGTCTTGCCGGCAAACGTCTCGGGGAACGGGTCAAATGCCCGGTTCGTCGTGGCCATCACCAAGGCCGAGGCGGGGATGGTTTCTTCCTCGCCCGTCAACAGGCTGTGCAGCGTCACGCCATTGCCGTGCCAGCGCGACAGACAGCTTTCGGTGACAAACTTCACCCCCAGTTTGGCCATCCGCCGCCGCGCCGCGCCATCCGCAGCGGTGCGGGCGATTTCCTTGCCGACAAAGGCTTCGGGCGTCACGATCGTCACCTTCTTGCCCGCTTCGGCCAGCGCCCAAGCCGTGCCAACCCCGCGCCAGTTAGAGCCTTCATCATAAACCACCACCGCGTCGCCCAGCCGCGCCTCGCGCCGCAGCACCGCTTCGGGCGACCATACCCCGCCTGCCTCGATCCCCGGCAGGCTTTCCAGATGCGGCAACCAACGCTGAAAACCTTTTTCATCTGGTAAAGACCCGGTGGCAAGGATCACAATATCCGCCGGATGCGCGGCAATTTCGTCTTCATCCAGATAGGTATTCAGCCGCAAATTCACGCTCAGTTTGCCGAACTGCCGTTCATACCACTCCATCAGATCCAAAATCTGCGCCCGCCGGGGCTGCACGCCCGCCAGCCGGAACTGACCGCCCACCACGGGCAAAGCCTCCACGATTTCAACGCGATGGCCGCGCTCCGCCGCCCCCCGCGCCGCCTCCAGCCCGGCTGGCCCGGCACCGACCACCAGCACCGATTTCGCCACGTCGGCTTTGACAAACCGATCCCCGCCCCACTCAAATTCGCGCCCCGCTGACGGGTTGATCAGGCAGGAAATCCAATAGTCACGGCTACGGCGGCCCCAGCACATCTGGTTGCAGGAAATGCAGCCGCGAATATCCTCAACCCGGCCTTCAGTGGTCTTCCGCGCCAGATGCGGGTCGGCAATCTGCCCGCGCACGATCGACACCAGATCGGCCTCGCCCGCAGACAGGATCGTTTCGGCATTTTCCGGCGTCCGCACCCCGGCTTCTGACGTGATTTTCGCGTGCTTGACCAAAGCCTTAAGTTGCACAGTCAGCGGCGTGGTCAGCTTTTCGCCATGGGTAAACGGCGGGATGATGGCGTCGAATTCCAGATAGCTGCCAGCGCCCACCGTCACATAATCCAGATGCCCGGTTTCATCGTGCAACGATATGATTTCACACAAGCTTTCCGCCGAAAGTGTCGCCGAGTAAGCAGTGGAATAGCTGATCGCCATGCCGACGATGAAATCTTCGCCACAAGCACGACGAATGTTTTCGATCAGCGTGCGCGAAAACCGGGTGCGATTTTCCAGAGACCCGCCCCATTTGTCATCGCGGTTGTTCGACCACGGCGTCCAGAATTGATCCAACAAGGAATGATATGCCGCCCAAACCTCAACCCCCTGAAACCCCGATTTCTGCGCCCGCACCGCTGCGGCCAGATGCGCCGCCAGCAGTTCCTCGATCTCATTTTCCGTCATCCGGTGCGAGCCATCGGAATCATGGTAAGACGGCCCGCCCGAAGGCGACCAATGCGGCGCGAAAGACAGATCAGAATCGCCATGCGCGCCAACGTGGTAAAGCTGCTGGCAAATCACCGCGCCCGCTTCTTTTACCCGGTCGGTAATCTGCTGAAAATACGGGATAATCTCATCCGAGGAATGCAGCAGATTGCCGCGTGTCAGGACCCCTGTCCGATGCACCGGCACTGGTTCTGTCACGATCATTCCGGCCCCGCCCAAGGCGCGTTCGACGAAATACCCCTCCATCCGTGGCCCCGGAATGCCCTGATCCGACATGTTGTTGGTATGCGCACCAAAGACGATGCGATTGCGCAGGGTCTGGCCGCGCAGGGTCAAGGGCGAAAGCAAACGGGGATGCGAGGTCATGGTGGCTCCTGCGACGGTTACCGGCAGAAAACCTCGAATCGACACATGTGTCAAGTTTTTCGCATCCCGGCGAAACGCAAAACGCCGCCGACATCGCGGCGGCGTTTCAGGCCAAGGGACGCGGTTCAGCCCAGATCGGAATCCCAGCCCGAGATCGCCTTGACCTCCAGAAACTCCTCCAGCCCCCAATGCCCGCCTTCGCGCGCCCGACCCGAGGCTTTCACTCCGCCAAACGGTGCCCCCGCCCCACGCGATTTGCCGTTCATTTCCACCATGCCAGAGCGCAACTGCCGCGCCAGCCGGTTACGGCGCGCACCATCCTGCGATTGCACATAATTCGTTAACCCATAGGGCGTATCATTGGCGATACGCACAGCCTCTTCTTCTGTCTCGAAAGGAATGATCGACAAGACAGGCCCGAAAATCTCTTCCCGTTCAATCGTCATGCCGGGTTTTACGTCGGCAAACACCGTCGGCTTGACGTAGAAGCCGCGATTAAAGCCATCGGGCAAGCCCGGCCCGCCGGCAACCAGTCGCGCGCCTTCATCGATGCCCTTCTGGATATAGCCCTGAATCTGATCCCATTGGCGCTTGTTCACCACGGGGCCGATGTGCCTGCCCGGCTCATGTGCCGAGCCGACCTTGATCGAGTCGGCTACCTGTGCCGCAATTTCCACCGCCCGATCATACACCGGGCGTTCCACCAGCATCCGGCTGGGCGCGTTACACGATTGGCCAGAGTTGTTCATCATATGCCGCACGCCACGTTCCACCGCGCGATCGTCGGCGTCGGCAAAAATCAGGTTGGCCCCCTTGCCGCCCAGTTCCAGCGTCACCCGCTTCAGCGTTTGCGCGGCGGCCACCGAAATCGCCCGACCGGCGCGGGTTGATCCGGTAAAGGAAATCATGTCCACATCGGGATGCGCCGACAGCACGGCCCCCACCCCGATACCATCCCCATTCACCAGATTGAACACCCCGGCAGGCACGCCCGCATCATGGCAGAATTCGGCAAACAGCATCGCGTCCAGCGGGCTTTCCTCGGAAGGTTTCAGAACGCAGGTGCAGCCCGCCAAAATCGCCGGGATCACCTTCAACGCGATCTGGTTCATCGGCCAGTTCCACGGCGTGATCAGCCCCACCACGCCAATCGGCTCCAGCGCGATACGATCATTCGGCGCGTGCGGGCCAAGCGGACGAATCCATTCCATCTGATCAAAAGCGGTCAGAAAATTGGTCGCGTGCCATGGCAGACAGGGCGCCTGGCTGTCGCGCGCCATATCAATCGGCGCGCCCATTTCGATGGCGATGGCGTGGGCGAGTTCCTCCAGCCGCAGCTCGTATTGCTGCAGGATCTTCACCACAGCCGCGCGGCGCACCGCAGGCGGCGTGGCGGACCACATCGGGAAAGCCGCTTTGGCCGCCGCAACGGCAGCATTGGTATCGGCTTCGGACCCCAGCGAAATGATCGCGCACGGCTCTTCGTTGGATGGGTCAATCACCTCGCAATCGCGCGGGGTGATCGGCGCAACCCACGCGCCATTGATGTAGAAGTCGCGTTTGCTGATCATGCTGGCCTCCATAATTTGATCATATCATGGCAGCAGAACAGCCACCGCACAAGCGCATCACCGACAGCGCATGTCGCTAATCTTGCCCAGGCGGCAAAGGCAACTTTTCACCCTTTGGCTTGAAACCGGAAACTTCTTCCCTATTCGCGGCAAAGCGACGCGGGATAGTGAAATTCCGTTCCAAATCACTTACATAAGCCGCATCAGACAGACTGCAGGAGTATCCATGTCTATCCGTATCAACGACATTGCCCCGGATTTCACCGCCGACTCGACCGCTGGCCCCATCCATTTCCACGACTGGCTGGCTGGTGGCTATGCCATCATCTTCAGCCACCCGCGCGATTTCACCCCGGTTTGCACCACGGAGTTTGGCGCCGTCGCTCAGTTGGCCGCCGAGTGGAAAAAGCGCAACACCAAGGTCATCGGCGTGTCGGTGGATTCGGTGGAAGATCACGGCAAGTGGAAGCGCGACATCGAGGCGTTCGGCGGTGCCCCTGCCGATTTCCCGATCATCGACGATACCAGCCTGACTGTGGCCAAGGCGTTCGACATGCTTCCGGCTGAATTCTACCTGCCCGCCGAGGGCCGCACCCCGGCCAATACCGCCACCGTGCGCACCGTCTATATCATCGGGCCGGACAAGAAAGTTCGCCTGTCGATGACCTATCCGATGTCTGTGGGCCGCAATTTCGCGGAAATCCTGCGCGCTCTGGATGCCGTGCAAGCCACCGACGGCGTGCCAATTGCGACCCCAGCCAACTGGCAACCCGGCCAGGACGTGATCGTCGCGCTGAGCTTGAACGACGAGCAAGCCACCGAGAAATTCGGCGCATTGGACATCAAGCTGCCCTATTTGCGGTTTGCCAAGCAGCCGAAGTAAACGCACCTCCCCCGGCTTTCGGGCCGGGGGTTATTTGCGAAAGCGAATCAGTTTCCAACGCCGCCCGCTCAGCGCGGCACGCAGCGATTGACCGGCAAAATCCGCCAGTTTCACAAAAGGGGCCGCCACTTCGCGCCGCAGTTTGGCCAACCCGTGTTTCTTCAGCGCAACCCGGTCCTTGCTCAATTCCGACCAGTCGATCCCGGCGGGCAGGAAGACATTTCTGGACCGCAACTGCTGCACACAGATCGCCGGGTTCAACTGCCACACCGGCACATCCGGAAGCAAAGCCATCACCGGATCGAACAGGGCATAATCCACCGGCAGCGCGATGGTCTCGGTCGCCTTAACCAGCCGCGCCGCACAGGCCTTTGACAAGATATAGCCGCCGCCGCCCAAGTGCCGCGAGGTCAGCCGTGCCAGCGCCCGCCCGTTCGCCGGCACAGCTTTGCGGTCCAGCATCACCATCCGGCTGGTGGTCTCGATCTTGATCAGATCAGCGCCATCGGGCAACCAGCCATCCTCGCCCAGAAACGCCAAAGCGTCATCCGAAAACGCGATGTCGTCTTCAAACACCGCCCCAAAGCGCATCTCGGCTTCGGCAATTTTTACCCAACAATTACGGTGGCTTAGAAAGCACGCAATCTCGGCCTTGGCCATTTGGTGCATCGCGGTGCGCGGGTGCAGCCGGGACATGTCGGCATCGGTCAGCTTGCTGCCATCCACCGCAGGCATCCGCGCAACCGGCAGGCCCAGCCGGGTGATTTCACCCTGCATATAGGCCCGCCGCGCCTCGGCACGATCCAGATTGATGTAGTGGCCGGGGATCTGCATCAGCTCTCGCGGCGCAGCAGGATCACGTCATCGACCTGCTCTTGCAGCACCAGCCCGGCGGCGGCGAATTGCGCCAGCAATGCCCCGGTAGAGCCGCCCATGTCAGCATAGCGCGGCGGGTGAATCTCCATGATCACGCAAGACAGCCGCGCCAGCAGCGCCGCATCCTGCATCACCATCGGGTATTCCGCGCCCTCAATATCGCAAACCAGCGCAATCGGCCCGGCGGGCAGGCTTTCCGCCGCCGCAGTTGCGGTCAGCGTTGGCACCGCGACGCCATGCTGTGCAGTCGGGTCCACATGGCCAGTATGGGCGTTGTGGCCGGAATCAAACGTCACGGTCGCCGCCCCCGAATAATCCACCGCGCCGCGCAGCACGGTCGAGGCCCCTGCCACCGCCCCCTGCGCCGCGTTGACAGAACACACCGCCGCCAGATCGGCATTGGCCTCAACGATCACATGCCGGGCCTCCGGCCCGATCACCGACCGCACCACCGCCGAAATCACCCCCAGCGAGCCGCCCAGCTCCAGCACATGCATGCCGCGCGACAGCCCTTTGCGCGCCAGCAACGCCTCGGCCCGTTCATAGGGGCGGCCGCGCAGCAGCAGATAGCGCACCTCTTGATCCACCGAAGGCGGCACCACCACTTCGACGCCATTGGCGCGAAAACGGTTGCCGCGCAGCGCCCGGTGCAGCGCCAGCCAGATCGTGCGTTTCAAACTCATTTCGCCACCTTAGACACTCCGCCATCTCGTAGCGTGCTCAGCACGCCCTTGAAATAGGCCCAATTCTTCGCCCGTCTGCGCGCCGACCACAGCATATCCAGCGCCAGCAAATCCTTGGTGGCCGAAAACAGCGCCGAGGCAAACGGCGTCGGACGGCCATGTTTGCGCGTCGCATACACCCGGCTGCGCGCCATGTGATAGGCTTTCAGCGCCGAAATCTCCGCATCGCGCGGCGAGGATTCACCGCCGCGATGCTGCACCAAGGCCTCGCGGATAAACATGATCGGCCCGCGTTCGGCCCGCAGGCGGCGCGACAGGTCATCGTCTTCATGATACAGGAAAATCTTCGGATCAAAGCCGCCCACGGCCTCAAAATCTGCCCGCCGCACGAACAGCGCCGCCCCGGTCAGCACCGTCACGTCGCAATCCGCCGCAGGCCAGCCGCGCGGCATCCGTTCGCCGCGTGGCATCAGCCGCGAGCTGCGGTGAAATGCAGCCGAGCCATCTTCTTCGGCAATCCGCGGGTTCATCGCACTGGCCGCAGGATAGCGCCGCGCCGCCGCCACCAGCTGATCCAGCGTATCGGGCATCAGCGTGGCATCGGGGTTCAGGAACAACAGAAATTCGGTCACGGCCTGCGCTGCACCCAGATTGCACGCAGCGCCAAAGCCCGCATTCACCGGATTGTGGATCAGCTTCGCCCCATGCGCCGCACACAGCGCCACCAGATCAGCGGTCTGCGCCGAGGCGTTATCCACGATCACCACCGGGGCATCTTTCGGCAAAGACGCCAGCATCGCGGGCAGCACCGCCATGCTGTTATAGCTGACCGACACCACCGTTACCTGCGCCGAGGCGTGTTCTTCCATGCCGTCACACCTTGCAATCAAGAAAAAGCGGGCAGGGATATAAAACCCCTGCCCGCCCGTTTTGCATCAGAAAAAGCTTACGCCTCTGCCGATTCTTCTTTGGTCTCGGTGATTTCCAGACCAGTTTCCTGATCGACCATCTTCATGCCCAGACGGACCTTGCCGCGATCGTCAAAGCCCAGCAGCTTCACTTTCACTTCCTGGCCTTCTTTCAGGATCTCGTTCGGATGGTTCAGGCGCTTGTTGGCAATCTGGCTTACATGCACCAGACCGTCACGCTTGCCGAAAAAGTTCACGAACGCGCCGAAATCGACCAGTTTCACCACTTTGCCGGTGTAAACCTGGCCTTCTTCCGGCTCTGCCACGATCGACCAGATCATGTCATAGGCCTTCTTGATCGCCGCCGCATCCGACGAAGCAATCTTGATGATGCCGTCGTCGTTGATGTCAACCTTGGCGCCCGAAAGCTCCACGATCTCACGGATCACTTTGCCGCCCGAGCCGATCACTTCACGGATTTTGTCGGTCGGAATCTGCAGGGTTTCGATTTTCGGAGCGTATTCCGAGAAGCCTTGCGGCGCCGACAGCGCCTTGTTCATCTCGCCCAGAATGTGCAGACGACCATCCTTGGCCTGAGCCAAAGCCTGCGCCATGATTTCCGGGGTGATGCCAGCAACCTTGATATCCATCTGCATCGTGGTGATGCCGTTGGCTGTGCCTGCAACCTTGAAGTCCATATCGCCCAGGTGATCTTCATCACCCAAGATATCGGTCAACACAGCAAAGCGGCCATCGTCTTCCAGAATCAGACCCATCGCGACGCCTGCCACCGGCGATTTCAGCGGCACGCCCGCATCCATCATCGACAAGCTGCCACCGCAGACCGAAGCCATCGACGACGAGCCGTTCGATTCGGTGATCTCCGACACCAGACGAATGGTGTAGGGGAAGTCGGTCGAAGCCGGCAGCACCGCTTGCAGCGCGCGCCATGCCAGTTTGCCATGACCAATCTCACGACGACCCGGCGAGCCTACACGACCCACTTCGCCCACCGAATAGGGCGGGAAGTTATAGTGCAGCAGGAAGTTGGAGCGCGAATTGCCATGCAGCGCGTCAATGATCTGCTCATCTTCGCCGGTGCCCAGCGTCGTCACAACCAGACCCTGCGTTTCACCACGGGTGAACAGCGCCGAACCATGGGTGCGCGGCAGAATGCCGGTTTCCGACACGATCGGACGCACCGTCGTGTTGTTGCGCCCGTCAATCCGCGCGCCACCGTTGATGATGTCGCCGCGCAGGATCGAGGCTTCCAGCTTCTTGATCGCCGAGCCAAGGTTGATGTCGGCCAGATCGGATTCGTCCAGCGCGCCCTTGATGGCCACGACAGCAGCCGAGATCGCGTTGGTGCGTTCCTGCTTGTCGCGGATTGCGAAAGCCGCGCGCATCTGGGTTTCGCCAGCGGCTTTCACCTTGGCGTAAAGGTCCGCATAATCCGGGGCGTGGAAATCGAACGGCTCTTTGGCACAATCTTCGGCGAAGTCGATGATCAGGTCGATCACCGGCTGCATCGCGGCATGGCCAAACTTCACAGCGCCCAGCATTTCTTCTTCGGTCAGCTCGTAAGCTTCCGATTCCACCATCATCACGGCGTCTTTGGTGCCAGCGATGACCAGATCAAGCCGCTGGTCCGGGTTGTTGCGCAGGCCCTGCATGTCATCGACGCTGGGGTTCAGCACATAGTTGCCGCCCGAGAAGCCGACGCGCGCAGCCCCGATCGGCCCCATGAACGGCACGCCGGAAATCGTCAGCGCGGCAGAAACCGCCACCATCGCCACGATATCGGGATCGTTCACCAGGTCATGGCTCAGCACGGTTGCCATCACCAGAACTTCGTTCTTGAAGCCTTCAACGAACAGCGGGCGGCACGGACGGTCGATCAGACGCGAGGTCAGCGTTTCTTTTTCGCTCGGGCGGGCTTCGCGTTTGAAGAAGCCACCGGGGATCTTGCCCGCAGCGTAGTATTTTTCCTGATAATGCACGGTCAGCGGGAAGAAATCCTGCCCCGGTTTCGGCGCGCGTGCATAGGTCACGTTGGCCATCACGCTGGTTTCGCCGTAGGTGGCGATCACCGAGCCGTCAGCCTGACGTGCAACCTTGCCCGATTCCAGCGTCAGGGTTTCTTCGCCCCACTGGATCGACTTTTTCGTAACGTTGAACATATATCGTTCCCTATATGGAAGCACTCACGGCCCCTGCCGTGTCTCCCGTTTGCATGGCGGCCCCATTGCCGCCGCCCCCTATCCTTTGCATGCGGCCGGGGGCAGGCCTCATATCGCAGATTGCGCGCGTCTACAGGAAAATGGCGCGTTTGGGAAGGGGTTTGCCGGGCAGCCATACCGGCTTCACCCGAAAGAACGCAGCCATTGCCGCCAGCGTTTCCCTGCGCACCGCAAACGCCATACGGGGAAAATTCTGCCCCCCAAACGCAAAACGCCCGCAGCTTTCACCACGGGCGTTCCGATAAACCTGGCGAAAAGCTTAGCGACGCAGGCCGAGGCGTGCGATCAGCGAGGCATAACGCGCTTCGTCTTTGCCCTTCAGATAGTCCAGCAGCTTACGACGCTGGGCAACCTGCATCAGCAGACCGCGACGAGAATGGTTGTCTTTCTTGTGCGATTTGAAGTGCTCGGTCAGCGTGGCGATACGCGACGACAGGATCGCAACCTGAACTTCCGGCGAGCCAGTGTCGCCTTCCTTGGTTGCGTATTCCTTGATCAGGCGGGCTTTTTCTTCAACGGTGATCGACATCGGGATCTCCTGTTAAGAGGGTGACGGCGCAAGCCGGGATGTCGTCCAGCAAGGCCAAGGACACCGCCGTATCCGACGGATGCGCGCGTATAGGCGGATTCTGCGGCCAAGGGAAGCAAAATTGCGCCAAGCCAGCCACTGCATCTGATCAGCCTTCGTTTACCAATTTTCAAGAATTTCAGCCAGACCGTGCTTTCCGGTTTGGAACAGACATCGAACCTGTGCTAACATGACCTCAATTAGTCGCGTATAAACAGACAGTTGCACGATATTTCCGTTAACCTTTGTTAACGATTGACCTGTCTCTCAGAGGTGTTGCTCATGCTTGGTCTGATTGGTCTCTTGGGTGCCCTGTTCGCCGGGGTTTTGGCAGACAGCGTGCTTGCCGCGACGGATACCACCGCAGAAGATGACACGGCCGAAGACGATGCGGCCGATAGTGAAGACGCCCAGTTGAAAGACATCTTCCAGATGCTCGCGCCATCGGAAACCAGTGATCCGGCGGCGGCAGGCGTCAACATCTCAGACGATCTGCCCGACCCGGCCCCCGAACCCCTGGCGCTGCAGGGCGCCGCCGGCAATGACGCGCTTACCGGGCGCGGCGGTGATGACCGGCTCGATGGTGGTGCGGGCGATGATGTGCTCGCCGGAGGCGCCGGCCTGGATGCGCTCACGGGTGGGTTGGGCAATGATATGCTGCACGGCGACGATGGAGCCGACAGTCTTTACGGCAGCGCGGGCGACGATAGCCTTTTTGGCTGCGAGGGCGACGATACCTTGCAGGGCGGCGATGGCGCTGATCAGCTGTGCGGGGGCGACGGTGCCGATGATCTGGCCGGGGGCAGTGATGCCGATGCGCTGGACGGCGGCTTTGGCAATGATCTTCTGCAAGGCGGCAGCGGCAGCGACACCGTCGATGGCGGCGCAGGCGATGATACCATCTGGGGCCAGACCGCGACCGAGGCCGACACCGAGGTTGATTTCCTCAACGGCGGCGCGGGCAATGACGCGCTGATGCTGGGCGCAGGCGATTATGGCAACGGCGGCGAAGGTGCCGATAGCTTCACGCTGCACGATATCCACGCCGATGATCCCCCGATGCAGATCACCGATTTCAACCCGGCAGAAGACAGCTTGCTCGTGCTTTATGATGCCAGCCTGCACCCCGACCCGCAGCTTTCCCTGCAATCGGGCAGCAACGGCACAACCCTGTTGCTGGATGGCGTGCCACTGGCCAACCTGACCACCTCCGGCATCAACCTTGCCAGCATCACCCTGCAGGCAGCCTGAAGGCAGCGCTAAGCCCAAAGCTCCGGCTGAACCGCGTAGCCAATATACAGCGGATGCTTTGGTGCGCCCGCCTGCGTCAGCCCCAGATGATACAGCGGCAAGCCGGTCTTGCGCAGCAAAACCTCCACCGCCGCGCCACGGCCCTGATGCGCGCCATGGCTGCCCCAGGCGCAGATGATCTGATCCGCCCAGGCAGCGCTTTCGGCAATCGCCGCGTCGTTGCCCGGCCCGACCGGATCCACCTGCGCCCGCATCCGCTTCGGATCAGTCGCACGATACGCAAAAATATTGGTCACCCGAAACGCGCCAAAGCCCAAGGCCCGCGCCCGCCGCTCACAGCGTTCCACCGTCGGATCATTCTGCACTTCGGTCGCGGTTGATGGATTCAGCATCACAAACAGGGCTTTGCGGCCACCCGCCTGCCATTCCCGCGTCAGCAAGTAGCGATAGGCCTCGCAGGGCGAATAGACCGCCACGCTTTCCGCATCGCCCTTCAAATGCCGCCGCGTGATCATCGCCATACCCTGCCAGATCCTTTCATCTTGGCCCAAATATCCCCCGCGGAGCGTCCGGCATCCCCGCAAAGCGCCCCGCTGCAAACCCTAACAGTTCGTAAATGCTCACCTGCAACCCATTGATATATATAAGGCCAAAAGCTGTCCACATGTGGACAGCCAAACTTCAGTTGAACACCCGGCTCGGATGCAGCTCCCCGGCCTTGTAAATCCCCACCGCCACCGCGCGGCCCTGATAGCTGGCCCAAGCCTCGTCGCCGTAACCCACCGACGACGCCAGCACCATGCCCGGATTACCATTCCTCAACCGGGCCGCCCCTTCCGGCGTGCAGGGCAGTTCAGGCAAATCCGCCAGCCCCAACTCCAGCGGCTTCAGGAACGCATCCAACTCAGCCGTCTTTGCCAGCGTATCGATCTGCTCCAGCGAAATGCTGTCACTGGTCGAAAACGGCCCCGACCATTCCCGCCGCAACCACGCGACATGCCCCAGGCAGCCCAAGCTGGCGCCCAGATCGCGGGCAATCGACCGCACATAGCCGCCCTTGCCGCAGACCATCTCAAGCTCCACCTGATCCGGCGAGGGCCGCGACAGCATCTCCAGCCGCTCCACCCACAACGGCCGCGCCGCCAGATCCATCGCCTCGCCCTCGCGCGCCAGATCATAGGCCCGCTCGCCATCCACTTTCACAGCAGAAAACTGCGGCGGCACCTGTTGAATATCACCGCGAAACGCCGCCAGCGCCGCCTCGATCTCGGCATCCGAGGGGCGCAGCGCCGCCTCGGCAATCACCGCACCCTCGGCATCATCCGTGGTGGTCGCCGCCCCCAGGTTCACCATGAAGCGATAGCATTTCAACGCGTCGGTGATGTAGGGCACCGTCTTGGTGGCCTCGCCCAAAGCAATCGCCAGCACCCCGGTCGCCGCCGGATCAAGCGTGCCCGCATGGCCCGCCTTCTGCGCGTCCATCGCCCATTTCACCTTGTTGACCACCGCAGTCGAGGTGATCCCGGCAGGCTTGTCCACCACCAGCCACCCCGAAACCGCCCTGCCTTTTTTACCGCGTGCCATCTGGTTCTCCCGTTGCAGCCCGCCTGCTAGCCTTGGCTCCGGCCGCCGTCAACGCGGAACCACCACGCCCACGATCGGCCCCATCGGAAAGCCGCCGTCATGGCGCTGCAACGCTGGCGCATAAAGCCGCGAGATCGAGCCATCCAGATACAGCGCATCCGGCAGCCCCAGCCCATCGCGAAACAGCCGCGCGAAGCTGTGGAAATTCACCGCTGCATTCGAAATCGCAAACACTGCCCGCTGGCCATCCGCCGAAACGCCGACACCGTTGCGCAGATAGACCGAATCTGAATCGGCCAGAAACTTTGGATGCAGTGCCCCGTCGATCACCAGCATCGGCCCTGATTGTGTAGCGTAGCGGCAGACAGGTGCCTCCGCCTGATAGCTCAGGCTCTCGATCACCCGAAAACCATCGCCGATGCAGAACACCCCGTTCGGCAGCAGGCCAAAGTTCCCCGGCCCCGCCTGCGTCACCAGCCCCGCCGTCGTGATCCCATTCTCGATATACAGCCCCACCGGGGCCAGATCGTGATGAAACATCCCGGCGTTCATGGCAAAATCCAGCCGCAGCCCTTGTGCCGCCAGAGCGTCATCAACCGCAACGAAACTGCCGAAAGCACCGTCCGGCCCGGCATGAAACAGCCGCAGATCATCCCGCGCCGAAACCTCGCACAGCGTGTAAGAAACCGCCTCAAAGGTCATATCGCGGCAGGCCGCCTCGGCACCTCCGCCCAGCAACCCCAAGAAGATCACCCAGCGCAGCATGGCTATTCCGAAACCTTGTCGGCCTCGTCATCGGGTGTCGCGTCATCCGGTTTTGCGATATCGGCCTGCACTTTCGGATCGGCAAACAGCCGCCGCGCCTCTTCCAGCCGATCAAATGTATCGTCGGGCCGGAAGCGCAACTCGGGCGAATGCCGCAGCGTCATCTCTGCCGAGACCCGCTTGCGCAGCTCCCATGCGTTGCGCGCCAAAGCCGCAATCGCCTGCTCAACCGTCGCCCCCCCCATCAGCGGCATGACGTAAACCGTCGCCACCTTCAGATCGACAGAAACCGAAACCTCGCCGACCGTGATCGACATGTCATTCAGCACCGGATCATGCACCTCGCCGCGTGCCAGAATTTCCGACAGCGTGCGCCGGATCAATTCGCCAACCCGAAGTTGGCGCTGCGAAGGGCGTTTGGCCGAATAAGAGCGTGTGTTTGCCATGCCGCCGTTTACGCCAATCCGCCCGCGCCCGCAACGCCGGGCTTTCATGGCTGCGGCAAAACCGCTAAGTCGTGGCAAAATCGGAGAACGCACATGACCAACATCCCCGGAATCGTCGTCACCGGAGCCTCGGGCCGCATGGGTCAGATGCTGGTCAAGGGCATCACTGCCCACCCGAACGCCAAACTCGTCGGCTGCATCGAACGCCCCGGCCATGGCTGGATTGGCCACGACATCGGCATCTGCATGGGCGGGGCTGCGCTAGGCGTGCTGGTCAGCGATGACCCGCTCGAAGCCTTCGCCACAGCGCAGGCGGTGATTGATTTCACCGCCCCCGCCGCCACGGTGGAATTCGCCGCTCTCGCAGCCCAGGCCCGCGCCGTGCATGTTGTCGGCACCACCGGGCTGGAACCGGCACACCACGCCAAGCTCGACGCCGCCGCCCACCATGCCGTGATCATTCAGGCCGGCAACATGAGCCTTGGCGTCAACCTGTTGACCCGCCTGACGCAAAAAGTCGCTGCCGCGCTGGATGCCGACTGGGATATTGAAATCATCGAGGCGCATCACCGCATGAAGGTCGATGCCCCCTCCGGCACCGCGCTGATGCTGGGTCAGGCGGCCGCTGCTGGCCGGGGCGTGAACCTTGATGACGCCAAAGTCTCGGGCCGCGACGGCATCACCGGCGCGCGCGAAAGCGGCAGCATCGGCTTTTCCGCCATTCGCGGCGGTGACATCGTTGGTGAACATGACGTGCTGTTTGCCGCTGATGGCGAACGCATCGTGCTGCGCCACGTCGCGACCGACCGCAGCATCTTCATGCGCGGCGCCCTGAAGGCCGCGCTTTGGGGGCAGACCCAAAAACCGGGCCGCTATGACATGATGGATGTGCTGGGCATCTGATCAGCGCGTCCGACAACCGATAAAACTCGGCTAAAATTGTCATCCTCTCTGCCCAAATATCCCGGGGGCAGACGCCAGTGGCACAGCCAATGGCGTCAAGGGGGCTGGCCCCCTTGTGGCCGTTGATCAGAAGTCGATCGCGAGGCCCTTCTTTTCCCAGTCGCCATAGCGCACCGGTTCCGGGCCTTTGCGCCCGCCCAGTTCAACCGGCAACTCCACTTTGCCCGCCAAACGGCGGCGTTCCTCTGCCTCGGCCAAAGCGCGCAGGGCGGCGGCGGGAAGATCAGGTTTCGAAGTCTCGCTCATCGCGGTTTCCTTGCGGGTTTCCTGCTGTTGATATACGGCCATGCCAGACAATCTCAAGGGTAAGCAGATGGCAGAAGCAAACGCGGGCTTGGCGGCACGGGCGGCGACCTTGGGGATTTTGTCGGCGATCATGGAAGACGGCCAGACCATGGCCGTTGTGCTTGCCAACAAGAACGGCCCGCTGAAAGGTGTCGGCCCGCAAGACCGCGCCCGCGCGCAGCGACTGGCCTTGCAGGTGATCCGCTTGCTCGAACCGGTTGACCGCCTGCTGGAACCGCATCTGCGCAAGGCTCCGCCGCTGGCGGTGATGAACATCCTGCGATTGGCGGTAACAGAGCTGCACGATGGCGCCGCAGCACATGGCGTGGTGAATGCGGCAGTGGAGCTGGCCCGTCAGGGCAAGCGCACCACCCATATGGCCGGACTGATCAACGCCGTGCTGCGCAAGGTGCCGGAAGGTGCGCCGCTGGCTGGTCCGGCGCAACGGCTTCCGCGCTGGCTGCGGCAACCGCTGGTGCATGCCTATGGCCGCGATGTGGTGGCCGCCATAGAAACTATTCAGGCCAAGGCCCCGCCGCTGGATATCACCCCGCGCGGGCAGACCCTGCCGGAAGGCAGCGTTCTGCCCACCGGCTCGATCCGTCTGGCCGAGCCGGGGCAGGTTTCTTCGCTGCCCGGCTACGCCTCGGGCGACTGGTGGGTACAGGACGCCGCCGCCGCACTTGCAGCCCCCCTGCTCGCGGTGAAACCTGGCGAGAAGGTGTTGGATCTTTGCGCAGCCCCAGGCGGCAAGACTCTGCAACTTGCTGCCGCGGGGGCGCATGTGACGGCGCTGGATATGTCGGCGCCGCGGATGGAAAAGCTGCGGGAAAACCTGACCCGCACCCGGCTGCAAGCCAAGCTGGTGGTAAGCGATGCGCTGCATTGGCAGCCCGATCATCTGTTTGACGCGGTGCTGCTGGATGCGCCCTGTTCGGCCACCGGCACCATCCGCCGCCACCCGGAACTGCCGTTCCTGAAGGATGGCTCGGAACTGGCCGAACTGACCGCGCTGCAAGCCGCGCTGTTTGACCGGGCTTTGATGTTTCTCAAACCCGGCGGGCGGCTGGTGTTCTGCACCTGCTCGTTGCTGCCCGACGAGGGTGAGGCGCAGCTGGAGGCGGCCTTGCTGCGGCATCCAGATCTGCAGGTGGAACGCCCTGTTCTGGCAGGGATTGATCCGGCCTGGATCACGCCTGCGGGAGGCTTGCGACTGCGGCCGGATTATTGGGCTGATCTGGGCGGGATGGACGGGTTCTTCATGGTCAAGGTTTCGCGGGGCTATGGGGCGGTGCGTGCAGGCACGCACCCTACCTCGGAGGCGTGCTGTCCACCTGTGGACACTCCCTGATTTACACGAAATCAATGCCTTACATGGTCGCGTTCACCCTGCATTAACATTTCGCCAGAGGTAGGGTGCGTGATTTCACGCACCTCTGCGCGGTGCGAACAGCCGATAATACAGCCAGTCTGGCAAGAACTGCCCTCCCCGGAACAGCCATGAAAACACCGTCGGGAAATTCGCCTTGAAGCGGTCCGACTGCATGAGCCGCAGCATCGCCGCCGCCGCCGCTTCGGGTTCCATCAGGAATGGCATGGCAAAATCGTTCTTCGCGGTCAGCCGGGTGCGGATGAAGCCCGGATTGGCCAGCTGCACCTTGATCCCCGACCCGCGCAGATCGGCGTAAAGGCTTTCGGCCAGCGCCATCACCCCGGCCTTGCTGGCGGCATAGCCGACCGCCCCCGGCAGGCCGCGAAAGCCCGACAGCGAGCCGGTCAGCACCAGATGCCCCGCCCCACGCGCCACCATGGCGGGCAACACCGCCGCCACCAGCCGCGCGCAGCCGGTGAAGTTGATATTGCACATCGTCTCTAGTTGGCCGGCGTCTACGGCCTGCGCCGTCATCGGCCAGTAGACCCCGGCCAGAAACACCAGACCATCAATGTCGCCGACCGCCTGCGCCGCGCGCGTCACCGACGCGCTGTCGGCCACATCGACCAGCACCGACCGCGATCGCGGCACGCCCGCGCAGGCGACGGCCAAGCCCTCGGCCGAACGCGCCGACAAGATCACCTCGGCCCCTTCGCGGGACAGCGCTTGCGCCAGTGCCAGCCCCAAACCTTCGCTGGCCCCGACCAGCCAGTAGCGTTTGCCTGCAAAACTCATGCTGGCACCCGCCGCAGCGTTGCCATCAGCTCGGCCACCGGAATGCCGAATTTGTAAAACCGGCTACGGTTGATGATACTGCCGTTTTCCATCAGCACCATCCAGTCAACCACGCTGACCACATGACCGCCAGCACTGGCGGGCAGACGCAGCCGATACAGCATCTGCACGGTCGGGCCGGAAACCTGCCCCGCGCCCGCGCCTGCCAGATCGTCGGCCTCGGCCTGCAAGCGGCCATCGGGCTGCAGCACCAGCCGCCATTCGCGCTGCTGTTCGCTGCCATCGTCATAACGGAAATCTTCGCGCAGGGTACCGCGATTGCCGTCCCACACACCCTCCATCTTTGCGACGAAACGCGAGCTGACGCGGCCCAGCGGGCCATAGATCACGCCTTCGCACAGGATCGGGCCATTCAGGTGCAACGCCGGATCAAACGCCGGGCCTTTGCCTGCGAAATCGCGCGGGCGCTGGCTGCGAAAGCCTGTGAGGCGCGGCCATGCCAAGAGCAGGAAGACTGCAACGACGAGCGCGATCGTCCAGCCGATCATCGCGTCACCTCATCGGTTGGCGGCGCGGGCGGGCTGCGGAACAGCGCGCCTTTGGCCCACAGTTTCAGCGCCTGCCAGTGGATCAGCGCCAGCACCCGGCGCGAACCAAACGGGCGGCGCAGGCAGGCGCGCAGGATCGCGGCATTGGTAAGCGGCAGGCGGCGCCCGGTCAGCGTGGCGATCAGGCCACCTTCGCCGCCAGTGTAATCGATCCAGATGCCGATCCGTTCGGCGCTGATATCAAAACGGAAGGCATAGCTGCCCACCATCGGCTGAAACGGCGAGACGTAGAAGATTTTCCGTGCAAAAACCGTATCTTCACGCGTCAGCGGTGCCAGATCATCGCGGTGGCACAGATAGCTGTGGCGCTGCCCGTAGGTGTTGGAGACCTCGGCCACCACCACGCGCAGGCCGCTGGCATCGTGGCACAGCCAGAACGACACCGGGTTGAACACATGGCCCAACAGGCGCGGCTGGGTCAAAAGCTCGATCCGGTCGGGCGCGGGCAGGTTGTGTTCGGCCAGCAGCTCACGCAGCCATGCCGCCCCCCGGCCCTGTTTCGGCAGACCGCCATGGTCGCTATCGCGCACCGAGGCGAGATTGCCGCGATTGCGCGAAAACAGCCGGGGCGCGCGCAGAGTTTCGGCAGGGGCTTCGGCGTTCAGCAGCACATAGTCGATGCTGTAGCGGAAACGGTTTTCCACCGCCCCGCGCCTGCCGTGAAAGGTCTGCGCCGCGATGTGATCCACACGGTTCATGCCGCTTGCCGCTGGCTGTGCCGGACGCGCATGGCTTCTGCGACATCGAAAGCGCTGGCGAAGCCGTCTTCGTGGAAGCCGTTTTTCATCCATGCGCCGCAGAACCAAGTGTTGCACGCGCCGTTCATCGCCGCGATGGATTTCTGCGCCTGCAACGCCGCCAGATCGTAAACCGGGTGATGGAAGGTGACCTGATCATAGATCAGCTCTTGCCGGATCGGTTGGTTGGCGTTCAGCGTCACGAACAGCGGATCGTCCTGCGGGATCGGTTGCAGCGCATTCATCCAGTAGGTCAGGTCGATCTTGTCAGGCCGCGCGCCCTGCGGTTCGGTGTAAACCCAACTGGACCAGCACTTGCGCAGCCGCGGCATCACGCTGGCATCGGCGTGCAAAATGGCCTGATTGGGCTGATAGCGCACGGCGTGCAGCCCGGCGGCTTCGGCGGGGCTGGCGTCGGACAGCAACGACAGGCTGATATCGGAATGGGTGGCGAGGATCAGGTCGTCAAACATCTCCCACTCCCCGGCCTTGGCGCGGATCGCGACGCCGCCCGGCTCGCGGCGGATACCGGCAATCGGGGTGGCCAGCCGCAGCTCAACCCCGTGGCGGGTCAGATCGGCGGACAGGCGGTTGACGTATTGCACCGAGCCGCCCTGCACGGTGAACCACGGGTGTTGGCCGGACACTTGCATCAGCGCATGGTTCTGGAAGAACCTGATCAGCGCCTGAGCCGGGAAATCGAGGATGCCCCGGCTGGGGGTAGACCAGATCGCGCCCGACAGCGGCAAGATATAGTAATCACGGAAATAGCGGCCGGTTTGCAGCCCGGACAACAGCTCGCCGATGGTCATCGCAGGGTCAGTGGCGAGGCTGGCCGCGTGTTTGTTGAAATGCACGATGTCGCGGCACATCCGCAGGAAGCCCGGGTTCAACAGGTTGCGGCGCTGTGCAAACAGGCTGTCGGCGCTGCGCAGGGCATATTCCAGCCGCCCGCCGCCGATCGAGGCACCAAAGCTCATGTTGCTCGGGGTGATCGGCACGTTCAGGGTTTCGAACAGCTTCAGCAGAAGCGGATAGTTGACCTTGTTGAACACGATAAAACCGGTATCCACCGGCTGATCGCCGCGCTTCCCGGCCAGAACGGTGCGGGCATGGCCCCCCAGACGCGGCTCGGCTTCGAACAACACCACCGCATTGTCACGCGCCAGCAGATGCGCCGCCGCCATGCCCGAGATGCCTCCGCCGACAACAGCAATGCGACGGGGGGGCTGGCGAAAGGTTTCAAACGGCATGACGGCTCCTGCGATGTTCAGCTTAAGGTTTACGCCCGCGCCGCGCTGCTGGATCACTTTGGCGCGGCGCAAGATTTTTGTGATCCAACCCGGATCATCGCCCGTATCCTGTTCATGTTGCTTGACCTCGCCCCTCTGTCACGTCCCTATGGCCCAGTGCCAAAACCGCTTGTTCGCAAGCGGCCGGTGCAGGTTTGGCAAGGCATAGGGCAGGCGCGGGTGAGCGAGAAGGCGAGCGAAACGGATTGGGCAGCGTTGTTGGTTGCGGTGCGCGACCGGCAGGACAAGGCAGCTTTTGCCGCGTTGTTTCAACACTTTGCCCCGCGGGTGAAGGGTTTTCTGATGAAATCCGGCACCGAAGCGGGCCTCGCGGAAGAATGCGCGCAAGAAGTGATGGCGACGCTGTGGACCAAGGCGCAGCTTTACGATCCGGCGCGCGCTTCGGTGGCGACTTGGGTGTTCACCATCGCCCGCAACCGCCGCATCGACATTGCCCGCAAGGCCCGCCGCCCGGAACCCGAGGCGCTGGATTGGGGGCCTGACAGCGAACCAGATCAGGCCGATCTGTATGAGACGGCGCAGGAAACCGCCCGGCTGACCGCCGCGCTGTCGGATCTGCCGGAAAAGCAACGCGCGCTGATCCAGCGCGCGTTTTACGGCGACTTGTCGCATTCTGAAATTGCCGCCGAGACGGGTCTGCCCCTGGGCACGATCAAATCTCGCATCCGGCTGGCGCTGGACCGTCTGCGCCAGACAATGACCTGAGGCCCTGATATGAACATTCGCCACCACCTGTCTGACCCCCTGCTGATCGCCTACGCGGCGGGAAACCTGCCCGAAGCCTTTGGGCTGGTGGCGGCCACCCATATCTCTATGTGCGATGACTGCCGCGCGAGGCTGGGCGCGTTCGAAGCGGTTGGCGGTGCCTTGGTGGAAGCCGAATCAGTCGCGCTTTCCGCCGGTTGCCTGGAGGCGACGCTGGCGCGCCTGGGCATGCCAGAGACAACTAAACCATTGGCAAAACGTAGCAATCTGCCAGCGCCACTTGCCGATTACATTGGCGGCGATCTGGCGGCAGTCAAATGGAAACCGCTTGGCATGGGCGTGCGGCAGGCGATCTTGCCGACCGGCAGCGGGGCCAGCGCGCGGCTACTGCATATTCCAGCCGGGCAAGCAGTGCCCGATCACGGCCACCGTGGCACTGAATTGACGCTGGTGCTGCGCGGCGCCTTCCGCGATGCCACCGACCGTTTCGGCCCCGGCGATCTGGAGATTGCCAGCGAAGATCTGGAACACACCCCTGTGGCGGAGGCTGGCGAAGATTGCATCTGCCTTGCCGCCACCGACGCGCCGCTGCGCTTCAAGGCGCTGCTGCCCCGGCTGCTGCAACCGCTGTTCCGCATCTGAGTTCTTGCAAGAGGTAGGGTGCGTGCTTGCACGCACCCTACCTCATCCGTAAAGTCGAACCGCGATCATCTGACCGGCGACGATCAGCGGCTCTGCGGTGAGGATCAGGTCACCCGGAGCCATCCTTGTGCCATTCAGCGTGCTTGCGGCCAGCGCATAGACCGCCAGCAGATCACCGCCGCGCAGTTGCGTCTGGCCTGCGATCACCGCCACCTCCGACCGTGGCAGGCCACGCGCTGTCATCACGTTGAAATCATCGCTCGGCGCGGTGACGTTTTCGGCGCGGATCGGGATATCCCCGGCAAATGCCACCGGGATCAATGGCTTGGCGGGAAGGTGCAGACCCGCGCCCACCAGATCGAACCCCGGCCCGGTGATCACGGTCAGGTTCCGCTCTACCCCCGGAAAGATGGAGAAATCGCCATTCTCGACCACCGAAGCGCGGGAAAGCCGCCATTTGAAGCCCCCGTTTTCCTCGGCGCGCAGCAGTTCCACCGTGCTGCCCTTGCCATTGGCCCAAGGCATTGTCGTGTAATCGGCATGCGTCAAATGCTGGATCATTCGGCGGCCTGCGGCCCCAGAATCGGCGTGGGATCAGTGGGGGAAAGTTCTTCGAAATCGAAATTATCCAGCCGCGCCGCGCGTTTGCCTGCACGCTCGGCGGCGGTGGAAATGCCATCCAGATCGGCGCGGGCCTGATTGAAATGGGTGGCAAGCTTGTCCACCCGTTCGACGACGATTTCCACGTCGCGGTGCAACTGGCGCAAGGTGGTGCGGATCGCCCCGGCCTGCTCGCGCATCCGCGCATCTTTCAGCACCGCGCGCATGGTGTTCAGCGTCGCCATGCAGGTGGTCGGCGACACGATCCAGACGCGGGCGGTGAAGCCATCGCGCACCACTTCCGGAAAGTTGGCGTGGAGTTCCGCATAAACCGCTTCCGAGGGCAGAAACATCAGTGCGCCATCGGCGGTTTCGCCATCGAGGATGTATTTTTCCGAAATCGCCTTGATATGGGTGCGCACCGCCGTGCGCAGTTGCGCCTGCGCCTCGGTCACTTGCCGGGGGTTTTCGGCACGGCGCAGCGCCTCATAGGCCTCCAGCGGGAATTTGGCGTCGATCACGATCGGGCCGGGCGGGTTGGGCAGATGGATCAAACAATCGGCGCGCTTGCCGTTCGAAAGCGTGGCCTGCATCGTATAGGCATCCGAGGGCAGCGCCTTTTGCACGATGTCGTTCAGTTGGATTTCACCAAACGCGCCGCGCGCCTGTTTGTTGGCCAGAATATCCTGCAAGTTCAGCACGTTGCCGGACAGCTTTTCGATATTGGCCTGCGCCTTGTCGATGGTTTCCAGCCGTTGCTGCAGCTCCCCCAAGCTGCGCGCGGTGCGGGTGGCGGTGCCGTGCAGGCTTTCGCCCATGCTGCGCTGCACTTCCGCCAGCCGCTTTTCCATCAGTTGCAGCATCGCGGTCTGGCTGTGCGCCTGATTTTCCGAGACATGATGCAAGCCCCCGGCGAGCCGTTCCTGACCTTCCCCCAAGGCCTGCACACGCTGGCCGAGCCAGCCCATTTCGCGCATCAGCGGCGCTGCCATGGTGGCAGATCGCCCCGCCGCGCGCAGGATCAGGATCAGCAGGCCGATCAGCAGCAGAGCAGCCCCGGCGATGACCAGAATCTCGGGCGCGTTCCACGCGTAGGTTTGGCCGAATAGCGTCATCATCTGCGACCAAACAACCTTTCGATATCGTGCAACTTCAGTTCAACGTAGGTCGGGCGGCCATGGTTGCATTGGCCGGAATGCGGCGTCGCTTCCATCTCGCGCAGCAGCGCGTTCATCTCTTCGGCCCGCATCTGACGACCGGAGCGGATCGAGCCGTGGCAGGCCATACGCGACAGGATCGCCTCCATCTTGCTTTGCAGCGATTGGCTTTGGCCCAGATCGGCCAACTCATCCAGCACATCGCGCAGCAGGGCGGCGGCAGAGACGTTGCCCAGAATCGCCGGGGTTTCGCGCACGGCGATGGCGTGGCCGCCGAAGGGTTCGATTGTGAGGCCAAGCGCTGTCAAATCGCCGGCGATCTCCAGCAGGCGGCTGGCGTCGCTGGCGGAAAGTTCAACGATTTCAGGGATCAGCAGGGCTTGCGCCTTGATGCCGGTTTCCGCCATCTGGCGTTTCAGCCGTTCATAGACCAGCCGTTCATGCGCGGCGTGCTGATCGACGATCACCATGCCGGTGGCGGTTTGGGCGATGATATAATTTTCATGCACTTGCGCACGGGCGGCGCCCAGCGGGTGCTGGGTTTCCTCGGGCGCGGGCGTTGCGTCTGCAACCCGCGCGGTGGGGGCCTCGGCAAAACCGGGCGGGGCCTGATAGGCGAAGCTGCGCGACAGGCTGGCCTGACTGGGCCGGTCCATCTGGTAGACGCGCGGATAGGCCAGTGCGGGTTGCGCGGCGGGTTCAGGGCGCATCGCGGCAAGGGTGGCATCGGCGACGGTGCTGGAGGCGCGGTGGCCTGCGCCGGAAAGCGCAGTGCGCAACCCGGTGATGATCAGGCTGCGGGCGGCTTCGGGTTCACGGAACCGCACCTCGGATTTGGCGGGATGCACGTTCACATCCACCCGTTCAGGATCGCAGATCAGGTTCAGCACCGCTGCCGGGTGACGGTCGCGCGACAGGAAATCGTAGTAGGCGACCCGCAGCGCGCCCAGCAAAGTGCGGTCCAGCACCGGGCGGCCATTGACGAAGACGAATTGCTGCACCGACGAGCCGCGCGAATAGGTCGGCAGCGCCGCATAGCCCGAAAGCCGCATGCCGTCGCGTTCGACGTCGATTTTCAGCGCGTTTTCGATGAAATCGCGGCCCAGAACCGACGACAGCCGCCCGTGCAACGCCTCAAAGAAATCGCCTGACAGCGGATCGGCGCGGAAAATCGTGCGCGGGGCCTCGGTTTCGGACACTTCGGACAGGGTGAAGCCGACTTGTGGTTCGGCCATCGCCAGCCGCTTCATCACCTCGGCAATCGCCTGCGCTTCGGCGCGGTCGGTGCGCAGAAATTTCAGCCGCGCCGGGGTAGCGTAGAACAGATCGCGGAGTTCAATCACTGTGCCGCGCACCGCCGCCGCCGGGCGCACTGGCCCCATGCGCCCGCCCGAAACCGTCAGCGCGGCGCCGTCATGGCCTTCGGCGCGCGAGGTCAGCGTCAGGCGACCAACCGAGCCGAGCGAGGCCAACGCCTCGCCGCGAAAGCCGAAAGAGCGGATGTTCAGCAGGTCTGAGCCATCAATTTTCGAGGTGGCATGGCGGGCGACAGCCAAGGGCAGGTCTTCCGGCGTCATGCCGCAACCGTCGTCGGTGACGCGGATCAGCAGCTTGCCGCCCGCAGCATAGTCCACCGCGATGCGCCGCGCGCCGGCATCCAGCGCGTTTTCGACCAGCTCTTTCACCGCCGAAGCCGGGCGCTCCACCACCTCACCCGCCGCGATGCGGTTGATCGCGGATTCGTCCAAGGGCCGAATTATCGGGCGTATGTTGGGGGCATGAAGCGTCATGCCACCATTTCTAGCAGCTGTTGCCGCCAAGGGCCACAGATTCGCTATTCGTTCACAACGCCGACCGGCTGGCCGACGACGATGAAATGCAGCTCTTCCGGTTTGATCAGGCGGGCGGCAACGCGCTTGATGTCGGCCAGCGTCACCGCCTCTACCTTTGCGTTGCGGGTTTTCGGGTAATCCTTGTCCAGCCCCAGATCCTGCATGCCGACCAGAATTGACGCGATGGTGTCGTTGCCATCAAAACGCAGCGGATACGCGCCGGTCATGTAGGTTTTCGCATCGGCCAGTTCCTGTTCGGTCACACCATTGGCGGCCATATTGGCCCATTCGTCGCGGATCACCTTGATCGCCTCGGCCACCTTGTCATTGCTGGCCTGAAACTGCCCCATCAGTGCTTGCGCATGATCGTAAGACCCCAGCGAGGTGCCGATGCCATAGGTCAGCCCGCGCTTTTCGCGCACTTCGGTCATCAGCCGGGCGGAAAAACGACCGCCACCGATGATTTCATTCAGAATCGAGGCGGCAAAATAATCGGGGTCTTCAAAGCGCAGACCGCCCTGGCTGAAGATCACCATCGACTGCGGACCGGGGAAATCCTGCACGGTGATGCCGCCTTGCAGCGTCATTTCGGCGGTGCCGGGTTGCAGCGTGCCAGCGGCGGGCAGATCGGCGAGAAGTTCGTCAAGCAAGACGCCCAATTCGTCGGGCGTGATATCGCCTGCCGCCGCAACGGTGATCCGGTCGCGGGCAATCGCGCCCTGAAATGCCGCCATCACATCATTTCGGGTCAGCGCGCTGACGCTTTCGATGGTGCCAGAGCCATCCGAGCCGTAGGGGTGGCGGCCATAAATCTGCGCGCGGGACAGGTTGCTTGCCATCGCGGCGGGGTCTTTCGCATCTGATCGCAGGCCAGACAGCACCTGTTCGCGCACCCGATCCACCGCATCCTGATCAAAGCGCGGCTTGGTCAGTGCCAGGCGCAGCAGGCCCATCGCCTCGTCGCGGTTGTCGGTCAGGAACCGGGTAGACACCGAAACGCCATCCTGATCGGTGCTGAAGTGAAACTCGGCGGCCAGCGCATCGCGGGCGGCGGCGAAGCCTTGGCTATCCAGACTGCCCGCGCCTTCCTCGATCAGCGCGGTCATCAGATTGACCTCGCCGCGCTTGTTCGGGCGATCCAGCGAGGTGCCGCCCTTGAAGCGCAGCTCCAGCGCGGTGAAGGGGATGCCGTGTTCTTCCACCAGCCAAGCCTTGATACCCCCCGGCGAGATGACTTCCTGAATAGTGACCTCGGCGCGCAGGGGCGTTGCCAAAGCCAGCAAAAACAAAGCGATACGCAGCATCATTGTGCGGCCTCCGTTGCGGTCAGCCAGCCGGTGACAGCCTGATTGCGGTTCAGAACCAGATTGGCGGCGGCCATCACATCCTCGGCGGTGACGGCTTGCAGCAGGTTCGGCCAGTCTGCCACGTCTTGCAGCGTCAGCCCCACCGCCAGCGCCGCGCCATAGTCGCGGGCAAGGCCCCCGGCGCTGTCGCGGCTGTAGATTTCGGCGGCGCGCACCTTGGTCTTGATCCGCTCCAGATCCTTGGCGTTGACGCCTTTTTTCAGGAATTCGGCAATCACATCGTCCATCGCCTTTTCGGCATCGGCCAGCGCCACGCCTTCCGAGGGCACCAGAACCAGCCCGAAGGTCTCCGGATCAAGCGAGGTGCCATCATAGAAGGCCGAGGCGTAGACGGCGGTCTGGGTATCAAACTGCAAGGCGCGGGCAAGAATCGAGGTGGTGCCGGACCCGCCCAGCAATTCGGCCAGAACCGCCAGTGCGGCGGCCTGTTTCTGGTCGCCGGGGTTGCGTTCGGGGGCAAGGTAGCTGCGGGCGATATAGGGCTGTGCAACCCGCTGATCCGACAGCACCAGCCGGCGTTCGGCCAGTTGCGGCGGTTCCGCCGGGCGCTGGCGCGGCTTGATCTTGTCGGACGGCGGCAGCGGGCCGTAATGGGTTTTCGCCATCTCCAGCACCGCTTGCGGATCGACATCGCCCGCCACCACCAGAATGGCGTTGTTGGGGGCGTAATAGGCGCGGTAGAAATCCAGCGCGTCTTGCCGGGTCAGCGCGGCGATCTCATCGCGCCAGCCGATCACCGGGATGCTGTAGGGGTGGTTCAGAAACTGCGCCGCCGACATCTGTTCGCGCAACAGGCTGGCAGGATCGCTATCCACCCGCTGGCCGCGTTCTTCGAGGATGACTTGCCGTTCGGTCGCCACGTCTTCTTCCGACATGGTAAGATTGACCATGCGGTCGGCCTCCAGCTGCATCATCAGATCAAGTCGGTCGGCGGCAATGCGTTGAAAATACGCGGTATAATCATTGCTGGTGAAGGCGTTGTCGTTGCCGCCCTGCTGTTCGACGGTGGCCGAGAATTCACCCGGAGCCACAGTCTTGGTGCCCTTGAACATCAGGTGTTCAAAGAAATGCGCGATGCCGGAATGGCCGGGGGCCTCATCGGCGCGGCCAATTTTATACCAGACCATATGCGTGACCACCGGCGCGCGGTGATCTTCGATCACTACCACCTGCATGCCGTTATCCAGCGTGAAATTGCTGACCGTATCGGCGGCTGCGGGCAAAGCCAGCGCGAAAAGGCCCATAAGGGCGCGGCCAAGGGTGCGTCGCATCAACGTCCTCCGTTGCAAAGCTGTCGGCAAGCTAACGGCAATCGCCGCCAGCGCAAGCCGGGTGACGGGGATGTGATAACTGGTAAACTATTCGCGTTTTTGCGGCGGCGGGGCCGAAGGCGTCTTTGCCCCGACCTTGCGCCAGCGCGCCAGTTCGGCGTGCTGATCCAGCGACATTTTCTTGTAGGCCTTGAAGTAGACGTTGACGTTGAACATCCGCTCCAGAATCCGGCCATTGTTGTCGCGGCGGAATTCCAGATCCTCGGC
This sequence comes from Paracoccaceae bacterium, assembly GCA_009773375.1. GTDB lineage: Bacteria > Pseudomonadota > Alphaproteobacteria > Rhodobacterales > Rhodobacteraceae > Cypionkella. Next base: position 46,972 of record WRPH01000007.1, read on the forward strand.
GGCCAGCGTTTGACGGATACCGGCGGTCACGCCCTGCCGCGAGGCATAGGCCACCAGCGCGGAATCGCCGCCACCCGCACCCGGCTTGCCGCCCAGCGCCAGAATCGCATCGTCAAACGGCCTGGGATCTGTGCGGTTTTCGCCGCCCAATGTCGGTTCCGGCAGTGCCGCCAGATCTTCGGGCATTTCCAACGGCTTCGGCGGCAGGATCGAAAATTCGTCCGGCCCGTTGGTATCGGATTTGACGTTCATCAGCTGGGGCACTTTGTCGCCGCCGCCGCAGGCCGCAAGCGTCAACAGCGCCGCGCCCGCAAGTGCGAGAACTACCCGTGCTGATCGCATCTTCAAGCCTCCACCAAGCCTTTACTCCGTCGTCTTAGCCTATCAATCCGCCCGCGTCACGGGGTCTTTCGGCGCGCGGGCTTTGTTGGTTTGCCGGTGAAGAACACCAGCCCCAAAGCGCCTGCAAAAATTGCAATATCGGCGACGTTGAACGAATAGGGGTTTTCAAAGCCGCAGCAGGCCATGGTGATGAAATCAGCGACATAGCCGTAAGCCACGCGGTCGATCACATTGCCCAGCGCACCGCCGACCAGCAGCCCGCCCGCGATCATCGCCAGCCGCGCCGCCTTTTCACGCCACAGCCACCAGATCACCCAAGCCGAAATGCCAACCGCCACCGCAATCAGCACCCAGCGCATGAAATCGGCGCTGTTGGAAAACAGGCCAAAGTTCACACCGCGATTTTCCGCCCAGCGCAGGTTGAAAATCGGATCGATGACGTAGATCTCGCCACGCTCCGGCAGCGACAGCAGGCGGATCACCGTCAGTTTGCTCAGCTGATCCAGCGCAAAGACGATAACAGCGGTGATCCAGAGTGCGCGCATCCTAGTGCCGGAAATGCCGTTGATTGGTGAACACCATCGCGAGCCCCGCTGTATCGGCGGCTGCAATCACCTCGTCGTCGCGCATCGAGCCGCCCGGCTGAATGATCGCCGTCGCGCCCGCCTCGGCTGCGGCCAGCAAACCATCGGCAAACGGGAAGAACGCATCCGAAGCCACGACCGACCCGATGGTCGGGCTTTGTGCCAGCCCCAGCACCTCGGCCATATCACCCGCCTTGCGCGCGGCAATCCGCGTCGAATCAATCCGGCTCATCTGCCCTGCCCCCACGCCTACGGTCGCGCCATCTTTCACATAGACAATGGCGTTCGACTTCACATGCTTGGCAACTTTCCACGCAAACAGCAGGTCGGCAAGTTCGGTTTCGGTCGGTGCGCGCTTTGTCACCACTTTCAGATCGGCGGCGGTGATGCTGTCAACATCACGGTCCTGCACCAGAAAGCCCCCGGCGACCTGTTTAAAGGCGAGGGATTTTTCCGCCGGATCAGGCAGGCCCTTGGTGGTCAGCAGGCGCAGGTTTTTCTTGGCGGCAAAGATCGCCTTGGCCTCATCCGAGGCACCGGGGGCGATCACAACCTCGGTGAAAATCTTGACGATTTCTTCGGCGGTTTCGGCATCGAGCGGCTGGTTCAACGCAACAATGCCGCCAAAAGCGCTGGTCTGATCGCAGGCATAGGCGCGCAGATAGGCTTCCTTCAGCGTGGCCGCCTTGCCAACGCCGCAAGGGTTGGCGTGCTTGATGATGGCACAGGCAGGCCCGGCACCGGCGAATTCCGCCACCAGTTCAAACGCCGCGTCGGTGTCGTTGATGTTGTTGTAAGACAGTTCCTTGCCCTGCCACTGCTTGGCGGTCGCCACACCTTCCCGGCGCGAGCCATCAGTGTAGAACGCCGCCGCCTGATGCGGGTTTTCGCCATAGCGCAGGCCCTGCGCCAGCGTGCCGGCAAAGGATTTGCTGCGGGTGAAGGGCTGGTTGATCTCGCCCGACAGCCAAGCCGAAACGGCGGTGTCATAGGCGGCGGTGCGGGAATAGGCCGCAAGCGCCAGCTTTTGCCGGAAGGCCAGCGTGGTCGCGCCATCATGCGCGCGCAGCTGATCCAGCAGCCCGGCGTAATCGGCAGGGTCGGTCACAACCGTCACAAAGCGGTGATTCTTCGACGCGGCGCGAATCATCGCAGGCCCGCCGATATCAATATTCTCGATGCAGGTGTCGTGATCGGCACCCTTGGCCACAGTTTCCTCAAACGGGTAGAGATTGACGATCAGCAGATCAATCGGCTCGATCCCATGCGCGGCCATCGCCAGCAGATGTTCGTCATCATCGCGCAACGCCAGCAACGCGCCATGCACATTCGGGTGCAAGGTCTTGACCCGACCATCCATCATTTCTGGAAATCCAGTCACATCAGACACATCGCGCACGGCCAACCCCGCCGTGCGCAGCATGCCAGAGGTGCCGCCGGTGGAAATCAGCTCCACCCCCAGCGCGGCCAAAGCGCGGGCAAGGTCCAGCAGGCCGGATTTGTCGGAAACGGAAATCAGCGCGCGGCCGATCGGGACGAGGTTGGTCATGGCGTCGGACCTTTCGTTGGATCAGATCGGAACCGGCATGTCGTCGCGGTCCAGATCCCGGATGGCCAGCGGAGTATCCTGTGCTTTCGCCAAGGTCCAGCCGATCTGCGTCTCCAGCTCCATCGCGCGCGTGGTCAGGACGATCTGCCACGTCGGGCGCGGCTTTAACCGGCCCTTTTCCAGATAGACCGAAGGCTCCAGCGTCAGTTTTGCGCCGCTGTCATGGCGAAACACCCAGATCTCGCCGCTTTTCAGCGCCAAGGACACCGCAGCCCCGCCCATATCCACCGCCGCATCAACATCCGGATGCAGATGAAAGCGCAGGCTCAGCCCCACCCCTTCCAGCCGGCCATCGGTCATCAGCCGTTCAAACCGCGCCCGCTCGGCCGGGGTCTGTGCCGCCATGGTATCAATCCCGGTCAGCTTACGGCCATCGCGTGCCAGCAGCAGATCGCGAGCATGGGTCAGCCCGTGGGTCAGCGACCAACCCGAATGCGCCAGATACAGATGCAGGCCACCCGGCACCTCGCCCTGCCGCAACGCCGTCACCTGCGCGCGATCCACCAGCACCTCGCGCCCCGCCTCCGCCTGCATTGGCCCCGCCTGCAACCGGCTGGACGAATACCCCTCCACCGCCAATGTCGAATGCGAGGCCGTGGCCCGCCCCGCCCGTCGCCATTCGCTGCCAAACGGCGCGCCCGAGCCGCAATTCACGATCAAAGGCCGCCGCCCCGAGGTCAGCTCGAACGCCGCGGTCGAGGCATGCGCCCACAGCCCCGCCGCTTCCCCCGGCGGGCTGGCCGCATCGACGATCAGCGTGGTGCGCGCCTCGGCCATGCGCACAAATCCCATCGCCAGCCCCTGCCCCACCGCTGGCCCCGGCTTCACGCCCGTCGCAGCCAGCGCCTGATCCAGCCGCCCCTCCATGCCGCGCCCGCCACCGTGAAACCGCGCCAGCCCGCCATCAGCATGGCGCAATGCCCGCAAACTGGGCGCGATCCGCTCCAACGCCGCTACCAGCGCGGGCGGCGGGATATGACCGGCCTCGGCCAAAGCCTGCTCGGCCCAGGTCAGCAGGGTGAACACCTCCAGCAACTCCTCGGGGTTACGGGTGGGAATGCCGCCCATCGCGTCAATCTCGCGGTCGCATTCCAGCGCAAGCGCCGCCACCGCAGGTGCCACCCGCGCGCCCATTCCAAGCAGCGCCAGCCCGGCATAGATCAACCCGGTAAGCGCCTCAAACCGGGGCAACCCGCGCGCGGCATGCGACCAGCGCCGCGACAGAAACACCACCTGCGCCGACAGGCTGCGGTAATAGGCCTCCGACCGCGTCCGATCCTGCCCGTTCAGCAACAACAGCGCGTGGTTGATCCAGCGGATCAACCGCCGCCCGGTCAGATCCGGAGTCCAGCCCGGCCCCTGCCCGTGGCCAAACCGCGCGATCCAGTCCCAGGTCCAGTCCTGCGCCCGCGCCCGCGCCTGCGAATCGCCCAAAGCCGCCAGATCATCCAGCCAGACAAAGCCCTGCGTCTCATAGGCCAAGGCCGGATCGTCCAGCCGGATATCCCAGATCACCGCCCCCGGCGCTTCCACCAACTGACCGGCAAACTGAAAATTTCCCGCCACCAACTGCCGCCCCCGCGCATAAAGCCCGATCGAGCGCGGCTCTGGCTGCGACACAAACCCCTGCGCAGGCACCGCCCGCAAGGCGCGCCACATCGCCAGCCGATTGCCAAGGCTTCCCCGTCCGGGCGTCCGTAACATGCTAGAGCGTGTCAGATTTTGAGAGAAACAGCTTCATCGGAAAACGCGTTCGAGCGTAAGCGAGAGGCCGCGATTTTCGATTCAATCTCATTCTGACACGCTCTAATCCTGTCAAACCTGCAAGCCCGCTTTGGCGCGGATCGTTGCCGCCAACATAGCCGCTCAACATCCGGCTGTCACCGCTTCATCTTGGCCCAAATACTCCCCGCGGAGCGTCCCACCCCTGCGGCAAACACAAAGGCCGGGCATCACACCCGGCCTTGCAACATCGCCCCAAAGCCGTCCGCGCCCCCTCGATGGGGGCAAGGACGGCCCCGCCGATCAGGCCAGATGGTCCACCCGCTCCATATATTGCGCCAGGCCACGCACCTGCCCCAGCCAGCTTTCCAGCAGCTTCGGATCATGCGGCGCACCATGCACCCCCACGGCAATTTCGCGTTTCAGCACCGACTCCACCGCAAACGACACCGGAGTCGACACCAGCCGCGCCATCGCAGACCCACGCGCATCGCCCCAGGCATCCATCGCCCAGGTCTGGTGGAACACCGCCCGGCCCTCGCGTTCAGCCTTCAGCGACACGAACAGGATCACCCGGTCAGGCTCGCCCGGCGCGTAAGAGTTTTCGGCCACAAACTGCGCCGCCATCTCGGCCAGCCGCGCATCGCCCGCGGGGCCTTCCAGCGTTTCGATCTCGCGGAACACCGGCGTCCAGGCCTCTTCCCAGCCGTTCAGACGGATGGTGCCGCGCACGAAATCGCGCACCTTCCATGCCGCATCAAAGCGGTAGTCTTCCATGAACGGATAGCTGTCACGGTTGGGGTAAACCTCAAAGCTTTCCGGCTGCGGCAGCGGCGCGTCGTAGCGGCTGATCGCATCCCACGGCCGGTTCACCCGCAACTCGCTGAAATCCTTCAGCGACCGCGACGGCGAGCGCAGCGCCTTCAGCACGCCCAACGGGGCCCAGCTGAATTTATAGCGGAAGGCGTTCGGGATCTTCGGCACACCACCGCAATAGCTGGTGAAGGACAGCACGTTATCAACATGATAGGCCTTGCTGGCCCGGTAGCGCGCCACCAGATCATGCGCCATCAGATGGTCGATGCCGGGGTCCAGACCGACCTCGTTGACCGAAACCAGCCCCTTGGCGCGGAATTCACCGTCCAGCGCCTTCATTTCCGGCGCGATGTAGGACGACGACACGAAATGCGCGGCCTTTTCCAGACAGACCTTGGCAATCGCCACATGCTGATCGGCGGGCAGCATCGAAATCGCGATGTCGCCGGGGGCCAGCGCAGCCGTCAGCGCCTCCAGCGTGTAGGCGCGGATGTCTTGCGTCAGATCACCGACCGCCTCGCGCGCCTTTTCCACCGTGCGGTTCCACACCACCACCTGATGGCCGTTTTCAATCAGCCGCCGCAAACCCGGACCCGAAGACAGCCCGGTGCCACACCAATGAATCGTCATGTTCTTTCTCCCCTTCACAGGCCCGCCGAATGGCGCAGATAATCCGCCTCGGCCCGGCCCCAAACGCCAGAATTCAGATCGCCCAGCGCCAACAGCGTCGGCAACAGCTGCGCGGCATAATCTTCGCTGCTTTCCACCGGCAGCAAGGACGGCAGGTTGTCAATCGCGGTCACATCCAGCGGCGGCGTGTCATGCACCCGCAGCGCCGGGGCGTCCCATTCGGTGACCCGGTCATAGACCTTGATCGGCGAGAAATCCGACGTCGGATCGCAGGCGATATCGCCGATCACCGTCAGCTTGCGCGCGTCGGTCTTGGCCGAAGCGGGCACGAACACCGGGCAGCCGGGACGGGCGAGGATGCAATTGAGGAAAATGTCGTGCTGCAACACTTCCGGGAACGGCCCACCGCTGGCAGTTTCGGCCTGATCCCATTTCGTCACCGCGACGCCCATCGCAGCGCACAGATCGGCGGCACCGGTGCCAACCCGGCCCAGCGCGCCGATGACGATGGCGGTCGGCGGGGTCATGCCCTTGATCTCGGCAGCCAGATCGGCCAGCAACGCCGCCTTGCCCGGATATTTCGCAACCGGCCCGGCAATGCCGCCACGCTGCTGCGCCGCCCAGCATTTCAGCGCCACCGCAGCCCCCGCATAGCCCGCCCAATAGCCAAACGCCGCGACGCGACGCCCGTCCTCGTTCACCAGATATTCCAGATCATACAGCGTGCCACCGCCCGCCTTGAACCGCTTCAGCAGCACCTGCCCCGCCGGTTGGCCCTTGAAGGCATGGCCGAACATGATGTGGCGATGGGTCAGGGCCGTGCCATCCTCGGGCAGTTCTTTCAGCCCGAAGATGATCGCATCGGCCGGGGCCTGCGGCCACAGGTTTTCCGCCGCAATCTCGCAGCCCGCCGCCTTGTAGCCGTCAATCGGGATCGCCCGCACCGAGCTTTCTTCCACCGTCACCCGGATACCCGCCTTGATCAGCGCGGCGGCACCTTCCGGCGTCAGGCCAACACGTTCCTCATTCGGGCGCTGTTCGGCCCTTACCCACAGATGCGTCATGGTGTTCCCCTGCGCTGCAAACTCTGGCGCTGAATATCAGATCGCGGCGCAAGGAACAGGGGGCGAGGCAATGCAACGCGGGCGAAATTGCGCCGCAGGCGGCTTGGGCAAGTGGTGGCTTGCCGCACTGGTTCCGGCTATCGTGGCGCAGCCTGCCATTTGCCGAGGGTTCGTATGACTGTGTTGTCGCTGCTGACTGATATTCTGTTTGTCGGGCATTCGCTGGTAGGCCCAACCTTGCCAACGGTGCTGGAGGCAGCGCTCAAGCAGATGGGCGAACCGGCGGTGGTCGAGGCGCAGATCATCAACGGCGCGTCGCTGGCCTATAACTGGGATCACGCGACCGAGGCCGAAGGCGTCGATGCCAAGGCGCGGCTGGCCGACCGCCCCGCCGATGTGCTGATCCTGACAGAAGCGCAACCGATTGTCGGCCATGTCAAATATTCCGCCACGGCGGCCAACGTCGCCAAATTCGCGGGGCTGGCGCTGGAGGCCAATCCCGATACCCGAATTTATGTCTACGAAACCTGGCCCAGCCTGAACTCTGGCCCCGGTGCCGACACCAAAGACGACCCCGACGCAGGCATTGCGTGGCGCGAACGGCTCGCACGCGACCTGCCGGTGTGGGAAGCGGTGGTGGCCGAAGCCTCTGCCGCCACGGGCCATCCAGTGCAATTGCTGCCCGCCGGTCAGGCGATGGGGGCGCTGGCCGATGCGATCAAGGCGGGGGCGGTGCCCGAGATCACCACGATCAACCAGATGTTTGTCGATGACATCCACCCCAACGGCAAGGGGCTGTATTTTCTGGCCATGGTGCAGGCCGCCGCGATTTCTGGCCGCAGCCCGGAAGGCCTGCCGCCAAAAATCACCCGCGCCTGGACCTCCCGCGATGCGGTGATCAGCCCGGCGCAGGCCACCGCCTTGCAACAGATCGCGTGGCGGGCAGTGCAGGGCTATCAGCCGGGCAAAGCCACTGTGGTGCCGGTAGCAGCACCTGCGACAGTGGCGGTTGCCCCGCCGCAGACCGACACGCCCGCAGACCCGGCCTTCCCCAGCTTTGCACCAATTGCCAACCAGCATCTGGCCTTGGGGCTGGCCGGGATCAACGACTGGTCGGTGCAGCAACCGTTTCTGAACGTGATGAAAACCGCGCGGCCTTGGGTCGGGCATCTGCCCGGCCAATGGGGCGGCTGGAGCGAGGCCGATCTGGCAAAGGCCGGCGCGCTGGGGCCACACGGCTGGCCGGTAAAAATCCCGCCCGAGGTCACCGGCCTGACCACGCTGATCCTGACCGATCTGCCCGAGGATGCCTTGGGCGTCGCGGGGCGCTACCTTCTGACATGGCAGGGCAAGGGCGCGCTGCAACTGGAAGGCCGCGCGCAGGTGGTGGATCAAGGCCCCGGCCAGATCAGCTTTGATTACACCCCCGGCGAGGGTGCGGTGCTGATCAACCTGACCCAGATCGACGCCGCCGACCCGATCCGCGATATCGTGGTGGTGCGTGCCGCGCGGGCGGATGCCTTGGCACAAGGCGCGATCTTCAACCCCGACTGGCTGGCGCGTCTGCGCGGCGTCAACGGCCTGCGGTTCATGGACTGGATGGCGACGAATGATTCGACGCTGACCGAGGCAAAAGACCGCCCCCTGCCCGAGGATTATTCCTATGCCCGCAACGGTGTGCCGGTCGAGGTGATGGTGGCGCTGGCCAATGAGCTGCACGCCGATCCGTGGTTCACCCTGCCACATCTGGCGACCGACGATCTGGCCCGCACCTACGCGCAAATCGTGCATGACATGCTTGATGCAGCGCTGGTGGCGCAGGTCGAATACTCCAACGAGGTCTGGAACTGGCAATTCGCCCAAGCCCGCTGGGCGGAAGAACAGGCCAAGGCGCGCTGGGGGCAGGATAAGGCCTGGGTGCAATTTTACGGCCTGCGCGCCGCACAAATTGCCTCGATCTGGGCCGATGTGTTCAAGGATGCGCCGCAACGGCTGACCCGCATCGTCTCGGTGCAGACCGGCTGGCTGGGGCTGGAAAGCCAGATCCTCGACGCGCCGCTGGTGCAGGCCGAAGGCTTGCCGCCGCCGGTGGTCAGCTTTGATGCCTATGCGGTCACCGGGTATTTCAGTGCCATGCTGGGGTCGGATCAGAAGTTTGTCACCGTGAAGGGCTGGCTGCTGCAATCCGCCGACGCCGCCCGCGCCGAAGCGGCGGCGCAAGGCCTGACCGGGGCGCAGGCTGACGCCTATATTGCCGCGCACCGCTATGATCTGGCCGACAAGCTGGCGGCGCAAGACCTGCGCGACGGCTCGGTTTCGGGCGACCCGACCGACAGTCTGGCACAAGTGCTGGCCGAGATCCTGCCCTACCACGCCGCCATCGCTGCCGACCGTGGCCTGAAGCTGATGATGTATGAAGGCGGCAGCCATGTCGTCGGCTACGGCAACCAGACCGAAGACGAGGCGCTGACCGATTTCTTCACCCACCTGAATTTCACCCCGGAAATGGGCATGCTTTACGGCGAGCTGATCGCCGGGTGGCAGCTGCAATCAGACGCGCCGTTCAACGCCTTTGTCGATGTTTACCGCCCCGGCAAATGGGGATCCTGGGGCGCGCTGCGGCACTTGGGCGATGATAACCCGCGCTGGCAAGCGTTGGCGAAAGGCTGCCTGACATGCTGAGCGTGATCATCCCGGCCTCAAACGAGGCGGGCTATATCGGTGCCTGCCTGACCGCGCTGTTCGCCTCTGGCCCGCTGGGGGCCGAGGCGATTGTCGTCGCCAACGGCTGCCGCGATGCGACCGCAGAGGTCGCGCGCGGCTATACTGAAGCGGCGGCGGCAGCGGGCTGGCGGTTGGTGGTGCTGAATGTGCCGGAAGGCGGTAAACCCAACGCGCTGAACCGGGGCGACGCGGCAGCGCAGGGCGATCTGCGCGCCTATCTGGATGCCGATGTGGTGGTGACGCCTGATCTGATGGCGCAGCTGATCGCGACTTTGGCGACAGATCATTCCCGCTACGCCACCGGCACCGCACAGATTCCGCAGGCGAAAAGTGCCGTGACCCGCGCCTATGCCCGTTTCTGGCAGCGCCTGCCCTTCGCGCAATCGACCGCCCCCGGTTATGGCCTGTTTGCCGTCAACGCGGCGGGCCGGGCGCGCTGGGGCGACTTTCCCGGCATCATCTCGGACGATACCTTTGTGCGGCTGCAATTTGACCCCGCCGAGCGGGTGCAGGTGGCCGCCCGCTATGACTGGCCGATGATCGAAGGCTTCACAGCACTCAGCCGGGTGCGTCGCAGGCAAGATGCCGGGGTGGCCGAGATTGACCGGCTGTATCCGGGCCTGCTGGCGCGCGAGGCGAAACCGCATCTGAGCAAAGCGGCGCTGCTGGGCCTATGCCTGCGCGACCCGCTGGGTTTCGGCACCTATGCCGCGGTGTCGCTGGCGGTGCGTCTGCGCCGCGGTCAGGGCTGGAGCCGGGGACGCTGAAGCGGAATTCGAGCGAATTCGCGCCCGATTTCCGTAAGAAAATCGTGCGCTTACAGATCGAAGGTTGCGAAAACCGGAACGTGGTCGCTGGGCTGCTCCCAGCCGCGCGCGTCGCGCAAGATCCGGCTGCCCTGCGCTGCGGCCTTGATATCGCCGGTCGCCCAGATGTGATCCAGCCGCCGCCCCTTGTCGGCGGCGTTCCAGTCGGCGGCGCGATAGCTCCACCAGCTATACAGCTTGCCATCAGGAATATCGCCACGCGTCACATCCGACCAGCCGCCCGCCTCCATCACCGCGCCCAGATGTTCCACCTCGATCGGCGTGTGCGACACGATCTTCAGCAGCGATTTGTGATCCCAGACATCGTCTTCGCGCGGGGCAATGTTCAGATCACCGACCAGAATCGCGCGGTCGGGCCGTTCCCAATGGAACCAATCGCGCATTTCAGTCAGGAAATCCAACTTCTGCCCGAACTTTTCATTCTGCGCCCGGTCCGGAATATCGCCCCCGGCAGGCACATAGAAATTGTGAATGGTGACACCGTTTTCCAACTGCGCCGCCACATGCCGGGCGTGGCCCAGACTGGCAAAATCCTTGTCGCCCACATCCATGATCGGCAGCTTCGACAGGATCGCCACGCCGTTGTAGCCCTTCTGGCCGCGCGCCACCATGTAGCGATAGCCCAGCGCCTGAAACTGCTCGACCGGGATCTTTTCGACCGGGCTTTTGCATTCCTGCAAACACAGAATATCAGGTTGCTCTTCCGCCATCAGCCTGGCCACCAGCCCTTCACGCAGACGGACAGAGTTGATGTTCCAGGTGGCAAGGGTGAAGGTCATGGCGCGCTCCAGATGCAGACGGCGGAGCCTAGGCTCTGCCGTCCCATATCTCAAGACACCTTCCGCTTAGTCGGTCAGCGTGAAGGTGTTGGTTTCGCACAGGTTGGCGGTGCCTTCCATCGTGGCCTCGTTTTCCATCACGAATTGCAGATCATAGCTGCACACGTCGCTGCCGTCTGCGATGGTCACGGTGCCGGTTTCGCCGACGGCCAGCACATCCACGCCCAGAATATCATCGCCCCAATCAGCGGCCTCGGGCAGCGAAACATACAGGTTGCTGAGCGGCTGGCTGCTGTTGTTGATCAGCGTGAACACCAGATCTTCGGCAAAAGCCGGGGCGGCAAGCAAGGTAAACACCGCAGCAAGGGTCTTGATTTTCATATGAAACTCCCAGCGGATGCCCACCACCCGCGCCGCGCGGATTTGCCCGCAGATCGGCGATAAAACAAGTGTGGAAAACCCATCATTTTAAAAAAATGCGCCCAGCCAGATGGCCGGGCGTAAGGTCCAACAGGGAGGTAATTTGATTCTTATAGCATGAATTCCGCATTCCGGCTTGCGTGAAATCAAATTCTGATAAAATACGACTTTTTCGCCACAACCCGTGATTGCAGAATGCAACCAAGTCAACGGCTACGCGCTTTTTGCAAAAAAAGACCGGGCGACAAGCGCCCGGCCAGGTCCAACAGGGAGGATGCCGTGTCATAACCCCGACACGACAAGGGGAACTCGCTGCACCAATCCGGCCCATGTCGCCTACATAATCATCAAATCCGGCAACAATAAGACCCGTATCCGACGAAATCGGTAAAATTACGCCCTAGGCCACCAATTTGTAGCCGCCGCTTTCCGTCACCAGCAGCCGCGCATTCGCCGGATCGGCCTCAATCTTCTGGCGCAGACGGTAAATGTGGGTTTCCAGCGTATGCGTCGTCACCCCGGCATTATAACCCCACACCTCGTGGAGCAGCACATCCCGCGCCACCACGCCTTGTTGGGCGCGATAAAGATACTTCAGGATGTTGGTTTCCTTTTCGGTTAACCGCACCTTTTTATCCTTGGCATCGACCAGCAGTTTCTGCGCCGGTTTGAAGGTATACGGCCCCATCTGGAACACCGCATCTTCGGATTGTTCATGCGTGCGCAACTGTGCGCGGATACGGGCCAGCAGCACCGGGAATTTGAACGGCTTGGTCACATAGTCGTTCGCGCCCGAATCAAGCCCCAGAATGGTGTCGCTGTCGGTGTCGTGCCCGGTCAGCATCATGATCGGGCATTTCACCCCGGATTTGCGCATCCGGCGGCACAGCTCGCGGCCATCGGTATCGGGCAGGCCGACATCGAGGATCACCAGATCGTAAAGCCCGGCCTTCGATTTCTCCATGCCCTCGGCCCCGGTGCTGGCTTCGAACACGTCGAAATCCTCGGTCATCACCAGCTGTTCGCTCAGCGCTTCGCGCAGATCGTCATCGTCATCGACCAACAGGATTTTGCGCAACTGTGCCATTTCACGTCTCCATGACCGGGCAAGCCTGCCCTTCGCTGCAAGACATGCGCCCGGCTCACGGCTGCGACAAGATTTGCTACAATCGGCTCACGCGGTCGTGTCGCAGGCTTGGGAAATGTTTCAATTCCGTCACCGTTGTCTTATGCAAGGCGCATGACCCTGTCGCCCACCATACCCGAAAAACTCGCCCGCGCCCGCGCTGATCTGCGTCTGGGCTTGCCGATTGTGCTGACTGGCGGCGGCAAAGCCCTGCTCTGCGCCGCTATTGAGGAGCTGACCGAGGCGCGCCTTGCCGCCTTGCGCGCCGAAGGCCCTCCCGAACTGGCGCTGACCGCACGGCGCGCTGCGACGCTGAAGGCGATCCCCTATGATGGCGATCTGGCGCGGTTGCGCCTGCCGGCCGACGCCGATCTGCGCTGGCTGCGGGGCGTGGCTGACCCTGCGAACGATCTGCAAGTGCCGATGAAAGGCCCGCTGATCGCGCTGCGCGAGGGTGATGCGGGGCTGCATCGCACCGCGATTGCGCTGGCGAAATCGGCGCAACTGCTGCCCGCCGTGCTGCTGGTGCCGGTGGCCGATGGGCTGGCCTTGGCCGCGCGGCACGGGTTGACCCTGCTGGCGCAGCCCGATTGCGCCGATCTGGACCGGCTTGCGCCGCTGTCTGCGGTGATCTCGGCCCGGCTGCCGATGGCGGCGGCGCAGGCTGGGCGGCTGCATATCTTTCGCCCCGATGATGGCAGCGCCGAACATTACGCCGTTGAAATCGGCCGCCCCGACCGCAGCGCCCCGGTGCTGGCGCGGCTGCATTCAGCCTGTTTCACCGGCGATGTGCTGGGCAGCCTGAAATGCGATTGCGGCCCGCAACTGCACGCCGCCTTGGCCCAGATGGGGGCCGAAGGCGCGGGCGTGCTGCTCTATCTCAATCAGGAAGGCCGCGGCATTGGCCTTGCCAACAAGATGCGTGCCTATTCCTTGCAAGATCAAGGCTTTGACACTGTCGAGGCCAACCACCGCCTTGGCTTTGAAGATGATGAACGCGATTTCCGCATCGGTGCCGAAATTTTGCAGAAGATGGGCTTCGCACAGGTGCGGCTGCTGACCAACAACCCGAAAAAGCTGAACATGCTGCAAGCTTGCGGCCTGACCGTCACGGAGCGGGTGCCGCTGAAAGTCGGTGAAACCGCGCAGAACCGCGCCTATCTGGCCACCAAGGCCGCCAAATCCGGGCATTTGCTATGAAACCGACCGATCTTGTCGTCACCCCGATGGGCGTGCGCTTTCTGAACCGCCGCTTCCCGTGCAGCGTTGGCCGTGGCGGCATCGTCGCGAACAAGCGCGAGGGCGATGGCGGCAGCCCGGTCGGCACCCATCGCATCGTCGGCATGCTCTACCGCCCCGACCGGATTGCGGCCAGCCAACTGCCAAACTGGGCGCTGCCGATCCGGCCCGGCGATCTGTGGTCGGATGACCCGAACGACTATGACTACAACCAGCTGGTCCGCGCGCCCTCCCCCTATAGCCACGAAAGACTGACCCGCGCCGACCCGCAATATGATCTGATCCTGATCACCGACTGGAACTGGCTCGACCCGATCCCCGGTCGCGGCTCGGCGATTTTCCTGCACACATGGCGCCGCCCCGGCCACCCGACGGCGGGCTGCATCGCGTTTTCGCAAAAGAATCTGCTGTGGATCGCCAATCGCCTGCGCCCCGAAAGCCGGGTGGTGATCCGCTAAGCCTTCCCAAAGCGATTTGAATTGGCTATCCTGCTTGCGCTAACGGGGGGAAGATCATGGCCAGGGCACCGAAACCGGACGATCAGATTTTTCAGCTGCGCATGGCGCGATCCGCCCCCGATCTGTGGCCGATGCTGGAGGCGATCTATGGCGATCACCCCGGCTATGACGCTTTCTGCGCCGATCTGAAAGACGCGCTGTCTGCGGCGTGGAAAGACCGACCCTCTGACCTTAAACTCTTGGATTTGCAGCGTGATCTGGAACCGGACTGGTTTCAGCGCGCCAATATGGCCGGCTATGTGTTCTACCTCGACCGCTTTGCCGGCAACCTGACTGGCGTGCTCGAAAAGCTCGATTACCTGCAGGAACTGGGCATCACCTACGTCCATTTCATGCCCTGTCTGCAGCCGCGCCCCGGTGATTCCGATGGCGGCTATTCGGTGATGGATTATCGCAACATCAACCCGGCCTATGGCACGCTGGATGATTTCAAAGCGGTTTCGGCGCAGTTGCGCCAGCGCGGCATCTCGCTTTGCATCGACCTTGTGCTGAACCATACCGCCAAGGAACACGACTGGGCCAAGCGCGCAGCGCAAGGCGACCGGGCGGCGCAAGACATGTATCTGATGTTCGACAGCCGCGACGTGCCGCAGGCCTATGAACAGACACTGGTCGAGGTTTTCCCCGACAATGCCCCCGGCAATTTCACCCATTACCCCGATTTCGGCAAATGGGTCTGGACCACTTTCAACGAACACCAATGGGATCTGAACTGGGCTAACCCGCAGGTTTTCCTAGAAATTACCAAGATCATGCTGCATCTTGCCAATACCGGCGTCGATGTGCTGCGGCTGGATGCGGTGGCCTTCATGTGGAAACGGCTAGGCACCCGCTGCCAGTCGGAACCCGAGGTGCATATGCTGCTGCAAGCCCTGCGCGCCTGCTCGCGCATCGCCTCGCCCGCCGTGCTGCATCTGGAAGAAGCCATCGTTTCGCCGCAGGAAATGCTGCCCTATCTGGGCCGTGGCAAGCATGATGGCCGCGAAGGCAACCTCGCCTATCACAACAGCCTGATGGTGCAATTCTGGAGCGCTTTGGCCACCCGTGACACCCGACTGATGACGCATGTGCTGGCGACGCACTTCCCCGACCGGCTGACCAACGCCACCTACGCCACCTATATCCGCTGCCACGATGATATCGGCTGGGCGATCACCGACGAAGACGCAAGCGCGTTAACCATGTCTGGCCCAGCGCATCGCAGCTATCTGTCGGATTTCTACGAGGGCGGCTTCCCCGGCAGTTTTGCCCAAGGCGTGCTGTTTCAGGTCAACGAGGCGACAGGCGACAAGCGGATTTCCGGCAGTTTTGCCTCGCTCGCCGGGTTGGAAAAGGCCCGCAACCCCGATGAGGCCGAGGCGGCGGTGCAGCGCATCCTGATGGGCCATGCGCTGATCGCGGCGTTTGGCGGTATCCCCTTGATTTATATGGGGGATGAGCTGGCGATGCTGAACGACTACAGCTATCTCGACAGCCCCGACCACGCGCATGACAGCCGCTGGGTGCATCGCCCCGCAATGGATTGGGCGCTGGCCGAGGCCCGCCACAACGGCGAAACCACGTCTTCGCGGGTCTATCTGGGCGTCAAACACATCCTGCAACGCCGCCGCGTCACACCGGATCTGCACGCGGGCCACCCGACGAAAATCCTGCAAACCGGGCGCGATCCGATCTTTGCCGTGCAGCGGCAGGCCCCGACGGCGGCGATTCTGTGCCTGTTCAACTTTTCCGAACATTGGCAGCACCTGCCCGGCGGCTGGCTGCGCGATCATGGCGTGACCCGCTTTCACGACGCGCTGTCAGATACGCAGGTGCATCTGCACGATGATCAGCTGGCGCTGCCGCCCTTCGCGCGAGTGTGGCTGACCTGACGCCCGCCTGAACCGGCGTCAGCCGTAATGCCGCGCGCCGAAAATCGCCGAGCCCACCCGCACATGCGTCGCCCCGGCGGCGATGGCGGCCTCGAAATCGCCGCTCATCCCCATCGACAGGCCGCTCAGACCATTGCGCGCCGCCATCCCGGCCAGCATCGCAAAATGCGGGCCCGAATCCTCGCCTTCGGGCGGGATGCACATCAACCCGGCCAGCGGCAGATCCATGCTGCGGCAAGTGGTCAGAAAGCCATCCAGATCGCCCGGCAAAACCCCGGCCTTTTGCGGCTCTGCCCCGGTGTTCACCTGCACGAACAGCTGCGGGCAAACCCCGCGCGCCTGCGCCAGCTTGGCGAGTTTTTCGGCCAAAGATGCCCGGTCCACCGTATGAATCGCATCAAACAATTCAACCGCGACCTTGGCCTTGTTGGTCTGCAACGGCCCGATCATATGCACCTGCACCGCGCCAAATTCCGCCCGGAACCCCGGCCATTTCACCGCCGCTTCCTGCACATAATTCTCGCCAAACAGCCGATGCCCCGCCGCCAGCACCTCGCGCACCCGCGCGTCAGGCTGGACCTTGCTGACCGCGATCAGCTGCACCGACCCCGCCACCCGGCCCGCCTGCGCCTCGGCTGCGCGGATCCGATCCAAAATCGCTTGTAATGCCATCTCGGCCTCCTGCTTTGGCCGCACTTGGCCACAGGATCGGCGAAAAGGGAAGGCTTGGTTGATGTCTGACGCAGGCCCGCTTAGAAAGGCGGCAGTTCCGCCAAAGGGGGCCGCCATGAGCTTTTCCATCGACAAGCTGCTGCGCAGCGCCAAGGCCGAGATCAAGGCCGGTCAGCCCACCCAAGCCCGCAGCACCCTGCTGCAAGCGCTGGAGAAATTTCCCGACAACGCCCGCCTGCTGACGGCGCTGGCCGAGGCGCAACAGGCGGCGATCAGCCTGCCGCCCCGGCCCTTTGCGGCACCACATCTGCACCACTTCCTTGCCGTGAAGCAACGCTTCGGACTTGCCCCGGCGATCGAGGAAATGGCCGCCGCCGTGCGCTTGAACCCCGGCAGCCCATGGGCGCAAGGCGTGCTGGGTGCGGTGCTTTACGACGCGAAACTCTATCCGGCGGCGGTGCGGCACTTGCGGCTGGCGCTGAAACTGGACCCGAATTTCCGCGAAGCCGGGGTTAACCTTGCCAATGCCCTGAATGGCGCGGGCGAGACGGCGCAGGCGCTGACCGCCATCACCCAGGTGCTGAAAACCCACGCCGATTTCCCCCCCGCCCTGCTGCTGCAAGCGCGGCTTCTGGCGAAGCTGCAACAGGATACCCAATCCGATCAAGGGTTTACACGCTATCTGGCCTTGGTGCCGCAAGACATCGAGGCGGCGATTGATCATGCGGCGATTCTGGTCAACCTGCACCGCCTGCCCGAGGCCAAGGCCAAACTGCTGCACGTCTTGCAGACCCAGCCCACCAACGCCCGCGCCATGGGCAATCTGGGCAATATCCTGCTGTCGGAAGGCGATCTGGCCGCGGCCACCCGGCAGTTCGAAGCCGCCCTTGCGCTGAACCCCCGCGCGCCGATTGCGTTTTTCAACCTCGGTCGCGCCCGTGATTTCACCGCCGATGATCCGCTGATCGCGCAGATGCAGGCGCTGACCGACGACACGTCGCTTGACCACGATGAACAGGTGGCGCTGCATTTCGGGCTGGCCAAGGCGTTTGAGGATATCGGCGATGCCGATCAAAGCTTTGCACATCTGACCCGCGCCAACGATCTGCGCGCTGGCCAGATCAGCTATCACATTGATCAGGACCGCGCCGTTCTGGCCGATCTGCGCGCTCGCTTTGCCGCCCATGCTGGCCCGGCGCTGCACCCTGCCGCGCCTGCCAAGCGCCGCCCGGTGTTTGTGCTGGGGATGATGCGGTCCGGCACCACGCTGATGGAGCAGATTCTGTCTTCGCATCCGATGGTGCATGGCGCGGGCGAGATGGAGGTTTTGCCGCAACTGGCGGCACTGGAAACCGCGCGCACGTCCGGCCCGCTGGATCAGGCGGCGTTGCAGCGCATCCGCGATGGCTATCTGGCGGCGCTGAATGCCGAGCCGGGCGATCAGCCGGTGGTGGTCGATAAGCTGCCGGCGAATTTCCGGCTGATCGGGCTGATCCGCAAGGCGCTGCCCGAGGCCCGCATCCTGCACATGCGCCGCGATCCGGTGGCGGTGTGCTGGTCGGTCTACAAGACCATGTTTACCAATATCGGCATCGGCTATGCCCATAAGCTGGCCGATACCATCGCCTATTATGATCTGTATGAGGCGATGATGGCCGACTGGCGCGCCGATTATCCCGATGGCTTCATGGATGTCGATTACGAGGCGCTGACCCGCAATCCCGAACCCACCATCCGCGCCGCGCTCGCCTATTGCGATCTGCCGTTTGATCCGGCCTGCCTTGCGCCGCAGGACAATCAGCGGTCTGTGCGCACGGCCTCGGTCCGGCAGGTGCGCAGCGGGATTTATCAGGGCAGCAGCGGCAAGTGGAAAGCCTTCGCGCCGCATCTGGCACCGTTGATCCAGCACTTCGCCGCCAAGGACTAACCCCGCAAACCCAAAACCCCAGACAAAACAAAACCCCGCACCGGCGGGGTTTTTGTTTGGTCATCAAACGGGCAGGGCCCCAAAAAGAAAAGAGCGGGCACAAGGCCCGCTCTTTCCTGAAGTTTGATCCTAAGATCAGAACGACATCTTCACGCCGAGGTCGAACATGGTGTTCTTGATGGCGTCAGCTTTGACGATACCGCCGACAACCGAAGCGCCGCCGCCGAGGTCGTAGGAAGCGCCGATGCCGTAAGCAGCCGGGTCCACTGCAGCGCCGTTGTCGCTGTAGAACGCGGTCAGGCCAACACCGTTGATCGCGTAGTCAACCGACAGAGCGTAAGCGGTGATAGCGTCAACGCCAGCAGCTGCGGAGTCAAAGTTTGCTACTTTGGCTTTGATGGTAGCGCCCGAGAACGCTGCCGAACCCAGAACCGACACTTGCGAGCCGATTGCGCTGTTGTCTTCGTAGCCCAGAGCGATGCTGTAAGCATCGGTGGCGTACTTGGCAGCTGCCGACATGGTCGACGAGGTGCCAGCCAGCGAGGACACTTGGCTCGAACCCAGAGCGAAGGTCAGAGCGCCAGCCGAGTACTCGTACAGAGCGCCGGTTTTCGGGGTAGCGATCCACGGCAGTTCGTTCAGCGAGTTCAGCGAGGTGTAGCCCACGCCGGAAACCTGACCAACCAGAGCGTCAGCAGCGTTGCCGGTGTCGCCCATGGTCAGCTTGCCGAAAGCGCCCGAGATGTAAACGGTCGAGTCGTCGTTTTCGGTGTTGCCAACGCCCGACTGGTCGTTACGAACCGAACCGCCGAACGACAGGCCGCCATCGGTTTCACCCGAAGCGGTGAAGATGATACGGATACGCGAGTTGAACTGTGCGCCGTGCACGGTGCCCAGATCAGCAACACCCATACGGGCGGTGCCCGAAACTGCGACTTCAGCAGCTGCGAAGCCAGCCGAAGCGGCGATCAGCGTGGTAGCAAGAAGAATCTTTTTCATAGGTTTCCCTCGTTATATCAAAGGTGCGGCCCAATTCAGGGGAATCCGAACTGGGTATGAATGCTATTTCACCTTTCAGCCCCCGGATTGCAACGCCAACCCGCCCCAACGGGGGAAACACGGCGATGATGGTGCAGTCTTGCCACAGTGCCGCCACAGCCCCGCCCCGCCTCACCCGCCCTCGCCAAAGCCCGCCGCTGCAGTGACTGTATATATGCCGCTGCGGTCACTCTATATATAAGGCAAAAAGCCTTGGCAGTGCTTTGCCCGTGGGCTAGACAGGCGCAACGCCTTATTGCTTTGCCTTGTCGGGGGACCGGATGCACCTCAATCGCCTGTCTCGAATCGGGATCGTCACTGCCCTGCTGTTTGGCCTGTCGGGCTGTGGCGGCGGTTTGGCCAGTGGCGATAGCGGTATGTTCGGCCGCCGGGGCGGTGTGCCCAGTGATGCCAAGATCGCCGGCCGCGCCGCAACCGATGCGCAGGCCGAGGCTTTGGCCAAAGCCAGGGGCGAAGACAAGCCGACCACCACGATCTGGAGCCTGTTTGGCGACCGCGACAACCCCAACACCACGGTCGAGGTCAACAAGTATCTCTGGAAGGCCAGCCTCGATGTGCTGAACTTCCTGCCCATCGAATCGGTCGATCCGTTCACCGGCGTCATCGTTACCGGCTATGGCACGCCTCCGGGTGGTGGCCGCTCGGTCCGCGCGACGATCTATGTGCAAGACCCGGCCTTGGATGCGCGCAGCCTGAAGATCGCCATGCAGGGTCGCGGTGGTGCTGCGGTTTCGCCCGAAACCATTCGCGCGGTCGAAGATGCGATTCTGACCCGCGCGCGTCAGTTGCGCATTCAGGACACCAAACTTTAACCGCTACTGGACCTTGCCCCCCTTGGCGGTGTAATCCCGCCAAGGAATTTGTCTGAGGGGCCTGCTGAATGTCGCGCTACGAACCCAAAACCATCGAACCGAAATGGCAGGCCGCCTGGGATGACGCCGAGGCGTTCAAGGCCCGGCACGATCCCGCGAAACCGAAGTATTATGTGCTGGAGATGTTCCCCTATCCGTCGGGGCGCATCCACATGGGCCATGTTCGCAACTACACCATGGGCGACGTGGTGGCGCGCTACAAGGCGGCGCAGGGCTATTCGGTGCTGCACCCGATGGGCTGGGATGCGTTCGGGATGCCCGCCGAAAATGCCGCGATGGAACGCGGCGGCCACCCCAAGGACTGGACCTACGGCAATATCGCCGACATGCGCGCGCAGATGAAGCCGCTGGGCCTGTCGATCGACTGGAGCCGCGAGTTTGCCACCTGCGACCCGGAGTATTACGGCCAGCAGCAGGCGATGTTCATCGACATGATGGCCAAGGGCTTGGTTTACCGCAAGAATGCCGTGGTGAACTGGGACCCGGTCGATATGACCGTGCTGGCGAATGAACAGGTGATCGACGGCAAGGGCTGGCGGTCGAACGCGCCAGTGGAACGGCGTGAGCTGACGCAATGGTTCTTCAAGATCAGCGATTATTCCGGTGAATTGCTGTCGGCGCTGGACGGGCTGACCAACTGGCCGGAAAAGGTCCGGCTGATGCAGGCCAACTGGATCGGCAAATCGCGCGGCCTGCAATTTGCCTTCACCACCCACGGCGCGCCCGAAGGATTTGACCGGCTGGAGGTGTATACCACCCGCCCCGACACCTTGCTGGGCGCCTCCTTTGCCGCCATCAGCCCCGACCATCCGCTGGCCAAGCATCTGGAGCGCCATGATCCGGTGATCGCCGCGTTTGTCGCCGAATGCCGCAAGGGTGGCACCAGCGCGGAAGCCTTGGAAACCGCCGAAAAGATGGGCATGGATACCGGCGTGCGCGTGCTGCATCCGTTTGATACCGCATGGGAATTGCCGGTCTACATCGCCAACTTCATCCTGATGGATTACGGCACCGGCGCGATCTTTGGCTGCCCGGCGCATGACGCCCGCGACTTCGAATTCGCCACCAAATACGGCCTGCCGATCCCGCCGGTTTTCGTTGCGGAAGGTGCCGAGGAAGCCGCGCTGACCGAACCTTTCGTGCCGCTGAAATCCGAGCGGGTGCAATATATCCGCGGCTTTGCCGGCAATGATCTGCAAACCGGCGAAGACGCCGTCGTTGCCGCCATCGCCGCCTGTGAACAGCGTGGCATCGGCCGCGGCGTCACCAACTACCGCCTGCGCGACTGGGGCATTTCCCGCCAGCGCTATTGGGGCTGCCCGATTCCGGTGATCCACTGCGACACTTGCGGCGTGGTGGCGGAAAAGAAGGAGAACCTGCCGGTTGAACTGCCCTATGACGTGAGCTTCGACATCCCCGGCAACCCGCTGGATCGTCACCCGACCTGGCGGCATTGCACCTGCCCGAAATGTGGTGCTGCGGCCCGGCGCGAAACCGACACGATGGATACCTTCATGGATTCGTCGTGGTATTACGCCCGCTTCACCGCACCGCACGCCAAGACGCCGACCGACGCCGCCGAAGCCGATTACTGGATGAACGTCGATCAATATATCGGCGGCATCGAACACGCGATTCTGCACCTGCTCTACAGCCGCTTCTTCGCCCGCGCCATGCACGCGACCGGCCATCTGCCCGCCAAGGCGATTGAACCGTTCAACGCCCTGTTCACCCAAGGCATGGTGACGCACGAAATCTACCAGACCCGCGACGCCAACGGCCGCCCGGTTTACCATCTGCCCGAAGACGTGACCGCCTTTACCGTCGCAGACCGCAGAATCGTCGTTCTGGGTGACGTGCCGCCGCCTGACATGGACCTTGTCAGCGATCTCGATGCCTGGATGCAGGCGCTCAGCGACGAAGGCTTGCTGGTCGAGGTGATCCCCTCGGCCAAAATGTCGAAATCGAAAAAGAACGTCGTCGATCCGATGAACATCATCGACTCCTTCGGCGCCGATACCGCGCGCTGGTTCGTGATGTCTGACAGCCCGCCCGAACGTGATGTGGAATGGACGGCATCGGGGGCCGAGGCCACTTTCAAGCATCTGTCCCGCGTCTGGGGCCTGTGTTCGCGCATCGGCGACATGCCCGCAGACCACAAAGGCGAAGGCGATCAAGACCTTGCAAAGGCCACCGCCCGCGTCGTCGATGACGTGACCCGCAGCATCGAAGGCTTTGCCTTCAACAAGGCCATAGCCGCCCTGTATGGCTTCACCAACACGCTGGCCAAAGCCAACGGCTCCACCGGCGCGATGAAAGCCGCGATCCGCACGCTGGCGCAGCTGATGTCGCCGATGACGCCGCATATTGCCGAATCGATCTGGTCCTATCAGGGCGGGGCCGGGCTTTGCGCGCAGGCACCTTGGCCCAAGGCCGATCCGGCGTTGCTGGTCGATGATACCGTGATCCTGCCGATCCAGATCAACGGCAAGCGCCGGGCGGAAATCTCTGTGCCCGCCGATATGCCCGCCGCCGAGGTTGAAAAGATCGCGCTGGCAAACGAGGATGTGCAAAAGTTCCTCGCGGGCGCGCCCGTGAAGAAGATCATCGTCGTGCCGGGGCGCATCATCAATGTCGTTGCTTAAAGCGTGTTGCGTTGAATTGACTTCCATTGCGAACCCGAACGCGGTTGCAATGCAATCGCTGCCCAAAGCTTCCACGTCACGGGTTCGCAATGGAAAAGATGGCTATAAATGAACGCAACACGCCTTAACCGCCGCCTGTTCCTGCTGACGCCGCTGGCCCTTGTGGCCTGCGGCTTTACCCCCGCCTATGGCCCCGGCGGCCCGGCTGCTGGCCTGCAAAACAGCATCCGCATTGCCGACCCCGCCGACAAGAACGGCTTCGATCTGGTCGAACGGCTGGAAGAGCGGCTTGGCCGCCCCAAGGCCGAACGCTTTGATCTGACCTACAACATCAAGACCACCGCCACCGGCGTCGGCATCACCCCCGACAATGCCATCACCCGCTATAACTTGAACGGTGAAATCGTCTGGGCACTGACCGGCCGCACCTCGGGCGCGCGCGTCACCGGCGGCACGGTGAAAAGCTTCACCTCTTATTCTGCCACAGGGTCAACCGTCGCCGGTCTGGCCGCACACGAAGACGCCGCCCGCCGCCTGATGCGGATATTGGCCGACCAGATCACCGCCCGCCTGCTGGCGACTTCGGGCAGTTGGAACCAATGAAACTCGCCGGGGCCGAAGCCTCTCGCTTCCTTGCCAAGCCCGACCCCAGCCGTGCGGGCCTGCTGATCTTCGGGGCCGACGCCATGCGCGTCGCCCTGAAACGGCAAGAGGCCATCGCCGCGCTGATCGGACCGCAGGGCGAGGCTGAAATGCGCCTGACCCGGATTCAGGCCGCCGACCTACGCAAGAACGCCGCCCTGCTGGAGGATGCGACCCGCGCGATCGGGTTTTTCCCCGGCCCGCGTGTGGCTTTCGTCGAAGACGCCACCGACGGGCTGACCGCCACCCTTGAAATCGCGCTGAAAGACTGGCGCACGGGTGACGCGCAGATCGTCGTGACCGCGGGCGATCTGAAGCCGAAATCTACCCTGCGCACGCTGTTCGAAAAGCACCTGAACGCCACCGCCATCGTGCTTTATGACAACCCGCCAACGCGCGAGGAGATTGAATCAGAACTCGCCAAGGCCGGGCTGAAGCAATTCGCCAGCACCGCCATGGCCGATCTGACCACGCTTGCCCGCGAGCTTGACCCCGGCGATTTCCGCCAGACGCTGGAAAAGATCGCGCTCTATAAATACAACGATCCGACGCCACTGACGCCCGCCGAAATCCACGCGCTCGCCCCCGCCACCGTCGAGGCCGAGGTCGATGACCTGCTCGCCGCCGTCGCCGATCAGCAGCCCAACCTGATCGGCCCGCTGCTGCGCCGTCTTGAAGGTCAGGGCATCCTGCCCGTCACCCTGTGCATCGGCGCGCTGCGGCACTTTCGCAGCCTGCATGTCGCCGCCTCCGATCCCGGCGGCGTATCGGCGGGCATCCTGAAAGCCCGCATTTTTGGCCCCCGCCGCGACGCGATGCAGCGGCAGGCCAGCGCCTGGGGCATGGAAAAGCTGGAATCCGCCCTTGGCCTGCTGGTGGAAACCGACCTGACGCTGCGCTCCACCTCGCGCGCGCCGGCAATGGCGGTGATGGAACGCGCGCTGATCCGGCTGGCGATGATGAAGCGCTGACATGCCCTTGACCGCGCCGCCCCCACCTGCTTCACAAGGGCAAACCCCGGAAGGCAGCCATGGCAAAGACCCTCTCGCCCGTTGAAACCTACCTCGCCCCGCTTGCCAGACTTGCGCTGAAACACCCCGATGTCGAGGCCGAGGTGATCTGGCACAGCCCCGATGGCTGGGAGCCGCAGACCGGCCACGATGCCCTGCTCGAAGCCGAAGAAATCCCGTTCTACGCCGAGGGCCTGATGCTGGAGGGCTTCCAGATGCACTACCAGATCCTTGCCGATACCGATGCCCCGAAAGACCCGGCGCATGTCCGGCTGTTCTTCTGGCAAACCGGCAGCCCGACGCCGCCCGCCCCCGAAGATGGCCTTGCCCTGATCAGCGCCGCATCATGGCCCGCCTGATCCACGCGCTGCTGCGCGCGCTGGCCCCGGCCATTCCGCGCCCCACCCTGCCCGAGGCGATCCGCGCCGCCATCGGCGCCGGGATCGGCCTGTTTCTGACCGGCATCCTGCTGTATCTGATCACCCCCACCGCCTCGCTGCTGGGCAATCCGCTGCTGATCGCGCCCTTCGCCGCCTCTGCCGTGCTGATTTTCGCGGTGCCGAACAGCCCGCTGGCGCAGCCTTGGGCGGTGGTGGTCGGCAATACCGCCGCCGCGCTGATCGGGCTTGCCACCCTTCAGCTCTACCCGCAGCCGCTGCCCGCCGCCGCAATCGCCGTGCTGCTGGCGCTGCTGGCCACCGCCGCCCTGCGCGCCACCCACCCGCCAGCCGGAGCCGCCGCAATGGCAATGGTGCTGGCACCGCACCCGGCACCACTTTCTTTCGCGCTGCATCCGGTGCTGACCGGCTCTGTCCTTTTGGTGTTGTTCGGCATGATCTGGAACCGCAGCACCGGCCGCATCTACCCGTTCCGCCACGCCCCGCCCCCCGCACATGGCACCACCGACAAGACCCCCGAGCGCCGCCTCGCGCCTTCGCCGGAAACGCTGGCCAGCGCCTTGCAACGGCTGCGGCTGGGTGCCAACATCGGCGTCGAAGACCTCGCCCGCGTCATCGAAACCGCCGAGGCTGAAACCGCCGCGCATGCGCTTGGCCAGATCACCGCCGATGAAATCATGTCGCGTGACCTGATCACCGCCCTGCCCGAAACGACCCTGCCCGATCTGGTGCAGACCTTCCGCGACCACCGCTTCAAATCGCTGCCGATCCGCGATGATGCCGGCCGCTATCAGGGCTGCGTCACCATCGACGCGCTGGCAGGCCTGTCAGACCCGGCGCTAACGGCGGCAGACCTTGCCGATGCCAGCATCAAAACCGCGCGCGCCACCACGCCGCTGGCCGATCTGATCCCGCTGCTGGCAGACGGTCGCCAACAAACCATCCCGATTCTGCGCGGCGACAGCCTTGTCGGCCTGATCACAAGGTCAGACCTGATCGCCCTGCTGATCCATCACCTCAGCCTGACCTGAACCCGGAGCCTGCCATGATCTACGACACCCTGCACCAAGCCTGCGCCGCGCTTGGCACCCGCCTGTTTACCGTGACTGTGCAAGACCTTGCCCGCGATGTCGCCCGCCGCGCCTATACCTCACACCCGGTCGAATACCCGGTGTCGGGCACCAAACCGCTGACCCGCGACGGCTGGTATGACCATTGCATCACCGGCCAGAAAACCTTCGTCGCCAACACCACGCCAGAATTTGCGAAATACTTTTTCGATCACGCGCTGATCACCTCGCTGGGGCTTGGCTCCTGCATCAATATCCCGGTGGTGGATGGCGGCCACGTCCTTGGCACCGTCAACCTGCTGGCCGAAGAACACCACTTCACCCCCGAAAGGCTGACCGCCTACGCAGCCCTCGTCACCCAACACCACACTGCCCTCGCCGCCGAGATGGCAAAAGGCTAACCCCTTCATCTTGGCGAAAATACTCCACGGGGGTCCGGGGGTGTGAAACCCCCGGCTTTCACCAACAAGGCAAACCCATGGCCTTCACCCTGCGCCAGTTGCAATTCTTCATCGCCGCCGCCGAAGCCGGTTCGGTGTCCGGTGCCGCCCGCGCGCTGTCGATCTCGCAATCCTCTGTCACCGAGGCGATCCGCGCGCTCGAAGACGATCTTGGCATCACCCTGTTCGACCGCCTCGCCCGCGGCATGGAGATCACCCACAAGGGGTCGGCCTTTCTGCGTCACGCCCGCCAGATCCTCGCCGATGTCGCCACCGCCCGCGCCGCGTTTCAGGAAGACGCCGCCCCCCTGCCCGGCAAGCTGTCGCTGGGCGTGACCAGCCTTGTTGCCGGCTATGTGCTGTCCGACATCCTGCAACGCTACCGCCGCGCCTATCCGCAGATCGAGTTGAACGTCATCGAGGACAACGGCGATTACCTGCAACACCTGCTGATCGGCGGCGAGCTGGATGTGGCCGTCTTGCTGACCTCGTCCGTCAAGGACCGCATGGCGCTGAACGTCGAAACCCTGCTGGTGTCGCCCTACCGGCTGTGGCTACCCTTGGGCCACCCGCTGACCGATCAGGAAACCATCGCGCTGGATGATCTGGCAGGCCAGCCACTGATTCAGCTGATGGTGGATGAGATCGAGGAATCCACCAAGGTTCTGATGCAATCCTTGGCCGTCAAACCCCACATCGCCTTCCGCACCCGGTCAGTCGAGGCGGTGCGCTCCCTCGTCGCCACCGGTGCCGGGCTGGCGATTCTACCCAGCCTCGTCTACCGCCCGTGGTCGCTGGAAGGCGACCGCATCGGCATCCGTGATGTGTCAGGCGACCTGCCATCGGTGCAAGTCGGCCTCGCCTGGCGCCGCGGCGCCCCCCTGTCCACCCCGGCGCTGAACTTCATCCGTTCCGCGCAAGGCATGGTGCCGAACCGCTGAGCCACTCACCCATCGGAAAATCCAATACCACCCTTCCGCGTTTTGTTATTGCGAAACGCATTGGCTGGCTTACGCTGCTGCCATGACCGGGAATCCGGCCCCCGCGCATGCGCAACCCACAGGGAGTTTCCAATGCCATCCATCAAACTTTTGGCCACCACCGCCCTCGCCCTTGTCACCGGCCTCACCCCCGCCTTTGCCGAAATGACCGAGGTCGGCGCAAGCGAAGGCCAGCTGAACATCGTCGCCTGGGCCGGCTATATCGAGCGTGGCGAGACCGACAAGGCCTATGACTGGGTCACCAAATTCGAGGCCGATTCGGGCTGCAAGGTCAGCGTGAAAACCGCCAACACCTCGGATGAGATGGTGGCGCTGATGAACGAAGGCGGCTTCGATCTGGTGACAGCCTCCGGCGATGCCTCGCTGCGGCTGATCGCGGGCAAGCGGGTGCAGCCGATCAACACCGCGCTGATCCCGTCGTGGTCCAAGATCGACCCGCGGCTGCAAGACGCCAGCTGGCATACGGTGGATGGCGTGCATTACGGCACCCCCTACCTGTGGGGGCCGAACGTGTTGATGTATAACACCGAAGTCTTCAAGGAACCGCCGACCTCGTGGAACGTGGTGTTCGAAAAGATGGACTTGCCCGACGGCAAATCCAACGAAGGCCGGGTGCAGGCCTATGACGGCCCGATCCACATCGCCGATGCCGCGCAATATCTGATGTTCCACAAGCCGGAACTGAAGATCACCTCGCCCTATGAGCTGAACGAAGAACAATACGCCGCAGCGCTGGAGCTGTTGCGGGTACAGCGCACGCTGGTTGGCCGCTACTGGCACGACGCCTTCATCCAGATGGATGATTTCAAGAACGAAGGCGTGGTCGCCTCGGGGTCGTGGCCGATCCAGGTCGGCTTGCTGCAATCGGAAAAACTGCCGATCGCCAGCGTGATCCCGCAGGAAGGTGCCACCGGCTGGGCCGATACCTCCATGCTGCACGCCGAAGCTGCCAACCCGAACTGCGCCTACAAGTGGATGGAGCATACGCTGGCCTCCAACCTGCAATCCGACCTGTCGGTCTGGTTCGGCGGCAACCCGGTGGTGCCCGCCGCCTGCACCGATGGTTCCGGCATGCAAACCGCCGAAGGCTGCACCGCCAACGGTCTGGATGATTTCGACAAGATCCGCTTCTGGACCACCCCGGTCGCCAATTGTTCGCAAGGCGAAGGTGCCTGCGTGCCCTACTATCGCTGGGTGTCGGATTACATCGGCGTCATCGGCGGCCGTTAACCCGGCCTGCGGTGCGTGAACCCACGGATTTGGCCCCGCCAAACCCGTGGAACCACACACCCTACCTCTTTCCCGATCGGCGCGGGCGTCAAACCCCGCGCCCCAGTCCCGCTTCGGCGGCCAGAAGGCCCTTACCCATGCCCGCAGCAGTAGAATTCCGCGCCGTCTCGCGCCATTTCGGCCCCGCCTCTGCCCCGGTGAAAGCCGTCGACGCGGTGGATCTGACCATTGCCGAGGGCGCGTTCTTTGCCATGCTTGGCCCGTCCGGTTCCGGCAAAACCACCTGCCTGCGGCTGATTTCCGGCTTTGAATCGCCAACCGCCGGGGAAATCCGCATCTTCGGTCAGGACGTTTCCGCCACCCCGCCACATCTGCGCAATGTCAACACGGTGTTTCAGGACTACGCGCTGTTCCCGCACATGAACGTGCGCGACAACGTCGCCTACGGGCTGATGGTCAAGGGCATGCCCCGCGCCAAGCGCTATGCCAAGGCCGAGGAAATGCTGGCGCTTGTTCACCTTGACGCCTACGGCAGCCGCAAGCCCGGCCAGCTTTCCGGCGGCCAGCGCCAGCGCGTGGCGCTTGCCCGCGCCTTGGTCAACGAACCCCGCGTTCTGCTGCTGGATGAGCCCCTGGGCGCGCTCGATCTGAAACTGCGCGAGGCGATGCAGGATGAATTGAAATCGCTGCAAAAACGCCTTGGCATCACCTTCGTTTTTGTCACCCACGACCAGCATGAAGCGCTGTCGATGGCCGACAGCCTTGCGGTGTTCAATCAGGGCAAGATCGCCCAGATCGGCACCCCGGCTGAAATCTACACCCAGCCGAAAACCCGCTTCGTTGCCGATTTCGTCGGATCGTCCAACCTGCTGCCGCCCACGCTGACCCAGAGCCTCGGCGGCCCGGCAAAGTGGGCCAGCTTGCGCCCCGAGACCCTGCGACTGGACGCAAACGGCCCGATTGCAGGCCCGGTCACCGCCATCCGCTACCTTGGCGCGGGCCACCGCATCAGCCTGAACGCCCACGGCCACGACATCGCCGCCATTTTGCCCGCAGGCAGCGCCCTGCCCGAACCGGGCACGGAAATCCGCCTCGGCTTCGCCCCCGAAGCACTGCACATCATGGATGAAGCCTGATGCGCGCCCACATGGTGTTTTCCGTATTCATCTTGGTGAAAAATACTCCCGCCGGAGCCTCCCGGATCAACAACCGGAGCCTCCGGCAAGCTGGAACGACCCGTCGTTCCAGCCTTGAGTATTTGAGCCAAGATGAATGCGGCGCGCCGGTTCTACACAAATGCCAAAGGCCCACATGATGACCGCGATTTTCCCCGCCAGATCGCTGGCCGACCGGCTGACCACGCTGTTCTGGCGCAAACCGAAACTGCTGCTGGCGCTGATGCTGACCCCGCCCCTGTTGTGGCTGGGGGTGATCTACCTTGGCTCCCTCGCCGCCCTTCTCCTGCAATCCTTCTACTCCATTGACGAATTTTCCGGCATGGTGGTGCCGGAATTCACCCTGAAAACCTATGCCGAGCTGCTGCGGCCGCAGAATTACGACATCATCCTGCGCACATTGTTGATGTCTGCCGCCGTCACGCTCGGCTGCGCCATCCTCGCCTTTCCGATCGCCTATTACGCCGCCCGCTTTGCCAAGGGTCGCTGGAAAGCGGTGTTTTACCTGGGCATCATGCTGCCGCTGTGGTCGTCTTATCTGGTGAAGGTCTACGCGTGGAAGCTGATCCTCGCCAAAGAGGGCATCATCACCTGGGCCACGGATGCCACCCACACCAGCGGCATCCTCAACGCCATTCTGGCGCTGCCAGTGATCGGTGGCAACTCGCTGTCCACCAGCTACATCGGCATGTTCGCCGTGTTCACCTATGTCTGGCTGCCCTACATGATCCTGCCGATGCAGGCCGCGCTGGAACGGGTGCCGACCTCGATGCTGGAGGCGTCGCAAGATCTTGGTGCCACCCGCGCGCAGACCTTCCGCACCGTGATCCTGCCGCTGGCGATGCCGGGTGTGATCGCCGGGTCGATCTTTACCTTCTCTCTGACCATGGGCGATTACATCATTCCGCAGATCGTCGGCAATTCGGCCAATTTCATCGGCATGGCGGTGTATCAGCTGCAAGGTACCGCCGGGAATATCCCGCTCGCCGCCGCCTTCGCGGTGATCCCGATCCTGATCATGCTGGTCTATCTGGCGCTTGCCAAACGTGCGGGGGCTTTTGATGCGCTCTGATGCCAACCCCAACCGTGCCTCGCTGCCGCTGAAACTTGCGGCCATCGGCGGGCTGTTGTTCCTGCACCTGCCGATCCTGCTGATTTTCCTTTATGCCTTCACCACCGAGGAACGCACCTACGCCTTCCCGCCGCCCGGCCTGACGACGCAATGGTTCGCCGCCGCGTGGAACCGCCCCGATATCTGGCAGGCGCTGACGCTGTCGGTCAAGGTCGCCAGCGTCGCCACCCTGCTGGCGATGATCCTTGGCACGCTGGTTTCCGCCGCGATGGCCCGCGCCAGTTTCTTTGGCCGCGACCAGATCAGCCTGCTGATCATCCTGCCCATCGCGCTGCCCGGCGTGATCACCGGCATGTCGCTGCGGTCAGCCTTCGGCATCATGGATATCCCGTTTTCCACCCTGACCATCATCCTTGGCCATGCCACTTTCTGCATCGTCATCGTCTACAACAACGCCGTCGCCCGGTTTCGCCGCCTGTCTGGTGGCATTCTGGAGGCATCCGCCGACCTTGGCGCCAATGCCTTCCAGACCTTCTGGCACATCCTGCTGCCCAATCTTGGCACCGCCCTGCTGGCAGGCGGCATGCTCGCCTTTGCGCTGTCGTTTGACGAGGTCATCGTCACCACCTTCACCGCAGGCCAGCAAGCCACCCTGCCGATCTGGATGCTCGAGGAATTGATCCGCCCGCGCCAGCGCCCCGTCACCAACGTCGTCGCCCTGATCGTCTTCGCCGCCACCTTCCTTCCCATCCTGCTGGCCTATTACCTGACCCGCCACGGGTCTGAAACAGCAGGCTCCGGCAAATGAGGCCCCCTATGCACATCCAGACCAAACTGCTGATCGGCAACACCTTCGAGGCAGGCACTGAAACCGCCGAACCCATCCTGAACCCACGCACCGGCGCGCTGATCCTGAACGTCCCCGAGGCGAGCCAGACCCAGATCGACCGCGCCATCGCCGCCGCCCGCCGCGCCTTTGGCCAGTGGTCGCGCACCACCCCCGCCGAACGCGCGGCCGCGCTTTTGCGCATCGCCGACCGGATCGAGGCCGAGGCGGATAGCTTCGCCGCACTTGAGGCGCTCAATTGCGGCAAGCCGATCAACGCCGCGCGCGGCGATGAAATCCCAGCCATCGTCGATTGCTTCCGTTTCTTTGCCGGGGCGGTGCGCTGCCAGCATGGCGCGCTGGCCGGTGAATATCTGGCAGGCCACACCAGCATGATCCGCCGCGATCCGGTCGGCGTTGTTGCCTCGATCGCGCCGTGGAATTACCCGGCGATGATGATGGCGTGGAAGCTGGCCCCGGCGATTGGCGGCGGCAATACCGTGGTGTTCAAACCTTCGGAGCAAACCCCGCTGACCGCGCTGAAAATGGCGCAAATTCTGGCCGAGGAACTGCCCGAAGGCGTGGTGTCGGTGATCACCGGACGCGGCCAGACCGTGGGCAGCTATCTGATCAACCACCCCGGCGTCGATATGATCAGCCTGACCGGCGATGTCGCCACCGGCAAGAAGATGCTGGATGCCGCCGCCAAAAGCGTCAAACGCACCCATCTTGAACTGGGCGGCAAGGCCCCGGTGCTGGTGTTCGATGATGCCGATATCTCTGCCGTGGTCGAGGGCCTCCGCGCCTTCGGCTACTACAACGCCGGGCAGGATTGCACCGCCGCCTGCCGCATTTACGCCGGAAACAAGGTTTATGATAACCTTGTGGCGGACCTGACCTCTGCAGTGTCTTCCATAGCTTTGGCGCAGGCGGATGATACGGCCAACGAAATTGGCCCGCTGATCAGCCTGCGCCAACGCGACCGCGTCGCAAGCTTTGTCAACCGCGCCCGCGAACTGCCGCACATTCAGATCACCACCGGCGGCGAGGTGATGCCCGACGGCTTCTACTACCGCCCCACCGTCGTCGCAGGCGCGCTGCAAACCGATGAAATCGTCCGGCGCGAGGTGTTCGGCCCGGTGGTGTCGATCACTCGCTTTGACGATCCCGACCAAGCCGTCACTTGGGCGAACGACAGCGATTACGGCCTCGCCTCATCGGTCTGGACCCGCGACATTGGCCGCGCCATGTCCACCGCCGCCAGCTTGCGCTATGGCTGCACCTGGGTGAACACCCACTTCATGCTGGTCAACGAAATGCCGCATGGCGGGCTGAAGCAATCCGGCTACGGCAAGGATCTGTCAGCCTATGCGCTGGAGGATTACACCGTCGTCCGCCATGTGATGATCAAGCATTAGGGTAGTTTCCTTCAATCTGAGTCAGATTGAAGGAAATCCAAGACAGGACCAGCCTGTGACTATTGCGTCCTGCGCCGGGAGTTAATCCAGCGCGATCAGATCCTTCGCCCAGAACCGCAGCGCAATGTCCTCGCCCACCGCAGGCGGCGGCGTGTCGGGCTTGTTGAACAGATCCAGCTTGATCACCCCCATCGCATGTTCCGCGTTCACCCGGATCACTGACCCCATGAACTGCAATTCGGCAATCCGGGCGGGCAGGCTGATATCGCCGTCGCCGTGCAGATGCACCGCCTCGGGCCGCAGCGCCAGCGTCAGCACCGCCCCGGCCTGCGCCTGCACCGCTTGCGGCAGCCGCAACGGCTGGCCCTGAATCGTCACCTTCCCCGCGCCCGGATCGGTCACGATGGCCTCCAGTGCGTTCAGCGTGCCGACGAAATTTGCGACAAACCGGGTTTTCGGCTGGTTATACACCTCAAACGGCGCGCCGACCTGTTCCGCCCGGCCGCCGTTCATCACCACCACGCGATCCGACATCGACAGCGCTTCTTCCTGATCATGCGTCACGAAAATCGTGGTGATGCCCAGCTTGCGCTGAATATCGCGGATTTCCGCCCGCAAGCTGACGCGGATTTTCGCATCCAGCGCCGACAGCGGTTCATCCAGCAACAACACCCGCGGCCGCGGTGCCAGCGCCCGCGCCAAAGCCACCCGCTGTTGCTGTCCGCCCGATAGCTGAAACGGATAGCGGCTGCCCATCTCTGGCAGGCCGATCAGCTCCAGCATATCCGCCACCCGCAGCGCAATCTCACGGCTGGGCAGCCCGGCGATCTTCAAGCCAAAGCCCACATTCTGCGCCACCGTCAGGTTGGGAAACAGCGCATAGGCCTGAAACACCATGCCGATGTTGCGCTGGTTTGGCCGCAGATGCGTCACCTCTTGCCCGCCGATGCGGATCGCCCCGGCAGAGGGGGTTTCAAATCCCGCCACCATCCGCAGCACCGTGGTCTTGCCACAGCCCGAGGGCCCCAGCAGCGATACGAACTCGCCCTGCTCGATGCCCAGATCAAACGATTTCACCACATGGTTTGCGCCGTAAGATTTCTCCAGCGCGGAAAGGTCCAGATACGCCATCAGCGCGGCATCCTTGTATGTTTCGAAAAGCGCGTCACGGCCTGGATCAGCGCCATGCAGCCCCAGGTCAGCGCAAAGGTCATCACCGCCAAAGCGGCAGGCTCATAGGCTTTGTTGCCCCCCGCCCAGACGAGATAAGGCCCGAACGCAGGTCGATCCAACAGCGCGGCAAAAACATATTCGCCGATCACGATGGCAAAGGTCAGGAACGCCCCCGACAGCACCGCCACCAGCACATTCGGCAAGATCACCCGCGCCAGCACGGTGATCCAGCCCGCACCAAGGCTCTGCGCCGCCTCGGTCAGCGTGCGCAGATCAATCGCCGCAAGCCCGGTATCGACCGCGCGATACATATAGGGCAGCGACAGCACCGCATAACCGCAGAGCAGCAGAAAATCGGTGCCCAACGCCGACCCGGTCAGCGGCAACCAGCTACTGGTGTTGAACAGCCGCACATAGCCGAACACGATCACAATCGGCGGAATGACCAGCGGCAGCAGGGTTACAAACTCCATCACCGGGCGCAGGCGCGGCAGCTTCAGCCGCACCCAGAACACCGTCGGCACCACGATCAGCACGCCGAACACAATCGTCAGCCCCGCCATGATCACCGAATAGCCAAAGCTGGCCTGAAACTGCGGATCGCCCAACACCGACGCGTAAGCATCCAGCGAGTATTCGCCCCGCCGCATTTTCAGCGAAAATTCC
This sequence comes from Paracoccaceae bacterium, assembly GCA_009773375.1. Taxonomy (GTDB): domain Bacteria; phylum Pseudomonadota; class Alphaproteobacteria; order Rhodobacterales; family Rhodobacteraceae; genus Cypionkella. Next base: position 82,539 of record WRPH01000007.1, read on the forward strand.
AGCATCCCCAGCAGCGGCAGGAAGAAATACACCGCCGCCACACCAATCGCCGCCCAAGCCCAGAACCGCTTCATTTCAGCCACCGCTCGGCACGCGCCCGCATCACCACATAAACCCCGTTGGAAACCCCGGTGATCACGATCATCGCGAAGGCCAGCGCATAACCCAGATGCGGATCGCCCAGCACATCGCCACGAATCTGGTTGAACAGCAGGATCGGCGCAATCGACAGCAGCGACCCGGTCAGCGCAATCGCCGTCGCCACCGCCCCGAACGCATTGGCAAACAGCAAGGCCAGCGTGCCCAGCAGCGACGGCGCCAGCACCGGCAAGGCCACCAGCCGCCAATACTGCGCATTGCTCGCCCCCAGCACCTCCGCCGCCTCGCGCCACTCCCGCCGCAGCCCGTCAATCGCCGGGGTAATGATCAGCACCATCAGCGGAATCTGGAAAAACACATAGGCCGCCGTCAGCCCCCAGAAACTGATCATGTTGAAGCCCAGCGCATAGAGGTTCACCCCGAACCAGTCGCGCAGCAGCACGGTGACAAAGCCGACCCGCCCCAGCGTCGCCACATAGGCAAACGCCAACGGCACCCCGGCGAAGTTGGAGGTGACGCCCGAAAACGTCATCACCACCCCGCGCAAAGCCCGCGGCAAACCGCCAAACACCACCGCCAGCGCAATCGCAAAACCGATGCCGCAGCCGATCACCGCCGAGGTCAGGCTCAACCGGATTGAAAGCCAGAACGCATTGATGATCTCAGGTCTGAACAGGTTGAAAATGTTTTTCAACGTAAAGCCACCCGCCGCATCCACAAACGCCCCCGCCACGATATGCGCCGTGGGCAGCAGCAGAAACAGCACGGCAAACAGCACGAACGGCAAAACCCCCAAACCGTTCCACGGCAGGGATCGCCAAAGGCGGGAACTTGTCATCTATCTGATCCTGAATAAAAACCCGCCCCCGGCACCAGACCGGGGGCGGGCATAGGCGTTACTCGACCTTGACGCCGACTACGGTTTCCCAACCAGCGGTCACGCCTTCCTTGTGCGCAGCCTGCTCTTCCAGCGTCGGGAACACGGCCTTTTCATAGGCAGCGGCGGGCGGCAGCTTGTCCATCATCTCTTGCGGAACAACGCCACGCTGCACCAGATCGTTGAAGCGGATCGGGTGGCAATAGCCGTTCAGCCAGCCCAGTTGGCCCTCGTCCGAGTAGATGTATTCCATCCACAGCTTGGCGGCGTTCGGGTGCGGCGCATAAGCCGAAATCGCCTGCACATAGACGCCCGCCAAAGTGCCCGAAGCCGGGATGATCACTTCGGCCTTCGGGTTGCCTGCCAGCGAGTCACGCCATGCCAGCGCGTTGTAGTCCCAGGCCGCGACGATCGGGGTTGCGCCCTGCGCGATGCTGCCGGTCTTGCCGCCGACCGGCACGAAATTGCCTGCCTTGTTCAGCCCGGCAAAGAACTCCAGCCCCTTGGCGGCAGACTCGGCCCCCGGTTTGCCGCCCATCGCCATGCCTGCCGACATCACCGACATCAGCCCCTGGTTGCCCGAGCGCGGATCGCCCGACAGCGCAAACGCCCCAGCATATTCCGGCTTCATCAGATCGGCCCAGTCGGTCGGCAGGGTCGGCACCATGTCGGTGTTCACGATGAACGACATCACGCCATAATAGTCGCCATACCAGAAGCCATCTGCATCCTTGGCACTGTCCGGGATGCTGTCCCAGGTCGAAACCTTGTAGGGCTGGATCAGCCCTTCTTCCTTGGCAGCCGGGCCGAACGACAGACCGATATCCAGCACGTCCGGGGCCTGCGGGCCGGTGTTGCCCTTGTTGGCGCGCACCGCTTCCAGCTCGTCTGCCGAAGACCCGTCCGGGTTCAATTCGTTCACGGCGATCTCGGGATACTTCTTCTTGAAGCCCTCGATCACGGCACCATAGCCGCACCAGTCATGCGGCAGCGCGATGGTGGTCAGCGCGCCTTCAGCCTTGGCCGCAGCGGTGATTTCTTCCAGCGACTGCGCCTGTGCAGCACCGGCAACCAGCATCGCCAGCAGGCTTGCGCCGCCTGCAAGGGTATTGAAAACGGTCATGTATAGTCTCCTGTTAAGCCGATCCCGCCGCGCTCTCACGGCAGGGTGCTGACGGCGAGCCTAAGCGGGGCGCATGACGCGATGGTAACCGGCGCATGAAGTTTTTGTGTCAAACCAAACACTTGCCAAGACGCCACCTTTGTTACCAAAGCGTCACCTCTGCATTACGCCGCTGTCACGAATCCCCCGTATCTGGCCCCCAACCAGTTCGGAGACGACAATGCTGAAGATCGAAAACGTCACCCGCATGTTCGGCCCCAAGGCCGCCGTGGATCGCGCCAGCTTTGAAATCACCGGCTCTGCCTTTGTTGGCATCATTGGCCGCTCCGGCGCGGGCAAATCCACCTTGCTGCGGATGATGAACCGGCTGACCGACGCCAGCTCCGGCGAGATCAGCTTTGCAGGCCGCAATATCCTTGCGCTGAACGGCGCGGAAAAGCGGGCATGGCAGGGCCAATGCGCGATGATCTTCCAGCAGTTCAATCTGGTGCCGCGCATGGATGTGGCCTCGAACGTGCTGCACGGCTTGCTGAACCAGCGCTCCACCTTCGCCACCATGTTCAACCTGTGGTCCGATGCCGATATCACCCGTGCGCTGGAAATCCTCGACCGTCTGGGCATCATCGAACAGGCCCCGAAACGCGCCGAGGCTTTGTCGGGCGGTCAGCAACAGCGCGTCGCCATTGCCCGCGCGCTGATGCAAGACCCCAAGGTCATCCTCGCCGATGAACCCATCGCCAGCCTTGATCCGATGAACGCGCAAGTCGTGATGGATACGCTGCGCCGCATCCACGACGAAGATGGCCGCATGGTCATCGCCAACCTGCACACGCTGGATACCGCGCGGCGCTACTGCGACCGCGTCATCGGTATGCGCGATGGCCGCGTGGTGTTTGACGGCACCCCCGATCAGCTGACCACCGGCGTTGCCCGCGACATCTACGGCGCGGACGCCTCGTTCAATGAATCCGCCACTTCGACCTCGATCACCGGCCCCGCCGACACGGCCTACGCCGAGACGATGCTCGCCTGATTTTACCCGGCCCGATCCGCGGGCCCCATCTGGAGACGACGATGAAAAAGCTTTTCGCCATTCTGGCAGCCACCACCTGCATCGGCACCGCCCATGCGCAAGAGATCAAAGAGTTCAACATCGGCATTCTTGGCGGCGAAAACGCGCAAGACCGCATGACTTCGAACGAATGCTACCGCGCCGCGATTGAATCCGCTTTGGGCGTGCCGGTAAAAGTGTTCACCCCCGCCGATTATGACGGCGTGATCCAGGGCCTGCTGGGCGGCACCCTCGATATGGCATGGCTGGGCGCTTCGGCCTATGCCAAGACCTACCTGACCGACCCCGCCGCCGTCGAGGTTCGCCTGACCAAGCAGAACCTGAACGACTCGACCGGCTACTATTCGATCGGTTTCGCCCGCAAGGATTCTGGCATCACCTCGATGGACGACGCCAAGGGCAAGAAATTCGCCTTCGCCGAGCCGAACTCGACCTCGGGCTATCTGGTGCCCGCCGCGGAACTGATCGCCAAATACGGCCCGCTGGAAGCCTATTTCAGCGAAGTCAAAATGTCGGGCGGCCATGAGCAAACCATCGTCGGCGTCAACAACGGCGATTTCGAGGCGGGCGTGTCCTGGGCTGACGGCGTTGGCAACTGGGAAGACGGCTATGCGTCCGGCGCTTTCCGCAAAGCCGCCGATGCCGGTCTGGTTGACATGAACAACCTCACCGAAATCTGGCGCTCGGCGCTGATCCCCGAAGGCCCGATGGTGGTGCGCGCAGCCCTTCCGGCTGACGTGAAAGACAAGGTCACCGCCCTGACCGCCGACCTGTGGGAAACCGACAAGGCCTGCGCTTACGGTGTGGCCGCGGGCGACGCCAAAGACTTCGTCCCCGCCACCCACGACATGTTCCTCGGCATCATCGACGCCCGCAAACTTTCCGGCGAGTAATTTCAGCACGCAGCGCCGGGCTTCCGCAAGGAGGCCCGGTTTTTCATTGGGGGCCCCATGGTTGACATCACCTTCGGACCAGAGCCGGGAAAACGCCCCGATCTGACCAATCCGACCGAAAGCTATATCCATCAGACCCGTCGCAAGCGGCTTTACGGCTTCATCCTGCTGATGCTGTTTGTCGCCCTGATGGCCGCAGGCTTCCGCACCGCCGAAGACCGCAATGCCGGCGATTTCCTGTCTGGCCTGCATCAGCTCGGCGATTTCCCCGCCGAAGTGCTGTCCGAGGCCTGGAGCAACCGTGCCAATCTGCCCGGCCTCGTCTGGCAATACCTGCCGTCCCTGCTGGAAACCATCAACATCGCCGCCACCGCCACCCTGCTCGGCGCCATCGCCGGGGCCATCCTTGCACTTGGTGCCACCCGCAACCTCGCCCGCTTTCCGCTGCTGACGCCGCTGTATCGCCGCACCGCCGATCTGCTGCGCGCCATCCCGGAAATCGTCATCGCGCTGATCCTGATCTTCATCCTTGGCGGCGGCCCGATCCCCGCCGTGCTGGCGATTGCGCTGCACACCGCAGGCGCGCTGGCCAAACTGTTCTCCGAATCCGCCGAAAACGCCGACCTGAAACCCGTTGAGGGCCTCGCCTCCACCGGTGCCGCATGGAGCCAGCAGATCTGGCTCGGCATCCTCCCGCAAGTCGCCCCCAACTGGCTGTCCTACGCCCTGCTGCGCTTTGAAATCAACGTCCGCGCCAGCGCCATCCTTGGCTTCGTAGGCTCCGGTGGCATCGGCTATGATCTGAAACTTGCGATGCAATGGGGCGGCGGCAAGTACGATCAGGTCGTCGCCATCTTCGCCCTGCTGTTTCTGGCGATCATCGTCTTTGATCAACTGTCCGCCTACGCCCGCAACCGCTTGGTAAAAGGCCAGTAAATGACCGACGCAACCTATGTCTCCGTGCAGCGCCGCTTCCAGACCCGCCGCCTGACCGCCTTCGCGATCCCGGCGCTGATCCTGCTTTACCTCACCTATATCTGCATCAGCTTCGATATCGCAGGCCTTGCCGCCCGCGCCCGGCTGGACAATGCCGCGATCCTGACCGCCGATTTTGTCAGCTACAAGACCCACGTTACCCGCGACAACCGCTCCGGCGATCTGACCATCGCCATCGAGGGCGAGTCCAAAGGCACCTACGCCCCCGGCCAGCGCCCCGACTGGGTGCAGACCAGCGGCGACATCACCCGGATAGACCTCGGCAAAGGCCACCTTGTCACCTACGACAGCACCGGCGCGCGCTATGTCGTGCCCGGCTACGGCACCATCGACATCCAGCCCGAAGACGGCAAACTCAAACTGACCGCACCGCAGCCCACCCCCGACTGGATCAACGTCGGCGATACCCGCATCTCGGTCACCACGCCGCAAGGCCGCTTCGCCTATTCCCGCTCCAAGGTGGAAACCTTCAAGTACCAACCGGGGTGGGAGCTGTTCTTCTTCACCCTCGACAGCCCGTTTTACGGCAAGACCTATGGCCAGCTGACCGCGATGCTGATGGGTGATCGCATCGACCCTGCCCGCAGCAACCTCGCGCTGATGGCCTCCGACTTCTGGCACAACAAGATGTGGCACCACGCCGACGTGGCATGGGCGCTGTTCGAAACCCTGCTGATGGCCTTCCTTGGCACCATGGGGGCGGCGCTTGTGGCACTGCCGCTGGCCTTCCTTGCCGCCGCCAACTTCGCCCCCTTCCGCGCCGTCCGCTTTGCCTTCCGCCGCGTCTTCGACTTCCTGCGCGGCGTCGATGGCCTGATCTGGACCATCGTGCTCGCCCGCGCATTTGGCCCCGGCCCGATGACCGGCGCGCTGGCAATCCTGCTGACCGATACCGGCACCTTCGGTAAAACCTTCTCGGAAACCTTGGAAAACATCGACGAAAAGCAGGTTGAAGGCGTCCGCTCCACCGGCGCAGGCGCGCTGCAACGCGCCCGTTTCGGCGTTATCCCGCAAATCGCGCCGGTGCTGCTCAGCCAAGTCCTCTACTACCTCGAATCCAACACCCGCAGCGCCACCGTGATCGGTGCCATCGTCGGCGGCGGCATCGGCCTGCTGCTGACCCAGGCGATCATCACCCAGAAAGACTGGGAAGAAGTCGCCTATTACATGCTGCTGATCGTGCTGATGGTGATGGCGATGGACACCCTGTCAGGCTGGATCAGACGCAAATTCATCAAGGGCTGACCACCACCGCGCCGCACAAGTCGCGCGCCAGCGCTAGTGCGGCCCGCTCCTTCATCTTGGCAAAAATACTCCCGCCGGAGGCTCTGTCCCATCCACCAAGCAACCCCTAACAAACCGTAAACCCAAACTGCCAACCCCTTGTTTTTCAACACCCCCCTCCCCCTCCCCACGCGGACAGCGAAAGCCCAGATGCCCAAACTCAGCCCCACCGCCCCGCTGATCCACCCCGATTGCCAGATCAACAATTCAACGTTCGGAGCCTTCTGCGAGGTTGGCCGCTTCAGCCGCGTGCTGAATTCCACCTTCCAGGATTACAGCTACTGCGACCAGTTTTCCGACATCACCAACACCACCGTCGGTAAATTCGCCAACATCGCCGCGATGACCCGCATCGGCCCGACCGATCACCCGATGGCCAACGCCAGCCTGCACCACTTCCTCTATCGCAGCAGCTATTACTGGGAGGATGCGACCGACGATGACGCCTTCTTTCAGGCCCGCCACGCCCGCCGTACCGTGATCGGCCCCGATACATGGATCGGCCACGGCGTCATCATCAAGCCCGATGTGACCATCGGCGCCGGGGCGGTGATCGCCAGCGGCGCGGTCGTTACCAAAGACGTGCCACCCTACATGATCATGGCCGGCCTGCCCGCCACCCCCCTGCGGCCCCGCTTCCCCACTGCCATCGCCGACCGCCTGCAAGCCCTCGCGTGGTGGGATTGGAGCCACGAAACCCTGCGCCACGCGCTGCCCGATTTCCGCAGCCTGCCCGCCGAAGCTTTCCTCGAAAAATACCACGGCTGACCCAAGACGCGTCAGCGCCGTCCAAGGGGGCTCGATGCCCCTGCGGGCGGCCCCTGTGCGCCGGTCAGCCCGAACTGGCGGTCAAAGGTTAATTCTTCGTGAACCCAGCACAGTCAAGCCACTGATATACATAAACAAAAAAAGGTCCCGAGTTGGGACCCTATTCCGCCGCCAGCCGCAAGGCCTGCGGCTGCGCCACGAACCGCCGCGCCGCCTCCCCCGCCAGATAGCTCAGCCGCCCCGCCGAAATCGTCGCCTCGATGCCGCGAGTCTCGGCGTTCACCACCACCAGATCCGCCCGCAACCCCGGCTCCAACCGGCCCCGGTCCGGCATCCGCATGATCTCGGCCGGGCGGGAGGAAACCAGCGCCCAGGCCTGCGGCAGGCTCATCACGCCGCGATCCACCAACGACCAGACCGCCAGCGGCAGCGCCGGAATGTGATAATCCGACACCAGCACATCACACAGCCCCTCGGCCACCAAAGCCGACGCCGAGACATTCCCCGCCTGACTGCGCCCCCGCACCACATTCGGCGCGCCCATGATCACCGGCGACATCATCGCATGCGCCGCCACCGCCGCCCGCCGGGTCAGCGGAAACTCGGCGATCTTGGCCCCGATCATCGAATAGAACTCGCGGGTCTCGCCATCGGGATCGTCATGGCTGCCATAAAGCACGCCCAGCTGATCGAAAGCCTCCGCCAGCCCGCACAAGCTGCGCGGCACCTCTTTGCTGCGGGCCACCGCCAATTCGATGCTTTCGACCAGCTCCTCGGCGGTCTTGCCCACCTTGCGCGCCCAGGCGGCAAAATCGGTCGGCGCGATGCGGGCCATATGCTGGCCCTCCAGCAGGTGATCATTGAACACCACATAGCCGATCCGATGCCGCTGCACCGCCGCGATCAACCGCTCAGCTTCCCCCACCAGATGCGTTTCCGCCCGGATTTGCAGCCGCAGATCGGTCAGCGCCTGCGGGCGGTATTGGTCCAGCGCCAGCATCAGCGCTTCGGCATGGTCGGGGCCACGATGCCCACCTTCCCAGCTCCAGCCCTGCGCCAGATAGGCGGTGGTCACGCCATGACTGGCCGCCTCGCGGTCAAACGAGGCGAGCCCCACAGGCAAAGGCAAAGGTGCCGATGGCCGCGGGGCCATATGGCGCTCAAAACCATCGCCATGCAGGTCGATGATGCCCGGCAGCACCAGAAATCCCGTCAGATCCACCTCGGGCAACGGACCACGGGTGATGCGGCCCTCGGCAAAGCCGATCGAGCGGTGTTGCAGGACACCGTCGCGCAGAATCTGGGCTCCGGTCAGGCGGAGCGGTGGCAGGGGCAGCGGCATGGCAAACTCGGGGCTTGAAAAATTTTGCCTTGTCTAACACCGCCACGCAACGCGCTTATGACAGATCGGCGGCCTGCAAGGTCAAAGCGACCCGTTCCCCGGCGAACCATGTGGTGCCGAATTCGATCGGCTTACCAGCGGGGTCCACATTCACCGCAACGGTGCGCAACAGCGGCGCGGATTGCGGCAGCCGCAGATGCAGCGCCAGCAAGGCGTCGGCGGCAATCGCGGTGATTTGCGTGCTGCTGCGGGTATAGTCCGCCACCCCTGCCCGCGCCAAAGCCGCCGTTACCGAATTCGTCTGCGCCATCGTCGCCAGAAAATCCGGCAACCGGGTGGCCGGGAACACGGATCGGAACATCGCCACCGGAACGCCGTCAGCCAACGACAGCCCCTCCACCAGATGCACCGGGGCGCCGGGTGGCAAAGCCAGCGCTTCGGCCTCGCGCGGGTCGCAGGCGCGAGTTTCCAGACGCAGCATCTGCCGCGACGGGGTGCGCCCCGATACCAGCATATTTTGATGAAACCGCACCCTGCGCCCCAAGGGGTAGTCGGTGGGCTTGGAGGCGACAAACACCCCCGCACCGCGGCGGGCATGGACGGTGCCAGCCTCGGCCATCGCCGCCAAAGCGTGGCGGACGGTGTGGCGATTGACACCGAAGCGCTGTGACAGCTCTGCCTCGGTTGGCAGTTTGTCGCCGGGGCCATAATGGCCTGCGGCAATTTCCTCGGACAGCATGGCGGCAATCGCCGTCCAGATCGCAGAACGGGCCATTGTTACGAAAACTTCACGTGCATTTTGCAGATCTCCGGCATAGATGTTGTCTAGTTGTATAGTAATGTAGACAACTTCGCAAGATGTCGGGATCACCATGACTGCACAGGCACCACTTCAAACTCCGCGCCAGATCTGGATAGGTCTTTTGGCGCGCGCCAAGCCGCAGCGGCTGGCCGAGCTGTTTCCAGACCTGCCGCCGCACGAACTGCTGCGCGCGCCCGAAATCGGTGCGGTGATGGTGCGCGGCCGCATTGGCGGCTCCGGGCAGCCATTCAATCTGGGCGAGATGACGGTGACCCGCTGCGCGCTGCGGCTGGCATCGGGTGCGGTTGGCCATGGCCATGTGCAGGGCCGCGACAAGGATCATGCCCGTCGCGCGGCGGTGCTGGACGCGCTGATGCAGGGCGATCAGGCTGACGCGCTGCGGGCTTCGGTGCTGGAGGTGTTGCAGGCGGAAGAAACCGCACGCCGTGCCACGCGGGCGGCCAAGGCGGCGGCGACACGGGTGGAATTCTTCACCATGGTGCGGGGAGAAGATCAATGAATTCCATAGCTTTGCAGGGCGGTTTTACCGATGCAGCGGTGCAGTCGGCACATGCCTTCCGCGCCAGCCTGGAGGCGATGGCGCGTCCCGGCACACTACAGACGGTGGCAGGGGCCACACCCCCGGCCCCCCTTTCAGCGGCGGCGGGCGCGTTGTTGCTGACGCTGTGCGATGGCACCACACCAGTGCATTTGGCCGGGGCGCATGATTGCGCGGCGGTGCGGGACTGGATCACCTTTCACTGCGGCGCGCCCTTGGTCTGCGCCGAAGACGCCAGCTTTGCGCTCGGAAGCTGGGCAGCTTTGCAGCCCGTGAACCGATTTGCGATTGGCCTGCCGGATTACCCGGATCGCGCGGCGACCCTGATCGTCGAGATGGATCAATTGGAACCACAAGGCGCGCGGCTGACCGGGCCTGGCATTGCGGCCGAGGCGCGGCTGTCGCTGCCGGAAACGGCGGCGTTCCGCGCCAACCGGGCGCTGTTCCCGCTGGGGTTTGACTGCTTTTTCACCTGTGACAACCGGGTAGCGGGCCTGCCGCGATCCACCATCGTGGAGGACTGCTGATGTATGTGGCGGTAAAGGGTGGCGAGCGCGCCATTGACAACGCGCATGCCTGGCTGGCCGAGGAACGCCGGGGCGATCCGGCGGTGGCCGACCTATCGCTGGCGCAAATCCGCGAGCAACTGGCGCTGGCGGTCAACCGGGTGATGGCGGAAGGCTCGCTTTATGACCCCGATCTGGCGGCGCTGGCGATCAAGCAATCGCGCGGCGATCTGATCGAGGCGATCTTTCTGATCCGCGCCTATCGCACCACGCTGCCGCGTCTGGGGGCCTCGCGCCCGGTGGAAACCGCGCAAATGGCGGTGATCCGGCGGATTTCGGCGACGTTCAAGGATTTGCCGGGGGGCCAAGTGTTGGGGCCGACCTTTGACTACACCCACCGCTTGCTGGATTTCAAACTGGCGGCGGACGGCGAGGTTTTGCCTGCTGCGACCGCCCCGGCTGACATGGCGGATGTGCCGCATGTGACCGGGTTTCTGAACCGCGACGGCCTGATCGAACAGCAACCCACCGGCAACGCCGTGCCGCCCGATCTGACGCGCGAGCCGATGGAACTGCCCGCCGACCGCGCCCTGCGCTTGCAGGCGATCACCCGCGGCGATGAAGGCTTTATCCTGTCGATGGCCTATTCCACCCAGCGTGGCTATGGCCGCACCCACGCCTTCGTCGGCGAATTGCGCATCGGCACGGTGGCGGTGGAAATGGACATTCCCGAGCTGGGGTTTGCCGTCAACATCGGCGAGGTTGAGTTGACCGAATGCGAAACCGTCAACCAGTTCAAAGGCTCCAAGACCGAGCCGCCGCAGTTTACCCGTGGCTATGGCTTGGTGTTCGGCCAGACCGAGCGCAAGGCGATTGCGATGAGCCTTGTGGATCGATCGCTCCGCTGGGCGGAACTGGGCGAGGATTACACCGGCGCCCCGGCGCAGGATGAGGAATTCGTGCTGATGCATGCCGACAACGTGCAGGCGACCGGGTTTCTCGAACATATCAAACTGCCGCATTACGTTGATTTTCAATCGGAACTGGAACTGGTGCGGCGGTTGCGCGCCGAAGTTTTTGCAGCGCAGGAGGCGGCGGAATGACCGCGCAAGATTACAACTTCGCCTATCTGGACGAACAGACCAAGCGGATGATCCGCCGCGCCATCCTGAAGGGCATCGCGGTGCCGGGCTATCAGGTGCCGTTTGCCAGCCGCGAAATGCCGATGCCCTATGGCTGGGGCACCGGCGGCGTGCAGGTGACGGCGGCGTGCCTGACCCCGGACGATACGCTGAAGGTGATCGACCAGGGCGCCGATGATACCACCAACGCGGTATCGATCCGCAAATTCTTCCAGCGCACGGCGGGGGTGGCGGTGACCGAAGCCACGCTTGACGCGACCATCATCCAGACCCGCCACCGCATCCCGGAAGCGGCGCTGACCGAAGGCCAGATCCTTGTCTATCAGGTGCCGATCCCAGAACCGTTGCGATTTCTGGAACCGCGTGAAACCGAAACCCGCAAGATGCACGAGCTGGAAGAATACGGCCTGATGCACGTCAAGCTCTATGAAGACATCGCCCGCCACGGCACCATTGCCACCGCCTACGCCTATCCGGTCAAGGTGGAAGGCCGCTATGTGATGGACCCGTCACCGATCCCGAAGTTTGACAACCCGAAACTGTCGGGCAGCCCGGCGATCCAACTGTTTGGCGCGGGCCGCGAACAACGCATCTACGCGGTGCCGCCCTATACCCATGTTGTCAGTCTGGATTTTGAGGATCACCCCTTCGTGGCCTCCAAGGCGCCGCATGATTGCGATCTGTGCGGCGCTGCGGAAAGCTATCTGGATGAGGTGATCACCGACGATCAGGGTGGGCGGATGTTTGTCTGCTCGGATACCGATTTTTGCCGGACCCGCCGCGAGGCAGGCCATGTCGGCCACTTGGGCGTACCGGTGCAGGGGGGCGTGTGATGACCGCGATTGACAGGAATATGCACGCTGAAACCGACCAACCATTGCTGGCGGTGCAGGGGCTGACCAAGCGCTACGGCGGCCGGATCGGCTGTGCCGATGTGTCGTTTGATCTGTTCCCCGGCGAGGTGCTGGGCATCGTTGGCGAAAGCGGGTCGGGCAAATCAACCCTGCTTTCCTGCCTTGCCGGGCATCTGCCCCCCGATCAGGGCCGGGTGATCTTTGATACCGCAGCGGGCCCGCGCGATACCGTGACGATGGCCGAGGCCGAACGGCGGCGGATGGCGCGCACCGATTGGGCCTTCGTGCATCAGAACCCGCGTGATGGCTTGCGGATGGGGGTTTCGGCAGGCGGCAACGTCGGTGAGCGGCTGATGGCCATCGGCGCGCGGCACTACGGCGATATTCGCGCACAGGCGATCGACTGGCTGGGCCGGGTGGAAATTGCCGCCGACCGCATCGACGACCGGCCGCGCGCGTTTTCCGGCGGCATGCAGCAACGCCTGCAAATCGCCCGCAATCTGGTCACGGGGCCACGGCTGGTGTTCATGGATGAACCGACCGGCGGGCTTGATGTGTCGGTGCAGGCGCGGCTGCTGGACCTGCTGCGCGGGCTGGTGCGCGAGATGGGGCTTTCCGCGATCATCGTGACGCATGATCTGGCGGTGGTGCGGCTGCTGGCCGACCGGCTGATGGTGATGAAGGGCGGCCATGTGGTGGAACAGGGCCTGACCGATCAGGTGCTGGACGATCCGCAGCACGCCTATACGCAACTTCTCGTCTCTTCCGTCTTGCAGGTGTGACATGATCGAAATCAGTAATCTTTCCAAAGCCTTCACCCTACACAATCAGGGCGCGGCGGTGATCCCGGTGATGGCGAATGCCAACCTGCATGTGCGACCCGGTGAATGCGTCGGGCTGATCGGGGCATCCGGCGCGGGAAAATCCACCCTGATGCGGATGGTCTGGGGCAACTATCTGGCGGCCTCGGGGGTGATCCGGGTCGGCGGGCTGGATGTGGCGCAGGCGCAACCGCGCCAGATCATCCGGCTGCGGCGCGAAACGCTGGGCTATGTGAGCCAGTTCCTGCGCGTGGTGCCACGGGTGCCGACGATTGATGTGGTGGCCGAACCGCTGCGCAATCTGGGCGTGGGCGAGGATCAGGCCCAAGCCCGCGCTGCCGATCTGCTGGCGCGGCTGAACATTCCGCAGCGGCTGTGGAGCCTGTCGCCCACCACCTTTTCGGGCGGCGAGCAACAGCGCGTCAACATCGCGCGCGGCTTTGCCCACCCCTACCCGGCGCTGCTGCTGGACGAGCCGACCGCCAGCCTTGACGCGGTGAACCGCAGCGTCGTGCTGGCACTGATCGAGGAAGCCAAGGCACGCGGCGCGGCGATTTTGGGGATTTTCCACGACGAGGCCGCCCGCGATCAGGTCTGCGACCGCGTGGTCGATGTGCGCGCCTTCACCCCGAAAGTTGCGGCATGATGGGGCGGCTGTTTCTGGTGGTTGGCCCGTCGGGTGTCGGTAAGGATACGCTTCTGGCCGGGGCCAAGGCCGCCGATCCGGCGCTGCACTGGGCGCGGCGGGTGATCACCCGACCGGCAACAGCGGGGGGGGAGCCGTTTGAAGCCGCGACCGAAGCCCAGTTTCAGGCCCGGCTGGCGGTGGGGGACTTCGCGCTGCACTGGCAGGCGCATGGACTAAGCTATGGCGTGCCGAAATCGGAACTCGCGCCGCTGGATCAGGGCCGGATCGTACTGCTGAACGGATCACGCGGTGCGCTGGATCAGGCTTTGGCGCTGTTTCCAGAGCTGACGGTGATCCGGGTTTCGGCCCCGTCTGCGCTGCTGGCCGACCGGCTGATGGCGCGCGGCCGTGAAAGCCGGGCAGATATCGAAGCCCGGCTGAACCGCGCCGCCTATGACCTGCCCGCCGGGCTTGCGGTGGTCGATATCGTCAACGATGCCAGCCCCGAAACCGGCATCGCGCGCCTGCTTCAGGCGGTCAGGGCGTAGCGGTGCAACAGATGAAACCGACCCATCGCATCTTCGCCAAACAGGCACAGATCGGCCAGCCGGAACGGCTGCGGCACCACGCCCGCAAAATGCCGCGTGGCAGCTTCGGTGATGGCGGCTTCATCGCCACCCAAAGGCCCGGACAGGGTCAGATGAAACCGAAACTCTTCCATCACATAGGGATAGCCATAGACCGCCAGCAGATCACGTTGGCGCGGCGTCAGGCGGTCTGGCCTGCGCCGGGCGATTTCCGCTGCGGTCAGCGGCGCGCGGTAAGGGTCCAGCACCCGCACCACCTCGGCGGCCAAAGCCTGCAACGCGGCGGTATCGCCCTGCGGGATCAGCGCCAGAAAGCCTTCCAGATTGACCATCTGCAAGCCGGGCAATGCCACCGGGCGCAGACTGGCGGCAAGGCTGGCAACGGCGTCGTGCAAAAGATCGGGTGTCACCGCCTCGGCCAGCCGGAACGGCGGTTTGATCGTGCCGTGAAAGCCGTATTTGCGCGGCTCGGCGGTGATGTCGGCCAAGGGCCGCGGCAGATCAAGCTGCGGTTGCGCCACCGCCTGCCCGGCCCGCACATCCCAGCCCAGCCAAGCCGCTGCCGCATCGGCAAAGGCCCCGGCCTCGGGCGCATAATAGATCGCGTATCGTTTCATCTGTTCCATACCGCTGGCCGATACCCGGCCTTCGTCACACTGCTGTGACAGAGTTCTGACATTCCTCCCCCGCTTGCACAATGAAGGCCGCCGTGATGCCCCAGACCATACTTGCCAATGCCACGCTGGTTCTGCCTGATGAGGTGATCCGTGGCGCGATCTGCCTGCAAGACGGCAAGATTGCCGCCATCGACCAAGGCGCCGCCGTGCCTGCGGGTGCCATCGACTGCGACGGCGATCTGCTGATGCCGGGGCTGATCGAACTGCACACCGACAATCTGGAACGCCACATCGAGCCGCGCCCCAAGGTGAACTGGCCGCATGCCAGCGCCATCATCGCGCATGATGCCGAACTGGCCAGCGTTGGCATCACCACCGTGTTCGACGCGCTGCGGGTGGGGTCGGTGACCAGCGGCAAGAAGGCCAATTACGGCGAATATGCCCGGCTTCTGGCCGATGAAATCCTCGATCTGCGCGCCAAGGGTGCCTTGCGCATCAGCCATTTCCTGCATCTGCGGGCAGAGGTGTGCAGCGAAACCCTGATCGCCGAGCTGGCGAAATTCGGCCCCGAAGACCGCATCGGCATCGTCAGCCTGATGGATCACACCCCCGGCCAGCGGCAATTCCGCGATCTGACCCAGTTGCGCGCCTATGTCTGCGGCAAGCACGGCCTGTCGGATACAGAGTTCGAGGCGCATGTCGAAGAACAGCGCGCGCTGTCCAGCCGTCTGGGCACCGCCCACGAGGCCGCCGCCGTAGCCGAGGCCCGCCGCTTTGGCGCGGTGCTGGCCAGCCATGATGACACCACCGCCGAACAGGTTGCCATATCGGCGCAGCACGGCGCACATTTTGCCGAATTCCCCACCACGGTCGAGGCGGCAGCCGCCTGTCAGGCGCAGGGCATCAAGGTGATGATGGGCGCGCCAAACCTGATCCGGGGCGGGTCACATTCGGGCAACGTCGCGGCGCATCAGCTGGCCGAAGCCGATCTGCTGGATATCGTCTCATCCGATTATGTGCCGTCGGCGCTGCTGTCGGCGGCCTTGCTGCTGGGCGACCTGTGGGGCGATGTGGCGCGCGGGGTGCGCAGCGTCACCGCAGCCCCGGCCGCAGCGGTCGGCCTGACGGATCGCGGCAGGCTTGGCCTTGGCGCGCG
>WRPH01000037.1 GCA_009773375.1 Paracoccaceae bacterium
GCCATGCGTGGCGAACGGAACGTGATGTTCGGCCAGATAGCGCAGGCGCGGGTCGTCGGGTTTGGTCTGGTTCAGGATGATTCCATCGGCGCTTTCGGTTTCGACCAGATAGCGGACCGGGTCCAGCGGGTCCTGATCGGGAAAGAACGGCATCACCACCAGATGGTAGGCGGTGCCGCGCAGGGCGTTGGCGATGGAATAGATCAGCTTCGAGGTGTGGTTCATCACATCGGATTCGGTTGACAGCACCAGCGCGATCACATTGGTCTTACCTGTGCGTAAACGCACGGCGGCACGGTTTTGCCGGTACCCCAGCCGGGCGGCGGTTTCGCGCACCCTGCGCTTGGTTTCCTCACCAATGTCGGGCGCATCCTTCAAGGCCCGGCTGACCGTGGCGATCGCCAGCCCGGTTTCGGCGGCGATGGTCTTCAGAGTGGGTCGTTCCGCCCCAATGAGGGGCAGCGGTGATTCTGTCATCTTGTCCAATCCCGGAGCGGTCGGCTCTTTGTGGCGGTGTCGGCCGTGCAGTTCCAGCCCCAGATTCGACCCAAGCCTGCGCGGCAAGGCAAGAGTCGCGCGCTATCTGCAAGGCATGTCCCCGTGGCAACTTGGCCGCGAATTCAGGGGCTTCCCATCGTGAAGGCGCGCGGTGGCGGGTGGAAAAGCAGCTTTCACCAAACCCTATTGGAGGCAAAGATTTTGCAGCCGACAAGCGAAAAGATTGCTTGATTGAAAAAACTATAACGATATAGTTTTGACCTATAACGTTATAGAAACTGCAAGAACCAACGAAACTGGGAGGACTACATGAAGAATTTCAAGCTGGCCGCAGGTCTGCTGTTGTCGGTTGCGCTGCCCTCGGGTGCTTTTGCGACTGATCTTGAAATCACCCATTGGTGGACATCGGGCGGCGAAGCGGCTGCCGTGGCTGAATTTGCAAAGGCCTTCGACGCGACCGGCGATAAATGGGTTGATGGTGCTATCGCAGGCGGCGGCGATACCGCGCGTCCGGTGATGATTTCTCGCATCACCGGCGGTGACCCGATGGCGGCCACCCAGTTCAACCATGGCCAACAGGCAATGGAGCTGGTCGAGGCTGGCCTGATGCTGGATCTGACCGATGTGGCAACCGCAGAAGGCTGGAAAGACAAGGTTTTCCCGCCGTCGCTGCTGGATGCCTGCACGCTTGATGGCAAGATTTACTGTGCGCCGGTGAACATTCACTCGCCGGAATGGCTTTGGCTGAACAATAAGGTCTATACTGATCTGGGGCTGCCGGTTCCGGCCAACTGGGCCGAATTCGTCGCCTCGGCGCCGCAGGTTGAGGCTGCTGGCAAGGTGCCGTTGGCGCTTGGCAACCAGCCGTGGCAATCGAACCTTGCGTTCGGGGCAATCACTGTTGGCGTCGGCGGTCTGGATCTGTGGAAAAAGGTCAACGTCGATAAGGACATGGACGCGGCCGCTGGCCCGGAAATGGCCGCCGTGTTCCAGGCCGCCGCCGATGCGCGCAAGCTGGCGGCGAAATCGACCGTGCAAGACTGGAACCAGGCCACCAACATGGTGATCACCGGCGAAGCAGCGGGTCAGATCATGGGTGACTGGGCGCAGGGGGAATTCGCGGTTGCGGGCAAGGTTGCCGGCACCGATTACACCTGCCTGCCGGGCCTCGGGATGAACGCTTACCTGTCCACCGGCGGCGATGCCTTCTACTTCCCGAAGCTGGCCGACCCGGAAAAAGAAGCCGCACAAAAGCGTCTGGCTGCGCTGCTGGTTTCCCCCGAAGCGCAGGTTGCGTTCAACCTGAAGAAAGGCTCGCTGCCGATCCGCGGTGATATCGACATGAGCACCGCCAACGACTGCATGAAGAAAGGCCTTGAAATTCTGGCCTCGGGCAACCTGCTGCCGACCGGCGATATGGTATGGTCGCCTGACGTGCAGACCCAGGCAGGCGACCTGATGGTCGAATTCTGGAAGACCGACATGTCGGCTGCCGACGCGCAGGCGAAATGGGTTGAAATCCTGAAGACGGGTCTCTGATCTCAAGGCGATAGCAGAGCCGCCCGGCCTTTCGGGCGGCTCTGTCATCTGAATTCATCTGACCTTTGGGGGAGGGGCGGCCATGGCCACACCTGCACGGAAATCCCGTGTTTTCCGCAACCTGAACGCCAAGATCGCCGCCGTGCCGATGATCTTCTGTTCGATGGTTGTGTTCTTGGGTTTCTCGATCTGGACGGTGGTCTATTCCTTCACCTCGTCCAAGCTGTTGCCGAAAGCGAATTTCGTCGGCTTTGATCAATATGAACGGTTGTGGAGCAACAGCCGCTGGCTGGTTTCCATTGAAAACCTGATGGTGTTCGGCTCGCTTTCGTTGATCTTCACCATTGTCATGGGCTTTACGCTTGCCGTGCTGATGGATCAGAAAATCCGCTTTGAAGACACGTTCCGCACCATCATGCTGTACCCGTTCGCGTTGTCGTTCATCGTGACCGGCCTGGTCTGGCAATGGGTGCTTAACCCCGATTTCGGCATTCAGGGCATTGTGCGCGGCTGGGGCTGGGAAAGCTTTGCATTTGACCCGCTGAACAACCCCAAGCTGGTGCTGTACGGGCTGTTGATCGCCGCGCTGTGGCAGGGCACCGGCTTTGTGATGGCGCTGATGCTGGCGGGGTTGCGCGGCATTGACGAAGATATCTGGAAGGCCACCCGCGTTGACGGCATTCCGACGTGGAAAACCTATATTGTGGTGATCATCCCGATGATGCGGCCGGTGTTCATCACCACGCTGGTTCTGGTCGCGGCGGGCATCATCAAGCTTTACGATCTGGTGATCGCGCAAACCTCTGGCGGGCCGGGAAATGCCAGCCAAGTACCTGCAATGTATGTCTATTCCTACATGTTTCAGGCGCAGAACCTGGGGCAGGGCTTTGCTGCGTCAACGATGATGCTGCTGTCGGTGCTGATCGTGCTGATCCCTTGGGCCTATCTGGAATTCGGAGGCAAGAAACATGGCTGACGCAACCGTCAACGGCCCACACGCAAACGCTGCCGTCAGCCCGCGCGGGGCCAAGCCGACCCGTCGTCTGTCTGGCCGCAACATCATGATTTACGGCACGCTGGCGGTGGTCTGTCTGTATTACCTGTTGCCGTTGTGGGTGATGGTGATGACCTCGCTGAAAGGCATGCCCGAGGTGCGGCTGGGCAATATCTTTGCGCCGCCGCTGGAGATGACCTTTCAGCCGTGGGTGAAAGCCTGGGCCGAGGCTTGCACCGGGCTGAACTGCGATGGGCTTTCACGCGGGTTCTGGAATTCGGTTCGGATCACCGTGCCTTCGGTGATCGTGTCGATCTTTGTGGCTTCGGTGAACGGCTATGCGCTGATCAACTGGCGCTTCAAGGGATCGGAAGTGTTCTTCACCATCCTGATTTTCGGCTCGTTCATCCCCTATCAGGTGATGCTTTATCCGATGGTGGTGATGCTGCGCGAGTTGGGGCTATATGGCTCGCTGACCGGCCTTGTGCTGGTGCATACGATCTTCGGCATGCCGATCCTGACGCTGCTGTTCCGCAACTACTTTGCCTCGATGCCGGAAGAACTGTTCAAGGCCGCCCGTGTTGATGGCGCCGGGTTCTGGCGGATCTACTTTCACATCATGCTGCCGATGAGCCTGCCGATCTTTGTGGTGGCGCTGATCCTGCAAGTGACCGGCATCTGGAACGACTTCCTGTTTGGCGTCGTGTTCATCTCGAAGGCGGAAAACTACCCGATGACGGTGCAGCTGAATAACATCGTCAACTCGGTGCAGGGCGTCAAGGAATACAACGTCAACATGGCAGCGACCATGCTGACCGGGCTTGTGCCCCTGATCATCTACTTCATCTCTGGCAAACTTTTTGTTCGCGGCATTGCTGCTGGCGCCGTGAAAGGCTGACACATGACTCATTCCATCCAAGTCAAGGACCTGACGCTGAACTTCGGGGCGATGTCGGTTCTGAAGAACATGAATATCGACGTGGCCGAAGGCGAATTCATCGTGTTGCTGGGGCCTTCGGGCTGCGGGAAATCGACGCTGCTGAATTGTCTGGCGGGGCTGCTGGATATCACCGACGGGGAAATCTGGATCAAGGGCAAGAACGTCACCTGGGCCGAGCCTTCGGATCGCGGCATCGGCATGGTGTTCCAATCCTATGCGCTTTATCCGCAGATGACGGTGCGCGGCAACCTGTCGTTCGGGCTGAAAAACGCCAAGATGCCGAAGGCCGAGATCGACAAGCGGGTGGCGCGTGCGGCCGAAATCTTGCAGATCGAACCGCTGCTGGATCGCAAACCGGCAGCCCTGTCGGGCGGTCAGCGGCAGCGCGTGGCGATCGGGCGGGCACTGGTGCGAGATGTTGATGTGTTCCTGTTTGACGAGCCGTTGTCGAACCTCGACGCCAAGCTGCGGTCGGAATTGCGGGTGGAAATCAAACGGCTGCACAGCCGCCTGAACAACACCATGGTCTATGTGACGCATGACCAGATCGAGGCTTTGACGCTGGCCGACCGCATCGCCGTCATGCGCGGCGGCATCATCCAGCAACTGGCCGCGCCGCAGGAAATCTACAACCGGCCATCGAACCTGTTCGTGGCGGGCTTCATCGGCTCGCCGTCGATGAATTTCCTGCACGGGGCTACGGTCGATGGCGGGGCGGCGTTCCAGTTTGCTGGCAGCAAGATCTCGCTGGCGGGCTATGAGGGTGGGGCCATTCTGGAGCGGTCCAAGGCGATCCTTGGCCTGCGCCCGGAACATCTGCACATCCAAGACCATGCCGAACCGGGTCTTACTATCCCGGCAGAGGTGGAAATTGATGAACCGATGGGGGCTGACAGCCTGGTCTGGCTGGAGGCCGAAGGCGGGCTGCAAATGTCGGTGCGGGTGCCGGTGGAACGGCGGATGGCTTCTGGCACCAAGGTGCATCTGAAAGTGGATATCTCGAAGGCGTCGATTTTCGACACCGGAACCGAACAGCGGGTCTGAACATGCTTGATCTGGCGGGTCAGTGGGCGCTTTCGGATGAAAGCGGCGGGGATGCTGTTGCCATGCAGGTGCCGGGGGATGGTATCTCGGCGCTGCACGCGGCGGGGGCGATTGCCGATCCCTATTGGGGACGCAACGAATACGATCTGCGCTGGATTTGCGAACGCGATTGGGTACTTACGCGGCGTTTCTCATCCGATGGTGCAGCGGCGGAGCTGTGCATCGAGGGGCTGGATACGATTGCCGAAGTGCGTTTGAATGGCGCGCTGGTGTTGCAGGCCGCCAACGCCTTTCGCCGCTGGCGGGTCGATGTGTCTGCACATCTGCGGGCGGGTGAGAACGAAATCTCGATCCGTTTCGCCTCGGTGGTGCGGGAAGCCGCGCGGCTGCAAGCCGAACAGCCGTTTCCGGTGCCCTACGCGGCGCAGAACTGCCCGATTTCCAACGGTAACATGATCCGCAAACCGGCCTGCGATTTCGGTTGGGATTGGAACATCGCGCTCGCGCCGTTCGGCATTTGGGGTGGCATCCGGCTGGAGCCTGTCGCGCCGCGCATCCGCGATATCATCGTCAGCCAGCGCCACCACGATGGTCGCGCGGAGGTGACGGTCGAGGTCTTGGCCGATGGGCCAGCGGTCAGCGTGTCGCTGTGTGGTGTCACCGCGACGGCGGCGGTTGTAGCCGGGCGGGCGCGCGCAATCCTGTCCATAGAAACCCCCGATCTGTGGTGGCCAGCCGGGCAGGGCACGCAAGCGCTGCACCAGTTGCGCGTCACCATGGGCGAGGTGGTCGCCACTCGTCGGATCGGTTTGCGCCAGTTGGATCTGGTCAGCGAACCGGATGCGGCGGGGCGGTCTTTCGGCTTTCGTATCAATGGCCGCGACGCCTTTGCCAAGGGCGCGAACTGGATTCCGGCGGATGCGTTGCATGGCCGGATCAGCGAAGCCGCCGTGCGCGATCTGCTGCAATCGGCGGTGGATGCGCATATGAACATGATCCGGGTCTGGGGCGGCGGGCGCTATGAGCCCGACTGGTTCTATGACCTTTGCGACGAGTTGGGCTTGATGGTCTGGCAGGATTTCATGTTTGCCTGCAACCTCTACCCCTCTACCCCGACGTTTCTGGCCGAGGTCGATGCCGAGGTGCGCGACGTGGTGGCGCGGATCAACCACCACGCCTGCCTTGCGGTCTGGTGCGGCGATAACGAGCTGATCGGCGCGCTGACCTGGTTTGACGAAAGCCGCAAGGATCGCGACCGCTATCTGGTGTCGTACGACCGTCTCAATCGCACCATCGAGACCGCGTTGCAGCAAACCGCGCCTGCAGCAAACTGGTGGCCTTCCTCGCCCAGCCCCGGCCCGCTGGCGTTTGGCGATGCCTGGCATGATGACAGCTCTGGCGACATGCATTTCTGGAGCGTGTGGCACGAGGGCCGCGATTTTGATCACTACCGCGATGTAAGCCCCCGGTTCTGTTCGGAATTCGGCTTTCAAAGCTATCCCGGTATGGCCGCGATCCGTCGTTTTGCCGGTCGCGAGGATTTCAACATCGCCGCCCCGGTGATGGAAAGCCACCAGAAGAACGCAGGCGGCAACGCGCGGATTGCCGAAACCATGTTCCGCTATTTCCGCTTCCCGGTCGGGTTTGAGAATTTCGTTTACCTTTCGCAGGTCCAGCAAGGGCTGGCGATCAAAACCGCCGTCACGCATTGGCGCAGCCTGACGCCGCACTGTCAGGGTGCGCTGATCTGGCAGTTGAACGACACTTGGCCGGTGTGTTCCTGGGCCAGCCTTGACCATGGTGGCGCATGGAAATTGCTGCATCACATGGCGCAGCAATTTTTCCAGCCGGTGTTGGTGTCGGCGGTGCCGGTGGGGGACATGATCGAGTTGCGGGCGGTGAATGACGCGCAGGCCGGGCCGGTGACGTTGCGGGCGATGGCGGTGGATATGGCGGGCGCAACCCGGCCCTTGGCGGAAATGACCGCCGAAGTTGGCACCGCGGCGCAGGTTCTGGCGCGGATTTCCCGGCACGATATGGCGGCGCAAGAAATGCTGGCCTTCACTTGGGAAACCACGACGGGCGCACGTTCGGGCGATGTCTTTGCGCCGCAACCTTACAAGCACTATGATTTGCGGGATGCGAAGATCGACCTGCAAGTCACAGAAAAAGCAGGGTTTTTCGAAATTACTCTGACCGCACAGGCGCTGGCCTTGTTCGTGGCACTGGAGGCCGATCAGCCGGGGCGGTTCAGCAATAACGCCTTCGCGCTGTTTCCCGACTATCCCGCCACGCTCCGCTTCACCCCCGCCACCCCCGGCGTGGCCCCCCACTTCACCATCCGAGATTTGCATTCCGCGACCTATGGCGCGGCCTGAAAGGACACAACGATGAACAGCTATCAACTCTATTCCTCGCGCAACTTCCCGCCGGTGGCGGATACGCTGAAAATGCTCGCCGAGCTTGGCTATGACGGTGCCGAAGGCTTTGGCGGGCTTTATGCCGACAAGGCCGGGCTGGACGATCTGGCGGCGGGGCTGAAGGCGAACGGGCTGGCGATGAAGTCCGGGCATTTCGGGCTGGATCAGGTGGAACTGACGCCGGATTGGGCGATTGAGGTGGCGACGACCTTGGGCATGGATACCGTCATCGTGCCGTGGATTCACCCCGATCTGCGCCCCACCACCGGCAAGGGCTGGCACGATCTGGGCGCGCGGCTGCAAAAGGCAGGCGGCCCGATCCGCGCGGCGGGGCTGCAATTTGGCTGGCACAACCATGATTTCGAATTTGTCAAAACCGCCGATGGCACGATCCCGCAGACCGCGTTTTTTGACGGTGGCCCTGACCTGAAATGGGAAATGGACGTGGCTTGGGTGGTGCGCGGCGGTGCTGACCCCTTGGCATGGATCAAGGATCACGCCGCCCGCATCATCGCGGCGCATGTGAAAGACATCGCGCCTGCGGGTGAAAACCTTGCCGAAGACGGTTGGGCCGATGCGGGCCACGGCGTGGTGGCATGGCGCGAGATCATGCCGGCGCTGAAGGCGATTGGCGTGACGAATTTCGTGATGGAGCACGACAACCCCACCGACCACCGCCGCTTTGCAACGCGGGCGCTGGCTTCGGTAAAGTCCTGGTAAGGAAAGATCATGGCAAACTTGGGCATTGGCATCATCGGATGCGGCAATATCTCGACCAGCTACCTGCGGCTTGCGCCGTTGTTCAAAGGGCTGGACGTGCGGGCAGTGGCCGATCTGAACATGGATCTGGCGCAGGCGCGGGCGGCTGAGTTCGGCACCGTCGCGCAATCGGTCGAGGATTTGCTGGGCAATCCGGCGATTGACGTGGTGATCAACCTCACCATTCCGGACGCGCATTACAAGGTGACGCGGTCGATCCTTGAGGCGGGCAAGCACGCCTACTCGGAAAAGCCGCTGGTGCTGACGCTGGAAGAAGGCGTGGCGCTGCGTGATCTGGCGGCATCCAAGGGTTTGGCGGTGGGTTGCGCGCCCGATACCTTCCTTGGCGGTACGCATCAGCAGGCCCGCGCGCTGATTGATGAGGGCAAGCTGGGCCAGATCACCACCGGCTGTGCGGCGATTCAGGGCCACGGCCCGGAAAGCTGGCATCCGAACCCCGAGTTCTTTTTCCTGCCCGGCGCTGGCCCGATCATGGACATGGGGCCGTATTACATCGCCAATCTGATCAACCTGCTTGGCCCGGTGCGCCGTGTTGGCGCGTTGACCTCATCCGCGACGCCCACCCGCACCATCGGGTCGGGCGATCGGGCGGGGCAGGAAATTCCGGTGAAAACGCCGTCGAACATTCAGGCGCTGCTGGAGTTCTATTCCGGTGCCACGATCAGCTTTTCGGCAAGCTGGGATGTGTGGAGCCACAAGCGCAACCACTTTGAGCTTTATGGCACTGAAGGCACGCTGTATGTGCCCGACCCGAATTTTTTCGGTGGCCCGCTGGAAATGGCCGGGCGGGATGGTGTCATCCATGCGGTCGAGGCGTGGGATCACCCGTTTGGCAAGATCAACCAGCATGACAAGGGCCGCGAGCTGGCAAATTACCGCACCGCAGGCATGGCCGATATGGTGATGGCGGTGACGGAAGGCCGCGACGCGCGCTGTTCATTGGAGCGCACGCTGCACGGGGTGGATGTGATGACGGCGGCGCTGAAATCCGGCGCGACGGGGGAGTTCATCACCCTGACCACCACCTGCACCCGGCCTGCGGCGCTTGGCCCGAAAGAGGCGGCGGCGCTGCTGCGTTAAGGCCAGAGGGGGGCTGCGCGCCCCCCAAGTCGCAATGGCTATGCCATTGCGACCTCCCCCGCGGGATATTTGGGCAGAGAGGATGACCATGATCGAGAACCCGGTGCTGCGTGGCTTTAACCCAGACCCGTCGTTCTGCCGGGTGGGCGAGGATTACTACCTTGCCACTTCGACCTTCGAATGGTTTCCGGGGGTGCAGATTTTCCATTCCCGCGATCTGGTCAACTGGCGGCTGGTGGCGCGACCGCTGCGGCGGGCAAGCCAGCTGGATATGCGCGGCAATCCCGACAGTTGCGGCGTTTGGGCACCCTGCCTGTCGCATGCCGATGGCAAGTTCTGGCTGGTCTATACGGATGTCAAACGGCTGGACGGCGCGTTCAAGGATGCGCATAATTACATCGTCACCTGCGCCACGATTGACGGCGACTGGTCTGACCCGATCTATGTCACCTCATCCGGCTTTGATCCGTCGCTGTATCACGATGACGATGGCCGCAAGTGGTTTTTGAACATGCGCTGGAACCACCGCCCGGCAGGGTCTGGCCTGAACCCGGCGCATGACCGCTTTGACGGTATCGAGCTGCAGGAATGGCACCCCGAGCGTGGGCTTCTGGGCGATGTGGCGACGATTTATGTCGGCACCAGCCTTGGCCTGACCGAGGCACCGCATCTGTTCAAGCGCAACGGCTGGTATTATCTGACCACCGCAGAAGGCGGCACCGGCTATGATCATGCCGTGACGCTGGCGCGGTCGCGCAGCATTTATGGCCCCTACGAAACCCATCCAAATCAGCATCTTATGACTGCGCGCTTTGCGCCGGGCAACCCGATCCAGCGCGTCGGCCATGGCCAGTATGTCGAAGGCCCGCAGGGCGAGGCTTGGCACAGCTATCTGTGCGGGCGACCTTTGCCGGGGCCGCACGGGCTGTTCTGTGGCACCGGGCGCGAGACGGGTTTGGCGAAATGCGTCTGGATTGACGACTGGCTGTATCTGGAGGGCGGCGGCCTGTTGCCACCCGCCACCCTGTCGGGGCCTGCGCGCCTGCCGGGGCCAGCCACGACGCATGACTTTGCGGCAGAGTTGCCACCCGAATTCCAATGGCTGCGCACGCCTTGCCCCGCGCGGATTTTCCAGATGACCGGCAGCGCTTTGCGGCTGATCGGACGGGAAAGTCTGGGGTCGTGGTTTGAGCAGGCGCTGGTGGCACGGCGACAGGAACATCAAGTCTACCGCGCCGAAACCACAGTGCTGGCCGACCCGCCGAACTGGCAGCGCGCGGCGGGGCTGATCACCTATTACAACCGCCACAAATTCCACGCGGCGCTGATCACGCATGAACCTGCGTTCGGCCGTTGCCTGCGCATCGTGTCCTGTGTTGGCGATACCTCCGAGGCTTTGACGTTTCAGGAACCGGTCGCGCTGCCAGACGGGCCGATCACGCTGACGGTGGCGGTGGACCGCGCCACGCAGCAATTCTTCTGGCGGGCCGACGGCGCCGAACAGCCGCTGGGGCCGGTCCTCGATGCCTCGGTGATCTCGGATGAGGGCGGGCGTGGCGAACATGCCTCGTTCACCGGGGCCTTTGTCGGCATGGTGGCGCATGATCTGACCGGGCAGGGCTGGAGTGCTGATTTTACCCGGTTTTCCTATACCGCGCTGGCCGAATGAATCGTGGGCTTGCAACGGCGGGCTGCTCCGGCATAACTGAGGCCGACTGACGCTTGAGTAATGGTTGCATGACCGAAGATACCCGCAAAATCCCGACCCACGAGGTCACTTACGCGCGCCTGCGCGACATGATCCTGTTCGGGGTGTTGGAGCCGGGCCAGCCTGTGACCATACAGGGCCTGACCGCAGGGCTGGAGGCCGGAATGACCCCGGTGCGCGAGGCGATCCGGCGGCTGGCAGCCGAAGGGGCCTTGTTGCCGCAGGGCAACCGCCGGGTGACGGTGCCAAGGCTGACCGCGTCAGATCTGGATCAGGTCGCCTTCGCACGGCTGACGATTGAGCCGCATCTGGCCGAACTTGCTGCCGCCACGCTGACCCCGGCGCTGATCGACCGGCTGGAGGCGATTGACACCAAGGTAGACGCTGCGATCCGCAGCGATGATGTCTCGGGCTATCTGGAAAGCAACCACGCCTTCCATTTTGCCTTGTATGAGGCGGCAGGGGCGGGGGTGTTGCTGGATATGGCGCGCTCGCTCTGGCTGCGCTTCGGGCCAAGTCTGCGGGTGGTTTCAGCGAAAACCGGGGCGACCAAACTGCCGGACGCGCATAAAGAGGCTCTGGCGGCGATGCGGGCAGGCGATGCAGCTGGTCTTGCGCAGGCGATGCACAAGGATATTGCGCAAGGCGTCGATCAGGTGCGTGCGGCCTTGCAGCGCGGTGAAATCTAAGCTCGGAAATTCACCGAAAGAATTTGATCAAATTTCTTGATTGCCGTTTGATTTGATCATATCCTGACCCAAAGGCGGCCCGGATTCGGGGCGGCCCGGATCAAGAGGGTCATGCGATGAACAAGATTACCAACCATATGCCGACGGCTGAATTGCAGGCGCTGGACGCCGCGCACCACATGCACCCGTTCACGGAAAACGCCGCGCTGGCCAAGAAGGGTGCGCGGATCATGACGCAGGGCAAGGGCGTCTGGCTGACCGACAGCGATGGCCACAAGATCATCGACGGCATGGCCGGGCTGTGGTGCGTGAACATCGGCTATGGCCGTACCGAGTTAGGCGATGTCGCCAAGGCGCAGATGGATCAGCTGGCCTATTACAACACCTTCTTCCAGACCAGCCATGTGCCCGCGATTGCCTTGGCTGCGAAGCTTGCGGAACTGGCTCCGGGCGATCTGAACCATGTGTTCTTTGCCGGGTCGGGGTCTGAGGCGAATGATACCAATATCCGCATGGTGCGGCGCTATTGGGACATCAAGGGTCAGTCGGAAAAGCGCATCATCATCGCGCGGCATAACGGCTATCACGGCTCGACCATGGGCGGGGGGTCTTTGGGGGGCATGTCGGGCATCCACGCGCATGGCGGCAAGATCGGCGGCATCGTCCATATCGGCGAGCCGAACTGGTGGGCGCAGGGCGGCGACATGACGCCCGAGGCGTTCGGGCTGATGCGGGCGCAGGAGCTGGAAGCGAAGATCCTGGAACTGGGCGTGGAAAACATCGCGGCCTTCATCGGCGAGCCGGTGCAGGGCGCGGGTGGGGTGATCATTCCGCCGTCAACCTACTGGCCGGAAATCCAGCGCATCGTTGACAAGTATGGCATCCTGCTGATCGCGGACGAGGTGATCACCGGGTTTGGCCGCACCGGCAACTGGTTCGGCAGCCAGACCTTCGGCATCAAGCCGCACATCATGACCATCGCCAAGGGGTTGTCCTCGGGGTATCAGCCGATTGGTGGCTCGATTGTCTGCGATGAGGTCGCGGAGGTGTTGGGCAGCCACGGCGATTTCAACCACGGCTACACCTATTCCGGGCATCCGGTGGCGGCGGCTGTCGCGCTGGAAAACCTGCGGATCATGGAGGAGGAGCATATCGTCGAGCATGTCCGCGACGTGGCGCATCCTTATCTGAAGGAACGTTGGGACGCGCTGACCGATCATCCGATGGTGGGCGAGGCGAAGCTGGTCGGGCTGATGGGGTCCATCGCGCTGACGCCGGACAAGGCGAAGCGGGCGCGGTTTGCCAGCGAATACGGCACCGTCGGCTATCGCTGCCGCGAGCGCTGTTTTGCCAACAATCTGATCATGCGGCATGTGGGGGATCGGATGATCATTTCGCCGCCGCTGGTGATCACCCCGGATGAGATTGATATCCTGATCGAGCGCGCCACGAAGTCGCTGGATGAATGCTACGCCGGGCTGAAGGCGGACGGGTTGTTCAAATCGGCCTGAGCTGGGTTTTCGTGGCACAGGATCGGGGGGCAGGGCTGCGAGGCCTTGCCCTTTTTGCGTTGTGTCCACGTGTGGACACAGAAGATTATCTTGTGAAAACAGAGGGGATTTTGCGAAATTAACCTTCTGGCAAGATCTGCGGGCTGGCGGCGGGAGCGCTCCGCGCGGGAGTATTTAGGCCAAGATGAAGCTGGCGGGGCGGTTTGGTGGGCGGGCGAAAAGCAGATGACGGCATTTTTCACGCGCGGTCTGCAGGCGGGTCGGTTAGGCTGGTGGCATTGAAACCCGGACTGGATCGACGATGTTTCGGATTGCTGTGGCGGCTTTTATGGCGCTGTTGGCGCTGCCTGCGGATGCCTTGTGTTTGACGGCGCAGAGTATTGATCGGGGCGTGGTGTTTCGCCGTGCCGATGGCCATAGCGGCAGCGCGATCCGCAAGGATGGTCAGATTTTCATAGATTATGCCGCAGAAGACGGTGTGCGGATTGATCTGCGCCAGACCCGGTTTGGTATTTATGAAACCGCGATGACGCAGCTTTTCAAAGATGCGCCGGTGATGGGGGCGGGCACCGGGCTGTTTGCGCAGCGCTTTGTGGGTAAGCTGGCCGAGCCGGTGGCGGGTGGGGGCTGGCGGGGCGAGGTGGAGGTGCAGTTTGACGTCGATAATCCGTCTGTCGTCGAGTCTTTGGCGCAAGGTTGGGTGTGGGGCGCCGAGTTCAGCTTTCTGTCGGAATTCAGCGGCACGCTGTCGGGCTGCACCTACCGGGTCATTCCGGTCGAGGTGCGGTTTCGCACCGCAAGCCGGGTGTTTGACCAGCGCTTTGTGTATTTCCCCGAACTGGGCTTTGGGCTGGAAAGCAAGCGCGATGGCGTCACCAACAAGGTGATGGTGCTGCACGCGCGTTAAGGCAGCAGCGCTCCGCGCGGGAGTATTTTTACCAAGATGAAGCCGCAAGGGTGCCCGGAGTTCCGTGTTGTTACCGTTGGCCGGAACCGGGTTTCGGGGGACGCGGCCGGGCGGTGGCTTTGTCCTTTTCCGCCGCTGGTGCTTGAGTTTACTGCGCGGGGCCAATACACCTTGAGCAAAGGCAAAAAGGATGGCTCTCCCATGCGGATTCACAGTGATCTGGCCGATACCATCGGCAACACCCCGCTTCTGAAGCTGAAGCGCGCGTCCGAAATCACCGGCTGCACCATTCTTGGCAAATGCGAGTTTCTGAACCCCGGTCAGTCGGTGAAGGATCGCGCGGCGCTGTACATGATCCGCGATGCGGTGGCGAAAGGGCAGTTGAAGCCCGGTGGCACCATTGTGGAAGGCACGGCGGGCAACACCGGCATCGGTCTTGCGCTGGTCGGCGCGAGCATGGGCTTTCGCACCGTGATCGTGATTCCGGAAACGCAGAGCCAGGAAAAGAAGGACATGCTGCGGTTGGCGGGGGCGGAACTGGTGCAGGTGCCAGCGGTGCCCTACAAGAACCCGAACAATTATGTGCGCTACTCGGGCCGTCTGGCGGAGGCGCTGGCGCGCACCGAACCGAATGGCGCGATCTGGGCCAACCAGTTTGACAATGTGGCGAACCGCTTGAGCCATATCGAGACGACGGGGCCGGAGATCTGGGAGCAGACCGGCGGCAAGGTTGATGGCTTTATCTGCGCGGTCGGCTCCGGCGGCACCTTGGCCGGGGTGGGGATGGCGTTGCAGCCGAAGGGGGTGAAGATCGGTCTGGCCGACCCCGAGGGCGCTGCACTGCACGCCTATTACACCACTGGCAGCTTTGATGCGCCGGGGTCGTCGATCACCGAAGGCATCGGGCAGGGGCGGATTACCGCCAATCTTGAGGGGTTCCGGCCCGATTTCAGCTATCGCATCCCGGATGCCGAGGCGTTGCCGCTGGTGTTTGAAATGCTGGAGGAAGAAGGCATCTGTCTGGGCGGGTCTTCGGGGATCAACATCGCGGGGGCGGTGCGGATGGCGAAAGACATGGGGCCGGGCAAGACCATCGTGACCATCCTGTGCGATTACGGCAACCGCTATCAGTCCAAGCTGTATAACCCGGCGTTCCTGAAGGAAAAGGGCTTGCCGGTGCCAGAGTGGCTGGACCGCGCGCCCTCGGCGATTCCGACGGTGTTCGAAGACGCATGAGCCTTCTGGCGCGCCAGCTTGCGCTTTGGGCGCGGCGTGCGGTGCTGCTGGTCGGGCTTGCGCTGCCGGGGGCGGGGTTTGCGCAGACGGGCGTTGTGCAGACGGGCGTTGAGCCGCGACAGGTGGACGAAACCGGCGCGCTGATGCCGCGGCAGGGGGCGGGCGCTCTGGTGCAGGCGGATGCGCCTGCCGGGCCGGTGAACGGGCGGGCGGTGGCGACGGCGGACAGTCAGGTTGTGCCCGATCTGGATTACACCGCCTGGGAGCGGATGGCGAACCGCGCCGAAACCGCGATTGGCTCGCGCGGGACCACCTCGGTGGCGCTGGAGCATTTGCGCGCGCAGCTGGTGGATTGGCGCGAGGCCTTGCTGGGGGCGCAGAACGCCAATGCGGCGCGGATTGCGACGTTGCGCACCCAGATTGCCGCGCTGGGGCCTGCGCCGGTGGACGGGCAGGGCGAAGCGGAAGAAATCGCCAAGCGGCGCAGCGCGCTGACCGAACAGCTGGTGACGTTGCAGGCTCCGGGGATTGCCGCTGAAGAGGCGTATCGGCGGGCCGATGGCTTGATCCGTGAAATTGACCGGGTGCAGCGCGAACGGCAGGCGGATGAGCTGTTGCGGCTGTGGCCCGCGCCGATCAACCCGGCGAACTGGCCGGAGGCGGTGATTGGTCTGACCGATACCGGGGTGCGGCTGTGGGACGAATCCGCCGAAAACTGGGATAACGCCCGCGCCCGCAGCAATTTGAGCGACAATCTGCCGGTGATCATCGGCTCGCTGCTGCTGGCGATTGCGCTGATCGGCTATGGGCGGCGGCGGATCGAGCGGATGGCGCTGCGCTTGCAGGACCGGGCCTCGGCGCGCGGGCGCAAGATCTGGGCATTGATGGCCTCGTTGGGCGAGGTGCTGCTGCCGGTGGTGGGGGTGGTGCTGGTGGTCAGCGCGCTGAACCTGACCGGCATGCTGGGCGTGGTCGGCACGCAGATTGTCAACCAACTGAGCGCCATTACCTTTCCGGTGATCGTGGCGAGTTGGATCGCCGGGCGGGTGTTTCCGCGCGGCATCATGCCTGGGCCGTTGGCGCTGTCGTCGGAACATCGGATCGAGGCGCGCTACAATGCGGTGGCGATGGGGCTGCTGCTGGGGCTGGACCTGCTGCGCTATGCGGCGATGGATTCGCAAAGCTATTCCGAGGGCACGACCTCGGTGCTGTCGTTTCCCGGTCTGGTGGTGGCGGGGCTGTTGCTGTTTCGGATGGGGCAGCTGCTGCGCCGTCATGCGGCGGCGGTGGCCAGCGCGGGGGAAAACCCCAGCTATGCCGACAAACTGCTGGGCGTGCTGGCCAATGGCACCATGGTGTTGGGCGTGCTGGGGCCGTGTCTGGGCGCGGTCGGCTATATCTCGGCGGCGGCGGCGCTGGTCTATCCGGCGATCCTGAGCCTTGGGCTGATTGGCCTGCTGCTGATCTTGCAAGACCTTGTGGCCGATTTCTATGCGCTGCTGGTGCGCGACGACAAAGACCCGGAAGACGCGCTGATCCCGGTGTTGGCGAATTTCACCATGGCGCTGGCCAGTCTGCCGCTGTTTGCGCTGATCTGGGGCGCGCGGCTGGCCGACATCACCGAGTTGTGGAACCGGTTCCGCGAAGGCTTCACGCTGGGCGAAACCCGAATTTCGCCAACCGATTTCATGGTGTTCGCGCTGGTTTTCGGCTTGGGCTATACCCTGACGCGGATGCTGCAAGGCGGGCTGAAGACCACCATTCTGCCGCGCACGGCCCTGGATCAGGGCGGGCAGAATGCCATCGTCTCCGGCCTTGGCTATGTGGGCATTTTTCTGGCGGCGCTGGTGGGGATCAACGCGGCGGGGATTGATCTTTCGGGCCTTGCCATTGTGGCCGGGGCGTTGTCGGTCGGCATCGGTTTCGGCTTGCAGACCGTGGTGTCGAACTTTGTGTCGGGCATCATCCTGCTGATCGAGCGCCCGGTCAGTGAGGGCGACTGGATCGAGGTCGGCACCACGCAGGGCATCGTCAAGTCGATCTCGGTGCGATCCACCCGCATCCAGACCTTTGATAAATCTGACGTGATCGTGCCGAACTCGGACCTGATTTCAGGGCGGGTCACGAACTGGACCCGCTTCAACATGTCGGGCCGCTTGATCGTGCCGGTGGCGGTGCCGTTCACCAGCGACAGCCGCAAAGTGGAGGCGATCTTGCGTGACATCGCGCAGGCGCAGCCGTTGGCTATTCTGACGCCGCCGCCGGTGATTGCGCTGATGGGCTTTGGCCCGGAAGTGATGAACTTTGAAATCCGGCTGATCCTGCGCGACATCTATTTTCAGCTGCAAGTGCGGTCGGAAATCAATCATCAGATCGCTGAACGCTTCCGCGCCGAGGGTATCGTGTTCTCCAACGCGCATCGGGATCATCTGAAAAAGCTGGCCGATGAGGCTGCCGCCGAGGCCATGGCTTTGGCAGAAGAACAGCAGCATCTGGAGGCGGTGGCGGCCTTGTTGGCGCCCCCGCCGCACGGTGCGGCGGCGGAGGCAGTTGCGTCGGAGCCCGATGCAACCGAATTGGCCGAACCAGAATTGCCCCAACCAGAATTGGCGCAACTCGAATTGGCGCAACCACGCCGCGGCAAAGCCGCCAAGGAGCCGAAAGCATGACCACCACCTTGTTGTTCCGCGACGATGCCTATCTGCGCGAGGCCACGGCCACGGTGCTGGCGCATACGCCCGAAGGTGGCATCGTGGTGGATGCGACGGTGTTCTACCCGACCTCGGGCGGGCAGCCGGGCGATTGCGGCCAGATCGTCTGGGACGGCGGGCGGATGTCGATTGCCACGGCGGTCAAGGTCGAAGGCGGGCAGGTGGCGCTGGTGCCCGCCGAGCCTGCCGCCTTGCCGCCGGTGGGCGCGCAGATCCGGCAGCGTCTCGACTGGGCGCGGCGGTACCGGCACATGCGGGTGCATACCGCGCTGCACCTGCTGTCGGTGGTGATCCCGCTGCCGGTGACGGGTGGGCAGATCGGAGCCGACAAGGGCCGGCTGGATTTCGACATGCCCGAGCCGCCTACGGACGTGGCGGCGCTGAACGAGGCGCTGAACCTGATCATCGGCCGCGATCTGCCGGTGACGGAAAGCTGGATCAGCGATGAGGACTTGCTGGCCAATCCGGGGCTGGTGAAAACCATGTCGGTGATGCCGCCGATGGGGCAGGGCCGGGTGCGGCTGGTGCGGATCGGTCAGGGCGAGGCTCAGGTTGATCTGCAGCCCTGTGGCGGCACGCATGTCGCCCGCACCGCAGAAATCGGCCGGGTCGAGATTGGCAAGATCGAGAAAAAAGGCAAACAAAACCGCCGGGTGAGCCTGCTGTTGATCGACTGAACAGGGATGCGTTTTCCCGCGTTTCCCCCTTGCGCCTTGGGGCGAAGGCAGGCTAAACACCGCCCCACGGACAGGTGGCCGAGTGGTCGAAGGCGCACGCCTGGAAAGTGTGTAGGCGGGGAACCGTCTCGAGGGTTCGAATCCCTCTCTGTCCGCCATTTCCCCTTGAAATCATTGCATAATTTAGCGGAATCCTCGCGCTACCCGCCATCATACCCGCCAAACGAAAAACGCTTGGCCTTCCCTCTCTCGTTCTGCCACCCGCAGCGGCGCTGGGCCAGTATCGT
>WRPH01000038.1 GCA_009773375.1 Paracoccaceae bacterium
CACCCGCTATGACAGATGCCCCAAGGTCTTCCTGTCAGCAGTCGCCCTCGCTGCAACCGTCATCTTCTGGCTTTGACGATCAATGAGTCTGGAGCCTAGCCAACGTTACGCTGAACTGCATATGAGCTGCGACACTCAGGCGCGCCATTGCCTCGGACAGGGCCGCATACTCGGAACCGTTGTCCAGATAGTATTCTAGGGGGATGCCGCCATGCGGGCAAAGCGCGACTTGGGACAGGCTTTCCGCCACGTCCTCTTGCCGCACCCCTTGCCCTTTGCCCAAGAAGACGGGCGTTACCCAAATGAAATGGCTTGCCGCGTCCATCCATGCAATCAGGCGCGCGCGGACAGGGGCCTTCCCCTCTGCAACGGCGATGTCCACATAGTGAACGTCACCAATCAGCACATCCACAGGCCGATCAGGCAAGGCGCGACCGATGCGCGGCACAGCATAATCTTGCCAATCCTTGTGATCCTTGGTCTTCGCATGAAGCAGGCGGTAGTGATCAAATTGCCCTGCCCATTTCTGGTTTAGCGCGCAGACCGGCCCGAGCTGCGCCCGCGAAAGCTGCGACCCCGCATCAAGGCAAGCACACACCAGCCAGCGCTCGCAAATCCTGATCACTTCGCGGTTTGACGTGCCATCATTGGCGATCATGCTGCGCGCCTTTTCGTTCAAGGCTTGCGCGAGCTTCGCGCGGGAGTCGTCGGCAAGGTCAATCGCGCCATCCCAAGCTTGCGTGATCAAAACCCGCTTTTCGCCCCGGTCTTTCCGCTGCGCAGGCATAAGGCCAGCGGCCCCTTTAGCTTCAAATGTGCGCACCCAATCCCGCAGGGTGTTTTCGGCGTTGTAACCGATTTTGCCATTGATCACATGCGGTTGCGCGGCTGCTTGCCGATAGGCAATCTCTCTCGCCGTGCTGCGCTTTTCGGTCGCAAGAATGGATTGGATCGCATTGAGGCGCGCAATCTGTTCCTCAAACTGCCAAGGCTGCAAAGCCCGGTTTAACGGTGCATTAAAAGGGCCTTTAAACGCCGGGTGAACAGCCTCAAGCTTGGCCCGCAAGGCAGGGCTACACTTGTCCAGCACAATCCCCCAGACCGCACCGCCCTTCCCCCCGCGCTGCCCCGGCAAGGCCACAACTGGAAGCGCTTCGCCGCGCCAAAGCCTGCCCGATGCTGCACATTCAAATGCCTTTCGGGTCGCTCTTTCGGTGATTTGAAACGCTGCGGCAAAGTCACTGGCCGTCAGAAAGACGGGAAAGCAACTTCTCTCGCGTGCATTTGAAGCCAAGAGCATCCATCATTCCTGCAATGTTGCACAGCAAGGCAAAAGCGCCTATACTGCGATGAGTGATACCGTAATTAGTTACGGCTTGCAACATCCATTTGAGGTTATGCGGACAATGAGCGGCAAGCAAGTGACCTTTGAGACGCTGGACCTGTCGGATCAGCTTAGAATGGTGATGGCGACAGAGCGCCTTACCGTCACTCAAATGGCGGAAGCCGCAGGTGTGTCTAAGAGCGCGATGGAAAAGTATCTTGCGGGACCCAGCTCGCCGCGCGCCACTGCTATGGCGGCGCTTTGCACAAACCTTGGTCTTAGCCTTGAGTGGCTGCTTTTTGGCTATTCGGATAACGACTGGCGTAGAGTTAGGGACACTGCGTTCATGAGCTTCATGAACATGATGCAGGACATAAAGCAGGACCCGGAAATTTCCGCCCGCTTTGACGCGATGGATGCGAGTTCCAAAGAGTTTCTGAACTTCGCTATCGAGGTTGCAACGTCTCGCGCTGAGGCGCTGGCCGACCAAGTGAAGGCCTTGAGACAGAAAGCTATGCATGACCATGCGGCGGGCGTGCGCGAAGCTATTGGCGAGGCGATTCCTTTCCGCAAAGGCTGATAACTGCCCGCGGTTCTTTGTCCGAAGCATGGTTCCGCAATAGCTTCCTCAATCACTCCCCATGATAACAAAATCAATGGCTTAGCAAAGCCCGGCGTGATACCAATTATTTCGGAACAAAACCCCAATAAACCATTGATAACAAACGGAAACCATACTTCGCCAATGGTTCCGCAATCATTCCGAAACAATTATTCGCGCGTCACTGCTCCGGAAGGGGCGGCCTTTGCTTTTGGGGGCGGAGATGGATGTGATCGTGCAGGCGGTGCGGACGGCGGCGAAAGCGGCGGTCGTGCCGCGGTTTCGGGCGCTGGAGGAAGCCGATGTCAGCCAGAAGCGCGATTTTGCCGATCTGGTGACGGTGGCCGATACCGAGGCCGAGGCGATGATGGGCGCGCTGTTGGCGCAAAGCTGGCCCGAGGCGCGGGTGCTGGGCGAAGAGGCGGTGGCCGCCAATCCGAGCCTGCGCGCGGCGATGGC
The DNA here is from genome assembly GCA_009773375.1 of Paracoccaceae bacterium. Taxonomy (GTDB): domain Bacteria; phylum Pseudomonadota; class Alphaproteobacteria; order Rhodobacterales; family Rhodobacteraceae; genus Cypionkella. The sequence continues at coordinate 2,385 of WRPH01000038.1, forward strand.
CGGGCGGGGCTGGCAGGTGATCGTTGATCCGGTGGATGGGACGTGGAATTTCGCCAAGGGGCTGGCCTGCTTTGGCATGATCGCGGTGGCAGTCAAGGATGGCGTGCCGGTTTACGGGCTGCTCTATGATCCGCTGCTGGACGACTGGGTTGAGGCGCAGGCGGACGGTGCTGCGCGGTTTGTGCGGTCGGATGGCGCGGCGACGGTGCTGCGGGTTTCGGGGCAAGCCGATCCGGCGCAGATGTGCGGCTATGTTCCGGTGGGGCTGTTTGACCCGGAGCGGCGGCGGGCGGCGGTGCTGGCGGGCTTGGGCTATGGGCGCGTCACGTCCTTGCGCTGTTCGTGCCATGAATACCGGCTGCTGGCGCAGGGGCATGTGGAGTTTGTGATTTCAGGCCCGGAACCGCATCCGTGGGATCACGCAGCGGGGGTGCTGGCTGTGCAGGCGGCGGGCGGTGTGGCGCGGTTTCTGGATGGGGCTGCTTACGATCTGGCGCGGCGGCATGGCGTGTTGATTGTTGCCAATTCGGAAGCGACTTGGGCGCAGGTGGCGCGAGACTATGCTGGTTTGGCGTAGCCGTCAGGGCCGGATCGTGGCACCGCCCGCCGTCAGATCCGTGCTGCGGTCAAAGCGCAGATAGGCAATCGCGCGGTCCCCGCTTTGGGTGAACACGGTGCCTGCGGGTTTGTCGCCTTGCAGGATCGGCGTGCCGACCGGGGCGCTGCCTTCGATACCAACGGTGACGAGGCCCTTTTTCAGATCGGTCTTGTGCTTCATCCGCGCGGTGACTTCCTGACCAACATAGCAGCCCTTGCGGAAATCGACGCCGTGCAGACGCTCAAAGCCCGACTCCAGCAGGTAGCTGTCATCTGGGATCAGCTCGATGCCGGTTTCGGGGATGCAATGCGCGACACGGATCGCGTCCCAGTCTATGCTGGGGGCCGTGCCTGCTAGCCCATAGGCGCGCCAGCCAAGGCTTGGGTGGCGCGGGTCGGCCAGTGCGCCTGCCGGAGCCTCGCCCAAGCCGCGTGTCACGGCCAGATCGGTGGCGGCAAACTGCACATCGGCGCGCAGCCGATACATCGACAGGCGGCGGAGGGTTGCCTCGGCAATGCTGTCCTTGATGTCGAGCAGCAGGCTGCCGCCTTGGGCGATTAGCAGGAAATCGGCTAGATATTTGCCCTGTGGCGTCAGCAGCGCCGCCCAGACGATGCCGTCGCCCCGGCCTAGCGGCAACACATCATTGCTGACCATGCCTTGCAGGAAATTCAGCGCATCGCTGCCAGTCACGGCATAAACGCAGCGGTCGGGGGCGGTTTCGCCGGGCATGGGTCAATCCTTGAATTGCAACCGATAGAGGCCGGCATACAGCCCGCCCTGTGCCAGTAGATGGTCGTGGCTGCCCTGTTCGACAACCCGGCCCTGATCCAGCACCAGAATTTTGTCGGCGGCGCGCACGGTGGCCAGACGGTGCGCGATCACCAGCGTCGTGCGGCCCTTGCTGCCCGTGGCCAGAGCCTCGGCCACCACCGATTCCGATTGCGCATCCAGCGCAGAGGTGGCCTCGTCCAGCAGAAGAACCGGCGCGTCTTGCACCAGCGCGCGGGCGATGGCGACGCGCTGGCGCTGACCGCCCGAGAGCGCAGAGCCGCGCGGCCCGACCGGCGTTTGCAGGCCCTGCGGCAATGCGGCAAGGAAATCGGCGACATGGGCTGCGTGCAGGGCGGCTTGCAGGGTTTCGTCGGCAAGGGGGCGGCCAAGTGCAATATTCTCGGCCAGGGTTTCATCAAACAGCGCCGAGTCTTGCGTGACGGTGGCAAACAGCTTGCGCTGATCGGCCAGAGCCAGATCGCGGCTGGCGACGCCACCGATGCTGATCGTGCCTGCGGCGGGTTCCAGCAACCCGGTCAGCAAGTGGAACACCGTGCTTTTGCCCGCGCCCGACGCGCCAACCAGTGCCGTGGTCTTGCCCGCCTCGGCGGTGAACGACAGGCCGCGCAGCACCGGTTGGTCGGCGTGGGCGAATTCAACGCCGTCAAAGCGGATTTCTGGCGCGCCGGGGGCGGGCAGCGCAAGGCTGGTGGCCGGGCGCGGCTGGGCGGGGCGGCTGTCAAACAGCGCGTAGACCCGTTCGAGACTGGCGGCGGCGATCTGCCAGGTGCCCGACAGCTCGCCCAAGCGGCGCAGCGGTTGGAAGGTCAGCGACATCGCCGTGAAAAAGGACATGAAATCGCCGGTTGTGCGCTGCCCCGAGGCGATTTCATCGCCGGCCATCAGCAGCACCGCAAAAAAGCCAAGGCCGGTGACAAAATCAATCATCCCCGGCATCATCGCGCGACCGAGCGCGGATTTGACCTCGGCGCGGCGGATGGATTTCAGCACGGCGCGGAAACGGTCGGTCTGGTAGTCTTCCATCCGGTTCAGCTTGACCGCCTGAATGCCGTGAAAAATCTCATCCAGCCTTGTGGCGCGTTGGCCCGCCTGATCGCGCAACTGGTTGGATTTGCGCCGGACATAGCGTTGCAGCAGCACGGCGGGCAGGATCAGCAGTGGTGCGCCGATCATCGCGGCCAGCGTCCATTGCGGATCGACAGAAAGCGCGACGGCGAACAGGGTGATCAGGCCTAGCAGATCACGACCGATGCCGGTCATCAGCACCGCCCAGATCGCCTGAATCGCCAGCGTATCGCCCTGCACCCGTTCGATCAGCACGCCGGGCGGGTTGGTCTGAAAGAACCGTCCGTCCAGCGTCAGGATATGGCGCAGCAGGTCTGACTGCATGTTCGACGAGATTTTCTGTGACACCACCGCGATCAGCGTGCGCGAGGCGACCACCGACAGCGCGCGGATGGTGAACAGGCCAAAGATCGCCAGCCCCACGCCGTAAATTGCGGTCAGACCGCCGGGGGTGAATACCACGTCGAACAGCGGTTTCAGCAGATAGCTCAGCGCGCCCAAAGCGCTGCCTTCGATGATCATCAGGCCAAAGCCCAGCAGGATCGCGCCGGTATAGCGACGCAGATAGCCCGACCAGAAGCGCCGGAACAGGCTGGGGCTGGGGTGCGACAAGGGCGGCCCTTTCGGTTGCGACGTGAGGTTTTGATCTAACTGGACGGGGCGGTAAGGGCAAGTGCGGTGCGGTGATTGACGCGCAGCAAGGCGACGGCTAGCCATGTCTGACAAATCAACTGGAGCCTGTGATGACGCTTGCCAACGGCCGCCCCTACCTTGCCATTCCCGGCCCCTCTGTGATGCCCGACCGGGTGCTGGCGGCGATGCACCGCGCCTCGCCGAACATCTATGAAGGCGCGCTGCACGATCTGGTGGCTTCGCTGTGGCCGGACCTGCGGGAAATGGCGGGGACGGCGGGCGATGTGGCGGCCTATATCGGCAACGGCCACGCGATCTGGGAGGCGGCGAACGCCAATATCTTCTCGAAGGGCGAGCGGGCTTTGGTGCTGGCGACGGGGCAGTTCGGGCTGTCCTGGGCGGCCTCGGCACGGGCGATGGGGATCGAGGTGGAGCTGCTGGATTTCGGCAAATCCGCGCCGGTTGATCTGGACCGGGTGGAGGCTGCGCTGCGGGCGGACCGCGACGGGCGGATCAAGGCGGTGCTGACGACGCAGGTGGATACCGCCTCGACGATCAAGACCGATATTGCGGCGCTGCGGGCGGCGATGGATGCGACCGGGCATGATGCGCTGTTGGCGGTGGATTGCATCGCCAGTCTGGGCTGCGATGAATACCGCATGGATGACTGGGGCGTTGATGTGACGGTGGCGGCCAGCCAGAAGGGGTTGATGACGCCGCCGGGGATGGGCTTTATCTGGTTCTCGGAAAAGGCGCGGCGGGCCACCAAGGGGGCGGATCTGCGCACGCCCTACTGGAACTGGGAGCCGCGGGCGGATGCCAGCGAGTTCTGGCAGTATTGGGCGGGGACGGCGCCGACGCATCATCTGTATGGGCTGCGCGAGGCTTTGACGATGATCGTGCATGAGGAAGGCCTGCCTGCGGTCTGGGCGCGGCATGACTGTCTGGCGCGGGCGGTTTGGGCGGCGTTTGACGGCTGGTCGCAGGGCAACCCCGAGATTGCGATGAATGTGGCCGATCCAGCCCACCGGGCGCGGGCGGTGACGGCGGCGCGGTTTGGGGCACCGCATGCGACGCGGCTGCGGCAGTGGTGCGAGGGCAAGGCAGGGGTCACGCTGGGGATCGGGCTGGGGATGGCGGCCCCGCATGAGCCTGCCTATCACGGCTTTCTGCGCCTCGCCCATATGGGGCATGTGAACGCCCATATGACGCTGGGGGCGCTGGCGGTGATGGAGGCGGGGATGATCGCGCTGGATATTCCGCATGGCTCGGGGGCGCTGGCTGCGGCAGCGGGCGTGGTGGCTGCGGGGGCATAAGGGCGGTGTCCGCATGTGGACAGCGGGGGCGCTCTAGTGATTTCAGGGGCTTACGCTGCCCTGTTCAGGGTTTGTTAAGCTTTGGGTGACGGCCCGCGAGGGTCATTCTGGGGGCTGATCGGGGTATGAACGGCGCCGTGCTGATCGGCTGACGCTGTCGTCGGCGCGCTGCGCGGATACATCCGGCGCAGGCCCCAGATGCACAGGCCCGCAATCGCAAGGCCGGGAATCCAGAACAGTGCGAAATCCATGATCTGGCTGCCGCCCATCACCACAAAGAACAGCGAACAGCCACCGCAGAACAGCGCGATCAGGGCGAGGAAAGTGGCGGCGAGGGCTTTCATCGCGGTCTCCGATCAAGGGGCAGGGGGCGAGCTGGGTCTATCTGTATTGTTTGTATCGTCTGCTGCATCCTCGGACGGTTTGGGAACAAATAACATCTTGAACGCGCCGTATGCGCAGGCGGCGGCGAGGATCAGCCCGGGTCCCCAGACTAGGTAAGCCCCATAGCCGATGCCGCGTAGATCGTCGTAGGCGAACACAAACGAGCAACTGCCGCTGAGCAGCGCGAGCAAGGCGAAGGTGATGCCGAAAAAGATCTGGAAGAGTCGTGGTGTGCTCATCTTATGCCCCCCATTTGCAGCAACCTCGCCTGCAGCGAGGCTTCGCGGCGGGCGGTCGCCGCCTCGTCGCGGTAGAACAGGTTGTAGGTGTCGAACGGGATGATCTTGCCCGCCGGGGTGACGAAATGCACGCAGGAGCGTTTGACGCGCGACAGGCAGAAGTTGTGCGGGTCGAGGAATTCAACGATGGCGATGCGGAAGAGGTCGTTGTAGCCGATGTCGGTTGGCACCTCGATTTGCGGCAGGCAGCAGAGCAACGCCTCTAGCCGGTCGGGGGCGTTGCTGGGGGTGTTGGACAGCGAAAAGAAATCGAACACGCGGCGGCGCAGGTCGGGGTATTTCTCAAAGGTGACGGCGTTGGGCAGTTCCTGCACCAAGGTTTCGCGCGGCAGAAAGCCGGTGATCGGGATCACGTTTGCGCCGCGCCGGATGCCATAGCCGATGCAGATGCTTTCGGGGTTGCAGGGCAGCGGGATCATGTCGGATGCGCCGAAGGGGTTTTCGGCGGCGATGATGCTGCGGCGGATGTCTGACAGCAGGGTGCGGTCGGTGTTGGGATCGAAATTCTCATTCCTCCCTGCGTCTTGAATCGGCTGAAAGGTGATGCCGCGCACGCAAGGGTGGGTCAGCGCGTGCTGGATCAGGCTGCCTACTTCCGCGTCATTGACGCCTTTCTTGATGGTGGCGACGAGGGTGGTCGAAATGCCAGCGGCGTTGAGATTTTCCAGCGCCTGCTGACGGATGCGGGTCAGATCAGCACCGCGCAGCGCCTTGTGGGCGGCGGGGTTCAGGCTGTCAAATTGCAGGTAAACCTCAAACCCCGGTTTCAGTTTCGCCAGCTCGGCCACGAAAGCCGGATCGCGGGCGATGCGGATGCCGTTGGTGTTCAGCATCAGGTGGCGAATGGGTTTGGTCTTCGCCAGCGCAAGGATTTCAAGGATTTGCGGGTGCAGCGTGGGTTCACCGCCGGAGATTTGCACAAGGTCCGGCTCGCCTTCAGAAGCCACGAGGGCGTTGAGCATGCTGTCGATTTCAGCGAGGCTTTTGCTGCCGTCTTGCGCCGGGGAAGACCCGGCGAAACAGACCGGGCAGGTCAGGTTGCAGTGATCGTTGATCTCGATCAGTGCAAGGCAAGAGTGCTGTTCATGGTCGGGGCAAAGGCCGCAATCGTAGGGGCAGCCCAGATCAATGCGGGTTTGCGGTGCCAGCGGGCGGTCGGACGGTTTGATCCAATCCAGACAGGCCTTGTAATAGGCGGCGTCGGTGGAAATCAGCGCTTTCGATACGCCGTGCTGGCGGCAGCGTTTCAGGTAATAGACGTTGTCGCCCTCGATGGTGATCTTTGCCGGGACTGGGGCAAGGCAATCCGGGCAAAGCGAGGTGGTCTGGCCGTGGAACAGGTAGGGGGCGGATTTGCGTTCAAACATGGCGACCTCGCAGGATCATCGTGGCAGCGTAGGCCAGCAGGGCAAGGCAGACAAGCTGGAACAGATTGAGCGGGCCGAGGCTGGCGTAGGGTTTGAGAAACTCCCACACGAAGCGTTGTGCGGCGTAGCTGGCTGTCATCAGATAGAAGCCGTGTTTGGCGAAGAACGCGTTGCGGCGGTGCAGGGCGATGGCGGCGATCAGCAGGAAGGCGGCCATGCTGGCGGATTCGTATAGCTGCACCGGGTGGCGGGGGATGCCGTCACCGAAATCATGGCCCCAAGGCAGGGTGGTGGGCGTGCCATAGGTGTTGTCGGGCAGGCCGGACAGGAAGCAGCCGATGCGGCCGAGGACGACGGTGGTGGGGAAGGCTGCGACAAAGATCAGCCCGGTGGAGCCGCGGATGCCGTGGCGGGCCTTGTAGATTTCTATGGCGGCGATGGCTCCGGCAAGCGCGCCGAGGATGGAGCGGCCGATTTCGGGGATGCCGGACAGGTAAAGATTTGCCGTGCCAAGTGTGAAGCCACCCAGCACCGCGCCCAGCACAAGGGCTATGGCATAGCCGGGGGTAATCGGGGTCAGGCTGGCTTGCAGCCGCCAGCGATACAGCCCGTAGGTGGCGGCGAATGAGGTGCAGGCGGCGAGAAGATCAAAGATCAGGTGGATCGGCATCGGCGGCCTTTCGCTGGGGTGGCGGCAGTATGGCCGCGCGACGGCGCTGTGCAAGCGGTCAGGGCTGTTCGAAATCCACCGGGGTAGAGCGGCGGCTTTCGGTCAGCGAGATATATAGCGCGCAGCTGATCAGCACGCCGACGCCAAGGAAGGTCATCGCATCGGGGAAGTCGCTGAAAAACCACCAGCCGGCGAAGGTGGCCATCACCATTTCCGTATAGGCCAGCGGGGCCAGCAGCGAGGCTTCAGCGAAATCATAGGCGCGCACGATCAGGAAATGCCCGAAGGTGGCGATGAAACCGAGGCCCGCGAACATCGCCCATTGGCCGGGGGTGGGGCTGTGCCAGAGCAGCGGCATCGCCAACGTGATCAGCGCGGCTCCGGTGGCATTGGTCTGGAAGGTTGTGACCATTGCATCGGCCTGACCTGCGATCTTGCGGGTCATCACGAAATAGATCGCCAGAAAACAGCCCGCCGCCAGCGCCAGCACGCTGCCGGGGTTCAGCGCGACAAAACCGGGGCGGATGATGATCAGCGTGCCGATGAAGCCCACGGCGACAGCGGCCCAGCGGTTGCGGCCGACGTCTTCTTTCAACACGAAGGCCGACAGGATTGTCACCACGAGGGGCTGCACGAAAAAGATCGCCAGCGCGTCGGCGATGGGCAGGAATTTCAGCGACAGGAAAAAGCTGAAGGTGGCAAGGATCAGGAACGCGGCGCGAAAGCTGTGGTAGACCGGGCGGGCGGGAAACAGGCCGCGCGGCCCGGTGATCCGCCACGCAAATGGCAGGGTCAGCAGCGCACCGAACGCCAGCCGCGCCCAGACGATTTGCAGCACCGGCACGCCTTGCTGGCCAAGGAATTTGGCGAAGACGTCGATGAAGGGCAGGCTCGCCATCGCGCCAAGCATCAGGGCCACGCCGATCAGCGGCTGGGCGGTGGGTTTCGGGGTCATGTCGCATCCTGCCTGTGGTGCCTGCCCCGTCTTAGGCGCAGGCTTGCGGGCGGGCCTGTCTGTTTGCGACATCCCCCCCTGACCTTCGCGCGCGAGCTTTACCTTGCGGGCGTCAGAAGCCGACGTCGTCGCGCGGGCCCGAGCCTTGCCATTGATGGGCAAGGTTGCCAAAGCGGGTGAAGCGGCCTTCAAACGACAGTTCCACCGACCCGATCGGGCCGTGGCGCTGCTTGCCGATGATGACTTCGGCCTTGCCGCGCACCTGTTCCATCACCACCTGCCACTGGGCGATTTTATCGAGTTCATGATCGCCGGGCTTTTCACGTTCTTTATAATATTCATCGCGGTAGACGAACATCACCACGTCGGCGTCTTGTTCAATCGATCCGGATTCGCGCAGATCGGACAGCTGCGGGCGCTTGTCTTCGCGGCTTTCGACCTGACGCGACAGCTGCGACAGCGCGATGACGGGGATGTTCAATTCCTTGGCGATGGCCTTCAGGCCTTGGGTGATTTCGGAAACTTCCTGCACCCGGTTATCGTTTTTGGAGGTGCCTTTCAGCAACTGCAAATAGTCGATCATCAGCACATCCAGCCCATGCGTGCGCTTCAGGCGGCGGGCGCGGGCGGCGACCTGACTGATCGGCAAGGCGGGGGTGTCGTCGATGTAAAGCGGGCAGGATTCCAGTGATTTCGCCGCCTCGACGAAACGGCGGAATTCCTGTTCGGTCATATCACCACGGCGGATTTGCTCGGACGGCACTTCTGACGCTTCCGACAGGATACGCGCTGCCAGCTGTTCGGCGCTCATTTCCAGAGAAAAGAAGCCGACCACGCCGCCTTCGACCGCGCCTTCGCTGCCGTCATGGGTGCGGCCGCGCTTGTAGGCCTTGGCGATGTTGAAGGCGATGTTGGTGGCCAGCGAGGTTTTGCCCATCGACGGACGACCGGCAAGGATCAGAAGGTCGGAAGGGTGCAGACCGCCCAGCTTTTTATCCAGATCAATCAGCCCGGTGGAAACCCCGGCCAGACCACCATCGCGCTGATAGGCGGCGTTGGCGACGTTGACGGCATCGGTGACGGCCTTCAGGAAGGACTGAAAACCACGTTCCGCGACGCCCTGTTCGCCCAGCTTGTAAAGCCGCTGTTCGGCTTCGATGATCTGCTCTTTCGGCTCGGAATGGATTTCCACCTTGGCGGCCTTGGCGGAAATATCGCGACCCAGCGCGATCAACTCGCGCCGCACCGCCAGATCATAGATCATCTGCGCATAGTCGCGCGCGGCGTAGGACGAAATCGCAGCCCCGGCGAGGCGCACGAGATAGGCCGGACCACCGAGTTCCTTCAACCCGTCATCATCTTCGAAAAACGGTTTCAGCGTCACCGGCGAGGCCAGCGCGTTCTTCTGGATGCGGGCGGCGGCACGTTCGAAAATGCGCTGGTGCACGGGGTCAAAGAAATGTTCTGGCTTCACCACGGATGCGATGCGGTCATAGACATCGTTGTTGGTCAGGATCGCGCCCAGAAGCTGTTGCTCGGCCTCGATATTATGCGGCAGCACGTCGGTTTCCGCAGCGGTGGTTGCGGGCAGCATCGGGCGGAGCGTGGCGACTTCGTTCATCTTGATCCTTGCGGTGGCCCGCTGATGGGCCGGGGCTGACCTGCTTTCTGCGGCGGCGCGCGCACTTGTGCAAGGCAGGCATAAGCCTGTGGACAAGCGCGCGGCGACTCGGGGCGCAAGCGGGCGGCTGGCGCAAACCCTACCACATCTGGGCAGGGTTTGGCGATTTTCTACCAAGGCCGCGACGCAGCGACGATTCGGGCGCTGGGTTTTCCACAAAGCATCCACAGCCCGGCACGGGACTGTGGGCAAGAATTCTGTGGATTATTTTGCAGCGCGGGCGGCCTGCCAGGCGCGCGGATCGTTGAGGAAAACCTCGACTTCCGCCAGCGTCTTGGCATCGAAAGAGCCTTGCGCGCGGGCCTCGGCCAGCACGTCCCACCAAGTGCACAGGTGATGCAGCGCCACGCCATGATCCGCCAGCCGCTGGGTGGTTTCGGGGAAAATGCCGTAGTAGAAGATCACGGCGGTATGGGCGCAGGTGGCACCGGTTTCGCGGATGGCATCGACAAACGACAGCTTGCTGCCGCCGTCGGTGGTCAGATCCTCGACCAGCAGCACGCGCTGGCCTTCTGTCATCGCGCCTTCAATGCGGGCATTGCGGCCATAGCCTTTGGGCTTTTTGCGCACATAGGTCATCGGCAGCGCCATGCGTTCGGCCACCAATGCGGCAAACGGGATGCCTGCGGTTTCGCCGCCCGCGATGTTGTCAAACGCCTCAAAGCCTGCGTCGCGCATGACGGTGATGGTCAGGAAATCCATCAGCACCGAGCGGATGCGCGGATAGGAGATCAACTTGCGGCAGTCGATATAGGTCGGGCTGGGCAGGCCAGAGGCCAGCGTGAACGGGGTTTCGGCGTTGAAATGCACCGCCTTGATTTCCAGCAGGGCGCGGGCGGTCAGGCGGGCGATTTCTTCACGGGGCGGGAAGGCGGTCGGGATCATGGCGGTTCCTTTGTGGCGGCTTCATCTTGGCCTAAATACTCCCCGCGGAGCGTCCGGCATTGGCGGCGGGAGCCTCCGGCGGGAGTATTTATACCAAGATGAAATCAGGCCTCGACGTGCCAATGCACGGGGAAGCCGGGGTTGAAGACGGTGACGGGGCCTGCCTCGGTGAGAATTTTTTCGGGGAAGGTCTGCGGCAATTCGTGTTTGACCAGCGTCAGGCGGGTTTCGTTGACGGGCAGGCGGTAGAAGGCGGGACCGTTCAGCGCGGTGAACGCCTCCAGCTGATCGAGTGCCAAGTCTTCCTCGAAGACATGCGCCAGCAGCGGCATGGTGTTGGTGGCAGTGAAGCAGCCGGCGCAGCCGCAGGCGTGTTCTTTCAGCGCATCGACATGAGGGGCGGAATCGGTGCCAAGGAAAAACCGCGCCTCGCCCGAGGTGGCGGCGGCGCGCAGGGCAAGCCGGTGCTTTTCGCGTTTCGCCACCGGCAGGCAGTAGTAATGCGGCTTGATGCCCCCGGCGAGGATATGGTTGCGGTTGATGATCAGATGGTGCGTGGTGATGGTCGCGGCCAGATCATCGCCTCCGGCGCGGGCATAGGCCACGCCTTCCTCGGTGGTGATATGTTCCATCACCACGCGCAGGCCGGGGATGCGGCGGCGCAAGGGATCGAGGATGGTGTCGATGAACACCGCCTCGCGGTCGAAGATGTCAACCGACGGGTCGGTGACCTCGCCATGCAGGCACAAGGGCAGGCCGATCTCGGCCATTTTCTCCAGCACGCCCTGAACCTTGGCGAAATCCTTCACCCCGGAATGCGAGTTGGTGGTGGCCCCTGCCGGATAAAGTTTGACGGCTTTCACCAGACCGGACGCGGCAGCGGCCGCGACGTCGGCGGCGTCGGTGCCTTCGGTCAGATAAAGCGTCATCAGGGGTTCGAAGCCGGACCCGGCAGGCAGGGCGGCCAGAATGCGGTCGCGGTAGGCCTGCGCCTGCGCGCCGGTGACCACGGGCGGCACCAGATTGGGCATGATGATGGCGCGGGCAAAATGCCGGGCGGTTTCGGGCAGGACACCCTTGAGCATCGCGCCATCGCGCAGATGCAGGTGCCAGTCATCGGGGCGGCGGAGGCTGATACGCTGGGTCATGCCCCCCGTTAGCGCAGCGGGGTGGGATTTTCCAGTGGCTTTGCGGTGGGCTGGCGCCGGGATGGCGGAAATCCCGGCGGCTTTTGGGGCTGGGCGTTGATCTGCTTGTGGGCCGTTGACGCAACGTCAATCCTGCTGCGGGCCGCTATGCCACCTTGGTCGCGTTGCGCTTTGCCGCGCCGGGGTGCAGCGTGACCGCTGGCCTTTCGGTCAAGGAGAGTGTGATGCGTATTGTAACCCCGTTTGATTTTCTGGCCCCCGCTCTGGAGGCCTCGACCATGTTGGCAGAGGCGCAGATGGTGATCGGGCTGCGGCTGGCCGGGCTTGCCGGGTTCTGGCCAATGGGGCAGGCGGAAACCAATCGGATGATGTCGGAAAAACTGTCGGCCGGGATGGATTCGGCGCAGGCGGCTTTGCGGGCCGGTCTGGCGGGCGATAGCTTGCCGGATGTGGCGATGGCGGCGATGAAGCCCTTGCGGCAAAAGACAAAATCCAACGCGCGGCGGTTGCGGCGCAAGGCGACAGGGGTCTGAGATGCGGGCGGCAGGACTGATTTTGGCGGTGGGGCTGGCTGGGGCTGCGGTTGCGGTGCCTGCGCTGGCACAAGATGTCGATTGTGCCACTGCGATGGCGCAGATGGAGCTGACCTATTGCGCCGAACAAGACTGGATCGCTGCGGACGCGGCGCTGAATGCGGCTTACGGCGAGGCGAAAGCCTTGATGCAGCAGATTGATGCCGATCTGCCCAAGGCCGAACGCGGCGCAGAAGTGTATTTGCGCGATGCGCAGCGGGCCTGGATCAGCTTTCGCGATGCGGCTTGCGCGGCAGAGGGCTATATGATGCACGGCGGGTCGGCAGAGCCGATGCTGATCTATGGCTGTCGCGCGCGGCTGACCGAACAGCGCACGGAGGATTTGCAGCTGTTGACCGAGCAGCCTTACTAAGCGGTTTCGGGTGATGCAGTCAGCCGGGTCAACCGTTTGGCAAAGCGCGGCGCGCGCAGCCGGGCGGTGACAGAGCGGCAGATCATGATTTCATGGCCGCGCCTGCCCGCCGCCTCGGCACGCGAAAGCAGGGTTTTCAGATAGGGAGCGTAAGACCGCCGCTCGCGCCACAGCTTGGCAAAGCTGGCTTCGGTCAGGGTGCCGGCCATGGCGGCATCGATCAGCGCGGGCAGCAGGTTCATATAGAGCAGCGCCGGTTCGATGGCGTCGCCCAGATGGCGGGTGGACAGCCGGGTGATATAGGGCGCGCGAAACAGCGCGGCCTGCATCGCCTCGACCGGCAGGGTGGGATCGTGGATCACCACCGCCTGCGCCGCGCCTTCCAGCATGTCAGGCGCATAGCCATAGCGCGAGGTGAAATCGAGCCGTCGCGCGGCACGGTCGCGGGTTTCCCAGCGGGTCTGCGACGGGTCGAGCGTGGCACGCGGGTTCAGCGCCAGCACCTGCGCGCCCGGCGCGGTCAGCGAATAGGCGCAAGCGGCATAGCCGCCCATGCCCGCGCCGTAGAACAGCACCTGATCGAAATCTTCAAAGAAGGCGTCGTCAACCTGGTGGTCGAAAAAGGCGTAAACGGCGGGGTCACGATACCATGTTGCGCCGTCGGCGATCAGGCACAGATGCGACCAGCCGCGCGCCGCTGCGATGGTTTGCGCCAGCGGCATCTGACCGGGGCGGGCCAGCACGCTTTCCAACGATTCAAAACTGACCAGCAGCGTGGTGCCTTCATCGCTGAAATAGGCCCAGTGTCTGGCCCCGACGCTGTGGAAATAGCCGGACTCTTCGGTGGCGGCCCGCATGGCTGCGGCCCAATCGGCGGTAGGCGAAGCAACGGGTGCAGTCACCGCCGGCGCATCGGCGGCTGTTTCCTGATCGGTCATGGCGTTTCCTGTCGTGCGCGGGGGACGGACTGGCACGAGTTCACCCCCCATGATCGCGCTTGTGCCGCTTTGCAGCAAGCACAGAACGCTTAAAACTATCTTTGATATATCAACAGTCTGTTCACGATTGCGCTTCGAGGCGTTGGGCGTGCAACAGGATCGGGCGGGCCTGATCGGCGGTCAGCGTGTGCGAGGGCGGCGTCATCAGCAGGCGGCCAAACAGCGCGCGCCACGGTTCTTGCTGCATCAGGCTGGCAAACCGGGCCTGCCGCCAGGCCAGTGCGCGCGCGTGTAGCGGGCCAAGGATGGGGTCGGCGAGCAGATCGGCGCGCAGGGCGTGCGAGGGCAGGCGATGGATGGAACGGTCCTCGATTTCGCAGAAATTGCGTTCGACCCAATAGCTCATGTCGAAGCCAGAGGCGTCGCGGTTGGCGCGGCCGCGGTCGGCTTTGACCAGATAGTTCTGCATCGCGCCAAGCGGATAGTGGTTCAGTTGCACAAGACCGTAGTTGTCGCGGCTGTAGTCAGAGAAGATGCGGGCGGTGTGGAAAGCTGTGGGCAGCTCGCGGCCCGATCCGTCAAACCAGCGGGCGGTGGCGATGCGGTCGGGGTGCGGGCTGCGCGGGCGGTGGACGCCGAATTTGCGGTAGGTGCCGTCGTTGCGAAACAGGGTCTTGAACAGTTGCGCCCGCCAAGGCCAGCCAAAGCTGGCGCGGGCGGCTTGGGTGAAGGTTTGCGTGACGGGCTGATCGGTGATCTCGATCACGCCTGCGTTGCCGAACAGTCGCCATGTCAACGGGATGGCGGTGGCGTCAGGCAGGGCTGTCAGCAGGGCTGCAAGGGTGCGGTCGCCTGCGTGGATGTTGACGAATTCGTCGATGTCGCAGAACAGCAGCCAATCGGCCTGTTTGACCAGCGGGTGCTTGTCGGCGGCCTTCAGCATCGCCCATTGCGGGCCTTCGTCGTGCGGGCCGTCGTTGCGCACATGCGTCAGCCAGCCGAGCTGCGCCAGCCTGTCCAGCATCAGATCGGTGCCGTCGCTGCAATCGTTGGAATAGACGAGGAAATCGCTGAAGCCGCAGGCGCGGTGATGCGCCAGCCATTCGATCAGGAAGGCACCTTCGTTTTTGACTCCGAGTAGGGCGAGGGCGCGCATTGTGATCCTTGGGGGCGGGGAGAGAGGGCGGGTGCCTCCGGCGGGGATATTTGGGCAGAGAGGATGACCAAAGGGAAGGGGCATTCTGGGGTGTGCTTTGGTCTTATGCAGCGTGGCTGCCGCTTGACCGGGCGGCGGGGGGGTGGTCAGCATGGCACAAGCATGGGGAAGACGGGGGGGAGACGGGCTGTGACGGGGATTCCGGGGTCGATTGACGAGGTGGAGCGGTTGTTGGCCGGGCAAGGCTATGTCGCGGCGCGGTCCTTGGCGGTGGTGGTGTTTCTGGCGCTGAAATTGGGCAAGCCGCTGTTTCTGGAAGGCGAGGCCGGGGTGGGCAAGACCGAGATTACCAAGGCGATCTCAGCCGCACTTGGGCGGCGGCTGATCCGGCTGCAATGCTATGAGGGGCTGGATGCGGCGTCGGCGGTGGCGGAATGGAACTTTGCCGCGCAGATGATCGCTATTCGTGCGGGTGAAACCGGCGGGCGCGAGCATCTGTTTTCTGAAGAGTTCCTGATCGAGCGGCCTTTGCTGGCGGCGATGCGACCGCAGGTGGGCGGCGCGCCGGTGCTGTTGATTGACGAGCTGGACCGCACCGACGAGCCGTTCGAGGCCTATCTGCTGGAGGCGTTGTCGGATTTTCAGGTGACGATCCCCGAACTGGGCACCGTGAAGGCCCCCAGCCCGCCGATTGTGATCCTGACCTCGAACCGCACGCGCGAGGTACATGATGCGCTGAAGCGGCGCTGCCTGTATCATTGGGTCGATTACCCCGGCTTTGAGCGCGAATTGCAGATCTTGAACGCGCGGGTGCCGGAAGCCTCGGCGCAGTTGTCGCGGGAAATCGTGGCTTTCGTGCAGCGGTTGCGGGCGGAGGATCTGTTCAAGAAACCCGGTGTGGCGGAAACCATCGACTGGGCGAAATGCCTGCTGGCGCTGGATGTGATCCAGCTGTCGCCCGAGGTGATCGCCGACACGCTGGGGGCGGTGCTGAAATATCAGGATGATATTCAAAAGCTGTCCGGGCTGGAGGCGCGCAGGATATTGGACGAGGTGCGCAAGGGGCTGCAATGATGCTGGATCATCTGCGGGTGATCGAGGCGCAGCCGGGGATACTGGCGTTCTATGATGGCCGGGTGGCGGGGCATCGCTTTGCGGATGGGCCGAACTGGGTGGATGATGGCGCGTTGTCGCTGGGCGTCGCGTCTTACGCGCTGATCGCGGGGGATCAGGCGATTGTCTATGACACGCATGTCTCGGTGCCGCATGGCCGGTTTATCCGGGCAGAATTGCAGCGGCGCGGGGTCAGCCAGATCCGGGTGGTGCTGTCGCATTGGCATCTGGATCATGTGGCGGGCACCGAGGCGTTTGCGGGCTGTGAGGTGATCGCGAATGTGCGGACGCAGGCGCACCTGAGCGCGCGGAAGGTGGCGATCGAGGCGGGGACGGATCACGGCTTTCCCTGCAATATCCACTCCGATGATGCGACGGTGATCTGGCTGCCACGGCGGCGGGTGCTGCTGGCGGGCGATACGGTGGAGGATTGCGTCACTTATGTTGGTGAGCCGCAGGCGTTTGCCACGCATCTGGCCGATCTGGCGCGGTTGCAGGCTTTGGGCGCGGACTGGGTGCTGCCGAACCACGGGTCGGATTTGGTGATCGCGGCGGGGGGCTATGGGCCGGGGCTGCTGGCGGCAACGGTCGATTATATCGGGCAGTTGCAGCGTGGCGCGCCTTTGGCGATGGCCGAGGCGATTGCGCCTTGGCTGGCGGACGGGACTTTGCAGTATTTCGCGCCCTATGAGGCGGTGCATCGGCAGAATTTGCAGCGGGTGGCCGAGGTGCGCGGTGGCTGAGGCCGTCTATCCAGACCTCGCGCTGCCCGAGGACGGCAAGCTGGCGCAGAACATCGCGCATTTTGCACGGGCGTTGCGGCGGGCGGGGCTGCCGATTGGGCCGGGTCGGGTGATTGAAGCGGTGCGCGCAATTGCGGCGGTGGGGTTTTCTGAACGGATGGATTTCTACTGGGCGCTGCAGGCGGTGTTTGTCAGCCGCCCCGAGGAACGCGCGGTGTTTGATCAGGTGTTCCGGCTGTATTGGCGCGATCCGCAGTTTCTGGAACAGATGATGTCATTCCTGATCCCGCAGGTGCGTGGGGTGCAGGAGGAACGGCTGGCCGATGCGGCCGAAAAGCGCGCGGCAGAGGCGTTATTGGATGGCAAGGCACCCGCGCCGCCGGAATTTGAGGAACCGGACGGCGAGGATCAGCAGATCGAGATTGACGCTTCGGCAACGGTCTCGGCGGAGGAACGCCTGAAGACGCTGGATTTTGAACAGATGTCGGTGGCGGAAATGGCCGCAGCGCAGCGGATGCTGGCGCGGCTGAGCCTGCCGGTAAAGCCGTTACAAACCCGGCGGATGGCGCTGGGGCCGGGGCGGTCGGTGGATGCGCGCGCCACGATGCGGGCGGCGCTGCGGACGGGGGGCGAGGTGATGGCGCTGAAAATGCGCGCGCCGAAACAGCGCTGGCCGAATTTGATCGTGCTGTGCGATATTTCCGGCAGCATGGCGCAGTATAGCCGGATGGTGCTGCATTTCGTGCATGCGGTGGCCAACAAGCGCGGGCAGGGCTGGGCGCGGGTGCATGCGTTTACCTTTGGCACAAGGCTGACCAATATCACCCGGCATCTGAAGAACCGCGATGTCGATCAGGCACTGAAAGCGGCGGGGGCCGAGGCGCAGGACTGGTCGGGCGGCACCCGGATCGGATCGAGCCTTGCCGCGTTCAACCGCGACTGGTCGCGGCGGGTGCTGGGGCAGGGTGCGGTGGTGCTGCTGATCACTGACGGGCTGGACCGCGACGACAGCGGCGCGCTGGCGGCGGCGGTGGAGCGGCTGCATCTATCATGCCGCAGGCTGATCTGGCTGAACCCGTTGCTGCGCTGGGAGGGCTTTGCACCGCGCGCCGCTGGTATTCGCGCAATGCTGCCGCATGTGGACAGTTTTCGCGCAGGCCATTCGATTGCCTCGCTGGAGGCGCTGGGGCAGGTGATCTCGGACGGCGGCGACGGCGGTGAAAAGGCGCGGCTGATGCGGCTGCTAGGCGATAACTGACTGATTTGCCGCAAATTGGGGCTGCAAGCTGATCGGTGATATCGCATAACAAGCTGATCGGGTGTTCGGTGGTACCATCAGCACCAAGGCAGCCTTGTCTGCGGTGCCGGAAAAGTTTGAAAGGAAGACGCATGAAAAGACTGCTCAACTCTACCGCGGCCTTGTCGGTTGCCCTGTTCAACGTGCAACCGTGGCCCCTGATGGCGCAGACTCTGACCGACGACGGCTATGTTGTGGCTGTGGACGGTTCGGTCTTGTGCGAGCCCACGGCAGAGGCACCTTGCGTTCCGGAAGACTACGTCGAACAGGCGCAAGCGATAGAAGCTGCGGTTGCAGCCCAGCTCGAAGCCGATGCAACCGCAGCAGCGGCGCAGGCGGAAGCCGAGGCCGCAGCAGCCGCGCAAGCCGAGGCAGATGCAGCCGCGCTGGCTGCACAGGCCGAAGCCGAAGCAGCCGCCGCAGCGCAAGCCGCCGCAGAGGCTGCCGGTGCAGCGCAGGCCGAAGCTGATGCAGCCGCCGCAGCGCAGGCCGAGGCAGATGCAGCCGCCGCAGCACAGGTTGAAGCAGATGCAGCGGCGGCGCAGGCTGATGCGGATGCAGCCGCAGCCGCGCAAGCCGAAACCGATGCAGCCGCCGCGACCGTGCAGTCGGAAGCAGAGGCGGCCGCGGCAGCTGAGGCTGATGTTGCAGCTCAGGCCGAAGCCGATGCTGCGCAGGCCGATGCCGATGCGATGGAAGCGCCAGTGACCGAAGCACCAGCTGTGGAAGAACCGGCTGTTGAAGAACCGGCTGTGGAAGAACCTGTTGCCGAAGAGCCGGCTGTTGCGGAAGAACCGGCTGTTGAGGCCCCCCTAGCGGAAGAACCGGTCGTTGAGGAACCAGCGGTTGACCCGGCAGTTACCGAGGAGCCCGTGGTTGAACCGGCAGTTACCGAAGCTCCGGCAGAGGAAACGGTTGCGCCTGAACTGACTGCGGAAGAACTGGCAGCGCAAGAAGCCGCGCGCGCTGCGGCCGAGGCAGAGCTGGCGGTGGAAGCCGATGGCACGCCGGTTGATCCGGCCGCAGGGCTGGTGACGGCAGAGCCGGTGGTTGACCCCGCCGCTGAGCCGGTTGAAGCCCCGGTGCCGACCGAAACCGAGGTGCAAACCCTGACCGACCTGCTGGCCCAGCCCAATGGGGTGGACCCGACCACGCTGGGAGCTGCGGAAACCCTGCTGGCCGAGCCGCTGGCGGAAGGTATCTCGCCTGCCGATGCGGCCCCGTCGCCTACGGCAGTCGATACGGTGACGCAGATGCTGACCGAAACCGATACCCGCAGCTCGTCGCAGGAATTCGCTGCGGCTCCGGTGGTGGTGGCGGCTGGCAAGAAGAACCGGCTGTCTGATCTGGAAAAGGTCGGTCTGGTGGCGCTGGGCGCCTTGGTGGTTGGCGCGATCATCAGCGAAAACAACAAGGGCAAGGCTGAACGCGCGCAAGTGGTGTCGAACACCGGCGACCGGGTGGTGGTGCTGAAACCCGACGGCACCTATCAGGTCTACAAGGATGACGATGCGGTGATCCGGCAACCCGGCTCGACCGTGCGGACCGAAACCTATGGTGACGGATCAACCCGCACTATCGTCGAACGCACCGATGGCAGCCAGATCGTGACGATCCGCGATGCGACCGGCCGGGTGCTGCGCCGGACGCAATATGACAAGCTGGGGCGCGAGTTGGTGCTGATCAACGATCTGCAGCCGGAAGAAGAGGTGATCGTCACCTCGCTGCCGAAGCCGAAAGTGAAGCGGGTGGTGATCTCGACGCAAGACGATGATGCCGAGTTGAAGGCAGCGCTGGCGGCGAAAGACATCAGAGAGCTGGGCCGCACCTTCAGCCTGCGCCAGATCCGCGAGATTTCGCAAGTGCGGGCGCTGGCCGCAATGATCGACGTGGACAGCATCACCTTCGATTCCGGGTCTTCGGCGATCAAAGCCTCGGAAGCTGCCGATCTGGCCGATCTGGGCCGCCTGATGCAGGACATGATCGACCGCAACCCCGGAGAGATGTTCCTGATTGAAGGTCATACCGATGCGGTCGGCAAGGCGGCGATGAACCTTGCGCTGTCGGATCGGCGGGCGGAATCGGTGGCGCTGGCGCTGACCGAGTATTTCGATATTCCGCCGGAAAACATGGTGATCCAGGGCTATGGCGAAACCGAGCTGCGCATCGACACGCTGGCGGATGAAAAGCGCAACCGGCGTGTGGCGGTGCGGATCATCACGCCGCTGATGCGCACGGCAAGCTGAGAACTGCTCCGGTTCACGGTGATTGCGAAGACCTCGGGGGAAACCTCGGGGCCTTTGGCTTTGTGACCTTTTGGCAATGGCGAGCCGGGCAAGCTTGGTGCAAGCTGTGTGCCGGAGGACCCCGCCATGACCGATGCTGCCACCCATGATCTGATCCCGGAAACTGCGCTGATCTGGGCGCGCGAAGGCCGCGGGGCGGCGCTGGCGACGGTGGTCGAGACGTGGGGCTCTGCGCCGCGCCAGCCCGGCAGCCAGTTGGCGATCTCGGGGCGGGGTGAGATCATGGGCTCGGTGTCCGGCGGCTGTGTCGAGGGTGCAGTGGTGACCGAGGCCTTGGAGGCGCTGGGCGACGGCGTGCCGCGCCTTTTGACCTTCGGTGTGTCGGACGAAACCGCGTTTTCGGTCGGGCTGGCCTGTGGCGGCACCATCAAGGTGCTGGTGGAGCCGGTGGCGCCGTGGCTGCCATTGCTGGAGCAGTTGGTGGCGGCAAGGGCGGCGCGGGCGGCGGTGGGCTATGTGGTTGATCTGGCGAATTGGAGCCGGGCCCTGGTGGCGCTGGGGACCGATCCGGCGGTGGATGCGGTGCTGCGCAGCGACAAGGCGGCGGTGGATGCAGGCCGCTTCATCGCGCCGCATAACCCGCCGTTGCGGATGATCGTGGTGGGGGCGGTGCATATCGCACAGCCGTTGGTGGCGATGGCGCGGCTGGCGGGCTATGATCTGGACGACTGGCCAGACGAGGCCCTCGCGCGGCTGGCCCCGGATAGCCGCACCGCGATCATCACCTTGACGCATGATCCCAAGCTGGACGATCCGGCGATCCGCTTTGCGCTGCGCTCGGGGTGTTTCTATCTGGGCTGTCTGGGGTCGAAGAAGACCCATGCGGCGCGGGTGGCGCGGCTGCTGGCGGCGGGGTTTTCGGAGTCCGAGATTGCCCGTATCCATGCGCCGGTGGGGCTGGCGATCGGGGCGAAAACGCCGGCGGAAATCGCGGTGTCGATCCTGGCGCAGGTGACCGCCGCGCTGCGGGGGGCGTGATGCAGTTCGGGCCGGTGGCGCTGGACAGGGCAGAAGGCGCGGTGCTGGCGCATTCGGTGATGCTGGCGCAGGGGCGGCTGCGCAAGGGGCAGGTGCTGGCGGCGGCCGATCTGGGGCTGCTGCGGGCGGCGGGCGTGGCGCAGGTGGTGGTGGCGCGGCTGGGGCCCGGCGATGTGGCCGAGGATGATGCAGCCGCCGCGCTGGCGCGGGCCTTGGTGCCGCAGGACGGGTGGGGGCTGATGCGGAGCGAGGCCTTCACCGGCCGGGTGAACCTGAACGCGGTCGGGCCGGGGGTGGTCGAGGTGGACGCGGCGGCGGTGCTGGCCTTGAACCGGGTGGACCCGGCGATCACGCTGGCGACGCTGGCGCCGATGACACGGGTGCAGGCGGGCACGCTGGTCGGCACGGTGAAGATCATCGCTTACGGGGTTGAAGCGGCAGCCTTGGCGCAGGCTTGTGAGGCGGCGCGGGGGGCGCTGCGGGTGCGACCGGTGGTGATGACGCAGGCCAGCCTGATCCTGACGGAAGTGCCGGGGCAGGACCCGAAACTGTCGGCCAAGGGCAAGCGGGCGGTGGAGTCGCGGCTGCGGGCTTTGGGGATGCGGCTGGCAGCGGTGGAGGTGGTGGCGCATGATGAAGCGGCGATTGCGCAGGCTTTGGCGCGGGCGGACGGCGATATGGTGCTGATCCTGACCGGCTCGGCCACCTCCGACCTATACGACACCGCGCCGCAAGCGCTGCGGGCGGCGGGGGGGGCGGTGGCGCGGTTCGGCATGCCGGTTGATCCGGGCAACCTGCTGTTTCTGGGCAATCTGGCCGGGCGTCCGGTGGTGGGCCTGCCTGGCTGCGCGCGCTCGCCTGCGCTGAACGGGGCCGATTGGGTGCTGGAGCGGCTGGCCTGCGGGCTGCAGGTTTCCAGCGACAATATTGCCGCGATGGGGGTCGGCGGGCTGCTGAAGGAAATCCCGATCCGCCCGCAACTGCGCGAGCCGAAGTGAGGCGCGGTCCCAACGCGGGACCATTTTTATGTGATTGGAATCAAGGGGTTGGGGTGGTGGGATTAAGGGAGTTTTAACGATTGGGGCGCTCAGATATTCCGATAACTTGCATTACTACTGCGAACCCAAGCACTGATTTGATATGTCTCTAAGGCAGCTTCGACCATTTGACGTGACGTCGGGTTTGTTGGCCCCAAAGTTACGCCGCGGATTGTTGCGGCCGACAATTTCAGCCGAACGAATGGCGACAGAATGTTGCGGCTCTCTCTGAACTCGACGTTCCTAATTTCACTGATCGAATCATAGAAAAAAAGCCGCCACTCTTTTTCTTCTTTGAATGCACCGTTTTTCACTGTGAATAGACTTCGCGCTGCTTCTTTTTGTAATTGGTGTTTTTCCGGCGTAAGGTTGAGTGACATGCGCCCTATGCCATCTTGCCCTTCGTCATACTGTTCGGCATCTGAGCTAAAAGCATCATATAATTTTTTAACAATGTCGTTTGTTTCGACAATATCTCGACTGCCATAATATACCTTTGACAGTGTTAGGGGAGATACGTTCTTATAACTTTCCGCCGCTCTTTGCAGCTTTTCCGTATCGAATGTAACTGAAAATCCTGCACCGTCTTGCGCATAACCGCGCCATTGGCTCAGAAGGTCACGCTCTTCTGAAAAGCAGGTGCCCAGAGCGACGTTGTGCCTTAGGTCATGTTGACAAATGGCGGAGCCAGATGCGGATCGAGGTGATGTCGATGAAGCCCAGGAAGCTCTCTGCGGTTTTGTCGTAGCGGGTGGCGAC